>DATABS010000017.1:0-7089 GCA_036259475.1 Acidimicrobiia bacterium | reverse complement strand
ACCCCCACCGGAGCCAGGCCGGCGTCGGTCACGTTCTGAAGGCCGTCAAGCAAGGCGGCCTTCCCGTGGTCGCCACTGTGGTTGTTGGCCAGGTTGACGACCTCCACTCCGGACGCCGCCATGACCGGCAGCGAGGCGGGGTCACAGCGGAACACGAATTCCTTGCGGAGGGGCTCCCCCAGGGCCGACGGCGTGCATTCCAGATTGACGACGGTGAGGTCGTCGGCGGCGAAAAGGCCGTCGAGGCCGCTCCAGGCATGCTCGTGGCCATTGGCGGACAGCGCCGGGATGTAGCTGGTGTCGGTGTTGACGTCGCCCACGCCGTGGATGACCAGCGAACCGCGGTCCGGGCTAGTGCTCGTGGGTACCGTCGTGATGATGGTCGACGACGGGGGCATCGTGATCGAGGTAGTCGTGACGGTCGACGTGGTGGAAGTGGTCGGGCTGAGGGCGGCCTCGGCGATCCCGCCCGGGCGACCGTCGTCCACGACGAGAAAGGCGGCCAATCCCAACAGGAGGCCGCCGACGAGTACGAGGAGCGCACGCGACATCGCATCCAGACGCACGGGACGTCATTGTGGTTCGGAGGCGGCCTCACGACTGGTCAATCCCGTCCCTGGCTTCGAGCCGCACGGTACAGTCGGCGAGGCGACACGTCTGAGAGTTTGACCTTGGCAGAAGCATTGGAGGAGGGCCGAGCGGCCGCCCGCCGCCACGAGTGGGAGGCGGCGGCGAAGGCGCTCGCCGCCGCCGACGAGGCCGAGGGACTCGGGCCGGACGATCTCGTTCTCCTGGCCGACGCCACCTGGTGGTCGGGCGATCCCGACACCGCCGTGATCGTCCTCGAACGGGCCTTCGCCGAATACGAACGGAGCGCCCAGGTCGCCGAGGCGGCGACGGTGGGAGCCCAGCTCGCCTACCTGGCGATGCGCCGCTCCGCCATGTCGATCGCCATGGGTTGGGTAGCCCGCATAGAGCGCCTTCTGCAAGGTCAACCGGAATCGGTCGGTCACGCCTGGCTCAAGGTATTCGCGATGGTGCAGACTTTGTTCGCGGGTGGGGACCTGGACTTGGCGATTCGTCTCGCCGAGGAGGCGTTGGAGCTCGGTCAAAGGCATGCCAGCAGTGCCATCCGCTCCATTGCCCTGAGTTTCAAGGGCTACGCGATGATCGAGCGCGGCGAGTGGCGAGAGGGATTGGTGCTCATCGACGAGGCGACCGCCGTCGCGATGTCGGAAGGAGCCGACCTACGGGCAGCCAGTGATGTCTACTGCAACACGATCGCGGTCTGCCGCAACCTGGCAGACTATCGACGCGCCGAGGAGTGGACGGAGCAGGCGGAACGCTGGATGCGCTCGAATTCGGTCGGCGGGTATCCCGGCATCTGCAAGGTCCACCGGGCCGAGTTGAAACGCCTCCATGGTTCATGGAGTGAGGCGGAGGAGGAAGCGCGCAAGGCATGCACCGAGCTGGAGCGATTCCGCCTCATGGACGGAATCGGCTTCGCCCATTACGAGGTCGGCGAGGTGCGCAGGCGCATGGGAGACCTGAAGGGAGCGGAGGAAGCCTTCATCCGTGCCTATGAGAACGGCACGGACCCCCAGCCGGGACGAGCTTTGCTGCTGCTCGAACGGGGCGAGACAGAGGAAGCCGCCCGGGCCATCGCCACGGCTCTCCAGCGGATCTCCGGCGTCGACAGCTCCAACGGTGCGGAGGCCATTCTCGCCCGGGCCCGACTGCTGTCGGCGCAGGTGGAGATCAACCTCGAATTGGGTGACGTCGACACCGCCCGGACCGCCACCGAGGAACTCGAACGGGTGGCGGACCTGTACGAGAGCCCTGCCTGGCGAGCAAGCGCATCAGGTGCTCGAGGAGCGGTGGATCTCCACGAGGGCCACCTCGAGCAGGCGGTGGCCAGTCTGGACCGGGCATGGCGCCTCTGGAGGGAGATCGACCTGCCGTACGAGAACGCCAGGACCAGGACCATCCTGGGCACTGCTCGATTGGAGGCCGGAGACGAACAGCGCGCCCGGATGGAGTTCGGCGCCGCCCGCTCCATCTTCGAACGCCTCGGTGCGACAACCGAGCTTCGACGCTTGAACGAGATCACCGGCGAAGAGTCCCTCGGCCGCCCCGATGGTCGCCATCGCGTCACCAGGGCGTTCATGTTCACCGACATCGTGACCTCAACCGATCTGCTCGGTCTCATGGGTGACGACGCCTGGGAAGAGCTATTGCGATGGCACGACCGAACATTGCGTACCGTTTTCGCCGACAACGACGGTGAGGAGGTCAAGCACACGGGCGACGGATTCTTCGTCGCCTTTGACGAGGCCCGGGCGGCCGTGGAGTGTGCAGTCGCCATCCAACGTCGACTAGAAGCACACCGTCGCGAGCACGGGTTCGCCCCCTGGGTTCGCATCGGCATCCACTCCGCCGAAGCCTTCGAACAGCAGGGTGACTACTCCGGTCATGGCGTGCACGTGGCAGCGAGGATCGGCGCACTGGGTGATCGAGACGACATAGTCGTCTCCGCCGACGTGGTTGAGGCCGTCGGCCCGGACAGCTTCCCTATGTCCGGCCCGCGGTCGGTCAACCTGAAGGGTGTCCCCCAGCCAATGGAAGTTCGCAACGTCGACTGGCGGTGAAGTCTGGCTCGACCGCCGATAGGAATCCGCGACCTGCCGTTCAATGGACCTGGACGTTCGGTTTGCGCCGCTCGCCTCCAAAGAAGCGGCTTTAGAGGATCTGGCTCAGGAAAAGCTTGGTGCGATCCTCCTGGGGATTGGTGAAGAAGTGCTCCGGCGTCCCCACCTCCACGATCTGGCCGTCGGACATGAACACCACCCGGTCGGCCACCGCCCGGGCGAAGCCCATCTCATGGGTCACCACGATCATCGTCATGCCCGACTTGGCCAGCTCCACCATCGCATCGAGCACCTCTTTGATCATCTCCGGGTCGAGGGCGGATGTCGGCTCATCGAACAGCATCACCTGGGGTTGCATCGCCAGGGCCCGAGCGATGGCCACCCGCTGCTGCTGGCCGCCGGAGAGCTGACCGGGGTACTTGCGCGCCTGCTCAGGGATCCTCACCCGTTCCAGCATCTGCATCGCCAGGGCCTCCGCCTCGCCGCGCGGCATGTGCCGCACCTCGCGGGGGGCCAGGGTGACGTTGTCGAGCACCGTGAGATGAGGGAAGAGGTTGAACTGCTGGAACACCATCCCCGTCTCGCGGCGGATCTCCTGGATGTTCCTGATGTCGTCGGAGATCTCCACGCCGCCCACGCGAATCACGCCCCGATCGTGCTTCTCGAGGCGGTTGATGCACCTGATCAGAGTCGACTTGCCCGACCCGGACGGACCGATGACGACCACTACCTCCTGGTGGCCGACCCGCATGTTGATGTCCTTCAAGGCCTGAAAACTGCCGAAGTACTTGTCCACCCCCTCCAGGTAGATGATCGGCTCACCTTTGACCCGGGTGGCGTCGGAGAAGACGCTCGTGTTAGTCATCGTTCACCTACTCCCAGACGCTTTTCCAACCTGCGCGCCTCTCTAGACATCGTGTACGAACCCACCCAGAAAGCCAGACCGACGAACGGCAACGTAACGCGGTGGAGGCCCTGGGCGAGAAAATCGGGCTGGGAAGTCGAGGCCTGGGCCGCCGCCAGGATGTCGAGCAGAGCGACGACGATGACGAGCGTCGTGTCCTTGTACAGGCTGATGAACTGGCCGACCATGGCCGGAATGGTCGCCCGGAGCGCCTGGGGGAGGACGATGAGGCGGGTGGTCTTCCACGGGGGCATCCCCAGTGCTTGGGATGCCTCGACTTGACCGGGCGGGACGGCGTTGAAGCCGCCCCGGACGACTTCGGCGATGTAGGCCGCCTCGAAGAGGGCGATGGCGATGAGGATCCGGGTCGTTCGGCTGGGCTGCAGCGAGTCGGGAAGCATGAATCCCAGCGCGTACGCTCCCAGGAGTAGCAGCGTGATCAGGGGAACCCCGCGAATGAATTCGATATAGGTGACCGAGGCGCCCTGCAGTGCGGGAAGGGATGAGCGACGCCCGAGAGCGAGAAGCAGGCCGAGCGGGAAGGCGAGCGCGATCCCGGCTACCGTGAGGAAGATGTTGAGCTGGAGGCCCCCCCAGTCCTCCCAACCGACTCCTCCGGTGATGAGGACCAGGAAAGCCGCAACGAGGAGGGCGATGGCGATGAGCCAGCTGTAGCGGCGGACGCCCGCTGGAATCGTCCGGCCCATCCAGTGTCCGAAAGCCCCCGCAGCCAGTGTGGCCGCTGCCACCAGCCAGGGACTGACCGTCTGCGTGAAGCTCAGGGTGAGCACGATGAAGGCGAGGATGGGCCAAAAGCGCCGCACCACGGCCAACCAACCGTCCCATGAGAACTCCTCTCCGGCCTCGGCGGCCCGGTCCCGGGCCGAGCCGATGGCGGCGCCCGCCAGCAACCCCAGGAGCAACCCGGTCAAGATGAGGGCCACCGCCGGCCGCCACAGCTGGTCCCGCGGAAAGCGTCCCACCATGAGCAGCGCCAGGTTGACCCGCAGGATCGTGAAGTCGGCCGAAATCAGATAACGGATCAACGCCCGCGCCGCCCAGACGAATCCGGCGCCGAAGAGCAGGGTGAAAAGAGTGTCATACCAGGTGGCAAAGAGCCGGATCCTGACCCACTCAGAGGGACTCAGGTCCTCTTCGGGAGGTGGCTCCGGCGCGGGGCCCAGCAGTTCGGCTGGCCGAGTGTCGTCGAGCGTCATCGACCCACGTACCTCAGCCGCCGGTTGAACAGGTTGAGGATGAGCGAGATCGTCAGCGAGAAGGCCAGGTAGGCGGCCATGAGCAGCAAGATGAGCTGAGGCGCCGGGTTCCCGTTCCCGATCGCCTGAAAGGCGATCAATGTCACCTCGGCGTAGCCGATGGCGATCGCCAGTGACGTGTTCTTCGTGTAGTTCAGATACTGGTTGATGATCGGCGGGATGGCGATTCTCATCGCCTGGGGCAGGATGACGTGGCGGAGGCGCTGGAATCCTGACAACGCCAGGGCGTTGGCTGCCTCCGTCTGGCCTTTGGGAACCGCCTGGATCGAGCCGCGGACGATTTCGGCCACATGGCTGGCGGTGTAGAGCGACAGGGCGATGAGCATCGCGAAATAGGATCCGAGGCCACCCAGTCCACCCGTGACGACGCGCCCTTCGACGGTCGGGACGCTGATTCGCACCGGCCGGCCCAGTAGCAGCCAGGCACCGCCGGCGATCGCAACGAACGCACCGGCGCCCCAGAGGATCCGGTGATGAGGTTGGCCGGTCTGGTCGTAGAGCCGGCTCCGCCACCACATGATCGCCACGGCTACGACGGCCGCCGCCACCAGGAACCAGGTGAAGCTGGTCTGCTCGACGGTTTCGAACCAGGGCACCGAGATCCGCAGGTTGCTGATGACGAAGAGCCCCAGCGGAGTGGCGGCCTGGTTCGGCGGCGGCAGCGGCAACACCAGCACATAGAAAGCGATGAAGATGACGAGCAGCGGCGGGATGTTTCGCAGGGTTTCCACGTAGAGGGTGGCCGCCTTGGCGACGAGCCAGTTGGTGGAGAGTCGGGCGATGCCGACCAGGACGCCGACGACCGTCAGAATGGGGAGGCCGAATACGACCAGGGCGAACGTGTTCTTGATGCCGTTGAGGAGGCCCCTCTGGATCGAGGCACCCGAACTAATGTCGCTCCCGGCGATGTTGACGCCGATCGGGTCATCCAGGAAAGCGAAGTTCGTCGTGATGCCCTGGCGCTTGAGGTTGTTGATCAGGTTGAACCACAACACGTACAGGACACCGACGATCGCCGCCAGGGCCACCACCTGGATCACGACACGCAGAACTCTCAGATCGCGCCAGAACGGCGGTCGGGCAGTCCGGGGGGCGGCGGTAGCGGTCAATGGGGACGGACGAGGGGGCGGCCGGGCGGCCACCCCCTCGGTTCAGATCAACGGAAAGGTGGTCCGTACATGAGGCCGCCTTCGGTCCAGAGGGCGTTGAGGCCGCGCTCGAGGCCGAGGGCCGTGTCCGGTCCGACGTTGCGGTCGTAGATCTCCCCATAGTTGCCTACCGACGAAATCACCGTCGAAGCCCAGCCCGTGTCCAGCCCGAGGCCGGATTCGAACGTTGTGACGTTGCCTTCGTCGTCCTCGATCTCGAGGCCCAGGAGGCGGCGGATCTCGGCGTTGTCGGTGTCGGCGAACGAGTCCACGTTCGTCGAGTCGATGCCGAGCTCCTCGGCGAGGATGGTGGCGATCACGACCCAGTCAACCACCTGCGCCCACTCGGAGTCCCCGTCGGAGACAGCCGGTCCCAGCGGTTCCTTGGAGAAGGTCTCATCGAGGATCACCAGTCCCTCGGGACCGCCCTCGGCCTCGGGCCAGGCCGAGCGCACACCGGCAAGCTGGGACTTGTCGGACGTCCAGCCTTCGCACTGGCCGGCCAGGAAGGCCTCCTGGAGCGTCTCGTTGTCCTCGAAGGTGAGCGGCTCGTAGGGGATGTCGGCGAACCGGGTGGCGAGGTTGAGCTCGGTGGTCGTGCCGCTGAGCACGCAGATGGCGGCGTTCTCCAGCCCTTCGATATCGGTGATACCGCTGTCGGCGCGCACCATCATGCCCTGGCCGTCATAGAACGTCGTGGTGAGGAAGGTGGCGCCTTCCGTCCCGTCACGGCTCGAGGTCCAGGTCGTGTTGCGGATGAGGGCGTCGATTTCGCCCGACTGCAGCGCGGTGAACCGCTGCTGCGCCGTGAGCGGGATGAACTCCACCGCTTCCGGATCGCCCAGCACGGCGGCGGCCACCGCCCGGCAATAGTCGATGTCGAAGCCGGAGAAGTTTCCGTCGGCGTCGACGAAGCCGAATCCGGGGACGGCGTCATTGACACCGCAGTTGAGCGCACCCCGATCGCGCACCGCCGCCAGCGTCCCACCCTCTTCCTGAGGCAGAACCGCCGGCTCGGTCGTATCGGTGGTGCCGTCCGTCGGGGGCTCGGTGGTGCCACCGTCACCTGTCGTGGCGGGGGCGCCGTCAGCACCGGTGGTGGTCGTGTCCTC
>DATABS010000016.1:0-16151 GCA_036259475.1 Acidimicrobiia bacterium | reverse complement strand
AACGGGGCGGCCTCGCCGGCCGAGCCAACGACCCGGCCGGCGACCTCTCCCATGGCGAGCAGCGCCAGCTCGAGATCGGCGTTGCCCTCGCCACCGAACCAAATTTCCTCCTGCTTGACGAGCCGGCCGCCGGCCTGTCGGCGGCGGAGCGGTCACTCCTTCGAGGGGCGCTGGAGAACCTGCCCCGGGAGCTGCCGTTCTTGCTCATCGAACACGACATGTCGTTCGCCATGAGTCTCTCCGACCGGGTCCTGTGCCTCGACAACGGGCGGCCTATCGCCCTCGGACGGCCCGCCGAGGTGCGCTCGGATCCGGCGGTGCAGGCCGTTTATCTCGGACGGGCCGGATGACCCTCGAGGTGTCGGGCCTGCACGCCGCTTACGGGAAGGCGACCGTCCTGCGGGGCGTCGACTTGCGGCTGCCCGAACGGCAAGTGGTCGCCCTCCTTGGACGCAACGGGATGGGCAAGACGACGCTGATGCGCTCGATCAGCGGCCTCCACCCTCCTGCGGTCACCGCCGGGTCGGTCCGGTTGAAAGGCGAGGAGATCCTCCGCCTCTCCAACCACGCCATCGCTCGCCGTGGTCTGGCGCTCGTACCGCAGGGAAGGCGGGTCTTCGGCAGTCTGACCGTGGAGGAGAACCTGATGATCGGTTTCCGTCGGAACGAAGGGGGTTGGGACCTCGAGCGGGTCTACGGGTTGTTCCCCCGGCTGGAAGAGCGCAGCAACCAGCGGGGCGGAGTCCTTTCCGGAGGAGAGCAGCAGATGCTGGCCATCGGACGGGCCCTCATGACCAACCCCGTGGTGGTCCTGATGGATGAACCCTCCGAGGGGCTGGCTCCGACGGTCAGGGACATGGTGCGCGACTGCCTACTCCTGCTGAAGGAGGACGGTCAGACGGTGCTGCTCGCCGAGCAGAACGTCGACCTGGCGGTCGATGTGGCCGACCGGGTGGCCGTCATCGGCGAGAGCGGCGAGATCGGCTGGGAGGGCGATCCGGCGCATCTGCGTGAAGACCCGGCGCTCATGAACGAACTCGTCGGCCTCTAGAGGCCGACATCAGATCGCGAGAACTGGAGGAACCATGCCTGAACGTCCCGACCGCGGCGACTATCTGATCGAAGGCGGAGTGGTGGTGTCGGTCGACCCCGACGTCGGCATCCTTCCGGAAGGCCAGGTGAGGGTACGCGCCGGCGAGATCCTCGACGTCGGTACCGACCTCGACCCCGGTGGCGCCGAGCGGATCGACGCCACCGGGATGCTCATCATGCCCGGGCTGATCGAGTCGCATTTCCACATGTGGAGCTCGCTCGGACGCAACTTCATTTCCGAGGGCTACGAGTATTTCCCCGCCAAATGGGCAACGTCGGCCCACTATCAGCCGGAGGACTTCTATCGCAGCGTGCTCCTCGGGGCGGTGGAGGCGCTCAACGCCGGCATCACCACCATCCACAACTGGTCGCACAACACACGCACCCCCGACCACGCTGATGCCGAGCTGCGTGCCCATCGCGACTCGATGGTGCGGGCCCGCTACTCGTACGGGCACCGAGACATGCTTCCCGAGGACGAGGCGCTCGACTTCACGGACATCGACCGCGTCGCCTCGGAGTGGTTCGCTCGAAGTTCCGAACTCGAAGGCCTGGTCGACTTGGGGGTCAACCTGCGAGGACCGGACCTGGGCGATGACCATGTGTTCCATCGTGAGATGGCCCAGGCGCGAGAACGGGACCTGCCCGTGTCGATCCACACCATGCAGGGCGGCTCTACGAAGGTCGACGCTGTCCAACTGGAGAGCCAGGGATATCTCGGTCCGGCCTTCCTGATCTGCCATTTCCTGGCGGCGCGACCGGCCGACATGGAGGCGATGGCCCGGGGCGGGTCGCCGCTCAGCTTCACAGTCCACTCCGAGATGCGACTCGGCGAGGCGGGCGATCCGCGCACGGCGCTGCTGCGGTTCCGGGACGCCGGCGTAAATGTCTCGCTTTCGATCGATGCCACCTCGATCGCACCCGTCAATCTCTTCGAGGCGATGAGCGTGGCGTGGAACATGGCCATCCCGTGGGAGGGAACCGACACCGAGGGAATCGAACCCATCACATTCCGTCAGTGCATCGAGATGGCGACCATCAACGGCGCCCGGGCTCTGGGCCTCGAAAACGTCACCGGTTCCTTGACACCGGGGAAGCGGGCGGATCTGATCCTGATCCGCGCCCATGATCTCAACGTGGCGCCGGTAGTCGACGTCGAGTCGACGATCGTCCGCTCGGTCACTCCGGCCAACGTCGACTCGGTCATGATCGACGGCCGCTTCCTCAAGCGGGGCGGCGACCTGGTCACCCACGACGCCCGGCGGATCGTCGCCCAGGCGGAGGAGTCCGCTCACGACATCCGATTGAGAGCCGGGGGCAAGCTCGCTCCGGCATGACTGTGGACCCGGTCCTCGGGATCAGTGGATGATCTCTCGCCGTCGCTCTCCCCTTGGAGGGGTTCGCGCCACCGGGGTGAGAAGATTTCAGCTGATACGGAGCGCCACCATGACTCCGTCGCGGGTGGGGATGATCACGGACAGGAAATCCGGATCGTCGGACACGGCCTGGTTGTGCTCGAGGATCGCCTCGGTCCAGCCGCGACCCTCCATCCCAGGGCGGTCAGCGGGTGGCTCGGTGGCGACGTAGCCCGACCACAGCACGTTGTCACATATGTAGAAACCGCCGATCCTCACCCGATCCCGCGCAGCCCGCCAAGCCTCCGGGTATCCCTGCTTGTCGACGTCGTTGTAGACGATGTCGAACTCGCCCTCGGTGGCCCGCAGCGAGGTGACGGCATCCGAGACCCGGAAGTCGACCCGATTCCACAGCCCGGCCGCCGTGAGGTTGTCCGCCGCCGCGTCCCGGTTGGCCGGGTCCCCGTCGGTGCAAAAGACGACCCCGCCGGCTCCGACCGCCCGGGCGAACCAGTAGGCCGAGTAACCGAACCCGGATCCCAGCTCGAACACACGCCGAGCGCCGATTGCCCGGGCGAGAATTTCGAGTGTCACGCCCACCGCCCGCCCCACGATCGGAAAGTTGCGCTCGGCGGCAACCGCTTCCATCGCCACCAGCACCTCTTCGTCGTGGCGGTCGAGAAGGGCCCTCTGGTAGCGCTCGATGTCTTCCCCGACTACGACGGGCATCACGATCCCCAGACAGCCGGCGGGTCCATGGTCCCTTCGGCAAACTCGTAGTACTCGCGCAGACGACGGCACAGCCCGTTGTCGTCGAATTCGAGGAGAAGGCATCCGGCAAGGGTGACGGGATTGCCCTCCACTGCCATACGGGTCCAGAATTCGGCCGCCACCCGGTCACCGCCCACGAATGGAGTGCCGATCACTACCTGGGCGTCGGTCTGGGCGGCGGTCACCTCAGTCCAGTATCCATGTATCCCGTCGCGTCCTCGATGGGGTTCCTCGTAGATGTTGGACCGGTACTCGGCGTCCTCGGTGAACAAGGCGGCGGCTGCGTCGGAATCGGCCTCCTCCCACGCCTTGCGGTACGCCTCCAGCCAGTCCTCGATCGCCAGTGCCATCGTTCCTCCTTATGGTTGCGCCCGGAGCATAGGACGGGGTGTGGAGGTGAGGACAGACGTTCGAGCGGCTCAGCGGCCCGATCGGAACGAGACCGGATCGCGGTCGACAGCAGCCCCCGACCGTTGGGGTCCGGTTCGGCCGATCGCCGTCATCGCCTCCCACAGCCGCTTGGCGTTCGTGTTTGCATCACCTTGGCCAGAAACCGGCCGTTACCCTCCCACCGACCATGGAACGAGCAGCATGAATCGCGCACCAATCGGCCCGCCCGATCCGCTCCTCGCCGGCGTGCCGGCCGTGGGAGCCGGGGACTTCGTCTTTCTATCCGGTCATATCGCCCCCGATCCCGGCCAGGACCCGATGCGGTTCAGGTCCGAGGATCAGACGGCGGCCATCTTCGAGACAATCGAAGCTACGCTCGAAGAGGCCGGGTCGTCGCTGGCCCAGGTCGCCAAGCTGCAGACGTTCCATCGCGACCTCGACGACTTTCCGGCTCACCTTGCCGCCCGCACCCGGGCCTTCACGCCGCCGCTTCCCCCCAGCACAGCGGTCGAGGGTTCCCTCTCCCACCCCGACGCCGAGGTCCTGGTGAACGCGATCGCCGTAACCGGCGAGAGCCGCCCCGAGGCGGTCGAGGTTGAAGGCGTGCCCCAGCCGCTAGGACCGTACTCCCAAGCGGTGAGTGCCCCGCCCTTTGTGTTCCTCGCCGGGGTGCTTGCCTCGGATTTCCTGACCGGGGTGGCTCCCGAGGCCCGGGTCGACCCGGCCCTGCCCTATTTCGGCTCTCCGATCAAGGCGCAGACCAGTTTCGTGCTGGACACCATCTCTCGCCTGTTGGAGGGTGCCGGCTCGTCGCTCGGCTCGGTCGTGAAGGCTCAGGTCATACTCACCGACATATCCGATTTCTGGGGCTTCGAGGAGGTGTGGCGTTCCTACTTTCCCACCGATCCTCCGGTGCGAACGGTCGTCGAAGGCGGCCTCGTCAACCCTGGCTGCATCGTCGAGGTCGACGTCATCGCCCTCGCCGCCGACTCCGGCCTGAGCCGGGAGACAGTCGGCTTGCCGGGCACGGCAGATTCGCCTCTGGCCGAATCCCCGGCGATCCGGGCGGGTGACTGGTTGTTCTTCGGTGCTCGGATGGCGACGGACTACAAGACCGGAGTCGCCCCCGAGGCGCGAATCGACCCCAATTTCCCTCGCTACGAGACGGCGGTCAGGCGTCAGGGACGCTACCTGCTCGACGACCTGGCCGGCCTGCTGGAGGCCGGCGGGTCATCTCTCGATCGGCTCGTCAAGCTGTGGACGTTCGTAGACGGCCGCCCGGCGGATTTCCTGGCGATGCGCCGCCTGCTGGGGGAGCGTCTCGGCGAGAGCCCCCCGGCCGTGACTCTCACCGGCACCGGCGGTCTCGTCGTGCCGGAATGCCGGGTGGTCGCCGACGGCATCGCCCTCGTCAGGTGACAATCCAGGGTGATCGTCGACATCCACTCGCACCTCTACCCGCCCTGGTTCGTCGACTGGTTCCGCCAACGAAGCGATGTGCCGCGGGTGGCCGTCGAAGACGGCGCGGATCGGTTCCTCCTTTTCACCACGGGGGAAGGAAAGGTGTCGGGTCCGCTCCTGACCGACGAGTACACGTCGGTCGGGGCCAAGCTGGCGTTCATGGACCGCCACGGGATCGACCGTTCCATCGTCTCTTTGGGCAATCCGTGGCTGGAGGTGTTCGACCCGGATGAGGCGTTTGACATGGCACGGGAGGCGAACGCCCGTATGGCGTCGCTGTCTCGGGAGACGGCAGGACGCATCTTCGGGATGGGGGTCTTGCCACCGGTAGAGCCTCATCTGGTGGCAGAAGTCGTTGTGGACGTCGCCCGACGACCCGGACTGCGGGGAGTGATCGCCAGCACCAAGATCGGACAACTCCTTCTTGATGATGCGGCACTCGACCCGGTTTGGAAGGCGCTGAACGACACCCGGGTGCCGGTGATGATCCATCCGATGATCGTTGACCTGCCGGCGGACCTGGCCGGCTACGGCATCGCTCTGTCGGCGGGCATCGGCTTCCCGTTCCAGACCACGATGGCCATGGCGAGGCTCCTTCTCGGCGAGGTCCTGGAGCGTCATCCTCACCTACGGGTACTCGCGGTTCACGGCGGCGGAGCACTGCCCTACCTCATCGGCCGACTGGAAGGCAGCCATGCTGGAACGAAGGAGGGGCGGCTCAGGGAGTCCGCCCGCCGCCTCCTCTTGGATGCGGCCCTCTACGAAGCGGACGCCGTCCGGATGGCTGCGTCTCTGGTCGGGGCCGAGCACCTGCTCTTCGGCACCGACCATCCGTTTCCCAATGCCGACGTCGAGCGGATCAGCCGTGCCATCGACTCTGGCCTCACCGGCTCCGAGAAGAAATTGGTAATGGGGGCGGCGGCGGCGAGCTGGTACGACCTGCCCTAGGGCCGTGTTCGCAATCGGTTGCGAGAAGTCGGCTATGGTCGCGCCGATCGGACAGGAAAGGGCGAACATGGTGGATGAATCACCTCCGACAGGCGGCGAGATGCTGGAGCCGCTGCAGCGCGACGACGTTCCCCGCGGCCTGATCTTCACACTGGGATACCAGGTCAAGCCGGGGAGCCGGCTGGTCTTCCTGAAGAGTTCCGACGTTCGCCACGTCGGCCAAACCAGCGGAGGATTCCACGCCCAGTCACGAGACTCCCTCGACTATCTCCGTAGGCTGGCTGGACGGGTGAGCCCGGAGACGAGGATCGCCAAGGTGCGGCGTTACATGACCAGCGGCCGGGGACACCGCACTCCGGAGACGCTCGACATCTGGAACGAGGCATTCGGCGGCGCGCTGCCGGCGTCCACCGCCCTGGAAGTTCCCGGAACGACCCTGTTCGGGTCGGTGGTGGACCTGGAGGGCTGGGCGGTCGCTCCGGCCGATCCGGGCGTGGAGCCGCTCCAGCGGTTCGCCGGCCACCGCCTGACGCCGGATGCAGTCGCGGTGCGGGGCGACCAGAGCGTGTGTGTGGCGGCGGTGAGACCAGATCCGGCCGACTCGGTGGAACGCGAGGCCGAGTCATGCCTGTCGCGAATCGGGACGGAATTCGAACAACATGGGGCCGGCGGCTCCGACGTCGCCAAGCTCACCGTCTACTTCCGTGATCCGCGCTCGTGGCCGATCATCGAAGGCATGGTCTTCGCCCGGTATGGGGAGAACAGCCCGGTCGTCAACGGGATCATCGTCTCCAACCTCTCCACACAAGGCGGCCACGTCGAAATGAGCGGCTGGGCTCGGGTAGGCCCCGGCCTGGGGGGAGACGGCCTGGCCACGATCTCCCTCGGCGACCGGCTCCTGATGACCACGGGCACCGGCGCCATCCGGATCTTCGTGGGCGGGGAGGCACCGGACATGTATGCCCAGAGGCCTCCCTCCACGATCGAGGAGCAGGCCGAGGTGGGGATGCAGAACCAGCAGAAGGTGCTGGAGGCGGCCGGCGCCACCTTCGACGACGTCTTCCGCTCCAACTTCTACGTCACCGATATGCGGGACTGGGAGGCGATCGAGCCGGTCGTCGAGAGCTATTTCGGTCGCACTCCGCCCGTGCCGATGGTCGTCGAAGTCTCCCGGCTGACCGCCAAACAAGGGGTCCGCTTCGAACCGGACCTGTGGGCGGCCGTTTCTGGGTCGTCCTGAGCAGCCGTTTGCAATCGGTTGCGAAGTTTCGGCTAAGGTGCGGCCGATCGGCGGATCTACAATCGATTGCTAGACGATCGAGTCCCGGACGGAGGTGGACGATTGCAACGTGACCACATCGAGCCCGAGGGCCTGTACCGGCATCCCGCCTTCACGTCGATCGTGACGGTGACCGATCCGGGCAAGTGGCACTTCTTCGCCGGCCGCTGCGCCGTCGACGAGCAGTACCGTTGCGTCGCCCCCGGCGACTTCCTCGGCCAGTACCGGCGGGTGATGGAGATTCTCGATCTCGAGCTACGCACCGTCGGAGCGGCCTGGGACGATGTCGTCTTCCGGCGCATCTTCACTCTCGACGTCGACGCCTTTCTCGAGGCGAGCGCCAACGACTCGGTCATCCAGGGCTACTGGAATCCCGAGCGGATGCCACCGAGTACGCTCATCGGCGTCACCCGACTCTCCGACCCGGAGTTCCTCATCGAGATCGACTTGATGGCGGTCACGGAGTGACCGGACCAATCCTCTGTTTGGCGACGACTGAAGAAGACCCGGACGGCCCTGCCGTCTCTTACCGGGAGGTAAGTTAGTGAAACGGAACATCATCATCTGGATGGGAGTCATCTCCCTCGTCATGGCCGCCTGTGGCGGGTCGGCCGGGGACACGACCACGACTGGTGACGGCACCACCGCCACTACCAGCGATACCGGCGACACCACAGCCACGACGGCAGATACAGGAGACACGACCGCCACGACGGGCGGGGATGGCGCGCCTGAGGGCGACCCGATCGTGTTCGGAGCCTCCCTGCCCCTCACCGGCGGATTCTCCATCCCGGGAAGCCTCCACGAAGAGGGTTACCAGGTGTGCGTCGACATCATCAACGACCGAGGCGGCCTGCTGGGCAGGCCGGTCGAGTTGGTGGTGAGCGACAACCAGTCCGACCCCGAGACCACCGCATCGCAGACGGACCGTCTCATCAACGTCGACAACGTCGACGTCCTATTGGGCACCTTCTCGACGCTGCTGTCCTTCCCCGCCTCGGCCATCGCCGAGCAGGCAGGCATGCTCTACCCGGAGCCGTCGGACAGCTCGCTGCAGTCGCACTCCCGCGGCTTCCAGTACAACTTCGGGTTCACGCTCAAGCCGATCAACTACATCGGGCAGTCCCCGGTCGACGTCCTCGCCTACTACCGGGAGCAGGGCATCATCGCCGAGGAGGACTTCCCGCAGACCGCGGCCGTCATCTACCTGGATGACTTCTTCACCAACAGCATCTCCCAGGGTCTGGTGGGTGGCACGCTCGAGATCCCCGGCTCCGACGATGTCGTCGACTTCGGCGAGGGCTATCTCAACGAAGTGGGCATCGAGCTGGTCTTCTCCGAGCAGTACCCGGCCGAGTTCACCGACTGGGTGGGCCTCGCCAACCGGGTGAAGAACTCGGGTGCCGAGTTCCTGTTCGCCTTGACCCTGCCGCCCCAGGAGTTCGACGTCGTCCGCGCCATGCAGACCGTCGACTACCAGCCCAAGGGTGCCTTCTTCAGCCAGGGCACATACCTCGAGTTCGAGGAGCAGCTGGGGGACGCCGCCAACGGCATCATGGTCTGGAGCACCTGGGACCCGACCATCGGATGGGAAGGAGAGCTGGCCGGCGAGCCGTTCGACAACTCCGACTTCGTCCGCGAGGTCGAGGAGCGCACCGGAGCCCCGGCGAACGAGGATCACGCCCAGCCGTTCACCGTCTGTCAGACGGTGGCCCAGGCGATCGAGGCGGTCGGATCGACCGACAACGACGCTCTGCGCGACTGGTTCGCCTCTCGGACCGAGGACGACCCGGCCAACACGATCCAGGGCCCGCTGTGGTGGGACGACCTCGGGTTGCTTGCCGACCGCGACGTGCTGTTGCTGCAGTGGCAGGAGAACGAGCTCAATTTCGTCTTCCCCCGCGGCGAGGCCTACAGCACCGCGACCGACCTCAACTGGCCCAAGCCCGAGTGGTAGGCCCCAGGAGGTAGCCCTACCGATGGCACTGCTCGAGGTCCGGGACCTCCACCGGTCCTTCGGTGGGCTCAAAGCGGTGAATGGAGCCGGCTTCGACGTCGAAGCCGGCTCCATCACCGCCCTCATCGGACCCAACGGAGCGGGCAAGACGACCGCCTTCAACATGGTGAGCGGCGTCCTTCGCCCGGACCAGGGCTCGATCCGTCTCGACGGAGTGGAGCTGACCAAGCTCGCTCCGCACCAGATCACCGCCCGGGGATTGAGTCGAACGTTTCAGATCACACGCGGACTAGCCCGTCTCACCGTCCTCGAGAACATGGTGGCGGCCGCCCCTCCCCGTGGATTCTGGGAGCTGTTCGCCTCTAAGGTCGCCAAACGAGAGGCGGCGCGGGCAATGGAGCTGCTCGAGTTCGTCGGCATCGATCACCTGGCCGACGCAGGCGCCGAGGACTTGTCGTACGGCCAGCGCAAGCTCTTGGAGTTCGCCTCCTCGATGATGCCCGGCCCCCGGCTGGTGCTCCTCGATGAACCGGCGGGCGGCGTCAATCCGACGTTGCTCGAGAAGATCATCGACCACATCCGCACCCTGCGCGACTCAGGGGTGACGTTTCTCATCGTCGAACACAACATGGACATGGTGATGAAGCTGAGCGACTCCGTGGTAGTGATGGCGCACGGTGCGGTGCTCATGCAGTCTGACCCGGCAACCGTGCAGAACGACCCCACCGTCCTCGACGCCTACCTCGGGAAGGTGTAGGTGTTTGTCTTTCCTGTTGCACAGGCCGACCGGAGAGGTCGCCTTCGTCGGGGAGGAGGTGCGGGCACGGTCATCGAAGGCTTTCGGCGCGGATCCGTGGGCCGGAGAGCCACATATCCGGTGTCCGGAACCCAGGATTCGGTTACCCGGTCGCCCCGGACGGAACGGTGGGCTGGGAGGACACATATCCGGGGCCTGGAACCCTGGGTTCGCCTGGTCGGCAGCGTCTGTCCGAACCGTGGGCTGGGAGCATCGCCATCCGGTGTCTGGAACCCTGAGTTCGCCGCCCTCCTGCTCCCGACGGCGCTGAGCAAGGAGAGCTAGATGTTCCTCCAGATCGACGACGTGACCGCCGGTTACGGTTCTGGTCCTGACATCCTCGACGGCCTGTCGCTCGACGTCGACGAGGGCCGCACGTACTGCATCATCGGCCCCAACGGCGCCGGCAAATCGACCCTTCTGAAGGTGATCTGCGGGATCCTCTCACCGCGGAGCGGCTCGATCCGCTTCCGAGGCGAGGAAGTGGGAGGACTGCGTCCCGACCAGTTGCTCGCCAAGGGCATCTGTTTCGTCCCCCAGGACCCCAGCCTCTTTCCCAAGATGACGGTGCGCCAGAACCTGGTGATGGGAGCGTTCCTCGAGAACGACCGGGCGGTGGTCAAGCAGCGCACCGAGGAGATCCTCGAGCAGTTTCCGGTGCTGGGGGAACGGGCCAACCAGGCGGCCGGCACCCTGTCGGGCGGTCAGCAGCAGATCCTGCTGATGGGCCGGGCCCTGATGATCGAGCCCCGGCTCATGATGATCGACGAGCCCAGCCTGGGGCTCGCCCCGCAGGCGGCCGACCAGGTCTTCGAGACAGTCGCCGGGCTCAACGCCAAGGGCATCACGGTGTTGCTCGTCGAGCAGTCGGTAGAGAGGGGGCTGAACGTCTCGGACTGGGCATTCGTGCTCGACCTGGGCCAGAAGCGCTTCGAGGGCCCCAGCTCGGAGATTCTCGCCGACGCTCGGATCGGCGAGCTCTACATGGGGAAGGCGCCCACCATCGAATGATCCAGACGATCATCCTCGGGCTGGTCCTCGGCGGTGTGTACGCCCTGATGGCGTCCGGCCTCACGCTCCTCTTCGGAGTCATGCGCATCGTCAACCTGGCGCACGGCGTGTTCATGATCCTCGCCGCCTACATCTCCTACTTCATGTTCATCGAGCTGGGCGCCGACCCCTTCATCTCGCTCGTGGTCACGATGCCGACGATGTTCCTTGTGGGGGTGCTGGTCTACCGCTTCCTCTTTCCCCGGCTCGAGGGAAATGACCGCTACAGCGAGATGACCGTCCTGCTCACCTTCGCCCTCGCGCTCGTGATCGAAGGTCTGCTCGGCTACTTCTTCACCGGGATCTTCCGTTCCACGACACCCGCCTACGCCACCGAGGCGTTCCGGCTCGGCGAGCTCTTCATCCCCCGGGGCCAGCTGTACGGGTCGCTGGCGAGCCTGGCACTGATCGGTGCCCTGTGGCTGTTCCTCAACTACACCAAAACCGGGCATGGAATCCGGGCGCTCACTCAGAACCGCACCGCCGCCGAGATCGTGGGTGTCAACGTCCGGCGCGCCTCGACGATCTCGTTCGGGATAGGCATGGCCCTGGCGGGCGCCGCCGGGTCACTCCTCAGCTTTCTCTTCACCTTCTTTCCCGGCCAGCACTGGCAGTGGCTCGCGCTGCTCCTTTCGCTGATCGTCCTCGGTGGCCTGGGCAGTTTGCTGGGGGCCGTCGTCGGCTCGCTGCTCCTGGCGGTCCTCAGTGCGCTCGTCAGTAGCTGGTTCGGGTCGACGTGGTCACCGCTCACCTTCTATCTGGCCCTGTTCGCCATCCTCTTGATCCGACCACAGGGCCTTTTCGGCGACAAGGAAGCGGTCTGAGGTGGTGGACACCGTGACACCGGTCGAACCCGAGCTGGAGATCCGCCGCCGCGGCTCGCGCCGTAGCCGCGTGGTATTCGCGGTCGGGTTGCTCGTCGTGCTGGTGATCCTCCCGCTTTCGCGGCCGATGATCGGCGACAGCTTCAACTATGTGCTGCAGATCTCGACCATCACGCTCATGTGGATCACGCTGTCCTCCAGCTGGAACCTGATCGGCGGCTACGCCGGCTACATCTCGCTGGGTAACAACGTCTTCTTCGGTGTCGGTGGATACCTCGCCGGGGCGTTGCTCGTCTACCAGGGCTGGTCTCCATTCCTGACCGCGCCGCTCGCAGGGCTGGTCGGGATGGCACTGGGCCTGGTTGTGGGGCTCATCACGCTGCGGACCCGCGGTCCGGCATTCATAATCGCCACCTTGGCCCTTCTGCTGATGGCTGCCCTGGTCTTCGACAACTGGGAGCTTGTGGGAGGCGCCAACGGACTCAGCCTGCCGCTCCCCGACTTCCCTAGGGAGTGGGTGCGGGTGCCGTTCTACGTCGCCATGGCCATCACCGCCATCGGGTCGGTGCTGCTGTCATGGAAGGTGGCCCACTCAAAGCTCGGTCTGGGATTGCGTGCGCTGGCCCAAGACGAGACCAAGGCGGAGGTCCTGGGGATCAACACCCGCCGCTACAAGATCATCGCCTTCGCGTTGAGCGCCATCTTCCCGGCGGTGGCGGGATCCATCTGGGGCTACGCGCTCACCTACGTCCGGCCGTCGGTCTTCTTCACTATCGCCATCGCCGCCCAGATGGTGTTGATGGCGATCATCGGGGGTCGAGGCAGCGTGGCCGGCCCGGTCATCGGCGCGGTGCTCCTCGTGGCAGTCAACGAGTTGTCGGTCGCCCGGTTCGGTTCGTCGGAGCTGAACATCGTCGTCACCGGTGCCATCCTCCTCGTGGTCCTCATCTTCTTCCCGCTCGGAATCGTGGGCAGCCTCCGTCAGCGCGGCAAGCTACCCGGGTTCCTGGACTGGGACTGAGGGCTCGGCAAACGAAAGGAGAGACGATGAGCGACCTGTTCGAGTACGTCCACACGGAGGGCAACGACCCCCGATTCAATATGCCCTACACGCCGGGAATAAAGGTCACCGGCGGGCGGATCGTCTACCTGGCCGGGGTCACCGCCGCCCCGGTGTATCACTCGCATCCGCACATCGCCTCCGAGTTCGACGACATCCCCCTGGACCCGGAAGAACAGACCGAGATGTGCGTGGAGAATCTACGCATAGTGGTCGAAGCTGCGGGCGGCAGCCTCGGCACGATCGTGGAGGTCACCCGCTACATGGTCGACCAGGCCAAGAACCAGGACGGCGTCAACCGGGCCATGGCACGGGCATTCGGCGATCACCGTCCTGCCAGCACGTCGGTGGAGATTGTGCGGCTGGCGACCGACCCCAGACTGATCCTCGAACTCAAGGCGGTGGCGGTCGTCCCCGACTGATCCACCTTGTAGACCGGACGGCGATGGCTGCTCTAAACGTGACGTCCGACGCGTTCTAACGAGCCGAGAGTCAGCCGTCGTCGGCTTCGTCGGCACCCTCTTCGATCTCTTCTTGGAGGTCCTGGGCACCTTCCTCCAGCGACTCGTCGATCTCGCCGACCTCTTCATCGGTGACCGCTCCGTCGTCGTCTTCGTCGCTGCACGCAGCCACCGACAGAGGCATCAGGGCTACCAATCCGATCGCGACCTTCTTGCGAAGTTCCATGAGATTGCTCTACCCGTCCATCTCGGCGGGAAACGGCCAGTGAGGTCCCTCTTGGGCCCCAGAGCGTCGCGGTACCCACAAGAATGGAGGCCAAGACAGCCGTAGAAGGAGGACGACATGACAGACGACGGCCGCACCGAATCGACCGAGTCGGGCGAGTCTCGGCCGAAATGGATCAAAGACGCCCAGGAGGCCCTGGACAAGACCGGCGACGCGGTTCGCACCGCGTGGGAGACCACGCGCGAGAGCCGCATGAGCGCTCTGGAAGCCGCCAAGAAGGCTGCCCGCGAACTCGGCGATGCGCTCGAGAAGGGCATCGAAGCAGCCAAGGAACGTTGGGATGCCGAGACGGCCGAAACCCCAGGAGATGTTGGGGCGAGCGAGACGACTCCCGGGACCGAGGCGCCGCCCGTGTCGCCGACCAACCCGCCCGGTGAGCCGCCGGCCGAGCGTCCGATCGGCGACTTCCCGCCCGAGGAGGACGCCAACCAGCCTTGAGATGAGTCGATGATCGTCGGCTCGTAGAGGACTTCAGCTTACGGACCACGCCTGTCGCGACGTCGCGGCAGGCGTGATCGACTGTCGTTCGACGGCGTCGTCAGGGGCGGTCGGCGGGCGGAGTGGTTCCGTCGAGCTCGTAGTGGAGTTGTATGCGGTGGGTGTCGTCGTCGGCACCGATGTGAGCGTGGCCGCTGATGCCGGCCAGCTCCCCCGTGCCCGAACCCGGGACGATGGTCCAGTGCCCGGTCGGTTCACCGCTCGCGTCGAGAGTGCCCACATGCAACAGGACGAAGGTACCGACCCGGTCGCCCAGCTGACCCACGATGCGCTCCATCGCCACATAGCCGGCGCCGCCGGGGGAACGGGCCGCCAGCATCTGCGTGACGCTCGAGCCCTCCAGCTCTCCGCGGAAGGTCTTGGTGAATGCGCTGTGCGACAGGTCCACTCCCACCACTGAGGCCACATCGTCGGCGGTCGGAAGCTGGCGCTGGTCGGAGAGCTCGAAGGTGGCGTGGGCTTCCACCAGCCCGAGGCTATCAGCCTGTCGGGAAGGCAAGGCAGGTGACACTCAGGCCGCTTGCTCTCCGAGGAAGTCGAGGACCACTGCGGCGAAGAGCGGCGAAATGGCGAGGTTGTAGTGGGTCAGGCCAGGGAGGATGGCGAGGGCGTGTCCTCCGGCCGGTCGGCCTTCTCCCATCCAGCCGCCGTCGCGAAGTCCGCCATCCAGGAGCTTGAACACGTCCACGTAGTGACTGGGAGGCGCCATGTCGGCGTCGGCCGCGATGAGGAGGGTCGGAACCTGAAGGCCCCTCACTTCTCCGGTGAAGTCGAAATCCTTCGCCATCGATTCGCCCATCTTGTCGAGCAGGCGTCCGAAATCCTCGGGACGCGGCGCCACCCGCTGGTACAGCTCGTACATGGGCGTGTCCTTCAGGAACTCGATCGCCCCGGCATTGACCTGTTCCTGCTGCTCGAGCATCTCCTCGGGGATGGCGTCTCGCCTCATGTTGGCCGATGCCATGACGAGTCGGCCTACCTTCGCGGGATGTTTCACGGCGGTCTGGAAGGCGACCCCTCCACCGAGCGAGTAGCCGACCACGTCGGGTCGGTCGAGTTCCAGATGGTCGATGAGGGCGGCGATGTCGTCGGCGAGGAGGCGCACGTCGATGGGACGGTCGATGTCGGCGGTGCGGCCATGACCCTGGAGGTCGGGAACGATCACCTGGTGACGCTCCGCCAGCGTCGCGAGGGTCGGACCGAACATCTCTCCCGATCCGAGACCGCCGTGCAGGAGGATCATGGGTCGCCCGGTGCCATGGGTCTCGTAGTAGAGGTGCAGGCCGTTGATGTCGGCGTATGTGCCCTGAATCTTCCTCTCCGACGTCGATTCGGTCGTCACGGTGGTGCTCCTGTCGCTGCGCATCCGGGTCGTCATGCTGGTTGAGACGGTGGGGCTCCCCGAAACTCATCGGTCAGGCGTCGTTGTTCGACTTTCGGCCCACGGCCGCCCTACGGCTCCTGCGGATGCCGTGGCGGTTCTGTGGGCTGGGGGCACCGCTATGCGGGGTCTAGAACCCTCTGTTCGTCGGGCGATCATCGCCTGACCGGGCGGCGACGACCTCGATCTCCCCCCGCATTCCGTACTCGTAGTGACCGGGGAGATGGCAGGCGAACTCGTAGACACCCGGTTCGTCGAACGTGAAGGTGGTGATGGCGGTGCCGTTCGGACCGACCGACACCTCCCCGGGGATCGAGGGATGCTCCCCTTCGGTGCCGTTGGCGTGGCGGTGGTGGACTTCCGGCCCGCCGGTGATCAGCTCGTGGTGGATCGGATCGCCGTTGATCACGAGAAAGCGAACCCGAGTGCCCTCGACGACTGTCAACCGGTCGGGTTCGAACCGGGAGTGATGGATGTTCATCTCGACCGTGACGTCGCCGGGACCGAGGGCGCCGGCCGCCGGGTCCTCCAACCAGGCGGCC
>DATABS010000015.1:0-31299 GCA_036259475.1 Acidimicrobiia bacterium | reverse complement strand
TCTAGAAGGCGGACTCGTCGAGGTGCATGAGCGCCCCGTCCTCTGCCTCAGCCGCCGCCCGGCGAGCGGCCACCTGGGGAGCGACGTCGCGCACCAGGAAGCGGGCTGCGGCCACCTTGCCGGCATGGAACTGCGACTCGGCGGCCCGCGGCTGGGCGATCTTCGCCTGACGCAGGAGTTGCCAGGCGATCACCACCTCGGCCATCGACTCCAGGAGCGCATTGGCATGGAGACCGATCTCGTAGATCCGGGCCGACTCCCCGGCGACGCAAGCCATCAGGTCCTCGACCATGGCTCCAAGATGGGCCTGAGTGTCGTCCAGCACCCGGCCCAGCAACTCTCGTTCCTCGGCCAGGGGATCGTCGTCACCCCCGCCTTTCACGAAGTCGGCGACCTCGGCGGCGAGTGATGCAAGCACCTGTCCTTGGTCTCGGGCGATCTTGCGGAAGAACAGGTCCATTGCCTGGATACCTGTCGTGCCCTCGTACACCGAGTCGATCTTGGCGTCGCGTATGTACTGCTCGATCGGGTAGTCCTGGGTGTAACCCGAGCCGCCCAGCACCTGCAGAGACAGCGCGAGCAGCTCGTACGCCTTCTCCGACGAGTAGCCCTTGACCAGCGGGAGTAGGAGGTCGCTGCGCCGCTCCCAACCGCCCTCGGGCTCCAGGACCGCCATGTCCTGAGTCCAGGCGGCGTACATCCACAGCGCCCGGAGTCCTTCGGCGTATGCCTTCTGACGCATCAGCATGCGTCTCACGTCGGGATGCTGAATGATCCGCACCCGGGGAGCGGTCTTGTCGGTCATCTGGGTCATGTCGGCGCCCTGGACCCGGTCCTTGGCGTAATCCAACGCGGTCAGGTAGCCGGTCGAAAGAGTGGCTGCCGACTTGGTCCCGATCGTCATCCGGGCATGCTCGATGACCCGGAACATCTGCCGGATCCCGTCGTGGGTACCGCCCACCAGATAGCCGACGGCCGGCCTGTCGGTGCCAAAAGTCAGCTCACAGGTCGTCGAGCCCTTCAATCCCATCTTCTTCTCGAGATTCGTGGCGACGACCCCGTTGCGTTCGCCCGGATCGCCGTTGGCATCGACGAGGAACTTGGGCACGATGAACAGAGACAGGCCCTTGGTTCCCGGCGCGGCGCCCTCGGGACGGGCCAACACCAGGTGGATGATGTTCTCGGCCGCGTCGTGCTCTCCACCGGTGATGAACCGCTTGACGCCCTCCAGGTGGTACGTGTCGCCTTCGATGTGTACCGCCTTGGTGATGCCGGATCCCACGTCCGAGCCGGCGTCTGGTTCGGTCAGCACCATCGTGCCCGCCCAGTTGCGTTCCATCATCAGCTTCGCCAGCCGCCGCTGAGATTCGGTGCCCTCGTCATAGATGATGCGGGCGAACATCCCACCTCCGCCGTAGAAAGTGGCAGTCGGATTGGCTCCCAGCAGCAGCTCCTGGGTAGCCCAGAAGATGGTGGGCGGGACCTCCATGCCGCCCAGCTCCTCGGTCAAGCCGAGCCTCGACCATCCCGCTTCGTGAGCCGCCGCCAGCCCTGCCTTGAGCCGATCGGGGAGTCTGACCGCCCCGTCGACCAGTTCGATCCGAGCCCTATCGGCTTCGATGAAGGACTCGGCCCACACTTCCCGGGCAAAACGGTCCACCTCGCGCAGGATGTCGTGGGCGGTATCCCGGTCGAGGCCCGACCAGCGGTCGAGGTGGTCCTGAACGCGGAGCACCTCGAACAGGTTGAACTCGAGATCTTCCAGATTGGAGCGGTAATGGCTCATAGTCCCGCCTTTCCTCACACCGATCTTTGAGTGCTCATTCTAATTTGATTAGACGCTCAAAAGAAGTCGAGCCTCTGATAGCGTGGCCGGATGCGGTATCGCGCCGGGATTGAGACCCGGAGCCGGATTCTCGAGGCGACCCGTGATCTGGTCGCTCAGACCGGACTGGAGAAAACGACGATCAAGGCGATCTGTGAACGCGCCGGGATTCTCGTCGGCAGCTTCTACAACTTGTTCGACTCCAAGGAGGAGGCGATCCTCACCGTCGTGGCCGACGCCATACGGGCGGTCGGACCGCACGACAACGGTCCGGCGACGCTGGGCGACCTCATCGAGGCGTATGTCGCATTCGTCGAAGAGCAGGAGGCGACCGCCCGGGTCTACCTCATGGTGGCGGTCACAGGAGGCCTGACCGACTCCGACATCCGCGCTCGCATGCTGCGCCATCACAACCGGCGTATCGACCTCTTCACCGAGGCCCTCACAACAGCTCGTCCCGACCTGGGTGACACCGACCTACGTCAACGAGTCGAAGCGCTCCTCGCCGCCCTCAACGGCCTGGCGTTCCACCGTCTTCTCGACCCGACGTTCGATCTCCGCCGACACGCCCGGGGACTGCTCGCCATCGGCGCGCGTTGAGAGATCAGTGCCCGGTCACGGGTAGTCGGTGACCTTCTCGTCCGACCATTCGGTCTTGCCGTGGGAGGTTATGGAAAGATGCATCATCGACTCTTCCGGGCCGGCACCGTGCCAGTGCATCTCACCAGGAGGCGTAGTTACCGTGTCGCCCGCCGCCACCTCCAGACGCTGCCCGTCGCGATTCGCCACCAGCCCCCGGCCCGTCACCACATGGAGGACCTGACCTCCAGGATGGGAATGCCAGTCCGTTCGGGCTCCCGGTGAGAAACGCACGGCCAGAACGAGCACACCATCGTCATCTGCCGGCTCGCTGAAAGAAGCCATCTCCACCTTCCCCGTGAAGTGCTCCCCGGACGCGGTGGACCATTCGACCGAGTCGCCCGGTGTGATGCTCGCCATCGGATCTCCCTTCCCTGAATCCAGGTGTATGTCGTTCAGCCGGCGAGGGCGTCCGACACCCAGCCCGCGATCTGCTCCACCGGCGCCACTCCGTCCTCCCAGTCTGGCCAGCCGAAGGTGAGTATCGATACCACGTAGACCGGTTTTCCCGCCTCGTCGTAGACCACTCCCACGGAGTTAGCGGTCTGGCCGGCGAAGCCGTTCTTCTGGGCGACGGTCCAATCGTCCGGCACCCCCCGGGTCACCCCCCAGGTCTGGGAGGCGACCACCGAGTTCATGAAATCGAACGCCATTTCCCTGGATGCGGCGTCGAGAAGACCGCCCTCACCCAAGAGGACCTGGCGGAGCAGGTCACCCTGGTCGTAGGCCGAGGTGGTGGTCCGTCCCCACACCGGTTGGTAGTCACCGACAACGTGGGTCTCGCCGAGTTGGAAGATCTCGGCCTGGCGGCTGAACCAAGGCGCACCGCCGAATGATCGCCACACATCCCGCACCGGCGAGTTGGCCGACTGCGTGATCATCGAATCGAGCCAAGACTGCTCGTCGGAGGTCAGCGGCCTGCCCTCGGATTGGGCCTCGAGGAGAGTCCCTCCCATGACCATCACCTTGAACACCGACGCGGTCTCCTGGCGGGATCGAGGATTCATGCCGTAGGCGCATCCGGTCTGGATGTCGAAGGCATAGGCGGTGAAGCGGACGCCGGGATGGGCCTGTTCCAGTCCGGCCGTCCGGGCGGAAGAGAATGGATCATCGGGACACAGCTCTCCGCCGAACACTCTCACGACCAGTTGGGCGAACTCCGCTCGGGTGACCGGCTCGTAGCCACCGAAGACGCCGGCGGAGGAGTCGAAGAGGGCGTGGAACGCCGCCACCCTGGCCGCCTCATGGAAAAAGTGATCGTGGGTGTCGTGCCACGGCGTCTGGTAGTGGGTGGGGGCTTCAAGGCCGAAGGCCTGGACGGCCATCTTCGTGATCTGGCCGCGGAGCAGCGGCCGGTAGGGGCAGAACGACCGGTTGTCCGGAGGGTCGCACCCGTGGACGACACGCAAATCGGCGAGATGGTCGATGAAGCCCTCGGCCGCCCCGTTCCATACGCCATCGTCGTCATGGAAGTGGTCGATTGTCCCTGGCCGATCCTCCGCCATGAGTCCCTCCGTACGACCCAGCAGGACCAGGATCTTGGCCGCTTGCGCCCGGGTGAGTTCGTCGTCCGGACAGACCCGGAGGTTGGCGGGCGGGTCGCAGCCGTGGATCACGCCCCGCTCGGCCAGCCACTCGAGCGACTGCTCGCCGGGCCGGCCGTCGTCATCGACGAAGACTCCGCTATCGGCGGCCGCCGGACCGGCGAGGGTCATCATCGCCGCCGCCACGACGATGACGACGGATGACTTCATCGATACGTCCACCACCAGGTCTCGGTTTCCGAGTCGCCGTTCTGGTTGATGGTGCGGTCGACTCGCACCGAGCCACCCGCCGAGTTCACACTGCCGGTCACCCGGCCAGACACCTTGCGCCCGTCGGAGCCGCCGTCGTCGATGATGTCGATCACCGACGAGCGAGCACCGAGGGGGTGATAGCCGCTCATCTCCCATCCACCGGCATTTCCCCACAGCTCCACCGTGATCGAAGTCGCGGTGTGGCGGGTCCGAATGGTGACCGGGGTCACGGTGTCGTTGCGAAATGCAACGTCCAGGGACGGATAGCCGAGGGTCGCCTCGATCCCCACGGGATAGCGGTCGATCCAGATGCTGTGAGGGCGGTGGGTTATCTCCTCGTAGCCGCCCCAGAAGATGGCGTTGAAGATCGTGGTGGCGAACTGGCTGATTCCGCCGCCGATCCCCTCGCACAGACCTCCGGAGCACAGAACCGGCGCCGCCACGTACCCCTTCGCCCTGGTCCGGGGCCCAACGACGTCGTTGACGGAGAACTCCTCGCCGGGATAGACGACGTAACCGTCGAGAGTGTCGGCGATGAGCTGGATGTTGTGCACTCGCGGCTCACAGCAATCGTGGTAGGTGGTGAACCGCGAAACCCGCTCCACGTCGGGCAGAGGCGGCGCCTCGATCAGCTCCAGATCGGGAAGGGCGCGAACGAGGAAACTGGCCATCTGCGCCCGGGTGACTGGATCCTCGGGACAGAAGGATGTGTTGTCGGGCGGGTTGCATCCCCTCGTGATGTCGGCCGCGGCCAACGCCTCGATGTTGTCGCGGTGCACGGTGTCGTCGATGTCGGTGAATCCGACGTCCTCGGCAGGCGGCAGTTCCAGCGCCCGGACCAAAAAGGTCGCCATTTCCCCCCGGGTGACGGGCTCATGGGGGCAGTAGTGGCTGTTGCTCGGCGGGTTGCAGCCCTTGGTGATTTCCGCCTCGGCGATCCGGTTGATCGATTCCTCGAAAATCGAGTCGTCGGTATCCGTGAAGTGGTCGGAATCCGTGGAGGGAAGCTCGAACGCCCGGTCGAGGAAGGCGGCCATCTGGCCCCTCGTCACCGGGTCGTCGGGACAGAATACTGGCTTGTCCCCCTCGCACCCCCGCGTGATCCCCGATGCGGCCAGACCTTCGATCGCCGACTCGTGCACGCTCCCCTGGTCGTCGTAGAACGAGCCCCCCGGAGGGAGATCCTCCTGGGCCGCCGCCGGAGCGGCCGCCACGAGAGTCAGGGCGAGAACGAACAGGGCTGGGAGTCGACGCATCGGCCGGAGTTTCGCAGATGGCCCTCGTCTAGCAAATGACCGGTCCGTTAGCGTGTCGCCCATGATCTCAATCACC
Source organism: Acidimicrobiia bacterium (assembly GCA_036259475.1). Taxonomy (GTDB): domain Bacteria; phylum Actinomycetota; class Acidimicrobiia; order Spongiisociales; family ZC4RG35; genus ZC4RG17. Next base: position 25,707 of record DATABS010000015.1, on the reverse strand, counting down.
AAGCTGGCAGTCGGCCCAACCGACAACGACAGCTACATCGTCGCTTGCGAGGAAACGTCACAGGCTGTCGTAATCGATGCCGCCGCCGAAGGAGAGCGCATCCTCGCCGCCTGCGAAGAGGTCGACGTTGGATCCGTCATCACCACCCACGGGCATCTCGACCACATCGGAGCCCTCGATCAGGTGAAGGAATCCCTCGAAGTGCCCTGGCTCTTGCACCTCTCCGACGTCGACATCGCCGGCCGGAAGCCCGACGAGGCATTGAACGGTGGCGACGAGATCGTCATCGGGCGTATCGCCCTCCATGTCGTCCACACCCCCGGACATACGCCGGGCTCCGTCTCATTCGTGTTCGAACCGGACGACGAGAGCCAGGTCCACGTCCTGTTCTCCGGGGACACCCTGTTTCCCGGCGGTCCCGGCGCCACTCGGTGGGACTACTCCAGCTTCGGGCAGATAATGGACAGCCTGGAAAAGGAGCTCTTCCCGCGCCTGCCCGACGACACGATCGTCCACCCGGGCCATGGTGCGTCCACCACGATCGGCGCCGAGCGTCCTCACCTCGGCGAGTGGCGGGCGCGGGGTTGGTGAGTATGCAGATCGCCGTCCAGACCATGACCGACTTCGCCACCAGCCTGGACGTGGCCCGGTGGGCCGAGGATGAGGGTCTGGCCGGGTTCGCCGTCGCCGACCACTACATCACGTCACAGACGAGGTCGTATGCGCTCGACCAGCTCACCGTGCTGGCGGGGATCGCTGCTTCCACCGATAGGATCGGCCTGACGACCCTGGTCAGCCCCATTACCTTTCGCCACCCGGCTGTGATGCTCAAGACGGCGGTGACCCTGGACGAGATATCCGGCGGTCGTTTCAGCCTCGGAGTGGGGGCGGGGTGGATGGAAGAAGAACACGAGATGTTGGGCTTCGACTTTCCCGATGCGAGGGAGCGTTTCGACAGGTTGGAAGAGGCGTTGGCCTACCTGCACGCCGTCCGGACTGGCTCGGAAGAGGGCTTCACCGGCCGCTACTACCGCCTGGCGCCGGGTCCGCCGCCGGAGCCGCTGGGACGGAGCGTGCGCATCATCGTCGGCGGCTCCGGGGCTCGCCGGACGCCCGATCTGGCCGGCAGATTCGCCGACGAGTTCAACGCCTTCCCGGGAAAGGACCCGATCGGGCCGAGAATTGAGGCAGCCCGGCGGGCAGCCGAGGCAGCCGATCGAGACCCTGACAGCTTGTTCATCTCCACCGCCTTCCCTCTGGTGATTGGCGCCGATGAAGCCGACCTCGAGCGGCGGATCGAGAAGGTGGCCGCATCGCGCGGCGGCGACTCCGAGCGGATCAGGCGGCGCTGGCCTCAGATCGGGATCCCGGTCGCCACCGCCGAGCAGTACGGAACCCATTTGGCTGCCCTGGAGAAGGAAGGCGTGAGACGCGTCTATTGCCAGGTCGCCTTCGACTCGCTCGACGACATCCGCCACATGGTGGGTCTCCTGAAGAGCTGACGGGCCGGCGTTAGCCTCCGGCGGTATGGAACTGTCCTGCATGACCGAACCCCAACTCGGGGGTACCTACGACGAGCTTCTGGCGATGGCCCGCTGGTCGGAACGCAACGGGCTGCATTCGTTCGCCCGCTCCGACCACTACTACTCCGGGCGGGATCCCGAGCCCGACGCCACCGACGCCTTCGCCACCCTGGCCGGCCTGGCTCGGGAGACCGACACGATTCGTATCGCCGTGCTCGTGACCCCCGTGACGTTCCGACATCCGGCGATCATCGGCAAGAACGCCGCCACCATCGACCAGATGTCGGGTGGTCGCCTCGACCTCGGACTGGGTACCGGGTGGATGGAGGAGGAACACGCCGCCTTCGGGTTGCCTTTCCCGTCGAAGGGAGAGAGATTCGCCCGTTTGCGGGAAGCCGTCTCCTATTTGAAGGCGGCGTTCTCTGAGGATCATGCCGACTTCGACGGCAACTACTACCGCCTCGACGCCTCGGTCAACCCCAAACCGCAAGGATTGCGGTTCATCCTCGGTGGGAGCGGAGCGAAGCGGACTCCCACCCTGGCCGGAGAGGAGGCAGACGAATACAACTGCCTGATCCGACCCGCCGCCGAGATCGCCGATCGCGTCGAGGTGATGCGTGAGGCCGCCGGCGACCGCAAGGTCTTAGCTACGGCCATGGGCGGCGCTCTCGTGGGCCGCACCGACGCCGAGTACCGCGACCGGCTGGAGAGGGTGGCGGCCAGAAGGAAGCTCGACGCCGATGAGCTCGAAAGGAGAGACGTCGAGCGAGGGATGCCGGTAGGTCCTCCGTCCCGGGCGGCCGAAGCATTGGCGGCCCTGGAGGAGGCCGGCGTGGAGCGCTACTACGTCCAGTGGCTGGAGCCCGGCGACCTCGACGGCTTCGCCCGCACGGTCGAGACTCTCCAGCAAGCCGCCTCCTGATCTTGCCCTACGGCGCGTTGGGTCACCGTCCTGTCGATTCGAGGCTCGAGCCACGCCGTCGGGCGTTTCGCGGGCTGGAGGCACCGCTATCCGGTGTGTAGAACCATGGGTTCGCCTCGGCTCGAACGGCGGCAGGCAGGCGGCTCCGGTGGTTCCGCGTGAGACCGGACGAGCCTCACGGCTTGCTCAGGATGGCCCATCTGGGTTGGGCGATTCGGTCCAGCTCTGCGATCGAGATGGGAAACACCGTGGTCGGCGTGCCGGCTGCGGCCCAGACAGGGTCGTGACGGCGGAGCGCCACGTCGGCAAACACCCGCAGCTGCGTGGCATGGCCGAACGGTGGAGTCCCGCCGGCGGCATAACCGGTCGCCTTTCGCACGGTCTCGAGGCTGGCCCGGTCGACTCTGTTCCCGTCTGCCGCAGCCGACAATGCCCGGGTGTCGAGCCGGCGATCGCCGGGGACGAACGCCACCACCGGCTCCCCATCGACCGTGAAGACAAGCGATTTCACGATCGCCGCCACTTCACAGCCGATAGCTGCGGCAGCGTCGGCTGCAGTCTTGGTCCCCTCGGGAAACTGACGCACGTCGATTTCGAGCCCGGCGTCGGCGGCCGCTCTGACTACGCGCCGGGATGCTCGAGGAAGTTCCATCGGGCGAGAGTAGATTCACGTGACGGGTTTCCGGTCGCCCCTCCCCGGTCATACCATTGGGAACGTGACTACCCCCCTCCTACAGATCGACAACCTCCACGCCTCGGTCGATGGGGTGTCCATTCTCAAAGGCGTCGACCTGAGCGTCGAACGAGGTGAGATCTCCGCCCTGATGGGACCCAACGGGTCCGGGAAATCGACACTGGCCAACGTGCTGATGGGTCACCCTTCCTACACGATCACCGAAGGCCGGATCCTCTACGACGGCAACGACATCACCAGCGCTGCCCCGACGGCCCGCGCCCAGATGGGGCTGTTCCTCGCTTTCCAGTATCCGGAGGAGATCCCCGGGGTTTCGGTAATCCAGTTCCTCCGCCAGGCCCTCTCCAACCGCACCGGAGTGGATTACACCGTCCTGGAGCTGCGGCTCAAAGTCATGGAGGCTATGCGCGAGCTCGGAATGGAATCGTCCTTCGCCGACCGCTACCTCAACGAGGGATTCTCCGGCGGCGAGCGGAAGCGCAACGAGGTCCTCCAGATGGCGGTGCTCGAGCCGGAGATGGTCGTGATGGACGAGACCGATTCGGGTCTCGACATCGATGCTCTGAAGATCGTCGCCGATGGCGTCAACAAACTGACCAGCGCCGAACGCGGCTTCCTGATCATCACCCACTATCAGCGCCTCCTCGACTACGTGACACCCCACAAGGTCCATGTCTTCATGGACGGCCGGGTGACTGCCACCGGAGGCGTCGAACTCGCCGAACGACTGGAAGAAGAGGGGTACGACGCCTTCCGGCAGGCCGCCTCGGCCTGAGAAACGAGATCCACAACAAAATGAGCTCCATGCCTCTCCTCGACACCGAAGCCATCCGGGCCGACTTTCCCGTCTTCGAGGACCCCGACCTGCACTTCCTCGACTCGGCCGCCAGTTCCCAAAAACCCCGCCAGGTGATCGAGGCGATGTCGGAGTTCGCCTCCCACGGCTACTCCAACGTCAACCGGGGGGCTTACCGGCTTTCAATCGAGGCGACCGAACGGTATGAGGCGGTTCGTCATCGCCTCGCCGCCTTCCTCGGGACCCCGAACACGGATGAGGTGGTGTTCGTCCGGGGGGCGACCACGGGTCTGAACCTGCTCGCCCACGGTTGGGGCAGCATTCATCTCGGTCCGGACGACCGGATCCTCCTCACCGAGATGGAACATCACGCCAACCTGGTCCCCTGGCAGATGGTGGCACGGCGCACCGGGGCCCGTCTCGATTTCATCCCCCTGGGCGAGGACCATCGACTCGACCTCACCCATCTCGATCGCCTGGTCGGAGCGGACACCAAGGTCGTGTCGCTCACCGGCATGTCCAACGTGCTCGGAACCGTGCCCCAGCTGGACGAGATCCTCCAGGCGGCACGAGAAGTAGGAGCCTTCTCGATCATCGACGCCGCCCAGCTCGTTCCCCACTTCCCCGTCGACGTGACGACTCTAGGCGCCGACGCCGTCGTCTTCTCCGGCCACAAGATGCTGGGGCCGACCGGGGTCGGTGCCGTCTGGGCGAAGCGTGACCGGTTGGAGGAGACCGAACCCGTCGAAGGCGGGGGCGACATGATCTCCGACGTGACCCTCCACGGCTCGACCTGGACGTCGATCCCGCATCGGTTCGAGGCGGGGACCCCGCCGATCATCGAAGTGATCGGCCTGGGCGCCGCCATCGACTACCTGGAGAAGGTGGGCCGGGAAGCCATCGCCGCCCACGACGCAGCCCTCACCGAATACGCCCTCGAAGCGCTCTCCGACGTGCCTCAACTCGAGATCCAGGGCCCGCCCACCACTGAATCACGTGGCGGAGTTGTCAGCTTCACAATGGGAGATATCCACGCTCACGACCTGGCTACGATCCTCGACCAGCACTCCGTGGCGGTGCGGGCGGGACACCATTGTGCCAAGCCCCTGATGCGCGTCCTCGGCGTCGCGGCCACTGCCCGTGCCTCTTTCTACCTCTACACCACCACTTCGGACATAGATGCCCTCGTCGAAGCGTTGGGAGAGGCTGGAAGACTGTTCGGAGTGAAATGATGGCCTTGGAAGACCTATACCGCGACGTGATCCTCGATCACTACCGCAACCCCCGGCACCGCAACCCGCTCGACTCTCCCGACGCCCGCGCCGAGGGGGTCAACCCGCTCTGCGGTGACGAGGTGACGGTCGAACTCTCGCTCGACGGGGATACCGTGAGCGACATCTCCGTGCATGGACAAGGTTGTTCCATCAGCCAGTCGTCCGCTTCGATGATGTCGGAGGCGGTCAAGGGCAAGACCCTCCATGAGATCGGGACCCTGGCCGAGCGCTTCCATGCCATGATGACCGCCGAGGACGAAAGCGAGGCCGGGCTGGACCCGTCCCGGCCCGGATCGGTCCTCGGCGACCTCGAAGCGTTGCAGGGCGTCCGCCGATATCCGGTCCGCATCAAATGCGCCAGCCTGCCCTGGACCACGCTCGAGCAGAGCCTCGAGCAGACCGCATGACCGCCACGACGGAGTTCAGCGACAGGAGGATGCCGGTCCTGTATTTGAGCCACGGCGCTCCGCCGCTGGCCGACGACCCGCTGTGGACCCGCCAGCTCGCCGACTGGTCCCACTCCCTTCCCCGGCCGTCATCGGTGCTGATCGTATCCGCCCACTGGGAAGAGGATCCGCTCACCATCGGGGCAACGGCGACTGTCCCACTCCTCTACGACTTCTGGGGTTTTCCCGACCACTACTACCGGGTCACCTATCCCGCCCCCGGCGCTCCGGATCTCGCCGCCGAGGTGCGGAAGCTCCTGGGCGAGAGCCACAGCGTGAATCAAGATCCCACCCGGGGGCTGGATCATGGAGCCTACGTGCCGCTGGTGGAGATGTACCCCGAAGCCGACGTGCCGGTCCTCCAGATGTCGATGCCGACACTCGATCCTCAGATCCTGTTCGAGGTGGGGCGCAAGCTGTCCCCTCTCCGTGATCAGGGAGTCCTGATCGTCGGAAGCGGCTTCAGCACCCACAACCTGCGGGAGATGAACTGGCATCTGGGACCGGACGCTCCCCCACCCACCTGGTCGAGCGAGTTCGACGATTGGCTCGACTCCGCCCTGGCCATGGGCGATGTCGACTCTCTCCTCGACTTCGAGCGGACGGCTCCAGCCGCGCACATCGCCCACCCGCGTACCGAGCACTTCGCCCCCCTCTTCGTCTCGCTCGGAGCCAGCCTCGACAGCGGACCCGAAGGGCGCAGCGCGGTGGAGGGCTTCTGGTTCGGCCTCTCCAAGCGCTCGGTTCAGTTCGACTGACCACCCGGGGTGGTGTCGAAGTCCTCTAGGACCTCCTCCAGGCGCTCCCCCACCGAGGTCAGACGCTGGCGGCAGAAGGCGAGCAGTTCCGCCGCCCGCTGCACATCGTCGAGCAGCCGGTCGATGTCGACGTCGTCACCGCGGAGACGGGAATGGATCTGGCGGAGCTCCTCGAGTGCCTCCCGGTAAGTGAGGGCTGGCTCAGCCATACGGGTCCTCCACCACTACCCGGAGTTCGCCGTCGGCGAGTCGGATGAACAGCCGGTCCCCCGGTGACACCAACTCGACGGTTCGGACGACGGCGCCGTCCTGGTCGGTCACCAAAGCGAATCCCCGGGCCAGTGTGGAGTCGGTGCCGAGCGTGTCCAATGTTTCTGCCCATCGGTCGAGCAGCCGGGCCTCATTCGAAAGGGCCCGCCGCGCTCCGTCGGCGACGCCGGACTCGATGTGGCGGAGGGCGTCCCTCTGTCGAGCGAGCGTGGTTTCCGCTCCCACCAGCAAGGCAGCCAGATTCTCCAGCCTTCCGCCCGCCCTCCGGCACACCTCCCTAGCCTCATCGCGAATCATGCGTCGGGCGGTGTCGATTCTTCCGGCATAATCGGCCACCGCGGAGATCAGCCATTCGGCGGCCGCCGTAGGCGTCTTGACGGGAACGGAGGCAGCTTCGTCGACGACGCTGCGGTCGGTCTCGTGCCCGATGCCTGACACGACGGGGACCGGCATCGCCGCGACCGCCCGCCCCACCTCCTCGGCGTCGAACGCCGCCAGGTCGAGCCTGGCACCGCCGCCTCTCACGATCACTGCCACGTCGATCGCTTGCCGGGCGAGGTGCCGCAGGGCTCGCACCAACCCGGGCACGGCGGTTTCGCCCTGCATCGAGGCGTGAACGGTTCGAACCACGAACCGATAACCCGACCTCTGCAACTGGTCGATGAAGTCGGCGTGAGCCGCCGAACCGCGGCTCGTGACCAATCCGATCCGGAGGGGCACCAACGGCCGGGCGAGGCGGCTGTTGGCCGCCAATGCTCCGTCGGCTCGCATGCGCTCGAGCACCTGCTGGCGGTCGACGGCCAACCGGCCGGCGATGAAGGCCGGATCAACCTCGAGCAACGTCAAACGGATCTGCGATCTCGCCGGTTCCAGCCCCGCCACCGCCCGGACCCGAATCTCGAAGCCGTCGCGTAGTCGTCCGACCCCGGCCGAATCGAGGGCGCGGTCGATCTCGATCATGACACGTCCCCGGGCGGCCACCTCGACGACGTGGCCCGCAGAGTCGGGGTCCACCAGGCGGAAGAACACCGCTGCCCGGCTGGTTCGGCGCAGCCCCGAGACCTCTCCCCGAACCCATATCGGTCCGGGCAGGGTGGTGACGACCGCCCGCTCTACTCGGGAGTGGAGCTCGGATACGGTGAGAGTGCCGGAAGCGTCGGCGGTTGCCGCCGGAACCGCGCTCACACCACTCCGCCGCGAGTCATCTTGCGCAGGTCCAGCGCCGCGTCCAGTTCCTCTTCGTCCATCAGGCCCTGCTCGAGAACCAGCTCGCGAACCGACCGGCCGGTAGCGACAGCTTCTTTGGCGATGCGGGCGCCGGCGTCGTAGCCGATGTGGGGGTTGAGTGCCGTGACGACGATGGCGTTTCGCTCCACGAGCTCGCGGGCGCGGTCGGTGTTGGCTTGCAGGCCTTCGACGCACCGCTCCCGAAATGCTTCCGCTCCGTTGGCGAGGATGTCGATCGACTGGAGGAACGCATTGGCCATCACCGGCATCATCACGTTGAGCTCGAAGTTGCCATTGGCACCCGACCACGTGACGGTGGCGTCGTTACCGACGACCTGGGCGGCAACCTGCATGAGCATCTCGGACATGACCGGGTTGACCTTGCCGGGCATGATGGAAGAGCCGGGTTGGAGATCGGGGATACGCAGCTCCCCCAGGCCGGACGTCGGACCGGAACCCAGGAAGCGAATGTCATTGGCGACCTTGAAGAGTGACACCGCCACGGTCTTCAGGGCTCCTGACGCCATGACGACGGCATCCTTGGCGCCCTGAGCCTCGAAGTGGTCGCCCGCCTCACGGAACGGATACCCGGTGCGCTGTGACATGAGGGCGATGGTGGCGGCGGCGAACCCGTCGGGGGCGTTGATGCCCGTGCCAACCGCAGTTCCACCCAGCGCCAGTTCCTCCAGGTCGGGAAGGGTCGACTCGATGCGGTCGGCACCCTTGGAGACCTGAGCCGCGTAGCCCCCGAACTCCTGTCCCAGAGTGACCGGTGTGGCGTCCATCAGATGGGTGCGCCCGGACTTGACCACGTCGACGAACTCCCCCGCCTTGGCTTCCAGACTGGAGGCCAGCCGGCGGAGGGAGGGAACGAGGCTTGCCCGGATCCCGGCCACCGCCGCGATGTGAATCGCGCTCGGGATCACGTCGTTGGAGGACTGTCCGAAGTTCACATGGTCGTTGGGGTGGACCAGCCTCGAGCCCAGCTCGCCGCCGAGATTGACGGTGGCCCGGTTGGCGATCACCTCGTTGGCGTTCGTGTTGGTCGACGTACCCGAGCCGGTCTGGAAGATGTCGAGCACGAAGTGATCATCGAGATCGCCGGACATGACCTCATCAGCTGCCGTCCGTATCGCGTCGGCGACCTTCTCTTCGAGGTTGCCCGCCTCGCCTGACACGGTGGCCGCCGAGCCCTTGAGAAGCCCCAGGGCCCAGATGAAGCGGCGCGGGAAGCGGATCCCCGAGATGGGGAAATTGTCGTGGGCTCGTTGGGTGGAGGCGCCATAGAGAGCATCGGCGGGGACCCTCACCTCTCCCATCGAGTCGTTCTCGATCCGTTCGGTCAATGGGTTTCTCCTGTTGTTCTATCAATGACGGTAGTGCCGGGACAGAAGACGGAAGTCGAGTCCTACGACCCGCCTATCCGGATCTCAGCCAGTCGACGACGCTGGCGACCACCCTCGTCGAAATTGGACGGATCGAGCCATTTCTCGACGGCGAGGCTCAATGTGGGCCACTCGGTGTCGGTGATCGAATACCACGACGTGTCCCGGTTACGGCCCTTGTAGACCATGTGTTGTCGGAACGTCCCCTCGTAGGTGAAGCCGAGCCGCTCGGCCGCTCGCCGCGACGGCCGGTTGAGACTGTCGCACTTCCACTCGCACCGACGATATCCCAGCCCGAAGACGTAGCCGATCAGCAGATACATTGCTTCGGTTGCGGCGGCCGTCTGCCGGAGTGAGGGACCGAGGGCAAGATGTCCGATCTCGATGACGCCGTGCTGGGGTTCGATCCGCAGGAGGCTGCCCCAGCCCTGGGCCCTTCCCTCGACATCGAATGTGAAGAACAGGGGGTCGGAGGTAGACAGCCACCCGGCGGTGAGCTCATCCATCGACGCCCTGGTGGGGAACGGCCCGTACCCCATGTAGGTCCACATGCTGCCGTCATCGGCCGAGAAGGCATCCCACAGTTCTCCAAAGGCTCGCTCCCGAAGGGGTGAGACCGTCACCAAGCGGCCTTTCATCTCGATTGCCGCAGGGAACGCCGGCGGAACCCAGTCTTCGACGGGCGAACCGGTCGCCTGGGTCATCCCAGGACGTGCCGCTCGGAATCGAATCTCCGGTCGAGACGGTCGACCAGATCCCAGTCTCCATCGGCCGCTTCCGCCGCCAAGCCCAGGAGGTCGATCAGCCCGTGGAAGTCGGCGATGCTCACCACCTCTGGCAGAGGCGTGGCCATGCCCTTGCCTTGCTCGACCTGGTCGAGATTGCCCATGTTGTGATAGTTGCCCAGCGGCAGGCACAAGCCGGTGGCCGGATAGCCGTACGCCAGGAAAGCCGTCGCCTCACAGGAGCCTCCCGCCATCAGCTTTCGTTGATGTGTCAGGCCGGCGCCTTTCGCCGCCTCGGCGATGACGTTCGTCAGATCATGATCGAAGACGCTGGACGCGTCTCCGACCCTAACGACCGGCCCCCCTCCCAGCGGCGACTCAGGGAACGACCGACTGCACTCGATGGAGAGAACCCGCGTACCTTCGACGAGCGTCCCGTTACGCGCCGCCCCGATCGCCCCCACGAAGCCGACCTCCTCGGCCCGCGTGAGGAGAACTCCGAAATGGCGTCGGGAGGACAGGTCCCGGCTGCGATCGAGAGCTGCCAACGCCGCCGCCACGCCGGCGAGATCGTCACAGGCCGGAGCGAGGGCGAAACGCTCACCGGCGCCGCCGCGGTTCTTGCCGAACGACCACCGCCCGATGTCGCCGGGAACCAACGGCGCCTGATGGGCCAGGGTGATCGTTCCTCTTCCCCGGTCGTGGTCGAACTTACTGAGAGCTCCTCGGTGAGGTCGGTCCTCTGTGTCGAACAGCTCGATACGAGCTCCGTCGAAGTACTCCTTCCGGACACCACCCCGGAACTCCACCGAAACCTCCCGTCCCTGCACGTCGACCACGACGAATCCGGGGTGATCGGTATGCGCGACGGCGATCACCGGAGCGGCCCGCCGGCGGCCCTTCTGTGTGATGAGCAGATTGCCGTACGGATCGGACTGGACCTCGAGGTCGTTCCGGCGCCCCGCCCAGGCCCGGATCCAGTCCATCACCCGGCCCTCTCGGCCGGGAGCAGTGGGGATGGCGGTGAGCTGTTCCAGCCAACGACGCTCGGTGGTGCGATCGGCCATTGTGATGAGCATCCCAGACGGCGCCGAGAACGGCAACGACTCCCACACCCGTTTTCGGAGTGGCCTATCGGTCGAACGGGGTGTCGGTGAAGAAGTCGGACGCCTTGGGTATCGCCGGCTCCTCCGAGCGAGGAGGCTCGAGACCGAGACGGGTGCGTACGGCTTCGTAGCCGCCCTTCTCCAGATCCGTGGCCAGCTGCGGCCCACCCGACTCGACGATCCTGCCATCGAGCATGACGTGGATGCGGTCGGGAGACAGGTAGCGGAGAATGCGGGCGTAGTGGGTGATCATCAGGATGGCCACATCGGGCCCGCGCATCGCCTCGACCGCCTCGGCCACCTGGCGTACGGCGTCGATGTCGAGCCCCGAGTCGATCTCGTCGAGTATGGCTACCTTCGGCTCCAGCACGGCGATCTGGAATATCTCCGACCGCTTCTTCTCCCCCCCCGACAGGTCGTCGTTGAGTGATCGGTCCAGGAACGCCTCCATGCCGAACCGCTTCGCCTCCCCCGACGCCCGGGCGTCGACCGTCCCCGGATCCAGCCCTCGCTCCTCGGCCGCTTCCCTGACGAACTCGGCGAGATGTATCCCCGGCACCTCGGTCGGATACTGGAAGGCCTGGAGCAGGCCCAGCCGGGCACGCTCGTCGATGTCGAGCCCGAGAATCTCGGTGCCGGCCAGGCGGGCGGAACCGGTTACCTCGTAGGCGGGATGACCGGTGAGGACATGGCTCAGCGTCGACTTGCCCGACCCGTTGGGTCCCATGATCACGTGGATCTCGCCGAAGGGAACCTCCAGGTCGACGCCGCGCAGAATCTCGCTCCCTTCCACAGATGCGTGCACGTCTCGGATGTCCAGGGCGACTGTCATTGTCCTTCTCCGATGCTCACGAACACGGCTCCGTCTTCCACCTTGATGTCGTAGACGGGCACCGGCTGGGTGGCCGGCAGCGACAGGACGCTTCCGGTGGTTATGTCGAAGGCACTGCCATGGCGTGGGCACTCGACTTCGTTGCCGAACACGTCGCCCTCCGACAACGAGGCCTCGGCGTGGCTGCACCTGTCGCCAATCGCATAGACGTCGCTGCCGATGCGGAACAGGGCAATCCGGTGCTCGCCGATGTCCACCCGGAGCCCGGAGCCCTCAGGCACCTGACCGGCCTCAACCGTTCTGATCCAGCTCACGAGAGGCGGCCCTCCTCCTGCGCCCTAGCGAACCGGCGGAACACGGCCTGCTGGACCGGATCGGCGACGATGTCGATGGGCAGCCGGTCGATCACTTCCGTGAAGAAGCCGCGGATCAGCATGCGCTCGGCACGTGGGCGGGAGATGCCCCGACTCTGGAGGTAGTAGAGATGCTCCTCCTCTAGCGGGCCGACCGACGAACCGTGCCCGCAGACGACGTCGTTGCAAAGGATCTCGAGGTTGGGCACCGAGTGCGCCTTGGCATTCTCGGACAGGACCAGATTGCGGTTCGTTTCGAACGCGGAAGAGCGGACGGCGTCCTCTTCGATTCGCAACAACCCGGTGAAGATCGACTGGGCGTGGTCCTCGACGGCTCCCTTCAGGAAGACATCCGATGAGGTGTTGCGACCGATGTGGTTGATCACCAACCGGTAGTCGAGTGTCTGCTCGTTCTCTCCGAAGTAGAGGCCCACCACCTCACACGACGAGCCCGCTCCTTCCAGATCGACGGCGAGGTCGAGACGCCCCACCCGGGCACCGAGGCCCACCTCGCCGACCCGGCCGGTGGCATCCCTTCCCAGATTGAGCCGTTCGTGGACCAGTCCGGTGGTCGCCTGACCCCAACGCTGCACCGACACGAACCTCAGCCGCCCACCCTCGTCAGCCGAGAGGTAGACGCCGGGGACTACAACAGCCGACAGTTCCTCCGGGCTCCGATACACGACCACCACCGACGCCTCGGCGTTTGCCCCCGCGGCGAACTCGATGTGGGGAAAGGACATGACGCCCTCCCTGGTCGCCTGGACGTCGACGACGACAGGCCGATCCCCGACGGAGCCGGGCCGGCCGTCGATACGAACCCCGTCGGTGGCGAAGGCGGTGTGGGCTGCCGCGAACTTGTCCCTGTCGACCGGCGCTGCCGGCAGGAATCGGTCGGTTTCCTTCACTCGCCTGATGGAGAGGTCCGAGGAGTCGACGGTGGCGTCCACCACCACCCCGTCGACGATCGTCACCCGGCCGGCCGACTCGGCCAGAGCGGCGGCGAGGAAGGAGTCCGGCTCCATCGTGTCGCCGGGAGTCGTCGACGGAGTGAGTCCGGCAAGATCGAAATGGAGATCCACGTAGCGCCATTCCTCCTCCAATCCGGTGGGAAGCTCCTGGGAATCGAAAGAGGTATAGGCGTCGGTCATCTGGGCTGCCCGCCATTCAGGCTGGCCCTGGGAAACCTCCTCGAAAATCGTGCGGTCGAACGCGGTCACGTAGCTGCTCCGGGGGACGGAAGATCGGTCTTCCGATGGTACGAGCGACGGGCGGTTTGTGTGAAACGGACCGGTTTCAGCCGGCTTCTCTGGATCGGCGCATACGCTCCACAAGCTCGCTGGCACCACACCGGTTTCCCCCGTAAAAGAAGCGGTGAGGCGGGTCGGAGGAGTCGACCGTCAGCGGATCAGCTCGGCGGCGCGATGCCAGATCCGATCGAACATCTCTTCTGTCAAGCGCCCGGTGAAGGTGTTCTGCTGGCTCGGGTGGTAGGACGCCAGGACGATCGGTCCCTCGGCCAGCGCCACCTCCATCCCGTGGGCAAACCGGGGCCGCGGCCGGGGAACCTCCCATCCCCACTCAGGAGCCGAACGCATCACCCGATTCCAGGCCATGCCGCCCAGACAGACGACCACCTTCGGCGACATCGCTTCCACTTCCGGCACCAGCCAGGTGGTCACACAGGTATCCAACTCCGTCGTGGTCGGCTTGTTGTCCGGAGGAGCGCAGTGGCATACGGCGGTGATGCGGGCTGCCACGAGGCGGAGGCGGGGGTCGAGGTCGTCGGCAGATGTCGCCAGACCCGCGCGGTGCAAGGCCCGATAGACCCACACGCCGGAACGGTCGCCGGTGAACATCCGGCCGGTGCGGTTGGCTCCGTGGGCGGCCGGTGCCAGGCCGACCACGAGGATCGGAGCATGGATTGGCCCGAAGGCGGGGACCGGCCTCCCCCAATACTGCTCATCGGCGAAGGCGGCCCGTCGTTCGACGGTGGCCTTCCTCTCCCTCCACTCCACCAGCCGGGGGCACAGCCGGCAATCGATCAGCCCATCGTGAAATGTCAATCGGCTTCCAGAGCTCCGACCGTGACTTCCGACGTCGCGTTCCACAACATCCAGCCGAGGCCGTGCTTTTCAGCGACTTCCACCTGGGCCCGGACCTGAGCTGCGCTGTATCCGAAGTCCTGCAACCAGGGCCGGACCACCACCCGGCTGGACATCCTCGCCATTCCATCGGCGAGCGCCCGGTCGACCACCACATGAGGGTGCTCGTTGGGGGACTCGAGGCCGTACCACCCCGGGTCGTAGTGGCTGGGGTACACCATCGGCGACACCACGTCGGCTGCCGAGGTGATGTCCTCCCAGCGCTGACCGATTCCGCCGTCATCCGTCGCCGTCGTCACGAAGCCGAAAACGTCGACGGCGACGGCGCATCCCAGGGGATGCAGCAAGCTCCGCGCCTCTCCGAGGAAGCTACGGATCGCCTCGGCTCGAATGTCGATCGTCACGCCGGCGTCGAAGCGGACAGACTCGGGCCGGGCGTCGGGAAAACGCACGTAGTCAAACTGCACTTCGTCCAGACCCAGGGCACACGCCTCGGCGGCTATGTCGAGGGCGTAGGCCCGGGCGACCGGATCGGTGGGATCCAGGAAGTATTGGTCCCGGGAGGTGAAAGGCGCCTGTGTCTCCTCATCCCAGACCGCCATCTCGGGATTCGCCCGAGCGGCGATCGGGTCCTGGAAGGTGACGAGCCGTCCGATCAGGTACAGGTCGTTCTGTTCGGCCACCTCTGCCACGGCGGCGAGATCGTAGAGCCCGGCGTCGGCCGAGTACTCGGCCACTTCGGGAACCTCGGACTCGTACAGCACCTGTCCGGACTCCTCCTTCAAATCGACCATGAGGGCGTTCAGTTCGGTGCTCGCCGCCATCTCGACGAACGTCTCGAAGCGCTCCTCCACGGCTTCACCCGAGATGTGGACCGCCTTGACCATGATGGGCTCCATCACGATTTCCTTCTCCCCCGGCCCCCCCGACCATTCGAACTCGACCGGCTCCCATGCCGGACGCCCCACCACGACAGGGCCTGGCTCGGCGCCGCGAGCGGCGAACCTGCCCTGCTCATCGGATCGAGCCCGGGCCGGGCCGGCCACGACGGTGGCCCCTTCTATCGGGCGGCCATCGGAGTCGACCACCTTTCCCCGCAGCACCCTCGCCTTGAGGACGACGTCGAACAGGCCATCATCGGGCGGGGTGATGGTGAATGTGGCCGACACGTGGCCCGGGGCCGATATTTCGATCAGTTCGCCGGAGGGGTCAACGTCCAGTAGGCCCTCGGTGCCGGTGATGCCCAGCTGACGGCTCTGGGCGGCGACGACCGCGTTGACGACCGGGTCACCCACATCGTCGACCACCCGGAGGGTAAAAGGCTGCGGGTCTTCGAGCAGCGTCCAACCGGCCCATGTGAGCCACCCCAGGGTGATGACGACGAGCAGACGGAATTGAGTGCGACGGGCCACGGGACCTCTCAGCCTACCGCTCCCGACCGAGGGTCGTCCCGAGCAGAACATGTGGAAAACTCGTTGTCAGGGCGGCCGTCATCTGATACCTTCGCACTATCGCGACCAGGGTGGTGAGGTCCCTTGGCGGGTACGAAGCGCAGGCGCTCAACTACCGCCGACACCGTCGGCCTCTACCTCGACGACGTGGCGGACCATCGACTCCTCACCGCCGACGACGAGGTGCGACTCGCCCGGGCGATAGAACAGGGCCGACGTGCCGCCGCCCACCTCGAGAACGAGCCCGATCTGGATGCGGCGGAGAGACGTCGCCTCGTACGACTGGTCGAAGAGGGAGAGGAGGCCAGAGACCTCTTCATCAGCTGCAATCTGCGTCTGGTCATCTCGATAGCCAAGCGGTACACGGGACGCGGGCTCGACCTCCTGGATCTGATTCAGGAGGGGAACCTCGGCCTGATCCGGGCCGTCGAGAAGTTCGACTGGCGGAAGGGCTTCAAGTTCTCCACCTATGCCACCTGGTGGATCCGCCAGGCGATCACCCGGGGAATCGGCAACGCCGGCCGGACGATTCGCTTGCCCGTACATCTGATCGACGTGGTGCGAACCGTTTCAGATACTCGGCAAATGCTCCACGACCGGCTGCAGCGCGCTCCGACGATCGACGAGTTGGCCGAGGCTTCGGGGGTGGATAGGGAGAGGGTGCTGCTCGCCATCGATGCCCCCGGCGACACCGTGTCGCTCGATCGGCCCGTCGGCGGCGACGGTGACGCCGAGTTGCAGGATTTCGTCGAGGACGAGAGCGTCGATCCGTTCTCGCGGGCCGTGGAGTCGATCGCCCATGACCGACTGATGGCGGCGCTGGCCCTGCTCGACGACGACGAGCGACAGGTCCTCTGGCTCCGTTTCGGCCTGGACGGGGCGGAGCCGTGGACACTCACCGACGTGGGCAAGGAGATGCACACCACCCGGGAACGGGTACGCCAGATCGAGGGGCGGGCGTTGGCCAAGCTGCGTCATCCGTCCTGTCGGGCGGATCTGGTTGCCACGGTGATCTAGACGGGTAAAGCAAGACGGCGTCTTCACACTCGTCGGATGAGCCGCCGGTTGCTCGGATGGTTCCGGAACCCTCCGGTCGACGAGTTGAAACCCCTGGTCGCGGGTCGTCTGGCGGATAGTCTGTCGCCATGCTCAGCGACCCAGCCTTCTCCGCCCTGGCGGTCATCGGAGCCGTTGGAGCGATCACCGGCTTGTTGGGCGGGGTCGCCGCCGGCGCCCGTCACCTGATCGGGACCATCCTGATGGGTGCGATCGGGGCGATCGCCGCCGCGGCCATTGCTCGCATCGCCGGAGCCCCCGCCATCTATGGCATCGGCGACGACTTCTCGTACGTATGGGGCGCGGCCGGCGGCCTACTTCTTTCCTACGTCGTCGGACGCAGCGACCGTTCCTGAGACTGTCAGAGGTACCGGGATGCTTCCCGGCGACTCAGGCCGGATAGCCGTTCTCCTTCTTCCTCGAGAAAGCGACGCACCGTTTCGGGGCTCGTCTTGGAGTACTGCCGCAGTGCCCACCCGATCGCCTTGCGGATGAAGAACTCCTTCTCATGCGCCCGGCGGCGGCAGAAGTCGAACAGCATCCTCTCATCGGTGTCCGCCTTGTGGCGCAGTTGGCAGAGGATGGCCGTGCGCCGAAGCCACATGTCCGGCCCGTCGTTCCATCGGTCGAGGATGGGACGCATCTTCGGTCGTTCTGCCAGCACCACCCGGCCGATGAGGTGGATAGCGATGTCATCGACGAGATCCCACCACGAACCTTCCTCCACCATCTGCCTGTACAGATCGACGTGCGCCGAGGTTATGTACTGGTCGAAGTGGCGGGCATAGCCGATAGCCAGGTACTTCTCTTCTCGGTGGCCGCCACTCCACAGTGCCAGTACGTTGATCCGGTACCCACCCGAGTCCTGGGGTGGGAAGTCTCTGACCGCCTGACGCAACACGGGAGTGCGGTCGGGCTTGGTGACACCGAAGAAAGGCATGTCGGTCTTCATGTAGGCCGCCATGGCCGCAGCCTTCTCGGCATCGGACCGTGTGGCCAGCTCCGCTGCCACGAACGCCGGCAACCCGTCGGAGCTCACCACAGGGTGGAAAGGATCCAGTCCCGGGAGTCGGCCGGATCGATCACGTCGTCGATCTCGAAGTGGGAGGCGATATTGACGCCTTTGCCGAGCTGATACATCTCCTCGATCCTCCGCGCCAATTCGCTTTCTCGTTCCGCCGGGTCGTCGATCGCCGCCAGCTCACGCCGAAAGCCCAGCTTGACCGCCCCTTCCAGGCCCATCGGACCGAACTCGGAGGTCGGCCAACCGACTACGAACCGCGGCTCGTGAAAGCCTCCGCCGGCCATCGCCATTGCCCCCAAGCCGTAGGCCCGGCGCGTGACGATGACGCCGATCGGTACGTTGGTCTCCCCTGAGACCCGGAACAACTCGCCGGCCGACCGGACGAGACCCTCCGCCTCGGCCTCTGGCCCCACCATGAACCCGGGGGTGTCGCACAAGGCGACGACCGGTATGTCCCAACGGGCGCACAGCCGGAGGTGACGGCCCAAGGTGACGGCGGCCTGATGATCGATGGCGCCGGCGAGGTGACCGGGATCATTCGCGATCACTCCGACGGATCGCCCATCGATCCGGCCGAACCCCGTGATGGCTGCTCGGCCGTAGCCACTCCGAAGCTCGATGAAGCTGTCGGCGTCGAGTAGGGTCGTGATCACGCTCAGCATGTCGTACACGCGGCGGCGATCGGATGGCACCAGATCTCCGAGGCGATCCTGGCCGCCAGACTCACCGGTTCGCGCCACGCCACGCGTCACGCCGAGGAGCCGCCGAGCCATGTCCACCGCAGCGACGTCGTCGTCGACCAGCACATCGATAACCCCGTTGGCGCTTTGCACCTCGGCCGGCCCCACGTGCTCTGGTGAGTGGCTGCCCAGACCTCCACCTTCGATCATCGCCGGACCACCCATCCCGAGGTTGGAGTCGCGGGTCGCGATTATCAGGTCGCATTCACCCAGAAGGGCGGCGTTGCCGGCGAAGCAGTAGCCAGTGTTGAGCCCGATCTTGGGCGCGGCGATCTCGGCGAACAGTCGGAACGCCGGTACTTCGAGGAGCGACACTCCGGGCCAGTCGACGTCTCCCGGTCGGCCACCGCCGCCCTCGGCGAAGAGCACGACCGGCAGGTCCATCTCCTTGGCAAGCGCAAACAGCCGGTCCTTCTTGCGATGGTTCTGGAACCCCTGGGTGCCGGCCAGGACCGTGTAGTCGTAGGACACCACGACTGCCCGGTCGTCGCCCTCGGTCCCGGTATCCACGCGGCCCACCCCACCGATCATTCCGTCAGCGGGGGTTCGCCGGATCAGGTCGTCGAGGTCGCGGCGGCTACGTTGCGCCGCCAAGGCCAGCGGCCCGTACTCGGTGAAGGCGTAGCACAGGTCGGCCAGGTTCTCGCGGGCGGTCCTTCGGCCGGTTCGATGTCGCGCCGCCACTGCCTCCGGCCGGGCGTCGTCGAGGGTGAATCGATGACGTTGGATGACCTCTTCGAGCAATGAGGTATCGACCGGGTCGGTCACCTGGGGAGCCGTACTCCCGTCCGACTCGACGTGCATCAGCCGGTCGCCCGCCTCGACCGTATCGCCGATCGCGACGAACAACTGCCGGATCCACCCGCCCGTCGCGACGACGACCGGGTGCTCCATCTTCATGACTTCGAGGACGGCGACGACATCGCCCGGCTCCACCTCTGCGCCGGACTCGAACGGGAGCGATACGACTCGGGCCGATACGGGAGCGACGACGTCCATCCCGAGCGATCGTAGAACGCTGCGGCCGAGAGCTCGACCGTCGAAGGGGTAGTCCGTTCTATCGACTCCGACTCCGGGGGTCAGCCGACGGCGCCGGCCTCGGCCATGTTGAGCTCGATGAGGCGGTTCATCTCCACGGCGTACTCCATCGGAAGCTCCTTGACGATCGGCTCGATGAAGCCGGCCACGATCATCGAAGTGGCTTGATCCTCCGTCAGACCCCGGCTCATCAGATAGAAGAGCTGCTCCTCACCGACCTTCGACACCGTGGCTTCGTGGCCGATCTCGGCATCGTTCTCCTCGATCTCCATATACGGGTAGGTGTCGGACCGCGAGTTCTCGTCCAGGATCAGCGCGTCGCATCGGACGAAGCTCTTGGCATTCTCGGCGCCGGGCTCGACCCGCACCAGACCGCGGTAGCCGGCCCGGCCCCCGCCCTTGGAAATGGACTTGGAGACGATGGTGGACGTCGTGTTGGGAGCGGCGTGGATGATCTTGGCACCGGCGTCCTGATGCTGGCCTTCTCCGGCGAAGGCGATCGACAGGACCTCGCCGTGAGCTCCCGGCTCCAGCAGGTAGACCGACGGATACTTCATCGTGAGGCGGGAGCCTAGATTCCCATCGACCCATTCCATGGTGGCGTTGCGGTAGGCGGCGGCCCGCTTGGTGACCAGATTGAACACGTTGTTCGACCAGTTCTGGATGGTGGTGTAGCGGCAGCGTCCACCCGGCTTGACCACGATCTCGACCACAGCCGAATGGAGCGAGTCGGTGGTGTAGACCGGCGCCGAGCAGCCCTCCACGTAATGGCAGTAGGCATCCTCGTCGACGATGATCAGCGTCCGTTCGAACTGGCCCATGTTCTCGGAGTTGATCCGGAAGTAGGCCTGGAGCGGCTGGTCGACGTGGACCCCCGGCGGGACGTAGATGAACGAGCCTCCCGACCACACCGCCGAGTTGAGAGCGGCGAACTTGTTGTCGTTGGGCGGGATGACCGTCCCGAAATACTCGCGGACGATATCGGGGTGCTCGCGCAGGGCGCTGTCCATGTCCATGAACAGCACGCCTAGTCCCTCGAGATCCTCCCGGTTGCGGTGGTAAACAACTTCGCTCTCATATTGCGCCGTTACCCCGGCCAAGTACTTGCGTTCCGCTTCGGGAATGCCCAGCTTCTCGTAGGTCGCCTTGATGGACTCGGGAACCATGTCCCAGTCCTTCTGCTGCTCGCCGGCCGGCTTGACGTAATAGAAGATGTCGTCGAAGTCGATGGTGTCCAGCGCTCCACCGCCTCCCCACTGCGGGATCGGCTTGCGCAGGAATCGCTGGTAGGCCTTGAGGCGGAAGTCGAGCATCCACTGTGGCTCGTCCTTGATCTTCGACATCTGGCGGATGATGTCCTCGTTGAGCCCTTTCTTGGGCTTGAAGACGTAGTCCTCCTCGGAGTCGTGCCATCCAAGCTTGTATGCGCCGAGATCGATATCGACGGTGGCCATGTGCCAATCACCTCTTGAAGAATCGAACTGGGATTTACACCATCCCGATAGTGCAATCCTAGTCGATGCTGGGATCTGACCCCAAGGGCTGGATCAGCCGTTGACCGTGGTCACCATCTCCATCGGGACGGGCTTGCGGACCGGTCGAGAGGCGCGCAACACCCAGAAACGCTCCCGCTGAGCATCCCATTCCCCCAGCACCGAGGCGGCGACCGGGGAGCCCGTCAGTTCCAGATGCCGGCCGATCAGGTGGCGGAGCTCCACCTCTTCCATCTCGATCGGGCGTCGCATGGCCGGCGACGTTTCGGCCACATAGCGGTTGAGTTGGGCACCCGGGTCCCACACGTACGCCACACCGCCCGTCATCCCCGCCGCGAAGTTGCGGCCGACGGACCCGAGGACCACTGCAACGCCTCCTGTCATGTATTCACAGCCATGGTCTGAGCATCCCTCGACCACGGCGGTGGCGCCCGAATTGCGCACCGCGAAGCGCTGACCGACCGACCCCGCCAGGAGGGCTTCGCCACCGGTCGCCCCGTACAGCACGGCGTTGCCGCCGGCGTGAGGGACGTGGTCTTCCACCCGTCGTGGGATCACGACAATCCTCCCCCCGCCCATCCCTTTCCCGACGTAATCGTTGGCGGTCCCGGCCAGCCTCAGGTCGATCCCCCGCGACAGCCAGGCACCGAAGCTCTGTCCGGCCGTACCTGACAGGCGGACGGTGATGGTGCCGTCGGGAAGGCCCTCGTCTCCGTAGCGAGCCGCGATCTCTCCCGAGATCCGGGCGCCGACCGTGCGGTCGACGTTCGATACCGGAAACGACAGTTCCATGGGCGAACCCGACTCGATGGCGAACTTGACCTCCTCGGCCAGACGGCGAGAGAGCCGAGACAGCGGCAGACGGCGAAAGCCGGGATGATGCAGTCTGCCTTCGGCCCGGACGAGTATCCCGGCCAGTCCCTCGGCCATCGGATGGTCGACGGGTTCGAGCAGGTCCGCCCGACCGATGATCTCTCCGAGCGTGCGCGCGCCGAGGGCGGCGAGGTGGGCCCGGATCTCCTCGGCGAGCATCGTGAACAGTGCCACGACCTGCTCGGCGGCTCCGGTGAACTTGGCCCGCAGGTCCTCGTTCTGCGTTGCGATCCCCACCGGACACGTGTTGAGGTGACACTGCCGGACCATCTTGCAGCCCAGCGCCAGCAGCGGGAGGGTGCCGAACCCGAAGCGCTCGGCGCCGAGTAGGGCAGCTACGACTACGTCCCGACCGGTGCGAAGACCGCCATCGGTCTCCAGCGCGATCTCGGAGCGGAGCCCGTTGGCAACGAGCACCTGGTGCGCCTCGGCCAGTCCCAGCTCCCAGGGCGAGCCGGCGTGCTTGATCGACTCGAGCGGCGACGCTCCGGTACCTCCGTCGGCGCCTGAGATGAGGATGGCGTCAGCCAGGGCCTTGGCCACGCCCACCGCCACGGTGCCGACCCCTGGCTCCGAAACGAGCTTCACGGACACCCGGGCAGTCGGCTTGAACGCTTTCAGGTCATAGATGAGCTGAGCCAGATCTTCGATCGAGTAGATGTCATGGTGGGGCGGCGGCGAGATGAGTCCCACGCCCGGCTCCGTGTAACGCAGCCGGGCGATCTCGGCCGACACCTTGTGGCCGGGTAGTTGGCCCCCTTCGCCGGGCTTGGAGCCCTGAGCCATCTTGATCTGGAGCTCCTCGGCGGAGCTGAGGTATCCCGGAGTCACCCCGAACCGGCCGGAGGCAACCTGCTTGATGGCCGAGTTCTTCGAGGTCCCGTATCGCTCTGGTGCCTCGCCGCCCTCCCCGGAGTTGGACAGGGCGCCGATCTGGTTCATCGCCTCCGCCAGCGCCTCGTGGGTCTCGGTCGAGAGCGCCCCCAGGCTCATGGCCGACGTGACGAAACGCCGCATGATCCTCTCGATCGGCTCGACCTCGGCCAGCGGGACCGGCCGGCGGTCGGTGAAGCGCAGCAGATCACGCAGCTGCATGGGTGGGCGATCCTCTATCTTCTTGAGGTACGTTTCCCAGTCGGCCTGGTCACCCGAGCGCACCGCTCTCTGCAGAGCCAGCACCATCCCGGGACTGGTGACGTGGTGGGTGCCGCCGCGCCGTTGCTTGAAGAAGCCACCGGGAAACTCCTCACCCTCGGCGTGACGGGCATGTAAGTCGAGGACCCGTTCAGCCATGTCGACCAGACCGAGCCCACCGGTCCGTCGGGGAGCGTTGCGGAAGGCAAGATCGGCGACGTCGGCATCGAGACCGACCACCTCGAACAGCTCCGAACCGCGGTACGCCGACACCGTGGAAATCCCCATCTTGGACATGACCTTCAAGAGCCCCGATTGCAGGGCGGAGCGGTAGTTCTCCTGGGCCACGACCGGATCCAGATGAACGATGCCCTCTTCGGCGAGCGCCCGGACCTGGTCGATGGCGAGGTAGGGGTTGACCGCCGATGCTCCCGCCGCGATCAGCATGGCGAGGTCGTGAGAGTCACGCGGCTCTCCCGAAACCACGACCACCGACGCCTGCATCCGGATACCAGCGGCGATCAGACGGTGATGCACCGCGCCCACCACGACCGTCATGGGAATGGGTGCATGGTCCTCGTCGAGCTCCCGATCAGAAATAACCACGATCGTCGCACCAGCCTTCACCGCCTCCTCGGCTTCGTCGCAGACGGCAAGGATCCGCTCCGCCATGCCGGCCGACCCGGAAGCCACCGGCCAGATGGCGGGGATCCAGTGAGAGAAGAAGCCCGGATCGCCGGAGAAGACGATCGTCTCCAGCTCGGCGTCCGAGACGATCGGCGAGGAGAGCTCGATCAGATGGGCGTCTCCCGCCGTCTCATCCAGCAGCGAGCCTCGCGACCCGAGGTAGGTCCGGAGTGACATCACGAGCTGCTCGCGAATGGGATCGATCGGCGGGTTGGTCACCTGAGCGAAGAGCTGATGGCAGTAGTGCGACGACCGGCGGGGATGATCGGACATCGCCGCCAGGGCAGTGTCGCTACCCATGGAGCCGACAGGCGTGCGACCTTCCGCCATCTCGGCCAGTAACAGCCGCCGCTCCTCGGCGGTGTAACCGAAGGTGCGGCACATGGCAGCTGCGTCAAAGCGATTGTCCGCCAAATCGTCGAACGGGTGCTGGATATACAGGGTCTCGGTGGAAATCCACTCCTCGTACGGAGCCCGGCCGGCCAGCTCGGAGCGTATCTCCTCTCCGAATCGGATCCGGCCGCTGCGTCGGTCGAAAACGAGAACGTCGCCCGGTCCCAGCTGTCCCGTCCTCTCTGCCCGCGCCTCCTCCTCGGGGCAGACGCCCGCCTCGGACGCAACCAGGACCACCTCGGGCGTGATGGTCCAACGGGCGGGACGAAGCCCGTTGCGATCGACGCCCGCTAGGAGATCGACGCCGTCGGTAGCGGCGATGGCGGCCGGGCCGTCCCACGGCTCGGTCAGGAAGGCCTGATACTCGTGGAAGGCCCGCAGCTCGGGGGTGAGGTCGGCGACGTTCTCCCAGGCTGCGGGGATGAGGATCTCCTTGACGTGAGGCAGCGGCCGCCCGGAGCGGATGAGCAACTCGAACATGTTGTCGAGGCTTCCCGAGTCCGACTGGTTGGGTTGGAGGAATGGACGGACGTCCTGGATGCGATCACCCCAGACCGTGGGCCGGCGTCCGGGGACCATGGCTGCATTTTCCCGGGCCAGAGTCCATGAGCGATTGGATGAGATGGTGTTGATCTCTCCGTTGTGAGCCAGCGACCGGAATGGCTGGGCGATGTGCCAGGACGGGTAGGTATTGGTCGAGTAGCGCTGGTGGAAGATGGCGAAGGGCGTCTCGAAGTCCGGATCCGCCAGATCCCAATAGAAGTCGGCGATGTCGGCCGCGGTGAACAGGCCCTTGTAGACCACGGTGCGCACGGATGCCGAGGGAACAGAGAAATCCGTCGAGTCGGTGAGCCGTTCGATGCGCTTCCTCGCCAGGAAGAGCAGCCGCTCGAAGGCCTCATCGTCGATGTCGGCCGGGGCCTGGACCAGCGCCTGTTCGATGAGCGGAAGACTGTCCAGGGCTCGTTTGGAGAGGACCGACGGGTCAACCGGGACACGCCTCCAGTGGACGACCAAAGCATTCTCGGCGGCGACCGCCTGCTCCACCAGCGTGCGATAGCGGTCGGCATCGGCGGGCGGCAGAAAGCACATAACCACCCCCAGACGGCCATCGATGTCGATCCCGGCTCCGGCCAATTCGCGTTCCAGCAAGCGGCGGGGAACCGCGGTCAGGATGCCGGCACCGTCGCCCGTCCCATCCGCCGCCTTGGCGCCCCGATGATCGAGCCTCCGCAAGCACTCCACCGCCAACCGCGTCATGCGATGGGAAGTACTCCCGTCGCGGGCGGCTATGAAACCGACTCCACAGGCATCGTGCTCGAAGCGGGGGTCGTAGAGCGGCGGAGTAGAACTCAACAGATAGGGCTCCTGTCCTTGGGCGGCCGGGCGAGTCTACTCGCCG
>DATABS010000014.1:0-20377 GCA_036259475.1 Acidimicrobiia bacterium | reverse complement strand
TCGTCAGAGGCCGGCGAACAGGTCGCCGTCGTCTGCCACGTCGACCGAGGAGTGGACCCGGTAGAACGACTCCAGGCCGACCACCTCTTCGCGCATGTCTTCGTCGATCCGGAGCATGAACCAGTCCTCGGGGATCTGGCTGCGATGGGCCCGCAGCGCCTTCAGCTTCGTATCGACCCAGTTGGCGCAATTGACCGCGGTGAGCAGCTCGTCGGGGGTCCCGCTGACCGCCGCCGCCTCGTACTCCTCCTCGGTGATCTCGCCCGCCGCCAGCCGCATCTCAGCGAAGCGCCGCCGCCGGCTCCGCGGCCACGTCGACCAGTACAGCTTCGGCACCAGCCACGGCTCTTCGTCGTCAGCCAGCGGGTAGCGGGCCAGATCCTGGGCTGCCCAGAATGCGGCCAGCCCCACCCGATGCACCTGGATGTGGTCGGGATGGCCATAGCCGCCGTGGGGGTCGTAGATGGTCATCACGTCGGGTCGGAAGCGACGGATGTGCGCCACCACCCGTCCCACTGCGTCATCGAAGTCGGCCTGCCAGAACGAGTCGGGGTGGAAATTGGGATCCTCTCCCATCATCCCCGAGTCGCGATAACCCAGGAAGTGCTGTTCGTCGACACCGAGGATCGACATGGACGCGGCGATCTCCTCCGCTCGGACCTCGGCCAGACGCGGCCGGATGGCGTCGGGGTCGTCGTAGTTGTGGATCTCGCCCTCGGCCCCGTCGGTTGCGGTGACCACCATGGTGGGCCGGCCGTCGTCGGAGGCCTGGGCGAGGATTCCTCCCGTTTGAATCACCTCGTCGTCGGGATGGGCATGAAATGAGAGAAGACCGGGCATTCAGACAAAGGTACCAGTAGGGCAGACCAATCCTGCACACGTCCCCCTTCAGCCCTGGCCGACGGCTAGCCTCAACCTGAAGAGGCCCGCCGCCATGGCTCAGAATCCAATCGAGATCATCCTCCTTCAGCAGTGGGCGTCGATGATGACCGTCCCCATCTGGATCACCGACGCCGCCGGTGAGCTGCTGTACTTCAACGAGCCCACCGAGGATCTGATCGGAGTCCGCTTCGACGAAGCCGGCGAGATGCCGGCCTCCATCCTGAGCGAGCGCTTCAGCCTTTGCAACGTCGATGGAACACCGGTCGCCGACCACGACCGCCCACTGATGATCGCCCTCCACAAGCTTCAACCGGCACAGAGAGAGCTCCAGATGATGGACGACGCCGGCCAGAAGAAGATCGTCTCCGACACCGCCATTCCGATAATCGGCGAAGGTGATCGCCCCCTCGGCGCCCTGGTGATCCTGTGGGAATCCGGTGATAGTCACTCTTAGGGGCACGCGAGGCTCGGTGGGGCGAGCCGGGGTGGAAACTGCCGGATACGGCGGTGACACCTCGTGCGTGGAAGTGAGGGGGGACAACGGCGAAGTGGTCGTGCTCGACGCCGGGTCGGGCCTCGCCCGCCTCAACGCCGAGTCGTGCCCACCCCGGGTCGATGTCTTGCTCACTCACCTGCACATGGATCACATCCAGGGCCTCGGCTTCTTCCAGCCCCTTTTCCGGGAGGACGTCGAGGTCCACCTGTGGGGGCCGGTCTCCTCCACGATGGATCTCGGTGAGCGGCTCACCCGGTATCTGTCGCCTCCCCTCTTCCCCGTTCGCTTGCGCGACCTACCAAAGCTGGAATTCCACGATGTCCGGCCGGGCAGCTTCACGGTCGGAACCCTGACGATCACGGCCGACATGGTGATCCACCCCGGGCCGACCCTCGGTTATCGGGTGGAGTCGAACGGAAGCTCCCTTGCCTACCTCCCCGATCACGAGCCGGCGCTGGGCAGCCGCCAGTTCCCCAAGCCGCCGGAGTGGACATCGGGTTACGACCTGTGCCGCGACATCGACACGCTGATCCACGACTTCCAGTACACACCGGAGGAATACGTCTCCCGTCAGGGATGGGGTCATTCCTCGATGCCCCACGCTCTCGCCTTCGCCGATCAGGTGGGTGCCCGCCGGTTCGTCACCTTCCATCACGACCCCGACCACGACGACACCCAACTCGACGAGTTCCATCAGGTAGAGGGGCGCTCGTTCGAGCTCATTCCCGGCCGGGGCGGGCTGACCCTGGAGGTATGAGCCGGCCGCCGGCCGTTACAGTGCTCGGCCGATGCCCGACTCGTTCCGACATGAGGCCCTCACCGCCGCTCCCCGGTCACGGGTGTGGCAGCGCCTCCAGAACCCAGCCACCTGGGCGACGGTGGCGGGAGTCGACGGAACGAGTGATCACGCGTATTCGGGGGAGAACCTCGACGGATTCAGGTTCCGGGCCGTGGTCGGCGGGATCCCCTACCAGGGAACCGCCCGGGTGACCGACTCGGAGCCGGAGGGCGCCATGACCATGTCGATTCGCTCGAGCGAGCTTCACGGGACCATCGAGGTCGCCCTCTACGACGAGGAGGGCGGGACCCGTCTCCATGTGGAGATGAACGTGCGACCCGCCGGGCTGCTCGGGCCGATGGTGTTCCCGATGATCAGCCGTTCGGTAAGAGCCGGCTTTCCCGGTTCGGTGGAACGCCTGGCCGCCGAGATGGATTGATCAGCCGAGCTTGCCTTCGATCTCAGACAATCGTGCTCCTCTGAGGAGGACCGTCTTGGATCGGCTCGAACCCCCTCGAGTCAGCTCGGCGGGACGACCACTGAGTTGGGAAAGCAGCCGGCACACCGCGTCGTTGGCTCGTCCGCCTTCCGGCGGTGCCGCCACACGAATCTTGACCGCATCTCCATGAATCCCCGCCAGTTCGGTCTTCGACGAACCCGGTACCACCCAGCACGTCACCACGACGCCGTCGCGATGCTCCGCCAGGTAGGGCAGCCGCCTAACCCGGCGCCCCGGGGGTGTTGGGAAGCGTGTCGGCGTACTCGCTGCCTTGTCCGGCCAGCTCCTCGGCGGCGCGAGCCGCATCCTCCCGGCCGCCCGACGCCAGCGTGGCCCGATCGGTGAGAAGCGTGACTTGGTTGTCGAGAATCTGGAGGAACCCTCCATGGACACCGATCGTGGTTCGCCCCGTGTCCGAGTCGATCACGACCGCCCCCGTCTCCAGCGCGGCCATCACCGGTTCGTGATCGGCCATGATTCCCAACTCGCCGTCGGGGGTGCGGGCGATGACGAAGGTGGCGTCCCCCGACCAGACGGTCTGCTCGGGAGAAACCACGTCGACCCGGAAGGTCTTGGCCACTAGGCCGCCTCGCCTTCCCGGCTGATCTCGGCTGCCTTCTTCTCGACGTCTTCCCGCCCGCCGACCATGTAGAAAGCCTGCTCGGGGAACTGGTCCATCTCACCGTCGATGATGGCGCGGAAGGAGGTGACGGTCTCCTCGAGCGGCGTGTAGACGCCGGCCTGGCCGGTGAACTTCTCCGCCACGAACATCGGCTGGGCGAGGAAGCGCTGGATGCGCCGCGCCCTTCCCACGATCAGACGGTCCTCCTCGGACAGCTCGTCGATGCCCAGAATGGCGATGATGTCCTGGAGGTCTTTGTAGCGCTGCAGGATCCGCTGCACCTCGGTGGCGACGAAGTAGTGCTCCTCGCCGATCAGCTGGGGGTCGAGCGCCCGGCTCGTCGAGTCCAGCGGGTCGACCGCCGGGTAGATCCCGAGAGCGGTCAGGGGGCGGCTCAGCACCGTCGTGGCGTCGAGGTGGGCGAAGGCGGTGTGCGGAGCGGGGTCGGTGATGTCGTCGGCCGGTACGTAGATCGCCTGCAGGGAGGTGATCGACTTGCCCTTCAGCGAGGTGATCCGCTCCTGAAGGAATCCCATCTCGTCGGCGAGGTTCGGCTGGTAGCCCACTTCCGACGGCATCCGTCCGAGCAGCGTCGACACCTCCGAACCGGCCTGGGTGAACCGGAAGATGTTGTCGATGAACAACAGCACGTCCAGGTTCTGCTCATCCCGGAAGTACTCGGCCATCGTGAGAGCCGACAGCGCAACCCGGAGACGCACCCCGGGCGGCTCGTCCATCTGCCCGAAGACGAGAGCCGTCTTGTCGAGCACCTCCGCCTCTCCCATCTCGAGGAACAGGTCGGTGCCCTCGCGGGTGCGCTCGCCTACTCCGGCGAAGACCGACACACCACCGTGCTGGCCGGCCACCCGGTTGATCATTTCCTGGATGAGAACCGTCTTGCCGACGCCGGCGCCGCCGAAGAGGCCGATCTTGCCACCCTCGAGGTAGGGAGAAATGAGGTCCAGCACCTTGATCCCCGTCTCGAAGATCTTGCGCTGGGGCTCGACGTCCTCGAAGTCGGGCGGCTGGCGATGGATGGGCCAGCGCGGCTCACCGAACACCTGGTCGGGCGCGTCGAGCGACTTGCCCCAGACGTTGAAGATGTGGCCGAGCACCTGGTCGCCCACCGGCACCGTGATGGGACCTCCCGTGTTGACGACAGTGGCGCCCCGGGTGAGGCCGTCGGTGGGAGCCATGGCGATGGCGCGAACCTTTGAGTCTCCCAGGTGCTGGGCGACCTCGGCGATCACGGTGCGGGTCTCGCCGCCCATCTTGAGTTCGATCTCGACGGCGAACAGGATCTCGGGGAGTTCGCCAGGGGGAAACTCGATGTCGACGACCGGACCCGCCACTTTGACGATTCGGCCGTTGCTGAGGTTCTCGGACATTGCTCTCGCTCCTCGTGTGAAACTATCTCGCGGCTGCGTCGGCCAGCGCCTGGGCGCCGCCGACGATCTCGGTTATGGCGGTGGTGATCTCGGCCTGGCGAGCCCGGTTGGCGGCCACGGTCAGCCTCCTGACCAGCTCGTCGGCATTGTCGGTGGCTGCCTTCATCGCCCGTCGGCGGGCGGAATGCTCCGAAGCCGACGACTCGAGCAGCATATTGAAGACGGTGGCCTCCACGTAGCGGGGCAGCAGCCGATCGAGGATCTCCTCGGGCGAAGGCTCGAACTCATAGCTGACCGGAGCCTGATCCGCCGACCGCTCCGGCGGCACGATCGGGAGCAGGTCGAAGGCGGTGGGGACCTGGCTGAGAGCCGACCTGAAGGTCGTGTAGAAGGTCTCCACCTTGTCGACGTCGCCGGAGGCGTATGCCTCCATGACGGTGTTGGCGATCGAGCGAGCATCTCCGTATCCCGGCGTGTCGGTCACGCCGAGCCAGGCCCGCCGGATGCGATATCCACGAAAACGGAAGTAGGACTGGGCGGCCTTGCCCACCGTGAACAACGCCACGTCCCGACCGGCAGCACGGTGCCCGATCATCGCCTGCTCGGCCAGACGGATGATGTTGGTGGCATACGCCCCGGCAAGGCCGCGGTCGGCGGCCACCACCACGACACCCACCGTCGCCACCGGGCGCTCCTCCAACAGCATGTGAGTGGAGCCGGAGCCGTTGCTACCCCCGACGTTCTCGATGACCTCGATCAGCTTGGCCGTGTACGGCTTGGATGCGTTGACACGTCCGATCGCCTTGGGGATGCGGGAAGCGGCGATCAGCTCCATGGCCCGGGTGATCTTCTTGATCGACTCGACGCTGCGGATTCGGCGTCGGGTGTCGCGAAGGGCGGCGCTCGCCATCTGTGGCTATCCCTCCGGGTTCTCGGCCAGGAAGGTGTCCACGTAGCCCTGGATCGCCTCCCGGAGCCGCTGATCCTCGCCGATCTGGCCGGTTTCGCGAATCGTGTCCAGCACGTCTCCGAACCGCGAGTGGACATGCTCGAGCAACCCTCGCTCGAAGCGCCGGACGTCACCCACGTCGACCTTGTCCATGAAGCCCTCGGTCACCGCATAGATGACGAGAACTTGATCCTCAACGGCCATCGGCTGGTACTGGGGCTGCTTGAGCACTTCCACGACCCGCCGGCCCCGCTCCAGCTGGGCGAGAGAGGCGGAATCCAGATCTGAGCCGAACTCGGCAAACGCCGCCAGATCCCGGTACTGGGCGAGGTTCAACCGCAACGGACCGGCGATGTTCTTCATCGCTTTGATCTGAGCGTCGCCGCCCACCCGCGAGACCGAGGTACCGGCGTTCACAGCCGGCCGGATCCCCTGATAGAACAGATCGGTCTCGAGGAAGACCTGACCGTCGGTGATCGAGATGACGTTGGTCGGGATGTAGGCGGAGATGTCGTTGGCCTTGGTCTCGATGACAGGCAGCCCGGTGAGCGATCCGCCCCCCAACTCGTCGTTGAGCTTGGCGCAGCGCTCGAGGAGCCGGGAATGGAGATAGAACACGTCACCTGGGTAGGCCTCGCGCCCGGGCGGGCGTCGCAGGAGGAGCGAGATCTCGCGATAGGCGATCGCCTGCTTGGTCAGATCGTCGAACATGATCAGGGCGTGTTGGCCGTTGTACATCCAGTACTGGCCGATGGCCGATCCGGCGTACGGAGCGTACATCTGCAGGGCAGGCGAGGCGGAGGCGGCGGCGTTCACCACCACCGTGTAGTCCATGGCTCCGTACTCGTTGAGCACGTCGACCACCTCGGCGACGGTCGAGGCCTTCTGGCCGATCGCCACGTATACGCACTTCACTTCCTGGTCGGTCCCGTGGTAGCGCTTCTGGTTGATGATCGTGTCGACGAGGAGCGCTGTCTTGCCGGTCTGGCGGTCTCCGATGATGAGCTGGCGCTGGCCACGTCCGATGGGCGTCATGGAGTCGATGGCCTTGATCCCTGTCTGGAGCGGCTCTTTGACCGGCTGGCGCATCACCACCGAGGGAGCCTGAGTCTCGAGCAGCCGGCGCTCGGTGGTCTCGATCGGGCCCTTGCCGTCGATGGGATTGCCGATCGTGTCGACGACCCGGCCCAGGAGGGCGTCGCCCACGGGGACGGAGAGGAGCTCACCCGTCTGCTTCACGGGATCGCCCTCTTCGACGTGGGAGTACTCCCCCATCAAGACCACCCCGAGGTCGGCCTCGTCGATGTTGAGCGTGACCCCGATCAGGCCACCGGGAAATTCGAGCAGCTCCGACGCCATGACGGATGGCAGCCCTTCGACCCGCGCCACACCATCGGCGATGGACGTCACGTAGCCAACGGCCTCTTCGGTGACAGTTGGGTCCCATCCCTCCAGGTTGCGGCGCAGGGACTCGGTGATTTGGTCGGAGGTGATTGTCAGGTCAGCCATGGGTTCTCCTCATCGGGCCTGGAGGACGGTGCGGAAGGAATCGAGCTTGGAGGCCACGCTGCCGTCGATCACGGTGTCGCCGACTCGAGCGACGATCCCGCCGATGACGCTGGGGTCGACGACCGTCTTCACCTCCAAAGACTTGCCTGTGGCCCGCCCCAGGGCGGCGGCGAGGCGCTCGACGGTCTCTGGCTCGAGGGGGATGGCCGACCGGATCTCGGCCAGCTGGCGGTTGCGGGAGGCGGCGGCCTGCTCGGCCAGGGAGGAGGCGACGGCGCCGAGCTCGGAGGCCATGTTCTGGCCGAGCAGGAACTCGACCAGGCCCACGGTCAGGGAAGAGGCCCGGCCCCCGAGAAGGTCCGAGACGACGGCGCGTTTGCGCTCGAGCGGAAGCTGGGGGTCGGTCAACGTCGCCCTCAGGTCAGTCGAGTCCTCGATCTGGCGAGCCAGGTCGTAGAGCTCGCCCTCGACCCGCTCCAGGGCCCCCTCGGCGCGGGCCATCTCCAGGATGCCGGCGGCGTAGCCAGGGATCCGGTCCACTACTTGCTCTCCAACTCGGTGATGTAACGGTCGACCAGCCCGAGCTGCGTCTCACGGTCGAGGCTCTGTCCCACGACCTTCTCCGCCAGGTCGATCGACAGGTTGGCGACATCCCGCCGGGCGTCGGCCAGCGCACGGCCTTTCTCGTTCTCGGCGTCTTCGCGAGCCTTGGCGACGATTTCCGCTGCCTGGGCCTCCGCCTTGGCCACGATGTCGTTCCTCATCTGCTCGGCCTGGCTGCGGGCCTCCTCGATGATCTGGTTGCCCTTCTCCCGGGCCTCCGCCAGTTGGGCCCGGTAGTCGGCCAGCAACGTCTCGGCCTCGTTCTTGGCCTTCTCCGCTTCGGCGAGTTGGCCGCCGATCGCCTGCTGGCGTGCCTCGAGCATCCGATTCATCGCCGGGCCGGCGAACTTCCAGATGAAGAAGAAGACGATGGCGAAGGCGATGATCCCGCCGATCAGTTCCGATACGGGCGGGATCAGCAGTTCGGCCCCACCACCACCTTCGGACTCCTCGGCTGCGAGCTGATACACCTGGGCGAGCATGTCAACCGCCCAAGAAGAAGAGGACGAATCCAATCAACGCCAGCGCCTCGGAAAGTGCCATACCGATGAACATATTGGTTCTGACCATTCCTGCGGCTTCGGGTTGTCTGGCCATCGCCTGGACGGCATTGCCGGCGACGATGCCCACACCGATCCCGGGTCCGATGGCGGCTAACCCGTACCCGATGGTGTTGAGGCTCCCGGTCACCCCGCCGGCCTCCTGAGCCAGCACCTGGGCGGCGGCCGCGATCACGGCGAGTACTGCATCCATTGCTTCTATTCCTTCCTTCCCTGACCGTGGACTCTATGACCTTGCACCGACGCCTCCATCAGTGCCCGAACTCGACAGAGTCGGCGATGTAGACGGCGGACAAGAGCGTGAAGATGTATGCCTGAAGGGCCGAAACGAGGATCTCGAAGGCGAAGATGCCCAGACCCATGATGAACCAGAGAACACCGGCGCCACCCTTGAGGATGGAGACGTCGCCGGTGAACGCGGCCCCGATGAAGATCACTCCTGTCGCCAGCAGCAAGCTCAGCATGACGTGTCCGGCAACGAGGTTGGCGAAGAGCCGGACGGCGAGAGAGAACGGGCGGATGATGATGTACTGCGCCAACTCGATGAGACCGATCAGCGGACGGAGCCCGATCGGCACATACGACGGCCAGATCGTGTCCTTGAGATACCGGAAGCCGTTCTTCTTGAATCCCACGAACAGGTAGATGACGTAGGTGACGAGAGCGAGGAATCCCGGAATCGCCATACGAGACGTGATGGGGAAGTTGACGAACGGCGTGATCTCGAAGAGGTTCCCCACCAGGATGAACAGGAAGATCGACAGGAGGTAAGGGAAGTACTTCACTCCCTCCGGGCCGATGATCCCGATCGCCACATCCTCGCGTATGAACGTGGTGAGGCCCTCCATGGCGGCCTGAAACTTGGACGGGATCAGGCTCGGCCTGCGGAAGGCGAAGTACAGCAGCGCAACCACGATCAGAGCCGCGAGAAAAAAGAGGATGATGGTGCGGTTGACCTGTCCGAAGATCTCGGGGAGCACGAAGAGCTCGGTCACATCGGCCGGCGCACACATCGGTTGCGTCAGGTCGCATTCCTCGGCGGCGACGATGAACGTGTCTCCCAGGAGGCGTGCTGCTAGCTGATCCAATCCAGGTCCCTTTCTCGTCCTCTGGCCACCGCCACCGCTTCCAACGTGATGAGCGCCAGGTAGCCGACGACCGTCGTCAATCCGAACGCCAAACGGTCAAGATCCTCGACCACCCGCGTAACGAGGACCATGGTGAGCATGATCAGCCCCAACCGCAGGAAGAACCCGAGCAGGGCGGCCGCATGATAAACACCGAGGCTGATCCGGGCGGAAATCGACAGGATGGCGCCGGCGAGCAAAAAATTGCCCACGACTACCGCCACTCCGATGGACGCGGCCAGGGCTCCGGCAGCACCGTTGATGACGCCGAAGAGGGCGATGAGAACGGGCCCGATGAAGATCGCACGGGCAGCGGTGTGGCGCGAGAGAATCGCTTCGACCGGGACGTTGCCCGCCACCGGCTCGTGCCGCTCGAGACTCATGAATCGGCCTCACCGTCGGCGAGGCCGACACGCCGCAAGGTGACCGCGGGCGGATCAGGCTGGGACTTGATCTCCTGCCACAGGCGGGCAAATCCGGCATAGGCGCCGAGCACCACCCCGATGACGACGATCAGAGGTGCCGTCCCGAGCCACCAGTCGAGACCCAGGCCGAGCAGCGTGCCGGCGAGAATGGACCCGAAGAAGGAACCGCCGTCGTGCCGCCCCTCGTTGATGGCGGCCTTGAGGTGTTTGGTGACTGACTCTTCTCTCATACCGTTGGCCGCTTGTGAACAGCTTCACAAAGTTTAGACGAGGGGAATGTGCCGGACGAAACCTAGCCGTTGTCCCTCTCCTCAGCGACTCACAACTTCTCACACGTGGCCCGGGAAGTCTTTCGGGTAGGGCGGGAATGCCGCGGCCACATCGCGGACTCGTTTCCCGATGTCGGAGAGGGCTGCCGTGTCGGAGTGGTGCTTCAGGGCTCGGGCGATGAGCCTCGCCACCTCGTCGGCTTCGGGCTCTTTCATGCCCTGAGTCGTCATGGCGGGGGTGCCGATCCGAAGCCCCGAGGCGCGAAACGGGGGGCGGGGATCGTTGGGAATCGTGTTGTAGTTGAGAGTTATGCCGATGCCGTCGAGCATTCGGGCCGCCTCTCGGCCGGTGAGCTCCTCGTCGACGGAGCGGAGGTCGACCAGGAAGAGGTGGTTGTCCGTCCCCCCGGAGACGACCCGGACGTCCTCGTCCATCATGGCGGTCGCCATGGCGGAGGCATTGGCCACGATCTGGTCGGTGTAACGGGAGAACTCCGGCTGGGAGGCTTCGTGGAAACACACCGCCTTGGCGGCGATCTGGCTCTCGATCGGGCCGCCCTGGCCGCCCGGGAAGATCGCCTTGTCGATGGTCTGGGCGTACTCCTCCGTGGCGAGGATCATCCCGCCCCGGGGTCCCCGGAGGGCCTTGTGGGTCGTGGCTGTCACGATGTCGGCGTACTCCATCGGATTGGGCATCGTCTTGCCCGCTACCAGGCCGATGAAGTGGGCGGCGTCGACGAGGAGCACCGCCCCGACCTCGTCGGCGATCGACCGGAAGGCGGGATAGTCGAGGTGGCGCGAGTAGGCGGAGTAGCCGGCGAGGACGATCTTGGGCCGGTGCTCGATGGCGAGCTTCCGCACCACCTCCATGTCGATCACCTCGGTGCCGGGGTCGACCCCGTATGCGACGAAGTCGTACATCTTTCCCGAAAAGTTGACTGGCGAGCCGTGGGTCAAGTGGCCGCCCTGATCGAGGCGCATTCCGAGGACGGTGTCCCCCGGCTCCAGCAGGGCCAGATACACGCCCATGTTGGCCTGGGCGCCCGAATGAGGCTGGACGTTGGCGTGGTGAGCGGAGAACAGGGTCTTGGCCCGCTCGATGGCCAGGGTCTCCATCTCGTCGACGACGGCGCACCCCTCGTAATACCGCTTGCCGGGATAACCCTCGGCGTACTTGTTGGTGAACACCGATCCGGAGGCGGCCATCACCGCCGGAGAGGCGAAGTTCTCCGAGGCGATGAGATGGATCGACGAGTTCTGTCGGTTCAGGTCGCGCTGGACCAGGTCGGCGATCTGGGGGTCGACGTCCTCCAGGCGGTTCATGGAGATCATGGGGGCTCCCGCTCGTGGTTGGGGCGAACAGTAACGCGCCGCCGGGGGACACCCCGAAAGGCGAGTTCAAGATTTCGACTCGCCGGGGCCGATAGCTGGGTATCGAACCCGCACAGACCCTGACCTCATCCAGCCTCCCGACCCTGACCCCTCCCTACCGGATGCGCCTCGGCCTGGCGCGTCGGGCGGCCTCTCCGGATGCCGTGCTGCTCCGGCCCCTCGTACCACCAGCGAGCGGCGTCCCCCTCGGCTACATCGCCCGGTTCCCAACTCAGTCAGGCGATGCCTCCGAGCCGGTGTCCGTCCTCCGCTGGACGCTCCAGGCGCTCCAGGTCCTCGCCCCTGAAGCCTTCCTGGTGGCGGAATTGGCTATCGCCAGCGTCTACGACCCGTCGTTCGAGCGGCTCATCCGTGATACCGGCCGCGAGCGCCTGTTGCCGGCGCTCACCCAAGCGCGCGTCGGCCGTCGGCTCGAGGAGGTGACCGGCGCCCGCCTCATGTTGCAGGGGCTCGGCATGCGCGTGGCGGTGACGGGCCACCGAATTCGTCGAGTCGGCGAATTCGATGTCCTGGTGATCACACCACCGTTTGCCGTCGACTCTCAGTGCTCGGGCAAGCTCCTCATCGCCACCGGCCTGTCGTCGCCAGACCACCTCGCCCAGGCGGAGGCGCGAGGGTCGGATCTCGTCGAAGGAAATGCCGTGGCCGAACCGATCAGGGTGGCGCCGGTGGACCTCAAGCGCCTTCGTCGATGACCACGGGACCGGCACGCAGCAGCCTCACCTCTCCCCGGGAGATGTCGACCACCGTGGAGGGCGTTGCCCCCACGCTCTTGCCCTCGACGTAAACGGCCACTCGGTCACCGAAGATCTCCCGGGCGGATTCGTCATCGAGAGCCTCGGGCTCGCCCGCCAGGTTGGCCGAAGTCACCGCCAACGGTCCGCTCCGGCCCAGCAGCTCCTGGAGGAGGGCGTGGTCCGGGACCCGAATTCCCACCGTCCCGACGGCCGAGTCCCCGACCCAGCTCGGCACTACGACACTGGTCCGCACCACCAGGGTCAACGCGCCGGGCCAGTGCTCGAGCAACGAACCGGCGACATCCAGCCGACCTACTTGGGCGGCCTGTTCCGCCGACGCAGCGAGTAGCCCGATCGGCTTGTTGTGAGGGCGTCCCTTGAGCTCGTACAGAGCACCCACCGCCCCCTCATTCCACGGGTCGACCGCCAGCCCATAGACGGTGTCGGTGGGAACTCCGACGACCTGACCTCGTTCGAGGGCGGCGACGGCCTCATCCAGCCCAGTCACGGCGTCGCCCTCACGCTGACGTATCGCCGACGACCCGAAAGGTCCAGATGGATCTCGGCGTCGCCCAGGGCCGCGAACGCCTCGCCCACCTCGCCCGACTGAGTCTCGCCCATCTCACACACCACCACCCCTGCCGGAGCCATCCAGCCCCCGGCGCCGGCGGCGATCCGCTCCAACACCTCGGTTCCCCGCGGACCCGCCACCAGGGCGAGCTGCGGCTCCCGACGGACATCGGCGGGCAGATCGGCCCATTCGCTCTCCGAGACGTAAGGGGGGTTCGAGACGAGAAGGTCGATTGCCCCCCGCAAACGCGGTGCGAGGGGGTCGAACAGATCACCCACGTGGAGGTCGACGGTCACCCCGAGTCTTGCCGCATTTGCACGCGCCAAGGAGATCGCCTCCTCCGAGATGTCGACCCCGTGTACTTCCGCCCGGGGGAACCGGCGGGCCAGTGCGATCGCCAGCACCCCGGAACCGCAGCCGATATCGACGATCGTCCGCGGGTCGCCCGCCACCCGAACGGCCAATTCGAAGAGGCCCTCGGTCTCAGGCCGCGGAATCAGCACCCGCGGGTCGACGATCACGTCGAAGTCGGTGAACGCCGCGGTGCCCTCGAGATACTGGAGCGGCTCACCTTCGAGACGGCGGCGAGCCAGTTCCTGAGAGTCGCCCTCCGCGGCCTGGAGGCGGCGCCGCTCGTGGGCCGGCAGGAGAGAAAGCAGATCTTCCACGCCCAAATGCTGCCAGAATATGGGCCGATGGCCCGCATCTTGGTCGCCGACGACTCCCCGACCGTCCGTCTTCTCGTCCGTCGCCATCTCGAAGCCGACGGCCATGACGTGGTGGAGGCATCCGACGGCGCCACCGCCTACGACACCGGCGTCGCCGAGGAATTCGACCTCGCGATCCTCGACCAGCTGATGCCGGGGATGTTGGGCCTCGACGTGTTGCACCGGTGGCGCAAGGAAGGTCACGATTTCCCCGTCATCTTGCTGTCGGCGGTAGACGACGACATCACGGTCGTGCGATCTCTCGAGCTGGGGGCGATGGACTACGTCCGCAAGCCGTTCAGCGTGCCGGAATTGAAGGCGCGGATCGCCGCCCGCCTCAAG
The DNA here is from genome assembly GCA_036259475.1 of Acidimicrobiia bacterium. Lineage (GTDB taxonomy): Bacteria > Actinomycetota > Acidimicrobiia > Spongiisociales > ZC4RG35 > ZC4RG17. The sequence goes on along the minus strand of DATABS010000014.1, from coordinate 6,521 downwards.
GGCTGAACCTCAACCCTCGCCCTTTCGGGCCGATACATCAGCGGTGAACCCGTCCCCCAATGCGCTACTCGCCGGAATGGCAATCGCGTCCGCCGGCCTGACCCTCGTCCTCCTCGTCGCCAAGTTTGTCCATCGGCAGGCCTTGCGCGTGTCTGGGGTCCGTTCCGCCCATTACGTCGCCTCTATCGGAGAGTTGGTCAGCCGCGGAATCCTCCCAACCCGACTTCCATCAGGGTGGGCCCGCGATCCTCTATTCCATGATGCCCTGGCGGACTACCGGCTGTTGCTCACCGGCAAGGAGCGCCGCTTCGTCGACGAGCTCGCCACCGCAGCAGGGATTCCGCCGATTCTGGTGGCGCGAACCCGCCGAAGGTTTCCCAAGAGCGCTCGGCTCCGTGCGCTCGGCTGCCTGGTCGACCTGGCGACTCCGGCTCAAATCAATCACCTTCGCGCGTTGCTCGCCGACGGCGACGCCCACGTCAGAATTCATGCGATTCGGGGGCTGGCCCGATTGAACGACACGCAATCGATCCCATTCATGCTCGAGCTGGCAACTAGGGCCAGACCGTGGGAAGCAGCGCGACTTGCCGACGCGCTCGTTGACATGGGAAGCGACGGCGTGCCAGCTATCCAGGAATGGATCAACAGTCAGCTGCAGGACCAGGATCCGGCAGAGGAGGTAGTAGCACTGGCAGCCCGAGTACTCGGCCTGATCGGTGATCCGACGGCCGAAGCGACCCTTCTGGCGTTGTTGCGGTCCGACCGTGCCGCTTGGAAGGTGGCGGCAGCCTCGTCCCTGGAACAGACCGGAGGAACGGAGTCGATTGAGGCCCTGCTCGACGCACTAGACGACCGGGAATGGCGTGTACGGGCCCGGGCCGTCGTTGCGCTAGGGGCGATGGCCGAACCGCGTCTCGGCCGGCCGATCTCGGCCCTTCTCTACGATCCGTCATGGTGGGTACGCCAGAACGCGGCCAGCGCCCTGTCATCCATTCCGGGGGGAGACGACCATCTGCTAGCGGCAGTGCGGGGACCCGACCCTTACGCCGCCGACGCCGCGTTGAACCAGCTCACGGTCGCCGGTGTCCTGGCAGTGGCAGTGGACCGGGTACGGTCGGGATCAGCCACGGCCCGGGACCATCAGCTGGCTGACGTCGCCTCTTCCTCATGACGACTTTCCTATCCGGCTTCTCGGCTCTGGTGTGGATCTACTTCGTTGCCCTCCAGACCATCCTGCTCCTCCTTGCGATCGGCTCGGCCGTCGCGCTCCACCGCGACAGGCGCCAGGCGACGTTCGGCCGAGTTGAAGACATGCTCACCTCGGACCTCGCTCCTCCCGTGTCCATCGTCGTTCCCGCCTACAACGAGTCGGCCGGGATCTTGGAATCGATCCGTTCGATGTCGATGGTGTCATACCCGCGCTTCGAGATCGTCGTCGCCAACGACGGCAGCACCGACGACACGCTGGAAAAGCTGATATCCGAATTCGAAATGCATCCCGTGCCCTACCCGGTGCGCGCCAGCATCCCCACCGCTCAGGTGCGTCAGATCTACAAAACCCGACTTCCCATACCCCTCACGGTTGTCGACAAGGTGAACGGCGGCCGCGCCGATGCCCTCAATGCCGCCATCAACGCCTCTCGCTATCCCTACATCCTCGCCACCGACGCGGACGTGATCCTCGACGGCTCGGCGCTGGCCCAAGCGATGCGGCTGGTGGCGGAGGATCGCAAGCGCACGGTGGGAGTAGGCGGCAACATCCGTCCCCTCAACGGTTGCCGCATGATCCACGGTCATGTCGTGGAAGCAGCCGTGCCCGAAAGCCTCATCGAGAGGTACCAGCTCCTCGAATACGTTCGGGCCTTCGTCGCCAGCCGACCGGCTTGGTCCGCTATCAATTGCCTGCCGAACCTCTCGGGAGCCTTCGGCGTCTACAGCCGCGACGTGGTAGTCGAGGTTGGCGGGTACACCTCAGGGCACTTCGGCGAGGACCTGGACATGACTATGCGAGTCCACCGCTATCTGAGCGATACGAACTCGGATTACCGGCTCGTCTACTCTCCGGCCGCCGTTGTCTGGACCGAAGTACCGCCCACCCGGAAAATCCTTCGCCGCCAGCGGATCCGTTGGCATCGGGGACTGATGACAGCGGTGCATGACTTCCGCTCCAGCTTCTTCAACCCGCGCCACGGGACGGTAGGGATGCTGGCGTGGCCGATGATGGTTTTGTTCGAGTACCTGGCCCCGATCATCGAGTTCCTCGGCTGGTTCCTGATTCCTCTCGCCATGGTTACCGGCTCCGTGTCGCCCGTCACCGTAGGAGCCTTCTTCGTCATGGCCTTGCTGGCAGGCTCCGTCACGTCCCTGGTCGCCTTGTTGCTTGACGAACGTTTCGGCCACTTCAACGATCCTCGAGAAACGTTGAAGCTGCTCACGATCGTATTCGTGGAGAACCTGGGAATCCGCCAGATCACCGTCTGGTGGAGGATCCGCGCCTTGTTCGGTGGTGCGTCCACCAAGACGTGGGGCGACATGGAACGACGAGGCGTAGCGCAGTTGGCCAAGTCAGCCTGAGGCGAGTCGTTCGGCCTGGTCGTCCGAGGTGAGGGCGTCGACGAGCTGGTCCAGGTCACCTTCCAGGACCGAATCGAGCCGCTTGAGGGTGAGTCCGATGCGATGATCGGTGACCCGATTGTCCTTGTAGTTGTAGGTGCGGATCTTCTCGGATCGCTCCCCGGTCCCCACCTGGGATCGGCGCGCACCGGCCACCTCGGCGTCGTGTTCTGCCTGGCGGATCGCCAGCAACCGGGCGCGGAGGATGCGGAACGCCTTCTCCTTGTTCTGTAGCTGGCTCTTCTCGTCCTGGACGGACACGACCAGACCCGAGGGCGCGTGGGTGAGGCGCACGGCGGAGTCGGTGGTGTTGACCGACTGACCTCCGGGACCCTGGGAACGGAAGACGTCGACCTTGACCTCGGACGGGTCGATCACCACCTCCACCTCATCCGCCTCGGGAAGGACTGCCACGGTCGCCGTCGAAGTGTGGACCCGGCCCTGAGACTCCGTCCGCGGAACCCGCTGCACGCGATGGACCCCCGCCTCGTACTTGAAACGCGAGTACGCCCCCCGGCCCTTCACGGCGAACGTCACCCGGTTGTACCCGCCCGCCTCGGACGGCGAGGTTTCCAGTGGCTCCAGGCGAAAGCCGTGCGAGTCGGCGTACTTGTCGTACATTCGCAGGAGGTCGCCGGCCCAGATGGCGGCTTCGTCCCCTCCGGCCGCTGCCCTGACCTCGACGATGACGTCTTTGTCGTCGTTGGGGTCCTTCGGCACCATCGCCTTGCGGAGTTCGGCTTCCAGCAGCTCGGCGTCCTTGGCTCGCTCGTCCGCCATGCGTCGCAGCTCGACCGACATCTCGGGATCGGCGGCGGCGAGTTCCAGCGCCTCGTCGCGGTCGGTGGTGGCCCGGCGCCATCGGTCCAGCAGCTGGACGATCGGAGCGAGCTCGGAATGGCGCTTACCCAGCTCGGCGAGACGCGCCGGCACGGCGATCACGTCGGGGTCGGCCAGGTCGGCTTCCACAGCCCGATAGGCCTCTTCCACCTCACCGAGGCGTGCGGCCAGGCTCTGGTCCATCAGCCGGCCAGAGCACCCCGGCGCGCTGTCAGGGCCGATTCGGGAACCGATCCCCGGCTGAGCACGCTCGCCACCCGGTCGTCGTCGAGGGCGGTGATCATGGAGGCGATCGCCACCTCGATCTGGTCGGGGGCGGGTCGGTTTGTGGTCAGCTTCTGCAGCCACAGTCCGGGAGCGGCCAGAGTCCGGGCCAGCCACGTGGCGCTTCCGAGTCCGGAGAAGCGAAGGAGCTCGTATGCCAGCCCGGCAATGATAGGGATGCCGAGGATCCGGCTCCCCACGATCCACAGGATGCCGGGCTGATGGAACAGCGAGAACAGGACGATCGAGCCCAGGATGACGATCAGCAGGAAGCTGGTCCCACAACGGGGATGCTCTGGCTGATACCTGGCGACCGAGTCGATGGTGAGGGGTTCGCCCGCTTCATAGGCATGGATCGTCATGTGCTCGGCGCCGTGGAACTCGAAGACCCGGGCGATCTCCTTAGACCGGCCGATCGCCCAGATATAGCCCACGAAGAGAGCGAGGCGCACCGCACCCTCGATGACGTTGAACCACAGCGCCGACTCGCCCGAGGTGAATCGGGCGATGAATGCGGGGACCAGGATGAAGATGGCGAGAAAGAAGGCCAGGGCGACCGTCATCGAAACGGCGATCTGACGGTTGGTCAGGGGCTCTTCCTCTTCCTCGTCGACCGCCTTCTGTGCCGACCACGAGAGGGCGCGAAAGCCCAGGCTGAGCGACTCCCCGAGAACCATGATGCCTCGAACGAAAGGGATGCGGGCAGCCAGCGATCGGGTCGAGAGTCGGGGTAGTTCCTTGCGGAGAGCCTCGATCACCCCGTCGGGGCGACGCACCGCCACCGCCCAGCCGGACGGCGCGCGCATCATCACCCCTTCGATGACTGCCTGACCACCCACCGTGGAGGCGGGATCGATGGCCAGTTTGGTCTCGGAGCTCTTCTCCGCCCCGGAGCCGGTCATTCCTCGGAGGCGGGCTCCGCCTTCTCCTTCTTCTTGGTGAAGGTGTCGGATCCATAGCGCTTCTTGAAACGCTCGACGCGGCCTCCGGTATCGACGAGCTTCTGCTTGCCGGTGAAGAAGGGATGGCACTCGTTACACAACTCGACGTGCATGTCGCCGGGCCGGGTGGAGCGGGTGGTGAAGGTGTTCCCGCACGAGCACGTGACGCGCGTCTCGTCGTAGGTGGGATGGATTTCGGTTCGCATGCTGGCTCCTCTGATCAGTTCCCGCTCTTGGCGACGTCGGCCAGGAACTCGGCGTTGGAGGCGGTGTTCTTCAGCCGGTCCATCAGCAACTCGAGGGCGGCTCCCGGTTCGAGGGCGAGCAGCACCCGGCGCAGCTTCCAGACCTGGGCGAGTTCCTTACGTTCGAACAGCAGCTCCTCGCGCCTTGTTCCCGAAGATTCGATGTCGATAGCAGGGTAGATCCGCTTGTCGGCGAGCTTCCGGTCGAGACGGAGCTCCATGTTCCCGGTGCCCTTGAACTCCTCGAAGATGACCTCGTCCATCTTGGATCCGGTCTCGACCAGAGCGGTGCCGAGAATCGTGAGGCTGCCCCCTTCTTCGATATTGCGGGCAGCGCCGAAGAAGCGCTTAGGCGGGTAGAGGGCGGTGGAGTCGACGCCACCCGACAGGATTCGCCCGGAGGCGGGAGTGGCCAGGTTGTGGGCCCGGGCTAGCCGGGTGATGGAGTCGAGGAGGATCACTACGTCGGTGCCCGACTCGACCAGGCGCTTCGCCCGCTCGATGGCGAGCTCCGAGACCTGGGTGTGTTCCTCGGCGGGCCGGTCGAAGGTCGAGAAGATGACTTCCCCCTTCACCGACCGCTGCATGTCGGTCACCTCTTCAGGCCGTTCGTCCACCAACACGACCATGAGGTAGCACTCGGGGTTGTTGGCGGTGATCGCCTGAGCGATTTCCTTGAGCACCGTCGTCTTCCCCGCCTTGGGAGGCGACACGATCAGCCCGCGCTGGCCCTTGCCGATCGGGGCGATCAGATCGACGATGCGGGTGAGGGTGGAATCTTCCTTGCCGTCGACCTCGAGGCGAAGCCGCTGATCGGGGAACAATGGGGTGAGGCTCTCGAAGCGGGCCCGCTCACGGGCAGCCTGCACATCGCCCCCATTGACGGAATCGATACGGGTGATGGCCGGGAACTTCTCCTGGGAGCGAGGTGAGCGAATCGGCCCCTTGACCGAGTCGCCTTTGCGCAGACCAAACTTGCGGATCTGGCCGGCGGAGACATAAACGTCCCGATCGCTCGGCAGGTAGCCAGAGGTGCGAAGGAAGCCATAGCCCTCGGGGAGGATGTCCAACAGCCCCTCCCGAACCTCGGGCTCGCCGTCGTAGTCCTGGCCCTGACCGCCCTGATTGCTGCGGTTCCGGTTCCTCTTGCGTCGGTTGCGACCGCCACCGCGGTTGTTGCCCCGGTTGTCGTTGCCGTCGTCGTCGTCATCATCATCGTCGTCGTCGTCCGAGCCGGAGCCGGAATCGGAGTCGGAGTCACCGCGGCTCTGCCGCGACTCGTCGTTGTCTCCATTGGAGTCGCGGGAGCGGTCCCCCCGGTCGTCGCCGGAACCGTCTTCATCGAATGAGCCGGTGTCGTCCTCGACGGACCGAGCCGTGGCAGTGGGAAGCTCGATGTTGGCCGTCGGATCTCCGTCGGCCTCACCCTTCAGATCCATGATCTGAGAGATGAGCCGCGATTTCTGCAGTCCATCGGTCTCGATTCCCACCGCGGCTGCGATTTTGCGCAGTTCAGTGATCGACTTCTCCTGCAATTGAGCTCTCGTGGTCATGTGAACCCTCATTGGCATACCCCAAACACGTAGACGTGAGCCTTGACCGGCGCACCGAGCGTGCG
>DATABS010000013.1:0-116382 GCA_036259475.1 Acidimicrobiia bacterium | reverse complement strand
GCACCCAATGGCGTGCAATTCATGCGCGAAAAGCAGGAGCGGACGTCCTGGCAACGAGCGACTCGCCCGGATCGAGGGGGAAGTGACATGCGACGCGCTGACCGTCGGCCATTTCACGCAGGCGGGGGACTTCGGTGGCGCATCTGTCCCGGGCGATGGGACATCGGGTGCGAAAGCGACAACCCGAGGGAGGGTTGGCGGGGGACGGTAGATCTCCCTGTAGAACGATCCGCCGGCGGCTTCTCTCCACCTCCGGATCGGCCACCGGGACGGCCGACATCAGCGCATGGGTGTAGGGATGAGCGGGATGGTCGTAGATGGCGCCAGCCGAACCCGTCTCCATCGTCCGGCCGAGGTACATGACCATGACCCGATCCGAGATGTGTCGCACCACCGCGAGGTCGTGGGCGATGAAGATGTAGGCCAGCCCCATCCGGTCCTGGAGGGATCGCAACAGGTTGAGTACCTGGGATTGGATCGACACGTCGAGCGCCGAGACCGGCTCATCCAGCACGACCAACGACGGGCCCAGGGCGAGGGCCCGGGCGATTCCTACTCTCTGTCGTTGACCCCCGGAGAACTCATGGGGGTAGCGATTACCGTGCTCGGGCGAAAGCCCCACCGCCTCCATCAGCTCGCCGGCCCGACGCCGCGCCTCGCCGGTCGACGTCCCGTGGATCACGAGGGGCTCGGCGATGGTGTCCTGCACCGGAATGCGCGGGTTGAGGGAAGAGTACGGATCCTGGAACACGATCTGCATCGACTGTCTGAGACGCCGCATCCGTTCCTTGGAGGCGGCGATCACATCTTCGCCCCGAAAACGGACCATTCCGCCGGTGGGCTCGACCAGCCGCAGAACCGAGCGTCCCAGCGTCGACTTGCCACAACCCGACTCTCCCACCACTCCCAGGGTTTGACCCTCGCCCACCTCCAGGTCGATTCCATCAACGGCGTAGACGGTTCCGATCTGACGGCGGAGGAGCCCCGCCCTGATCGGGAAGTGGGTCTCGAGCCCCTCGGCCGTGAGCAGGGGGATCATGGCGGCGACTCTGCCACCGCCGCCGACCCGGCGAGGACCCGATCGATGTGGTGGCACCGCGACAGGTGATCGGCGCCTACGGCCACCATGGGGGGCGGCTCGACGACGCACTGGTCAGTGGCATAGTCGCAGCGGGGGTGGAAGGCGCAACCTTCCGGGCGGAGAATCGCCGAGGGTGGGGCACCCCGGATCGAGAAGAGGGGGGTCTCACCGGACTCGTCCAGTCGAGGAAGAGAGCGCAGCAGACCCAGTGTGTAGGGGTTGGCACCCTCGGCGAAAATGGAGTTGGCGGGGGCGGTTTCCATGATGCGGCCGCCATACATGACCTGCACCCGGTCGGCGGTACCGGCCACCAGGCCCAGGTCGTGGGTGATGAGCATCAGTGCCGAGCCGACTTCGGCCTGAACGGATGTCATGACCTCCATCACCTGAGCCTGGATCGTCACGTCGAGAGCGGTGGTGGGCTCGTCGGCGATGACCAGCAGGGGCCGGTTGGCGATGGCGATGGCGATCACGATCCGTTGGCACATGCCTCCGGACAGCTCGTGGGGAAACTGATCGATGCGACGCTGCGGGGCCGGGATCCCCACGAGGTCCATCAACTCGAGGGCCTCCCGGCGAGCCTCCTGTCGGTCGAGATCCTGGTGGCGCCGGATCATCTCCACGAGCTGCCGACCGACCGTGAGGACCGGGTTGAGGGCGGTCATGGGGTCTTGAAAGATCATCGAGATCTCCCGCCCCCGGACATCACGCATTGCCGTTCGGTCCAGAGCGAGCAGGTCCCTTCCCCGGAACCGTATCGCCCCCCGCACCCGGCTGCGCTTGGGGAGCAAACCCATGATGGCCAGGGCGGTAACGGACTTGCCGGAGCCGGACTCGCCGACCACACCGAGTACCTCCCCCGGCTCCACCCGGAATGACACATCCTCGACCGCGTGGACCAGTCCCTCGCGGGTCGGAAACTCGACCGAGAGGTTCTCGACTTGGAGTATGGGCCCGTCGCCGGAATCCCAGCGAGACGCAGGATATGGCAGCTCCGGTCTCACCGCGCTCACGCGTGTCCCCCCGCCGGATCAAGGGCATCACGCAGACCATCGCCGATGAAATTGACGCAGAGGGTGATGAGAACTGCGACACCCCCCGGGAATAGGATGCGCGAGGGGACGGTGTCGATCGCTCCCTTCGCCTCGTTGATCAGATTCCCGAGGGTGGGGATCGGGAACTGCACGCCGAGTCCCAGGAACGACACCGTCGACTCGAGAATGATGGCGGTCCCGACCAGGAGGGTCATCTCCACGACGATCGGTCCGACGGCGTTCGGCAGGATGTGACGCAGCATTATGCGAGACGACCTGGCTCCCGCCGCCCGGGCCGCTTCGACGAAATCTGCCTCGCGATGGGAGATGAACAGGCCCCGCACCACCCGGCCGATCCGGACCCAGAGGAGGGCGGCGAGGATCATGGCGAGAGCCCAGGGGCCGGAGCCCCATCTCAGAGCCAGAACGAGGAGAATGGCGAGGGCGGGGATGACCAGCACCAGATTGACGACCTGGGAGATGACCGCGTCGACCCATCCGCCGAAGTAGCCGGCGAGGGCGCCGAGCAGCGTCCCGATGAGCGTGGCGACGATCGACACCAACACTGCGATTCGGATCGAAAAGCCTCCCCCGATGAAGGTCCTCACCAACAGATCCCGCCCGATCTCGTCGGTTCCGAAGGGATGGGCCCAACTGGGTGCCTGGCGCAGGTCCGGGGTGAGCTCGTCGAACTCGAAAGGCGAGAGCAGGGGGGCCACCCAGAAAGAGGCGATCAACAGCACCAGGACCACCACCGCCGCCATGGCCACCCGATGATGGACGAACCGGTCCCAAACCTGACGGCCGAAGCCGCGTGCCTCCTGTACCGCCGACGGTTGGAGCAGCCCATCCCCGCCGACGAGCGAATCGGATCGTACGTCAGTCATAGCGGACCCGGGGGTCGAGAACTCCGTAGAGCAGATCGGCGATGAGGTTGAAGCCGATGGTGACGACGGCGATGAACACGACGATCGCCATGACGAGGTCCAGGTCCTGGGCGGTGAGGGCATTCAGCAGGAGCTGGCCCAGGCCCGGCCAGGCGAAGATCGTCTCGGTGATCACGGATCCGCCCAGCAGGGCGGAGAAGTCCAGGGCCCAGAGCGTCACAATGGGGATCAGGGCGTTGCGCAGTGCGTGTCCGGTGATCACCCTTCCCTCCGAAAGGCCCTTCGAGCGGGCCATGCGGATGTAGTCGGCGTTGATCACCTCGAGCATGGACGCTCGCCCGAAACGGCTTTCCGTGGCGACGATCACCAGAGCAAGAGTGAAGATCGGCAACCCCGCCGAGGACAGATAATCGCCGAACGACTCGAGATGCATGCCGGTCACGTAGAACGGCTTGGTGCCGGTCCAATCCTGCCACCACACCCCGAATGCCACCTGCAGCAGCAATCCGAAGAAGAACGTCGGCATGGCGATCCCGAGGAATGACCCCCCGGTGATCAGGTAGTCGCCGAGCGTGTACTGGCGGACTGCCGAGAAGACGGAGAGGATCACCGCAGTGATGGCAATCAGGACGAACGCAGGCACTGCCAACAGCGCGGTGTTCCATGCCCGCTCCAGCAGTATCGGCGTGACCTCTCTTTCCCCGAGTGAGGTGGAGATCCCGAGATCCCCCTGCATCGCATCGCCGATCCAGCCGACGAAGCGGACGGGGATGGGCTGATCGAGGTCGTACAGCTGGACGATCCGCTCGTAGGCAGCCTCGTCACAGGCGGTACATGTGGCGAGACGGGCCAGCGGGTCGTTGGCCACCGATACCAGCACGTAGACGAAAAAGGTGGCGAGGATCAGCACGGGAACGGTGGCAGTGACCCTCCTCACCGCATAGGCGAACACGACATCTCCTCGATCCGCACGCCCATCTATGTCCCCGTAGGTGCCGGGCATTTCACCACCGTGCTGGCGGTCCCATCCGGGCGGATTCATCGAGATGGGTGACATGGCCCCATGGCGACCTGGCATGAATCAGCAGTGGCGCCGCCTGGCCGGCCCACCCGCGAACCAGGAGGACCAAACGATGAAGCGATTTACCTTGCTGGCCGTGATTGCGCTGGCGCTCGTCGCCTGCGGAACCGAACAGCCGGCCGACACGACCGGGGCGACCGCCACTTCGATGGCACTCGACACCATGGCGACCGACACCACCGCCACCGACTCATCTTCGGCTACGACCATGGCACCCGAGGAGACAGACAACTACTGCGACGGTTCGGAAGGGGTGCTCGTCTGGGCGCACGAGCAGGAGCCACCCGACATGCACCTCAACGATCCGAACAACAATCTGGCGGTCACCAGCTACGTCTGGCAGGTGCTGTGGGAGGACCTGTACGGGACAACCGCCGACATGAACTTCTATCCCGAACTGCTCGCCGAGGAGGCCGAGGTCGTCGCCAATGACAACGGCTCCGTCACGATCAGTCACCGGCTGCGAGACGACCTGATGTGGTCAGACGGCGAGCCGTTGACATCGGCCGACGTCGAGTTCACCTACAACGTGGTCATGGAGGGCTACGACCCCGAGTCGGGTGGTGGGACCTATCTGATCTCCTCCCGGCAGGGCTACGACCAGATCAGCGACTTCACCGTCGTCTCGGACACCGAGTTCGAGATCACTTACGATCCGTTCTTCGCCGGATGGAAGTCGATCTTCACCAACATCTTCCCGGCGCATGCCTTCGGTGAGGGCGCCGGGGCCGCCGAGGTGAACGAAATGCAGCGCACGTGGACCGGCGCGAACGGCGAGCCGCTCCCCTCTTCAGGACCGATGATCTTCGACACATGGGACTTCGGGGTCGCGATGCATCTCGTCCGCAATGACAATTATCACGGCTCGGTCAGTCCTGACGCCCAGAACCGGGGTGCCGCCTGTGTCAGCGGGATCCGAATCAACTGGGTGGCCGACACCGACGCCCAGGTCAATGCGCTCAAGGCAGGCGAGGCGCACATCGTCTTCACGCAGCCACAGCTCGCCTTCGAGGAGATCAACATGGACGACCGCTTCACCGTGGCGGCGATCCCCGGCCCGATCTACGAGCATTGGGGGTTCAACGTCCTCAATCCTCACCTCGCCCAACCGGAGGTCCGCGAAGCTCTTGCCTTTGCGATCGACAAGGGCCAGGTCGTCGAGACCCTGTACGCCCCGATCCTGGGTGACGTCCTCGACCCGGCCGGTCTGGGCAACACCATGTGGATGGCGAATCAGGAGGTATATGAGGATCACCAGGGCGAGAAGGGCTACGGCATGGGCGACGTGGAATCGGCCCGGGCGGCCCTGGAATCGGCCGGCTATACGGAAGGCGGGGATGGGATCTATGCCCATCCCGAGCTCGGTCGTCTGACCCTCCGCGTGGGCACGACCGGCGGCAACGCCCTACGCGAGCTGCAGCAGCAGATCATCCAGGCGCAGATGCAAGCGGCCGGGATCGAGATCACGATCGACAACGTGCCGGGCTCTGATTACTTCACGACGCGCCCGTTCTCATCCGACAACCTGCTGGCATCGGCCTCCGGCGGCGAGCTCGGGGATCCCAACCTCCTCGACATAATGCAGTTCGCCTGGGTGGGTGGACCATGGCCGGGCGGTCAGATCACGAGCTACCTCTCCGGCGGGGTGGTCGAGGATGAGGCCGGCGAGCCGGTTCCCGCCACTGGTAATCCATACGGGTTCCGGAACGAGGAGTTCGACCAGTTCGCGGCGGAGTGCAACGCCACCCTCGACGACGACGAGAGGGCTGCTTGCTACAACGAGCTCGACACCTGGGTGACGACGCTCGACCAGGATCCCGAGCAGGGGCTGTTCATGATTCCGCTGACTCAGAAGCCCGATTTCTACGCCTACAGCAACGACCTGGTTGCCAAGGGGGCCGTCGCCCCCGATGCGAACTCGGCCGGACCTCTGGCCAACGCCGCCGACTTCGTTCTCCGATAGGACGGCGCGAGCGGAGGGGACGCCCGTCGGGTCCCCTCCCAACAATCCCCATGTTTGACATGCCGAAAGGGCGGCGCGCATAGAGTTGTCGTGGTGGACCGTACGGACGCGGAGTTGTTGTCTGGAGCGGCGAGCGGCGACGCCCAGGCGTACTCGATCTTCTTCCGCCGCCACGTGCAGGCGGTGACGACTTATGCGATCCGACGTTGTGCCACACCAGAAGACGTCTCCGACCTGGTGGGCGACTGCTTCCTCGTCGCCCTTCAAGCAGCCGAACGCTACCGCCCGGAGACAGAAACCGCCCTTCCCTGGCTGTTCGGCATTTCGCGCCGCCTCGTTTCCCGTCAGAGACGCAGAAATGCCAGCCGGAGTCGGCTGTTGACCAAGGCTTCCAACGTCTTTCCCCGCTTCACCGAGAGCGAAGAGGAGGCCGTGGCAGCGGCTCTCGACGCTGCCCGCCAGGCCCCGGCCCTCGAAGAGGCCCTGCGACGGTTGTCCAAGTCGGAGCGAGAGGTACTCGAGCTCGTTGCATACGACGGCCTCACGCCCAGCGAGGCGGCGTACTCCCTGGGGATCACGCCCAATGCGGCCCGCCTCAGACTGTCCCGGGCCCGGAGGTCCGTACGTGACTCCCTCGAGACCGACGGAATCCTCATCGAGGTGGAGGCGAAGTATGCGATCTGAGATGCGGCGCCCCGCCTCACCCGACATCCCCCAGTGGGTGGAGGCGATGGACGGCTATCTCGCTCGACAGGTCCGCCAAGCTCCCCGAAAGAGCCGACCGAGGAGGCGCCTGGCGTTCTTCGATGGGTCGAGCCTGATCCGGCCGTTGACGGCCAGCGCCGCTCTGGCCGGTGCCGCCCTCGTCGTGGCGGTCGGGCTCGCCGGCACGTCGCCGCAGACGGCGGAGCCGCTTCCTAGGCCGGAGGCCGTCGTCCGCGACGAAACGGGGCCGATGACCGGGGAAACGGCGCAGCACCGTCAGGTGAGAGAGCTGCTCACCTTCGATGACGCCGCCCGCCTCACCGCCTCGTTTGACATCCCGACGCCGAATCGGGGATTAACGGGTACACCGCGGAGCGAAGCTCCTGCGGTCCCCACACCCGACGGCGGAGGGACGGTGCCAACCGCCCTCCGCCCGACGGTCAGCTGATCACGCTGCCCGCCAGGCGGCCACCCGCAACGCCCGGTACATGAGCTGCTGGTCACCCAGGCGGCGCCGAAGCTCCCGTTCGAGCCCGGCGATCGGATAGAGGTTCTCGGGAGCCCGCGGATCCTTGTGGGGAGCGGAGGCGAAACGGGGAAGGGTGGCAGTCACCCGGTCGGCGACACGAACGGCGGCGCCTATGTCCGTGTCCGCGCTCACCTCGCAGCGGACCAGACCCTCCGCCGGTCCGGCCCCGTTGGCCAGGCGGACGTACCACGAGTATCGCGACCATGAGGTAGTGGTGACGAAGAGCGGTGTCCGCCGCCCAACCGCCAACCCATACTTCACCTCCCACAGGTCGACAGGCAGATACTCGACGTGCTCCCGCTTGACATACCCCACCGCCCCCTCGGCGTGACGATGATGGGAGAGGGGGCCGTCGGCGATGATGAGAGCAGCTCCGGACGGGGCCACGGCGACCACCCCCTCCAGCTCACCCATCCTCTGCTGGATGCCGAGCCACAATTCTTCGGGCGTACCACCGGAAGTGGCCCGCACGGAATACGTTCCGCAGGTCGTGACGAGGTCGGCCGCTCCCGCCGCGGAGGTGAACAGCCCCCGCTCGACCCGCGCCTCCACCACCTGGGCCGTGCCGTTGCTGCGGACTGCGCCGGCGGCGTAGGTGGCGGCGAGCCCCAGGGCGGGCCGACCTCCCGGTTGCTCGATCCATAGGTTGGCGTCGACCCGGCGGACACCGTCGATGAACAAGACATCGTCGGCCGGGTCTACGTCGGGCATGATCTCGCGCCATTGCCCGACCGGCAGCTCGATCCCCGCATCGACGCGGTCGCTGGCATCCTCGAGCTCCGGCTCCGTCGGCACTCCATACTCCGGGGACCACTGGGCCACCGTGTACCGCATGTCTGTTGGCTGGGTGGTCATTGCTCGACTCTTTCGACGGTGCTGCCGGCGGGGCCGGTCCGGACCTCGAACCGAGTCGGGATCTGTTCGGCGAGTTCCTTGACGTGGGTCACTACGCCCACGATGCGGCCTTGGGAGGCGAGCTCGGTGACGACCACCGACACCGTCTCGAGGGTGGCGGCGTCGAGACTGCCGAATCCCTCATCGAGGAATATCGCCTCCAGGCGCGCCCCGCCCCGCTCGGACAGGTTGGTCAGCTGCTCGCCGAGCGACAAGGCGAGCGCCAAGGAGACGAGGAAGGTCTCACCTCCTGAAAGACTCCTGACCGAGCGGTGTTCGTCGGCATTGCGGTGGTCCACCACCTCGATCGAGCGCTCCTGTAGAGCCAGCGAGTAGCAGCCGGAGGTGAGGTCGGCAAGGAGGGTGTTGGCTCCGTCCACCAGACCGGCGAGAGCCTCGGATAGCAGCCACCCTTCGAACCGATTCGCCTTCATGTGGTTGGCGAGAGCGGTGGCGACGGCCGCCTTCTCGGTGAATTCGTTGAGCTGAGTCTGGGCGGCCTCACGCTCGCCTCGCCGTTCCCGGATTCGGTCGTGCTCGGCGTTGGCCATGGCGACGGCGGCAGCGAGTCGGGTCGTCGGCCGTCCCTGGCCGCTGACGTGGGCGTCCTCCAACAGCTGCTCGACCTCGTCCGTCTGCTTCTGCACGGCGGCGGCGGCATCCTCGGCTGCCGCCACCGCCTGCGTCAGCTGCTCGGCGATGCTCACCTGAGTGGCTTGGGCCCAGCCCAGCAGCCTGCGCCAGGCCTCGCCCAGATCGTCCCGCTCCGCTGCGGGCGGGCCGAGCGCGGCCACTCTGTCGCGTAGTTCGGAAAAGTCATACCACGCCTGCTTCTCGGCGTTCTCGAGCTCACTCACTGCTTCTCGCACCAGGGCGAAATCCTGGCGGGCAACCTTCAGCTGCTCCCTGGCATCCGTCATTCGCTGGTCGACGGCGGCGCGGGCGGTGATCGCCTCGGAAAGTGCCTCGCCCTGGGGCAGCCCCGACAGGCGCGATTCGATCTGCGACACCGTGGCGCTTGCCGCCTGGTGGCCGACGCGCCCTTCGGCCGCCGCCGCCTCGGCCTGTCGGTGTAGGGTCCTGGCGCGGTCGAGAGCCTTCTCCGCCGCCTCCAGGGCCGCTTCGCCCTCACCGAGATCGGCCGGCGGATCCCCAGGCCCTTCGAGCAAGGGCTGTCGGCAGACGGGACACGGATCTCCCGCCACGAGACCCTTGGTGAGGGCGTGGGCGGCGTGGCGGGAACGCGCATCCTCGAGCGCCTTACGGGCGGCGTCACACACTTTCTGCAGTTCGCTCAATCGCTTTTCGGCATCGGTACGTTCCGCCGCCAACCGCTCGAGATCGATGGCGTCCCGGCGTTGGCGCGCCTCTGACAAGTCGATGATGAGGCTGCTGGCCGTCTCGAGCGATTCGGCGCTGGGAAGTGCCTCCGCCTCGGTCGTGACAGTCGCCAACGCTTCCTCGGCCCGAGCGACCTGCTTCTCAGACTTGGCCACCTCCGCCTTGAGGGAAGCGAGCTTCTCGGCCAGATCTGTCAATCCCTCGGGGATCCGGACCGCGGCCACCAGCCGTGCCTGGTTTTCCAGGGTCTCGACCTCGGTGGCCTTCGCCTTGGCCGCCTCCTGTGCCTCGTCGATCGCCTCTTCAGCCGATGTGACGGCTTCGACCAGCTGCTCCAGACGGGCGAGGCGCGCTCCCGCCTCCTTTTCGGCCTCTTCGGTGGCGTCAGACAGGTCATCGCGGCGGGTTCGGGCCTGGTCCGCCAGGGCCTCCGCCGTCTTGGCCCGTTCGGTGGCCGACTTCCGGACCGTGTCCAGGAGCCCCATGTCGAGAAGAGCTTTGACCAGGTCCTGCTGGCCGGCGGGGGTGTCATGGAGGAAGGCGGCGAACTCACCCTGGGGAAGCACGACAGACCGGGTGAAGTGATCGATGGCCAGCCCCAGCAGTCGCTCGACTGCCGCCGTCACCTCGGCGGCTCCGGAGGCGAGCACCTGCCCGTCGCTCTCCAGCCGGGCCTCGGCGGTGGTCGCCCCGCCGGCCGCCGTGCGGCGCACGACACGGGCAGCGGTATAGGGCGTGCCCTCGACCGTGAAGTCGAAGCGAATACGCGCCTCGGCGGCTCCGAGCGAGATGATGGGGCCGACGCTTCGTCGGTCATATCGGGCGACGCTGCCGTAAAGGGCAAAGGTGAGAGCGTCGATCACCGAGCTCTTGCCGGCCCCGGTCGGACCGGTGAGGGCGAACAATTCAAGGTTTCGGAAGTCGACCTCTGTGCGGTCCCGGAACGGAGCGAAGCCGGACATCTCCAGCCGTTCAGGCCTCATGCGCCTCCTCCATCAGCTCGTCGAAGAGCTCCACCACCCGCCGGTCGTGGAAGTCGACCTCTTGCAGGTACTCGACGAACAGTTCTCGATGGGTCCGCCCGGCCCGGCTGCTGCGCCGCTGGCGCGGATGGCGCCGGGCCGGATCGAGGACAACGTCGACCGCTTGCGGAACGAGCTGGCGGACCGTGTCGGCCAATCCGGCCCGGGCCGTCTCGTCGAGCACCACGCGGACATAGTCGGTCTCGTTCAGATCGCCCGCCGCCGCCTCCACCTGCTCGAGGGTGCCGCGGAGGATGCGCAACTTCCGTCCCGACGTGAGCGGTCGGAACTCCACGCGGGCAGGAAGGGCGGGCTCCGCTTCGACGATCAGGACACCCTTGCTGTCGTCCACTTCGCCGAAGTCGAGCTGTTGCGGAGCGCCGGAGTACCAGACAGGAGCTGCCGCCGGCATCTTCTGGTGGCGGTGGAGATGACCGAGAGCCACATACGACAGGGTCGGTGGGAAGGCCTGGGCCGGAATGGAATAGTCGAAAACCGTGTGGGCGGCTCGCTCACCTCCTCCGGTATCGCCGCCGTGGACCATGACATGGCCAAGGACGATGTTGACCTCGTCCGCCGTCACGCCTTCACACAAGGCGGAGATGATCTGATCCATCCGGTCGGCGAACTTCGCGCCCTGCTGGTCCGCCTCGAGTGCCATCAGGTCGCTGGCGCTGACTATCCCCCTCTGGGACAAGAAGGGGATCAAGGCGACGCGGACACCCTCGACCGGCCGCACCACCCCGCCATCATCGGGCCGGGCAACCGAGGAACCGACCGTCACCCGACCCAGTTCGAGGAGCGGAGCGACGGCTTCGAGGCGGCGAGGATGGTCGTGGTTGCCGGCGACCATCACCACCGGCGCCACCTCGGCCAGTTGGAGCAGGGTGCGATAGGCCAATCGTTCGGCGGCGGGAGTCGGGCTGGCTGTGTCGAACTGGTCGCCGGCGACCAACACCAGATCGACCGCCTCGTGTGAGGCGATCTCGACCACTTCGGAGAGGACGTCAGTCTGCTCGTCGAGGCGGCTGCGGCCCCGGATCGTGCGCCCGAGGTGCCAGTCGGCGGTATGCAGGATCTTCACGCCGTCGAGAGTAGGTGAAGGGTGTGACAGATTCGGTTGTTTAGCCGGGAAGGGCCTCCGGCAACCCTTCCTGTGAAGATTTTTCCGCCGCTACGCCGTAAAAGGCTTCGCAGAATGACCCAACTGTCGGGTAGGGCGCTTGGAGGGTCAGCCGAGACCCTGGAAGGGGTCGTCGGGGGCATCACCACCGCTCACGACCGCCTCCGAGGGACGCGTCGCCCAGGCGGGGAAGGGGAACTCGGCCACCAGCGGCAGCGGGAGCTCGGGCTGGCTTATCAGCATGGTGCCCGGTTTGATGATCGTGGCCCGCTGACGATGCACAGAGGGGAGGAACCCGTACTCCTCGCGCGAGGCCTCGGCCGAGTCGAGGCGACCCACCACCCGGATCGACGAGTTGGCGATGATCCGGCGTTCCACCTCCGAGGCGGTCTGCTGGGCTCCGATGAGGATGATCCCCAGGCTCCTTCCTCGCTCGGCGACGTCGAGCAGGATCTCCTTGATCGGACTCGACCCGTCCCGGGGGGCGTACTTGTTCAACTCGTCGAGGACCAGGAACAGCAGGTCGTCGTCGCCCTGCCGTCCCTGTCGCTCTTTCTGCTCGAACGCCCGCTGCACCGTCACGCCCACCACGAAGCGTTTGGCACGGTCGTTGAGGTTGTGGAGGTCGACCACCGTGACCCGATGGTCGTCGGTCCGAACCCGATGACGCTCCGGATCCGACAGGTTGCCCCGGATGAGGCGCTCGAGGTGGCGCACCGCCGAGTTGAGCCGGCGGACGAAGGCGTTGACCGTTCCCCGTCCGATGGCCGTACCGGCCCAGACGGGCCCCTCGTCCTCACTCAGTACCTTGTCGGTGATGAGCTCGACGAGCTGGCGAAAGCTGCGAACCGTGGTTCCCTCGATCGTGACCGAGCCGTCGTCGCGGCGGGTGGCCCGTTTGAGCTGGGCCATCACTGAGTAGACGACCATGGTGTACTGAGCCCGGTCGTCTTCGGCGTCGGCGAACAGGAACGGCAAGAGCTCGTCGTGACAGAACTCTGCCAGCGACCAACAGAAGCTGGTCACGTCGGACCGGGAGTAGACGTCGGCCCGCAACGTCTCGGAGTCGACCCTGGGCGGAGCGTAGAAGCCGACCGACTTGAAAGGGTCGGACGGAAGCCCGAGCGCCCGATAGCGGACCAGTTGGTCGTCCTCGAGCACCGCGTTGGGCCGGTCGAGGTGAAGCAGATCCTCCCCCTTGACGTTGAAGATCAGAGCCTTGGTATTGACCGCCCCCGGCCCGAGGACCGCTCCGTTGAAGAGCGAGTGGAGTAGGAACGTGGCATAGGTGGTCTTGGTGGCCACGCCCGAGACACCCGAGATGTTGACGTGGGCGCCCCTCTCCCCATTGAGGAACTCGAAGTTGACGAACAGGGGCGCGTTGTCGCGCGTCAGTCCGATGGCGAGACGCCTGTCCATCCGATCGAAGAACAGCGCTCGATCACGCTCGTCGCCCTGCGCCCGATCGACGGGCTGGCCGGGCCGGGGCGGGACGAACACCTCGGGCTCGAACCGGGTGGCAGTGACCTTGGCGGCCTCCGACACCTCGGCAGGTAGGACGCCGTCCGAGATCAGGAACACATCGGAGTCGAATCTGGCGCCCTCATGACGAGCCCGTACCTGGGACACCATTCCGTAGACCCGGACGGACTCCCCGGTGGGCAGCACCCGCTCCAAAGCCACGACGTCGTCTAGCTGGAGGTACTCCCCCGGCGCTACCGCCACCCAGAACTCGAGAGGGGTGGCGTCGTCGGTTCCGATCACGCGGCCGACCATGTTCTCGCTGGGGGTGCGAGGGTCACTCATCGCAGGCGAGAGTAACGGCCGGCTGGGACAGATCCGGTGCAGGCTGCCCGGACGACGACCTTCAGGACGTGTCGATCTCTCCGAGGCGCCGCTCGAGGAAGCGACGGTCGCTTTGGTTCATGTCGCAGTCGAGTGCCTTGCGGTAGGCGGCCGCTGCCTCTTCGTTGCGACCCGACTGCCGCAACAACTCGGCCCGTGTCGACCAGTAGAGGTGCCAGTGCTCCATACCGGTGACGGCGTTGACCACCGCCAGGCCGGCATCCGGCCCGAAGACCTTCGCTTCGGCCACCGCGCGGTTGATCGCCACGACCGGTAGCGGGGTGGTGTTCTCCAGCATTCGGTAGAGATCGACGATCTGCTTCCAATCCGTCGCCGCGTCACTCGGAGCGATTCCGTGCAGGCAGGCGATGGCGGCCTGTATCTGATACGGGCCCGGCAGTCGCCGCCTCAAGGCGGTCTGCAACATGTCGGACGCCTCCCGGATGGCGTGGTGATCCCACAGGTCGCGATCCTGGTCGGCCAGGAGAACGATGTCGCCGTTGCCGTCGAGGCGGGCTTGCCGGCGGGCATGAGTGGCCAGCATCAGCGACAGAAGACCAGGCACCTCGGGATGGTCGCCCAACAACTCGAGTAGCAAGCGCCCCAGTCGAATCGCCTCCTCGGCGAGTTCCCGACGTGAGTCCAAGGCACCGTGCGGGGCGTGATGTCCGGCCGTGAAGACGAGATAGACCGTCGCCAGGACGGCTGAGAGACGGTCGGGTAGCTCGTGGTCGTCGGGGACCCGGTAGGGAATTTTCGCCCGGGCGATCTTCGCTTTGGCCCGGCTCAGCCTCTGGCCCATGGTGGCATCTGAGACGAAGAAGCAGCGGGCGAGTTCGGTGGTCGTGAGCCCACCGACGGTCCTCAGAGTGAGCGCCACACGCGACTCGGGCGACAGGGCCGGGTGACAGCAAGTGAAGATGAGCCGGAGGCGATCGTCTATCGGCGAGACCGGCGGCGGATCGGAGAGCAGCCGAATGGCATCGGCCTCCTTGTGCCCGCGGACCGACTCACGTCGCAGCCGATCGAGGGCCTTGTTGCGAGCGACAGTCGTCAGCCAGGCGGCCGGCGTCGACGGCACCCCATCCGGTCCCCACCGCTGTAGCGCCTCGACCACCGCGTCCTGCAGCGCGTCCTCGGCCAGGTCGAAGTCGCCCGTGAGACGGATGAGGGTGGCCAGCACCCGGCCACCCTCCATCCTCAGCGTGTCTTCGACCGTCCGGGTCACTGCTCCTGGGAAAAGTCGATCACCGGACGAACCTCGATGTGACCGTGCCACGCACCGGGAATCTGTGCCGCCCACATCAGGGCTTCATCCAGGTCCTTGCAATCGAGGAGGAAGAACCCACCGAGGACCTCTTTCGTCTCGGCGAAGGGTCCATCGGAGTGGATCACTTCTCCACCCTTGCCTCCTTCGACATGGATCGTCGTGGCGGTCGACGTGTCTTCCAGAGCCTCTCCCCCGCTCATGACTCCGGCCGCCCCCGCCTTGTCGGTGAACTCGGTGTATTCGGCCATCACCTGGGCCAACACCTCTGGGTCGGCCTCGGCGGGGCTTTCCTCCGGTCCGTATATGAGTGCCGCGTACCTAGGCATCCTCGGCTCCTTTCTCTAGGGGATACCTTCGTCCTCTCGACGAACCGGAACCTCGAATTTCGACATGTCGTGGCGACTTTTTCATGTCTATTGCAAGGCTGGGCGCCTGTCTCGAGGTTCCGGCCGTTTCTTGGTCCGACCGTTACCGGATCACCTCCCATGAACGTCGATCGCCGATACGGATGACCGGAGCACAGGGTTCTCACGATCTGCTGCGATGCAGAGTCGCCTAAACGTCGGTTACAACGTTGAGGCGCCCGCTTGGCAGGATGGCAGCGATGAGCCTGGTCGTATTCCCGTTCAAGTCAGAAGATGCCGATGTGGCAACCGCCAACCTCGAGACCGCCGCCCATCATCCGCGTGTGACGGGCGTGCTGGCGGTGGGGGCCGAACCGGGCCGATTGTTCGAACTGCTCGCCGGCGAGTCCTCCCGTATATCGACGTCGACGAAGGTTCCGGTGGAGGTGATCCTCCAGGATCGGATCGGCGACCGCCGATCCGGCAAGGGCGACGGGATGAACACCGCCATGCGCCGGTTCCTCACCGGCGACAACGAGCGGCTCCACTTCTACGACGCCGACATCACCAACTTCGACGCCTCATGGATCGAAGGGGCCGAGAAGGCAGCCGACGACGGTTTTCCGGTGGTTCGCCACTACTTCCCCCGCGCCTCTACCGACGCCATGATCACCTGGATGCTGACGCGGCCGCTGTTCGCCATCGGCCACTCCCGATCCCAGCTCTGGCAGATCCCCCAGCCCTTGGGCGGCGAGGTGCTCCTCTCCCGTGGTGTCGTCGAGAAGCTCGTCGATGACGACTTCGTCACCTCGCGATCGGACTGGGGAATCGACACCGTCATCACCTATGCCACCGCCGGAACCGGCCCTATGTACGAGCATTTCGTGCCCGGGGGGAAGCAACACGCCCTCTACGGGTCTCTCGAGGAGCTGCGGGCGATGGTCTACGAGTGCTTCGAAGCTGCGCTGGCCGTCGGAGAGATGCCGCCTCCCTCGCCTTTCGAGCACGAGGTGGAGCCGGAGGCGCCGGCCACGCCCGCCATCGCCCACAAGGTCGGATACGACGTCGAATCAACCATCCGTCTACTGACCGAGGGCTGGACTGCGACTGAAGCCGAAGCCGCCCGGACATTCCCCCGCCACATCGCCGGGCCGATTCTGGCCAACCAGCGGGAGCCGACGTTCGCCTTCCTCGACGGCGAGGGGTGGTATGAGACGCTCGTCCATCTCATCGACGCCTACCGGCCTGAGCCGGCCTGGCGCAGTCTGGTTTTCCGCCTGTGGGTCGCCCGGGTGCTCGCCTACACGACTACTGACGCCCTGGCAGGCCACTCGCGGGCGATGGAGGTGCTGGAACAAACCGTCGTCGACTACGCCTCTCGCCGCTGAGTTCAGACAGCCGAGAAGCAGGCGACTGCCAGGACGGCCAGGCCCAGGCCGCTCAGCTGGTGGGGAGACAGGCGCTCGCTGTAGACGAGCCTCGTCATGAGCACCGTCACCGCCGGATAGAGCGACGCAACCATCGCCACGACCACGAGGGAGGCGAGGTTGGCCGCCAGCAGGTAGGCGACGTTTCCGATCAGGTCGAGGACTCCGACGCCCACCACGGCGCCTCCCACCCGTCCGCCCGGAGCGGTCAGCCACGACCGCCGGGCAGCCAGCCCGGCGACGACGAGCACAGTCACGGATAGGCCCCGGGAGGCGACCAGCGGCCACATGCCGGACGCGTCACTCGCCTGGGCGAGGACGGTGAAGTACCCACCGAAGAACAAACCGGCCATCAAGCCGTAGCCGAGCCCGGCCGCTCGTCGCGGTGTCCCCTCGATCGTGGAGACCAGGTAGATGGCGGGCAAGGCCGCGGCCACTCCCGCCCAGCCGAGTGCACCCAGCGGGTCGCCGCCGGCGACACCGGCGATCACGGGGACGATCGCTCCCACCACGGCCGCGGCCGGGGCGACCACCGCGGCCCGTCCCCGTGCCAGGCCGGTGTAGAGGAAGACGAGGCCTGCGAGCCCGAAGAGACCGGCCCCGGCGCCGGCGATCATGTCGGAGACGATCGGCTCGCCGGGATCGAGCGGAATCCACACCGCCAACAGAGCCAGGCCCACCAGATGCGACCAGAAGAGGGTGCTCGCCGCCGGGATCCGGCGGGTGGCGACCCCTCCCAGGAAGTCTCCGGTGCCGTAGCCGAAGGCGGCGACGGCGGCTAAGACCACGCCCATGGAGTCAACAGCCGGAAGTCGGGGTCGAAAGTCGGAAGTTTGAAGTCGGAAGTCGGAAGTCGGCTTCGGGTGAGATGAACCCGGCTGGATGGCCCCGACCACCGACCCACTCTGCCACGGGCAGCCGTGGGGGGTGTTGGGCGAGTACCCCCCACATAATCAAACAGACCACCCAAGAACGAACAACCGAGGCCGGACGGCCCCGACCACCGACCCGCTCTGCCACGGGCAGCCGTGGGGGGTGTGGGGGGAGTACCCCCACATAATCATCACAGCCTTTCCCGGATAGCTTGGGCGGCTGCCTCGAGCTCTTCGCGATCCACGTCGGTGGCGGCGTTGGCGAAATCCAGGTCGTGGACCCCATCGATCGGCACTATATGGAGGTGGAGATGAGGGACCTCCAGACCGGCGATCATCAGTCCCACCCTGGCGGGATCGAATGCCTCCTGTTGCGCCCGGGCGATGCGTTGGGCCACCTCGAAGAGGTGATCTCTCAGGTCCGGGGGACAGTCGATCCAGTGGTCGATCTCCTCGATCGGCACGACTAGAACGTGGCCCCGACGCAGCGGGTTGATGGACATGAAGGCGACACAGTGATCGTCTCTCCAGATGAAGGTGCCGGGGATCTCGCCCTCGATGATCCGGGTGAAGATGGTGGCCATGGCGGCAGGGTACCGTGGCCGACGTGAATCCCCGCCTGGTGAATCTGGAAGAAGCTGCGCCATCCGACGCCGAGTCCGTGGCGCTCATCGGCGAGCTCAACGCCGTCCTCGACAGCCTCTATCACCCCGACGAGAACCACTTCTCGCTCGAACCCGAGCAGGTCACAGGAGACAAGGGCGTGTTCTTGATCGCCCGCCTCGACGGGCAAGCGGTGGGTTGTGGGGCCGTCCGCCTCGTCGGCGATGGTCGAGCGGAAATCAAACGAATGTACGTCCGGCCCGAGGCGCGGAGAAATGGCGTGGGAGCCGCCCTCCTCGAACGACTCGAGCGGGAGGCGCAGCGGCGCGGCGCCCGCCAACTGGTCCTGGAGATGGGGCCGGCCCAGCCCGCCGCCCGGCATCTCTACGCCGGCTTCGGTTTCCATCCGGTGCCCTGCTGGGGCGAGTACCAGGCGACTCCCAACAGCGTCTGTCTCGGAAAGGACCTCTAGCCCTCGCGGGCGGCGGCGAGACGCAGCACTTCCTCGGTCGTCATTACGTAGACCTCGCCTGATCCGTCGACTCCGAACGACACCACTCGCCCGGGAACACCGACCTCCCCGGTGTGGTCTGTGACCTGTCCTTGCCGGTCGACCGATCGCAAGAAGCCTCCGCAGTAATCGGAGAAGAGGTATCGGCCTGCCAGTTCCGGAATGGCCGAGCCTCGGTAGACGACTCCGCCTGTGATCGAGCAGGCTCCGCCATCGCCGCGGGGGATCTCGATCAGCGGCAGGTGCAGGCCGGACATGTCGCAGTCGCTCGCCTGATAGCAGTGAGCCCCCTCCATGATCGGCCAGCCGTAGTTGATCCCGGATTGGGTGACATCGGCGATATCCACTTCCTCGAAGCTGGCCTGGCCGACGTCGGCGATCCAGATGTCGTGGCCGTCGATCCAGAACCGCCACGGATTGCGGAGTCCGTGGTGCCACAGCTCTCCCCCGGCCGACTCGATGTCGATACGCACGATCCCACCGAGCAGCGTTTCCGTGTTCTGGCCGTTTCCGAAGCGGTCGCCGCCCCCGCCCCCGTCTCCCAGCCCCAGGTAAAGAGCGCCGTCGGGACCGAACTGGATCATGCCGCCGTTGTGGTTGGCGGCGGGCTGGTCGACGGTGAGAAGGACGCGTTCCGAGTCGGGATCCGCCGCCAGATCCTCGAGCGAGAACTCCGATACGACGGTGTCGCCCGCGCCGTCCGTGTAATGCACGAACAAGCGCCCGTCGTCCTCGGGGTGGCGCACCAGGCCGAGAAGTCCCCGCTCCCCGTCGACCGTCGTCCGACCGGATATGTCGAGGACTACGTCTCCCACCTCGCCGTCGGCGAGAACCCGAACGACTCCTCCCCGTTCTGCCAGCAAGGCCACCTCATCGCCCGGGCGGGCCGTGATCATGGTGGGGAAGTCCGCCGGGGCCACCGGCTCGTACGTCAAGGCCTGAAGCGGTGACAGGGTGGTGGTCGTAGTGGTCGAGGGCGGAACGCTCGTGGTCGTCGAAGATGTGGTGCTGACGACACTCGACGTCGACGCTTCCGCCAACGTGGTCGTCACCATCGAGGTGAAAGTCGATTGGGCGGCGCGGCTGGACTCGTTCGAGCCGTCGTCGGCGCACGCCGACATGACCACGGTGGCGGCGATGACGAGGACGAACCGGAGGAACATCGAGTTGACGCTAGAGGCCTCGACGAATAACCCCTCTGGCTACGCTCCTCTCGTGTCTGCGAGGAACGATCGCCAGGCCCTCCGCGCCTGGGCGATGTACGACTGGGCCAACTCGGCCTACGTCACGGTGGTCGCCGGAGCGGTCCTCCCCGCCTTCTTCGTCTCCACCGTCGTGCCGGGCGATAGCTACCGCCTCTTCGGCCGGGAGTGGGCGGCGGACGGCCTGTGGGGCCTGGTGGCCGGTTTCGGACCGCTGGTCATGTTCCTCGTCATCCCCGTCCTCGGGGCGATCGCCGACTTCTCCGCCTCGAAGAAGAAGTTCCTCAGCGGCTTCGCTCTGATCGGCTCCATCTTCACGATCCTCCTCTTCTTCGCCGCTCCGGGCCGAGTCGGAGCGACGATCGGCATCTTCCTCGTGGCACAGATGGGCTTCGTCGGGGCCAACGTCTTCTACGACGGCTTCCTCCCCGATCTCACGAGCGACGACACCATCGACCGCGAGTCGTCGCGCGGCTATGCCCTCGGCTACGTGGGGGGCGGGCTCTACTTGCTCCTGGGCGTCGGCTTGATCTTCGCTGAGCCGTTCGGCGCCGAGTTGACCACCCGCATCGTGCTCGCCGGGGCGGGAATCTGGTGGATCGGCTTCTCGCTCTGGTCGATTCCCCGCATCCCCGAGACTGGGATATCCCAACCGCTGCCGGAGAGGCTACGCCACCTGCCTCGCCCCAACGCCTACCTCCGTATCGGCTTCGGGCGAACCTTGGCGACCGCCCGCCGTCTCCGCCATTTCCCCCAGCTCCTCCTGTTCGTCATCGCCTTCATCCTCTACAACGACGGAGTACAGACGACGATCAACATCTCCAGCGCCTACGCCGGGAGTACGCTGGAGCTGGATCTGACGGTCATCGTCCTCGCCTTTCTCATTGTCCAGTTCATCGCCTACTTCGGGGCGCTCGGATTCGGCCGTCTGTCGTACGCCCTCGGTATCAAGCGGGCGCTCCTCATCTCGCTGGTCGTGTGGACGTCGGTGGCGCTGGCGGCGTTCTTTCTGCCGACCGGGGCCCCGATTCCGTTCCTCGGGCTCGCCGCGGTGATCGGGTTCGTTCTCGGCGGCGTGCAGGCGCTGTCGCGAAGTCTGTACGGCTCGATGATTCCGGCCGAGGCATCGGCGGAGTTCTATGGCTTCTACTCCGTCTTCTCCAAGTTCTCGGCGATCTGGGGCCCGTTCCTCTTCGCCTTCATCGGAGCCGTCACCGGCTCATCCCGCTATGCCATCCTCTCTCTCGTGTTCTTCTTCGCCGTCGGCGGATTCCTCCTCTGGAGGGTGGACATCGCCGCCGCCCGGGCGTCGAGAGCCCGATGGTCCTTCGAGAGTGAGCAGGCCTCGGTTCGATGATCCCGTAGGATCGTGCCATGACCGACCACGATGACCGAGAAGTGAACGCTTCTCCCGTCGAGCCGGAAGAAGCGACGACTCAGGAACGGCGGAGTTACGAAGAGCCCCAGGTCGAAGTCCCGTGGCGGCTGGCCCTCTTCCTGGCGCTGACGGTGGTGATAGTGGTGTTCGCGGTGCAGAACACCCACGACGTCGAGATCCACTTCCTCGGATTCGACTGGCAACTGCCGCTCGTGATCATCATCCTCATCAGCGTCGTCATCGCCGTGATCCTCGACGAGGTGCTGGGCGGGATCATCCGGCGGCGACGTCGCCGCCGCCAGTGGGAGCGACAGGAACTGCGCCGCCTTCGTTCCGACGAGTGAGGCCGCCCGGCGACCACTACGCTGCAACCACCTGACCAGAGGAGGCAGCGTGGCTCTCATGGACACCTTGAGGGGCCTGTTCGGCAAAGCCAAGGACACGGCCGAGGAGGTCGCTGGGAAAGCGAAGCCGATGATGGACAAAGCGATGGAAGCGGCCGGCGAGGCAGCCGAGAAGGCAAAGCCGATGGTGGAAAAGGCCATGGGCGCGGCGGGCGAAGCCGCCGGAAAGGCCAAGGAAGCCGCCGCCTCCGCCGTGGAATCGGCGTCCCAGAAGGCGGCCGAAGCGGCCGAGAAGCTGGACGAGAAGGCGGCCGACGTCGCCGACAAAGCCCCGGAGGGCTGACAGTGAGTCGCGTCTCTCGCCGGCTGGCGGCTATCTCCGAGTCGGCCACCATGGCGATTTCGACCCGGGCGGCGGCCATGCGGACCGCCGGCGAGGACGTGATCAGCTTCAGCGCCGGAGAACCCGACTTCGCCACTCCGTCCCACATCGTGGAGGCGGCCGCCGCGGCAGTGAAGGATGCCCGCAATCACCACTACACCGCCGCCGCCGGGCTCCCGGAGCTGCGTGAAGCGGCGGCGGAGAACGCCCGGTCGTATTCAGGAATCGACGTCGACCCCCGGCAGGTGCTGATCACCAACGGTGGCAAGCAAGCGGTCTTCACCGCCATGGCCGCGCTCCTCGATCCGGGTGACGAGGTGCTGCTCCCCACCCCCTACTGGGTCACGTATCCGGAGGCGGTGGGACTCACCGGCGCCACGGCCATCGAGGTGCCGACCACGATCGAAGACGGGTTCAAGGTCACTTCCGAGACTCTCGAACGTCACCGCACCGACGCCACGAAGATGCTGGTGTTCGTCTCTCCATCCAATCCGACCGGAGCCGTCTACACCGCGGCCGAGGTCGAATCGGTGGGTCGCTGGGCGGCCGACAACGGCGTGTGGATCCTCACCGATGAGATCTACCAGCGCCTCGTCTACGGTGACGCCTCGTTCGTCAGCCTGCCCGGTTCGGTGGCCGAGTTGGAGGACCGTTGGGTCGTGGTCAACGGAGTGGCCAAGTCCTACGCCATGACCGGCTGGCGAGTGGGATGGCTGATAGGCCCGCCGGACGTCGTCTCAGCTTCGATCCGACTCCAATCTCATCTGACATCCAACGTCGCCAACGTCAGCCAGCGGGCGGCCCTGGCTGCGTTGACCGGTCCCCAGGACGTCGTCGAGGAGATGCGCCTCGCCTTCGACCGCAGGCGCCAGGCGATGGTCAAGCATCTCGGCGCCATCGATGGGCTGAGGTGTCTGGAACCGGACGGCGCCTTCTACACGTTCCCGGACCTCTCCCGCTACCTGGGCGGCCGCTTCAACACCACGCTGGATTTGGCGACCTGGATCCTGGAGGAAGCGGGAGTGGCGCTGGTCCCGGGCGAGGCATTCGGCGCTCCGGGATACGCCCGCCTTTCCTACGCGCTGGCCGATGCCGACCTCGACCGCGGCCTCGAGCGTCTGGCCGACGCGCTGGCCGCGATCTGACCGGGTGCGATTGGGCCTCAGATCCGCTTGCCTACACTCCCGACGCAATGGTCGAACTCGGGCACGCCGCCAAAGCCATGGTGCTCGTCGAGCCCCGCCAGCTCGCCAGCACGAAGATTCCCTCTCAACCGGCACCAGCAGGAGGCTGGCTGGCAGTTGAGGCAACGGCTATCTCCGGCGCCGACGTCCAGGCGTGGCACGGAGAGCGGCGAGAGGTCAAGTATCCCCTCATTCCCGGACACCAGGTGGTGGGCCGGATCGCCGTCGCCGACGAGACGATTCCCTTCGACATCGGAGCCCGGGTCGTGCTCGAGCCCGGCATCAGATGCGGGAAGTGCAGCCGCTGCCGTCACGGGTTGGCTACCTGCCAGTTCCGCAAGCCTTCGAACACCTACGGGCTGATACCGTCCACCGAGCCTCCGGCGCTGTGGGGCGGAATGGCCGAGTACCTCTACATCGACCCGGCTGCCACCGTGCACCCGGTGACCGACGACGTCCCCGCCGAGGTGGCCACGTCGGTCCATTCCCTCGCCACCGGGCACACCTGGGCGGTGGAACTGCCCCAACTCCAGGCCGGCGACAGGGTGCTGATCCTGGGTCCGGGTCCTCGGGGCCTCGCCTGTGTGTTGGCCGCCAAGGCGGCGGGAGCATCGTGGGTGGGCGTGACGGGTCTCTCCCATGACCGGGATCGCCTCGACCTGGCCGAGAAGCTGGGTGCCGACCTGACGATCGACATAGAACGCCATCCCGATCTCGCCACGGCCATCGCCGACTCGACCGGATGCCGACCCGACGTGGTCGTCGACGTGACTTCTGACGATCCCGAGGCCGTCTTCACCGGCCTCGACATCGTCCGTAGCGGAGGCCGGGTCGTGCTCGCCTCCACCAAGGGGAATCGGGCACTCCACTTCTTCTCGGACGTGCTGGTCACCAAGCAGCTCACGGTGAGAGGGGCGATGGGCGCGTCGACCGAAAGCTACCGCTGGGCCACGGAGCGTCTCGCCACCGACAAGCGGGTGGACGACCTGGTCTCGCACCAGTTCCCGCTCGAAGAGGCACAGCGGGCCATGCAGGCGGCAGCCGGGTTGCTCGGTCATGATGAGCTGATCGCGGTCGCGGTCACCTTCTGAGAGCAGGCGACAGTTGATCCCGGCGGCCCATCCGGGAGCCCCATCATCCAGGGCGACCGGGGCGTGGGTCGCCTACGACCTGGCCAACACGATCTTCGCCCTCGGCGTGATCGGCCTCTACTTCCCGTCCTGGCTGATCTCTCGGGGTCTCCCCGACTCGGCGCTTTCGATCGTCGAGGCCTCCGCAGGGATCGTGGTCGTCTTCCTCGCACCATGGATCGGCGCCAGAAGCGACGCCCGCGGCCAGCGGGTTCCGACCCTGGCCGTCACGACCCTGGTGGCCGTCACCGCCACCGCGTTTATCGCCTCAGGCCCTGACTGGCTTTCATTCGTGGTTCTGTGGGCTGCCCTGGTCGCCTTCAACACTGGCTCTGTCGTCTACGACGCCCTGCTGCCCGACGTCTCCACCCCGGCGACGCGGGGACGGGTCTCGGGCCTCGGCGTCGGCGTCGGCTACGTGGGCTCGTTCGTTGGTCTGGGGATCGGAACCTTGAGCCTCGAAGTGTGGGACCTGGGTTTCCGCCCCACGTTTTGGATGCTTGCCGCCGGCTTCGTCGTCTTCGCCCTACCCACATTCGCCTTCGTCGACGAACGCCCCGGCCGGGGCGGGCCAGGACCCGGAATCGGCCAGGTGGCGGTACGCCTCGTCGCCTCATGGCGTCTGGCGGCCACCATCCCCGGGATGGTCCGCTTCCTGGTAGGCCGCTTCCTCTACACCGACGCCATCAACACACTCATCGGAGGCTTTCTCGCCATCTACGCCATTGAGGAGCTGGGCTTCGAGCCCGCCCAGACGACCGTCCTGTTGGTGGCGGCCATCACCGCCGCCATCCCGGGAAGCTTCGTGGCCGGGTGGGGGGTCAGCCGCTTCGGAGCCTTTCCCGTTCTCCGGGTGACTCTGCTCGCCTGGATCGCCGCCCTGGCAACCGGAGTGGGCGCCGGCGTCGATGGCACCACGGCACTGGCTTGGCTGATCGCCCCGATCGGAGGGGCGGCACTGGGGGCGACCTGGACGGCGGATCGAGTGCTGATGACCGATATCAGCCCACCCCAGCACCTGGGTGAGATGTACGGGCTCTACGCCACCGTGGGCCGGTTCGCCACCATCCTCGGGCCGCTGGTGTGGGCGTTCGTCGTTGACGTGCTCGATCTACCGCGTACCTGGGCGCTCGGGGCGCTGGCGGCTTTCGTGGCTGTCGCCTTCGTCGTGTTGAGGGGCCTGCGCCCCGTAGTCACAGCTGCGGGTCCGGAGATGCGTACGTGATCCGCTGTTCCACCGCATAGGGCACCGGTAGCTCGGCCAAATCCGATTTCCCCGCCACCAGGCGTTCGCCCATGGCCACGAACCAGGTGTCGTTGGGGAAGTCCCAGGGCCACACACGGACCCCGACGCGGGCACCGAGGACCGCTCCGACGATCGCCCCGAGGGGGCTGCCCCCTATCTCGACGGCCTCCTCGATGGGTCGGTGAGGTCGAGACGTGACAGGAGCGGTCAGGGAGAGTGCCGCCGCCACCATCCCGGCGGGATCGTCGCCCAGCGCTCCGGTGAGTTCGGGTCCGGGTGTACCGATCAGATCGGCGGAGCGCCTCAGACGGGAAATGACCTCATCCACCTGGTCGCTGTGGGCATACCGGAGATCGTCGGACTGGATCACCGTCACAGCCTGGCGTGCCACCTCGACCACCGCCATCACCAAGTCGCGTCCGTTCTGGGCGAAACATCCGCCGGCAACGGCCGCCGCCACAGCAGTGGTCAATACAGCCGAGGGGGCGTCGAGGTGAGTCACCCGGGCACAGTCCAAAGTGCTCGTCACGAGGTCCTCAGGCCGGCGCCGGAACCACATTCCCAAAGGGACCGCTCGGACCGCGGGATCGAGGCTGGGCTCCGACCCGTAGTCGGCCTCACCCGCCCGGACCGAGTCCAGCCAGCGCCGCATATCAGGCGAGAGAGCGCGATAGACCGAGGGGTCGCGCTCGTCCCCGTCTAGCTCGGCCAGTTCCACGGTCAATGCGTCCCGGTCGAGGTAACCGTGACGGAAGAGGTGATAGGCAACGACGACGGCCTGCTGAGTGCTCGACGAATAGCCTTTGTCAGAGGCACCACCGGCGGTATCACCCGCCGCCAGACCCAATATCGCTCCAGCTCCCTCCCCGACCGGAAGGGAGAAGAGAGCTCGACCCTCGTCGCTCATTCCGCGCAGGGTACCGGAGGGGGATGCCCCCTCAAGGGTCGTCCGACCTAGGCTTCGCAAGTTATGTCGGAAGTCATGAGTCGGAAGTCGGAAGTCGGAAGACAATCCGTCTCCGAATCGGACGTCTCGGCGACGAGCGGGCAGTGAGCATGCTGTGAGCCACAGATCTGCACTCTCGACGCGATCCGATCCGCGTAAGGGGGACGGCCCCGACCACGAAACCACCGCACGACGAGGAGCCGTGGGGGGTGCGGGGGGAGTACCCCCCACACAATTGACATGGCCAGACTGATGCTCGTCGCCAATCCGGCGGCTTCTCAATTCACAGGCGGTGACCATCGCAGCATCCTCCGCACACTGACCCGGCGGCACAGGGTGGAGGCGGTTTGGCCGCACTCCGCCGAGGATGCCCGCACGATCGCCGCCGACGCCGTCACCGCCGGCTTCGACGGCGTGGTGGCGATGGGTGGCGACGGCATCGTTCACCAGGTGGCGCAGTCGCTGATCGGGACGGAGGTATATCTGGCGGTGTTGCCGGCGGGAACCACCAACGTCTTCGCGCGTCAGGTCGGCCTTCCCTCCAAGTCCACCAAGGCAGCCCGTCTCCTGGCCGGAGACGTCTCGTTCAATCCGTGGCCGGTGGTCTCGGTCGACTTCACTCTGGAGAACGGCGACAGGGACTACCGACACGCCTTGTTCGCAACGGGAGTGGGCCTGGATGCCGATGTGGTGGCTGCCGCCGAGACCGAGCCCTACCGGAAGTACCGTTTCGGGGCTGTCCACTACGCCCGGACCGCGATCGGCATGCTGTGGTCCGACTTGCGCCGAAGGGCGCCCGAGATCGAGGTGGAGGCGGAGGGTCGCACCACGTCGGTCATCGGGGTGATGGCCCAGTTCCATTCTGCGTTCACCTACTTCGGCCGCTCGTCTCTGCGCTTCACGGCCGAGCATCCCGACCCGATGACGTTGCTGGCAGTCGAGCGGCTACCCATGCGTCGCCTCCCCGGACTACTCAGGAGGATTTTCACCGCCTCGCTCGGCGAGATGAAAGGACTGCAGGTGTGGACCGGCGTCAAGTCATTCTCGGTCGCCAGCGGGCAACCTGCCCGGTTGCAGATGGATGGTGAAGTGGTCGGCTCAGTCACCTCAGCGGGTTTCACGTATCGCGCCGACTCCCTGTGGGTGGTCGGCCCCCCACCCGTCTGACTCAGCGCTCCCCGAGTCGCCGGTCGAGCTCTGCCAGGGCCAGATTCAGCTCCGTGGCGGCGGCGGTGGCTCCGGCCCGCCGTCGCAGCACCGTCCGCAGCTTGCGTCCTAGCTGGGTGTCGAGCTGTCGGGCGATCGGATCGACCAATTCCCGACGCTGCTCGTCGCGGAGGCGGGCGGCGAGCCGGGTTCGGTGCCCAGATGTCCATGCCCCCACTCCGACCCAGATGAGGGCAGCAGCGAGGGCGACGATCACCGGCCACACCAGGCCGCCGCCCGTTCGGAGGCGGTCGACACCCCATACCGCCCCGGCAAGAAGGACGGCCACGGCGAGCCAGCGCACCGGCGAGACCCAAGCGGGAGCAGGAGGAGCCGGCGGGCTGCGGTAGGCGCCGGAGGATTCGTACGCCACCTCGACGGCCGACGAAACGGCATCCGTTCCGACCTCGTCGCGGAGGGCATCGCCCGCCCCTCCCCCGACCTCATCGGCCAGGTCGGCGATGAACTCGTTCAGGTGGGCTTCGCAGCGGCGCCGCTCTCCTTCCGCCAGCAGCCGGGCGGCCTCCAAGCGAGCCTCGTCCCATCGGGTTCCGAACCCGACACCGCCGGAGAGGTCGGGAAGCGCCGACAGCTGGCGTGCCGCCTCGGACAGGTCGGTGGCGAGCTTGTCGTATACGAGTCGCTTGACGTCGACGGTCTGCTCGAGCATCTCGACCAGATCGTCGACCCCGATGGGCGGGCCTGCATCGGGATCGGCCGCGACCGGAACGATCTTGGGGCGGGTGATGCCGTCGGCCGCCAGGGTACCGGCGAGATCCTCCACGAGCCGTGTGACGGTTTCAGCTTCCAGGCGGTCGATCTGGTTGAGAACGAATACGAATTGACGCTCGTAGGCGGCGAGCGGCTCCAGGTAGCGTTGATGCAGCACCCGGTCCTGGTATTTCTCCGGATCGATGACCCATAGGACGAGATCGACCCGCGGGAGGAGGGCCTCGACGGTGTGACGGTGGTCGACGACGACCGAGTCGGTGTCGGGCAGGTCCAGCAGGGCCAGCCATGGATGGAGGTCCTGTCCCACCCTCTCTTTCACACCGAGATCGTCGAGGAGACGGACCACGCCGGGTTCGGGATTGGCTGGGATCCAGGCGACGGGAACGCCGGTGGTGGGACGCATGCCGCCTGACTCGGTCACCTCCTCGCCGGCGAGAGCGTTGATGAGACTCGACTTGCCCGAGCCGGTCCCGCCGGCGACGGCCGCTACCAGGGTGTCGCCCAGGTAACCGGCCCTGTCACGAACCGAGCGAACCGTGCGCGCTATCGGTTCCAGCCGGTCTTCCTCCACCAATCCGTCGGCCGCCGCGATGACCCGGTCGAAGGCATCCAGGGCCGCCACCAGGTCACCTTGCATGGAAGTCTTCCGACTCGGCTTCCACCGTTGCCGCCGCCTGGCGGATCTGATCGGCCAGTTCGACCGGATCGGAGGCCGCTTTCAAGACCCGGAAGAATCGGGCGGCTTCGGCCTCGAAAACCGATCCGATAGAGGTGAGGAGGCTGTCCCGGGCCGATCCCGAGAGCGAGCGAGCGGCGGCCCGGCCGAGCACATGCTCGAGAATGCCCTGCTGGGCGGCGGCCGCACCGGCAGCCACCCCGAATTCGGCACCAGTGATGCCCCCGGTGGCGGCGAAGACGGCGAGGATGGTCGAAACGGCGGCGGCATTCACCCCGGTCGAGGCGACGCGTGCCGCCCGAAACCGCCCCGGCGCCTCCTCCTCCACCATCCGCGTCAGCCCGGCCAACCACTCGTCGACGGTGGCGCCGACTTCCAGGCGGGCCTCCTCGCCACTGGTCCGCAGATCGGGCGTGATCAGCTCGCGTCCGCTTCGGTCGACCTCCCAGGCCGTCGCCACCGCCCGCGCCGCACGGTCGAGCCGGGTGCCGATGGCGTCGGCCAGTTCCCGCCGAGCCTCGTGTTCGATCTGGTCGACGACGGCGGCGGGCTGGCCTGTGAGTCGATCGGCGACACCTCGGAGCCATGACGCAGACCCTCGTACCCAGCGCGCCACCTCGCCTGTCCCCACCCGCTCGCTCCATCGGTCGACCACTTCGGTGCGAATCAGGGCACCCCGATCCAGTTCGGCGGTCAACTCGGCGCGGGCGTCCTCGTAGATCCTCTCCACCACCGCCGAAAGCCGCTGGCGCTCGAGTTCCTGCTCCTCGACCTCCCCCGCGAGGTTACGGGCGGCGTCGACGGCATATTGGGAGGCTCGCCGGGTGACGCCCGAGAGCACCTTCTGCCGATCGCTAGCCAGTTCCCGCAGCTCGTCACCGAGCTTGGACATCGCCCGTCCGGGCAGCATCCCGGCCTCACCCCGGACCCGCTGCTCCTGGATGGAATGGATCTCGACCACCTCCAGGCCATTCCGACGCAACAGGGCTCCGTAGTCGGATACCGCGCCTGAAGCGCGGCGGTTGAGGCGGTTCATCACGTAGATGATGATGCTGCCGCGACGGTCGATGTCCCCGAGGATCTCCCAGGGAACGGCATCGGCATATCGCTGGGCGGACGTGAGGAAGATCACCACGTCGGCATGATGGAGAACTTCCGCGGTGACCCGGCGATGGTCGGCCACATAGGAGTCGATGTCGGGTGTGTCGACCACCGTGAGGTCACCGAGGAGGGGATGGTCGTCGGGCACCACCTTGCACTCGACCGTCCCGAACTTGCGATAGCGGTCGGCGTGGCGCTCATGGCACCAGACCACCGGCTGGCGAGTGGTAGGGCGAAGGGGACCGGGTCGGCTCACCTCCCGCTCGGCGAGAGAATTGACCACCGTCGACTTCCCCGAGCCGGTCGGGCCGGCGACCACCACGATGAGCGGAGCGGATTGGTCGCCCAGCCGAGGTATCAGGTAGGAACGAATGACCCCGACCAGCTCATCGCGCCTGTCACGACGCTCCTCCTGGTCGATCGAGGCCAGCCCGAAGCCCGCCGACGATACGGCGTCGGCCAGCGCATCCAGATCCGCCCGCAGGCGAGCGGCGGGTGCGATGGGAGGTGGCACAAGCGCAATTGTGGCAGGAGGTGCCGGCTGCCCATTCCCAAGCTCAGGGCGGGCTCGTCAGCTCCGGCTCGGCGGTGCCGTCGGGACACAAGACTTCATGCCCTGCGGTGCGACGGTCGGAAGCTTGTCCGGCGCCGGACCGAGATAGACCGGCGTGCTCAGCCCGCGATTTCGGCCCTCGTCACCCGGTCCAGCCGCCCTCCGGGCGCTCGAACCAGACGTGGACCTGACCGGTCCCGGTGGCGTTCTCATAGTCCGAGAATCGCTCTCCCCGGGCGATGCAATCGCGACCACCGATTGCCGCCAGCATCATGAGGAAATGCCCGAAGTCGCCTTCAGGAGCGTGGGTGTAGTACTCGTCCATCGTGTCGACGATCCGATGGAGCTCGCCCGACTCCATCCACGCAATCCGTTGCTCGTCGGCCGCCCTCGCCTCCGGCGTGATGATGTGGGACGGATCGGATGCTTCATGGTCGCCCAGTTCGGTGAGCGACCAGAACCGATGGGTCATTCCGCCGCTGGCCAGGAGGACCACTCTCCTGTCGGACTCGTCGACGGCACGGGCGATGCCCTCTCCCATCGCCATGAAGTCCTTCATCTCTCCAGTCTGCACGAGAGATATCGACACGACTCTCTCGGACGTCCGCAGATAGTGGACCAGGTTGATCGTGGCGTAGTAGACCGGCAGGTACTCATCGTCGGAAGCGTGGGTGGGCTGGCCCAATTCGGCGCCGGCTCGGGCGATGGCATGCCCGAGCTGGGGGTCGCCCGGATAATCGTACGGGATCCGAGCCATTCCCCGGGGCAGCTCGGAGGAAGTGAATATCCCCTGGCGCCGGTCATGCGCCGAGACGATGTGCTCGACGGTGGAGAACCAATGCGAGTCGATGATCACGATGGTGTCGGGCCGCAGCCGGCTCAGCACCTCGTCCCTCAACCGGTTCAGACCCGGAACCAGACTGATCTCCTTGCCGTCATTCAGCTCACGGCGGGTGGCCTCGTCGAACATGATGGTCGGGGCATGTGATATCAGCCCGGCACCTACGATCTCGCCCATCGTTCCTCCACGACTAGTTCGGTACCGAACGATACCGTTGGCGGAGCCGCCCGACAATGG
The DNA here is from genome assembly GCA_036259475.1 of Acidimicrobiia bacterium. GTDB lineage: Bacteria > Actinomycetota > Acidimicrobiia > Spongiisociales > ZC4RG35 > ZC4RG17. Next base: position 84,692 of record DATABS010000013.1, on the reverse strand, counting down.
TCACCCGGCGCTGCGTGTCACCTGTCGGAGCAGGCGCGACACTTCTGCCACTTCTGCCTCGTCGAGCTCTTGCACCACGGCGGACTCGACATCGTTGAAGCGGGGAAAGACCTCGCCTATCAGCTCCGCGCCCGAGTCGGTGAGCTGAACGCTCACGCGCCGTCGGTCGCTCGGCATCCGGTGGCGCTGGATCAGCTGCCGACGCTCGAGGGTTTCGGCCATCCCGCTGAGGGTGCCCTTGGCCAGGCCGCACTCGGCCGCCAACCGGGCCGCTTCCATCGGGCCCCAGACCCAAAGCACGAAGAGTATCGTGAAACCGCCCCAAGACAGGCCGTGTTCCGACAGCACTTCCCTCTCGACACGGTTGCGAACGGCGGTGGCGGCCCGGTAGATGTTGGAGACCGCCATCAGGGCAGGGAAGTCGAGCCCCAGATGACCGAGACGGGCACGAATGTCGCGCTCGGCCTGGAGGATGTCGTCGTCGTTGCTGTGCAGCGGGGAGGGCATGCCGATCGGACGGCCACGATATCATTTCGGTGCCGAACCAACCGGAGGAGAACCATCAGCCGAGTCGACATCGCCGGCTTCGACGTCTCGCCCCATCATTGGATCGGCGGCGAGCGGCTCGGATCGCCCACCACCTTCGAGACTCGATCGCCCAACGACTGGGGCCTTGTGTTGGCGGAGATCTCCCGAGGTGACGCCGCCACGGCTTCTGCCGCCGTAGCCGCCGCCGAAGAGGCCGCCTCCGAATGGGGCCGCCTCTCCCCCGACGAACGAGCTGCGTACCTCCACCGCCTGGCCGACATCATCGACGAGAACGTGGAGCGGGTCGCACAGGTCGAGACCCTCGACATGGCGATGCTGCTCAAGTCGATGCGTGCCCGCTTGGTCCATCGGGGAGCCGAGAACTTCCGCAACTACGCCGATCTCGCCTCGAGGCATGTCGAAAGGCGCTGGAGCTCGAAAGGGACTGCCAACACGGTGATCCGAATGCCCGCCGGGCCGGCCGTGATCATCACGCCCTGGAATGCGCCATGGATGCTGGCGACATGGAAGGTGGCTCCTGCTCTGGCCGCCGGGAACCCCGTCGTCCTCAAGCCCGCCGAGTGGTCGCCATTGTCGGCGTCGTTGCTGGCGGACTTCACGGCCGAGGCGGACTTTCCACCCGGTGTCTTCAACGTGGTCCAGGGGTTCGGCGAAGAGGTGGGGGCGGCTCTCGTGGCCGACGATCGGGTGAGACGGATCTCCTTCACCGGTTCCCCGGAAACCGGCCGATCGATCGGCGAGGCGGCGGCCCGAAACCTGGTGCCGTTCACTGCCGAGCTGGGCGGCAAAGGGCCGCTCGTGGTGTTCGAGGATGCCGATCTCGAAGCCGCCGCTCATCGGGCCGCCTGGCAGTATGACGACTCGGGACAGGTCTGCCTGGCCGGCACCCGGCTCCTCGTCCAGGAGTCGATCGCCGACCGCTTCCTCGATCGGTTCTACCACTTCGTCGGCACCCACGTAATGGGCGACAGCCGTGATCCGGCGACCACCATCGCTCCGATGATCCATCCCGATCACCGGGAGCGGGTCCACGGTTTCGTGGAGAGAGCACGGGACAACGGCGACGAAGTGGTGATGGGCGGCAAGCCGGTTGAGGGCGGCCTCTGGTACGAGCCCACCCTCATCAATCCGGCGTCGAACGACTCCGAGGTGGTACAGCATGAGATATTCGGGCCGGTGCTCACGTTCCAGACCTTCTCCGACGAGGACGAGGCGGTGGCACTGGCCAACTCCACTCGCTACGGGCTGTCGGGAATCGTGTTCACCGGCTCGGCTGTGAGAGCCGACCGGGTGGGCCGGGCCATTCGGGCCGGGACGGTTTGGGTCAACACATTCCTGGTGCGCGACCTGACAGCACCGTTCGGGGGCTGCCGGATATCGGGGATGGGGCGGGAAGGGGGCGACTACGCCCTCGAGTTCCATTCGGACTTGAAGACTCTGCAGATTCTGGACGGATCCGTCGACTGAGCCTACGGCGGGCTGTGGTTGAGGATGGTTCCGTCGGGTCGGGTGATGGTGAGGTTTCGGGGGGTGCCGGTGAGTTTCCATTGGTGGCGGTGGATGAGGGTGTGGTGGTGGCGGCAGATGAGGACCAGGTTGGTGAGGTTGGTGGTGCCGCCTTGGGTCCAGTGGAGGATGTGGTGGGCGTCGCACCAGGCGGCGGGACGGAAACAGCCCCACCATTGGCAGTGGCGGTCTCTGAGGCGCAGGGCGCGCCATTGGGCGGGGGTGACGGTGCGGACGCTGCGTCCCAGGTCCAAGATTTCTCCGGCGGGTCCGGTGAGGAGGCGGCACACTTTGGCGTCGCAGGCGAGACGTTGGGCGGTGTGGGGGGCGATGACGGTCCCGTCGAGGAGTTCCGACACGCCGTGGCGGGTGGCTCCGGTGAGGATGTCCCAGTCGACGATGGCGGTGAGGTGGGGCCGGTTGCCGTGGTCGCTGGGACCAGCAGGGGAGCCCAAGAAGCGGCGGGCTAGCTCTTCGAGGGCTTGGGCTCGCCGCACCGGCGCCGTTTCCAGTTCGTCTTTGGGTGTGGTGTCGACGATCTCTGACATGAGCTCATCCAACGCCGTGTCCAACAGGTCACCGGCCAGGGGATCCAAGTCGCCGTCGAGACGCCACCGGCCCTGCCACGTCTTCGACACCGTAAGCCCGCGACGGCACCGGCTCATCCTGTTCTGATTCAGGGGCTTGGTCGTGGGCCTGGGTCCAGTAGTCCACTGCTTGGCGGGTTTGGGCCACGGTCAAACCCGACACCGAATCGACCAGGGTGGCCTCGTCGGCGGCGAACTCGTCGGGGTGGCGGGCCCGGGCATGGGCCAGCAGTTCCAGTTGGGTCAGAGAGATGTGCCCGGCGAACGCCGACTTGACCGAATAGCCCATCTGATCCAGCGACCTCGCCACAAACACCTCCCGGGTGGCTTCACCGACGGACATGCCACAGCGGTGGATGAGAAACCCCGACGTCGAGGTGTAACCGTCGTACTCGAAGTCCTTGGACCGGTCCAACTCGGCCACCGCACACAGCCGCATCAGCCGGCTACCGGCCGTCAACTCGTCGAAATCGACCACCTTCTCCATCGGCGTCGAAGGCTCCTCCTCGACCGACAAGCCGGATCCGAACGTATGTTCGCCCATACCGTCAACCTACAACACCACACCCACACAAACCAGAGGGTCGCCGGGAATCCGACGATTTTCTCAGCCGGTTGGTCGGCCGAGCCACGCTCCATTCATGTACGGCATGGGGAAGCGGGTCTGGTCCACGGCGAGGATGAAGTCGTCAGTGGCGAACAAGCGGGGAGCGGCAGCGATCTCCCGTCCCGTGATCTCGGTCCACGTGCTCGAGCTCCAGTTCTGGCCGTCGGATGAATGAACGATCTCGAGCGCTTCTCCGTCGGCACCCTGGCTCCGTGTGTGCTGGCGCAACGCCTCCATCCAGTCCTCGATGGGCACGCCGATCGTGTCGGGTGGCTCGCCGAATCGAAGAAGGTTCCCTTCTTCCAGTGTGACTGGCGTGTTCCAGACCAGATCGCTCCACAGACGCTCGTCGCCACGAAACAGCTCCAATGTCAGACCTCGAGTGAGCACCATCTCGGTGCCATCCACCTCTGCGACCTGCGTCCTCGACTCCTCGTCCCTCGTGGAACTGACTCCGCTGACCAGGGCCGCCAGTCCCGCGTCGTCAGCTACGACCTGGCTGAACTGAGTTGTCGAATCGACCACCTCATCAGGTAGCAGTGGAGCCATGGTTGTCGAGTCAGGGGTCCAATATTGCAGCTCACCGTCCTGCAGCGTCGCCGCCGCCCCGTCCTTCCACGGGACGAAGCCCATTAGATCGTCCAGACGGGGGCCCACCGGCTTCCAGTCCTCGCCGTCTTCCGAAAATGCCAGCTGTATCCCTATCGGCGCCATCAGTGTTCCGTCGGCGGTGGGCTGAACGTCCCACGGAAACCACTCCTCCCGGGACACCTCGAGGGCATCGAGCGACGGACCTCTCCACACCTGGGGCGATCGTTCGGGAGCCATGGGAAGGTCCGGGCTGAGGTCTCCCGCCTGGAACCGGTCGATCTCGATGCCGGGAGGCACGAAAACGATCACCTGTCCGGAGTCGTTGACGACGAACTCGGCGTGACCGTTGTCATGCAGCTCGTGCAGACGGTCCGGAAGGAGGCCGACCACCCTGTCCTCGGCGAAGCCGGCGGTGCCGAAACCGCGGATTATCACACCGTCACGAGTGGGAATCACCCGATGCGGGATCGTCTGCAGCCGCGCCGAGGAGGACGACAGGCGGCGTTGTTCCCATGTGACACCGTCGCCGGACTCGAACAGGCTTCCACCGGTGAGACCGTTCTCCGGTCCGGCCGTGACGATGAAGTTTCCGTCCAGGGCGTCGACGTCGGTGACGACCCAACCGTCGACTTCGTCGCCGCCCGGCCTGGAGGCGAGTTTCCAGGACTGTCCGCGCTGACCGTCACTGGACCAGACCCCCAGCCCGACATCGGTGCTGCCGACTGCCCACCAGGCGCCGTCGAAGCGGGTCACGCCGCCGATGTGCTCCGCTTCCTCGAATCCCGTCGCTTGCTCCCAGGTGAGAGTCTGCGCCACTACCTCAGGAACGGCTACCGTCGGGATAGGCGGGAAAGTCGTAGTCGGTGTCTCGCTCCCGGGGGGAAAGGTGCCGGCGAGCAGGACGAGGGTCAGTGCGGCCAGGCCGAGCCATGCCAGCCATCCTCTCGGCGGGGACGGCGGGAGCTCTTCGACGTCGCTGTCCTCGACGACCACCTGTACGTCGTCGGCCACGCATCCAGCCTACGAGCCGGACACTTCGAGCGGAGCCGGGTTCGCCGACGAGCTACATTCGACTGCACGCCGAGAGGAGCGGAAATGTCATTCATAGAGACGATCCCCGAGGAGGCAGCACAGGGTGACGTCGCCTCGATGTACGCCCAGTTACGACAGAGCCTCGGTTACCTACCCAACTACGGCAAGGAGTTCAGCCATCGTCCGGCGCTGTTCGCTGCCTGGGCCCAGTTGAACACGACGGTCAAGCGGGCGATGGATCCCCGTTGGTACGAGCTGGCCACCGTGGCCGCCGCCGTGCGCCGCCGATCCAGCTACTGCACCCTCTCCCACGGGGAGAAGCTGCTCGAACTCGGCTCCAAGCCCGATCAGGTGGTGGCTCTCGCGGGAGGCGGGGCGGCCGGGCTCAGCGAGGTGGAGCAGGCGATCGTGGACTATTCGGCCAAGGTCGCTCAGGAGCCGTCCTCGATCACCCAGGGGGACATCGACAAGCTTCGCTCGCTCGGGTTGTCCGACGCTGACATATTCGATGTGGCATCGGCCGCGGCGGCTCGGCTCTTTTTCACCGCGTTGGCCGACGCCACCGGCACTCAACCCGATGCCCGCTATCGAGAGACGATCCCCGACCTTGTCGACGCTTTGGCGGTCGGTCGGCCGGTGGCGGAGGCGATTCCATCCTCTTGAGCGGTCGAGCAGGCGCCTAGGTCTCGCATGGGTTCGATCAGATCTCTCCTCGACGACCTGGCTCTTCGCACCCGACCGGATCGGGCGGCGGCGTGGGATCCGGTCGGTCTCCAATTCGGCGATCCGGAAGTCGAGGTGGGGCGGGTCGCGGTTTGTCACGAGGTCAGCGAAGGGTTGATGGAGCGACTCCTCGACACCCGGCCGGGGCTGGTCGTGACCTATCACCCTCTGCTGTTTCGGCCCACGAACCGACTCGTCCCGGATCGATCGGCGTCCGGACGTGCGTTTCGGCTGATCACGGCCGGAATTGGCCTGGCTGCCACCCACACCGACTTCGACGCCGCCCCCGGCGGGACATCGGATTCCCTGGCGGAGGCGTTGGGTTTGGGCGAGGTGGCGGCGTTTGGGCCCATCGAAAGTGCGGCCCAGATCAAGATCGTCACGTTTGTCCCCGCCGAGGTGGTGGACACCGTGGTGGAGTCCCTCTCCGCGGTGGGTGCCGGTCGAATCGGCAACTACGACGCGTGCAGCTTTCGGGTGGAAGGGACGGGCGGCTTCGCAGCCGGCGAGGGAGCCGACCCGGTCGTGGGACGGGCCGGCGAGATGAACCTCGAAGCGGAGACCCGAATCGAGATGCTGGCGCCGAAGGCGCGGGAGGAGGTGGTGATCGCCGCCCTCGTGGCGGCCCATCCGTATGAGGAGCCGGCCTTCGACGTGTACGACGTCCGCTCCAACCACGGACTGATCGGCCGGGTCGGGTCGCGGGACGGCACCCTCGGGGACCTGGCCGCCGTGGTGGCAGAGCATCTCGGTGGGGCCGGTCTGCGAGTGGCAGGAGACCAGAGGTCCTCCCCCGGCAAGGTAGCCGTGGTACCGGGCTCGGGCGGTTCCTTCCTCGGTGCGGCGCGGAACGCCGGGGCGCGGGCGATCGTCACGGGTGATATCGACCATCATCGGGCCGTGGCTGCGCTCGACTCCGGCGTTGCGGTGATCGATCCCGGCCACGCCGCCACCGAACTACCGGGGATGCGGTCACTCGTCGAGTTCGTCGCCGGACTGGCCGTGGAGGTCGAGGACCTGACCGGCGACGGTTACGGCCCCTGGTCTCGACCGGCCTAGGGCCAACTACCCTGAGGCGGGCATGGAGATACCCGCCTTCGCCGATCTCCTCGACGTCCAGGACCTCGACCTGGAGATCGACCGCCTGCTCCATCGTCGTTCCAGCCTTCCCGAGTTGGAGCGGTACCGCGCTACTCAGGAGCAGATCGACGATCTCACCGAGCAGATCGGCACCGTCAAGGACGAGTTGCGTCAGATCGAGCTCGATACCGACAAAGCCGAGGGTGAGCTCGAGATCCTCGAGCAGAAACTCAAGGAGCAGGAAACGCGGCTCTTTGCCGGGGGAATGTCAGCCCGTGAGACCGAGCACATGCGATTGGAAGTCCAGTCGCTGCGCGGCCAGCAGAGCGCCTCGGAAGAGCGAGTCCTGGGGCTGCTCGACCGGCTAGACCCTGCTCGTGAGGCCGTGAGTCGCCTCGAAGACCAGCTGGAGGTCCTCACCGCCGAAAAGGACCAGCTCGAGAGCCACATAACTGCCGAGTGGCGGACGATCGACGCCGAGATCGCCCGCAAGGAGGAACGGAAGCGAGAGGCGCTGTTCCCGGTGCCGCCGGATCTCGTCGAACTATACGAAAAGCTTCGTTCCACCAAGGAAGGCGTTGCGATCGGTCGGCTCGAGGACGACACATGCGGGGGATGTCACATGCGGTTATCCCCCGCTGAGGCGGTCGAGGTGAAGAAGGGCGATCCGCCCCGCTGTGTCCACTGCCGGCGGATCCTCGTGCCCTGAAGGTGCTCGTCTGGCACCTCGCCTCGATCACGTTCCTCTTTCGGTGGATCTTTCGCGATCCAAAGGTCGATGTTCGCTTCCTGGCATTGGGTGCCGTCGCTCCCGACGTGATCGACATGGCGGCGGCGACGATTCTGGGCACCCAGACCGCCGAGTTTTGGGGCCACAGTCTGGCGATGCCGGCGTTGGCGGGCGTCGTCGTCATGGCCAGCATCCGGCGAGGTCGGCGCCGGCGAGCCTGGATGGCTTTAGTCGTCGCCTGGCTTCTCCACCTCCTCGTCGATGGGATGTGGGTTTATGGCAGGGTGTTTCTGTGGCCGGCGTTCGGCTGGGAACTCGTCGGCCAATCAGGTGGATCATTCTGGGAAGGAGCCATCCAACGCGCCGCCTCCGATCCGTGGAGGTGGATCCTCGAAGTGATCGGCGTCGCTTATCTGGGGTGGCTGGCCTACTCGACGGGCCTGTCACAGAGCGAGGGCCGCGCCCGCCTGGTCGAGACGGGGCGTCTCGGGAAGCGGACCGACCAGGGCTAAGTTGTCCCGACCGATGTCGACTCTCCGACGACCTCTTGTGGTGCTCGCGGCACTGATCTCCCTGCTGGCTGCTTGTCGGGGCGACGCCGCCGTTCTGGAAACGACGATTCCCGAGGATCTCGAGCCGACCGAGGTAGTGAGGGCGCTGCTCGAGGCGATCAACGAGGGCCGCTTCGAGGACACGCCCTCGATAACCGATGCCGAGCAAGCGGGGTTGCTGGTGCTGGCGGAGGGAGCCAACCCCACCGAAGTGGTAGAGGCCATCGGAGACGACCCCGACGCCGTCGCGGCGAACTTCTGGTCGGGCTTCGCCCAGACGCTGGAACCCGAGTTCAGCTTGGCCGAGGCGACCATCGAAGCGGGGGAGACACTCCAAGAGGGCGGGGAGGAGTACGTTGCGGTCAGCGTGGTCACGCCGGAGGCCGAGCGGGTGTTCTACCTCCGTCGCAACGGGAACTGGAAGATCGACCTGATGGCGACCTTCGGCCACATCGTTGCCGAACGTCTCGTTCCCCGCGTCGAGGCGCTCTTGTCGTCCGCCAACTCTCATGCGGCGACCGTCGTCGGAATGCTCAACGAGTCGGCTTCCTCCCTCCAATTGGCGGCGCGCAACCCGGATCTGGAAGCGTCAGCCCACCAATCGCTTCTCGCCCTGATCGAACGGGTCACCCGCGCCGGCTAGTCCCTCAATGCGGGGAGGACCTGAGTGCCCAGGCTGGTGATCAACCGCTCCTGGTCGAGGGCGACCATCTGGAAGGTGACTATGTCGGCTCCCAGCTCGCCGATCAGCGGCCGGTAGATGTCGACGATGTCCTGCGGCGTCGTGACCCGCGAGTAGCGCTCGAGGACCTCTTCACGGGGCATCTCATCGGCTCGTTCCCGCAGCGTCTGGGGATCCACCGCCTCCAAACGGCCGGGGGCACGAAGCCCGCGCCATGACGTGAGCGCCTGCCAGGCTTCGTTCTCCGTCTCCGCCCAGATCGACCAGCGGGTGGCGAGAACCGTCGGCGCAGGATGACCAGCCTCCGTCGCCGCCTCGTTGAGAGGTTCCACCACCTTTTCCAGGGTGTCTCCTGGCACCTTCACCGAGGTGATGACGCCGTCCGCCCTCTGTCCGGCGAGAGTGGCCGACTTGGGGCCACCGGCCGCCAGGTAGATGGGCAGGTGCTCTTGTACCGGAGGCGAGTAGAGCTTCGCCCGGTCGGTCTGGTAGTAGTCACCCTCGAACGTCAGCTTTTCGCCATCGAGGAGCCGCCGCATTATCTCCAGCGCTTCAGTCATGCGGGCGTTGCGCTCCTTGTAAGCCGGGAAGTCGTATCCCAAGGGGCCTTCGTTTATGTTCTCACCGGTCCCCACCCCGAGTCTGAATCGGCCGCCCGAAAGGCGGTCCAGGGTGGCGGCGGCCTGGGCAACCACGGCGGGATGGAATCGGAAGAGCGGTGTCGTCACGCCGGTCGTGAACTCGATCCGTTCCGTCGCCTGGGCCATGGCTCCGATGGTCGAGAAAGCGAACCCGGCGGCTGAATCGTCGTCGACCCAAGGATGAAAGTGTTCCGATACGACGACCATGTCGAATCCGGCTTCCTCGGCCAGAACGGCATGGTGGACGAGCTCCTCGGGTTGAAACTGCTCATGGCCGCAGAAGTAGGCGAACTGCGTCAAGTAGACCTCCGGTATGTGACTCGACCGACTCTAGAGGCTCGGCGCAGCCTCCCTGTTTGCCGTAGTCTCACGTGACGTGCTCCCGCTGAAAGATGAGAACCCGACCCATCGGACGCCATTCGTGACGGTGGGCCTGATAGGCGTCTGCCTGTGGCTGTTCTTCCTCTGGCAGCCGTTCGGCGGAGGGACGGCGGTGGAGGTCCAAACTGAGGAGGGAGTGATCCGGTTCGCCGACGAATCGCTCGCTTTCACGCTGGAGAACGCCGCAATTCCCTGCGAGGTGGTCGAGGGTCGACCTCTGACGATCCCCGAGATCGAGGCCACCTTCGGCGGCCAGAGTGCCGACGTCGAGGCGTGCGGGGCCGGCTCGCCGACCAGCCCCAAGATCTTCCCCGACAAGTCGGTGTGGCTTTCGTTGTTGACGTCGATGTTTCTCCATGGCGGACTGCTCCATCTCGGGGGGAACCTGCTGTTTCTGTGGATCTTCGGCAACAACATCGAAGACCACATGGGCCATGTCCGCTATCTGCTGTTCTATCTGCTGGGCGGTTTGTTCGCCTCGGGAGCCCACATCGTCCTCAACCTCGACTCGACGATCCCCGTCGTGGGCGCCTCCGGCGCCATCGCGGCGGTGATGGGTGCCTACCTGGTCTGGTTTCCCGACGCCCCGGTGCGCACGGCGGTCTTCTTCTTTTTCATCACGCTCGTCGATGTGCGGGCGAAATGGCTCCTCGGCTTCTGGTTCGTCTCCCAGTTCTTCACCAATCCCAACTCGGGCGTGGCGTGGGCCGCCCACGTCGGCGGCTTCGTATTCGGCGTGGTGGTCGGCCTCATCGTCCGGTCGAGCGGCAGCATTCGGCGGGCGACCTGGACGCCCGACTATCGCACTGCCACCGGTCGGTGGGACGACACCGGCGGGGCCGGCTACGACCCGTATCGTCGCCGGCTGGGCCGGTGACAAGCGCCGTCCATCACTGGTAGCTGACGAAGACCGGCAATGGGTCGAGCCCCATCACATGTTGCGGGGTCGGTGTGGGCGAATCCTCGTCGTAGAAGTTCTTCCAACCCCACCCCCAGCCGTTGTTCCCGGCCGCGACCAGCGTGTCCCACGTGGCGTTCTTGGTTCCGAGCGGGCCTTGTCCGTCCATTTGGATCACCACGGCGAGTTCGGATGGTGTCTCGATCTGGTCCCGCTCGGAGATCATCGACAACTTGAACTGGTGGACGAGGAGCAGCTTCTGGGGAAGTCGCTCCCTCCTGACGAGGTCGGCGAGCCAGCTCACCACAGTGTTGACCTCGCCGGCCGAGACGGAGCCGATCTGGCGGAGGTGGAACTGGTCCGGTCCCAGGCGCCATTCCGGGTCGAGGGCCAGGCCAACGTGGGGGAGCCTGAGGAGTTCCTCATATCGCTTGGCCTGCGTGAGGAAGTCAGTCCGGCCGGGCTGGAGATCGAGCACCACGTAGAGCCCTGCTTCGGCCGCCATCTCCACCCAAGGCCGAAGCTCGTCCACCGACAGCTCCGCCGAGTAGTCCCCATCCTCGCCCGGTCGGGACGAGGCAGTGGTGGCGATCAGCTCGAACGTCGGAATTGCCGGCACGTCGTCGGTGCCGTAGGGAGCGGCCAGGTCGGCGGCGCGGGTGACCGCCTCGGCCACGGGTTGCTCACCGAGGACGCCCAGCACCGAGGTCTGCGGATGCCCATACAACGCGACGAGGCGCTTGTCCGGGAAGAGGACCTGTCCTCCGCCGGGGAGTTGCTTGCCGGCGGCGAGCACGTCGAGCTGCCAGGAGGAGGCCAAGGAGAAGTCGCCGACGAGAAACCGTCCAGCTGAGTTCTCCGCCAGCGAAGCCAAGCTACGTCGGCGTCGCATGTCGCCCGGCGCGGACCATACCGTTGTGCCGTCGACCGCGGCGGCCGCAGCCGCGGCGCTGGCGGCCAATTGCGGCTGTTGTGGGGATACCACCACGAGCGTGGGGGCCTCTGACGCCGCTTCGATCGACGCCCCCACGGCTTCCTTCGTTACGACGCCTTTGTCGACCGAGGCGACGAGGTAGGGAATCTCCTCCGTTGTCTGATCTGCCAGAGGGAGGATCGCATGGCTTCCGGCGGTGACCAAGGCCGCATCGGTCGTCCAGACGCGGGCTGCTCCGAGGCGGGCGGGATCGTAGGGCCTTTCCGTTGAGGCGTAGACAAGCGGCGCGCCGATCGTCGCAGCCATCCGGCTGGGGAGCCCATCGGCCTCCTCCGCTGTCGCCACGACGATGTCGGTGGTACCGCAGATGATGGAGTGAGTCACCGCCACCGAGGCGCTGACGGGTTCGCCTCCGACCGGCGGGGGAGTGGCTTCAGGATGGGGACACGCCCGCACGATGGCAGTCGGGGGAGCCGGCGGCGCGGTTGTCGTGGTGATCGTAGGAGCGGGCTGAGTCGTCGTGGTGGTGGTGGTGGGTGGGAGCGTCGTCGCCTTCTGCAACGACGTTGCCGTCGCTTTGTCTTCGGCGTCGGCCAGGAGGGGCACGGAGGGTGCCACGGCGGTGGCGGCGCATCCCGACACGGCGAGCGCCGACAGGCTCATCAGGGCCATCCAACGCCATCGCAACCAGGGTGGGACCATGGGACCGTTATCGGCTCGAAATAGAAGAGCCCGAACCCTTGCGGGTTCGGGCTCCGTCAGGTTAATCGTGGGAGTATTAGGTGCGGACCTTCATCTGGCGATAGATGAGGACCAGAACGATGGCCCCAAGGATCGACAGGATCCATCCCCACAGGCCGGTGTTCACCACGTCGATGGAGACGCCCTCCGAGTCGTCGAAGAGGCTCGCTACGAAGCTACCCAGGATGGCGCCACCGATTCCGAGCAGGATGGTGGCAATCCAGCCAAGGGGATCTCTGCCGGGTACGAGGAGGCGAGCGATCGCCCCCACGATCAACCCCACGATGATCGTCCAGATGATTCCCATTTCTCTTCCTCTCCTCCGTCGTGTGACGGATTGCCTACGAACGATAAGTATCGTAATGCGGTGGATTCCTTCTGTCTGGAAGTTCACCACAACGGCCAGGGCATAGGCGGACGGTCCGAGGGGGGCAAGGGATGGACGGGATCATCCAGGAGATGCGAGACCCGGACTGCGGTGGCCTCCACTTCCGCCGGCGCCAGGAGGTCGCCCACCGCGAGGGTCATCTGATCGGCGTCGAGACGCCCGATGATCGGTTGAGGAATCGGCTGGCCGGCGAACGACCAGAGCACCGTGCGGAGCTTGTCGTCGGTGTGGAAGCTGAGCCCGTTGTCGATGGCCCATATCCGATCGTCCTCCGGCTGTCTTAGCAGGTGTCCGATCTTTCGGTCGGCGTTGTTGACGATCAGGTCGAGAACTGCCACTGGCCAGAGTCGATCGTCGGCCGCGACGATCAGCGGGCGGGGATCCCAGGTCAGATCCTGATCGAGGAATCGCTGGGCCGATCCGGCTCCGTATGGGCCCTCGGCGAGGAGCGTCTCAGGGACGACGTCCAAGCCGGCAGCTCGTGAGACTCGAAAACACGCGATCTCCCGGCGCGAGAGAGTGCCGGTGGGAAAGTCCCACAGTGGGCGCTCCCCTTCATCGGGTTTGTATACCCAGCGGGTCCCCTCCCGGTCCCGAGCGAGGAGGGTGGCGTTGGAGGCGTCATTGAACACGCCATCGACTGACACCAGTACGACGTATGACGGATCCGTTCGCTCCACGGCGAGAGGCTAACGGACGACTCAGGCTGGAAAATGACCGTTGGTCGCCGGACACCGGTGACCGAGCGGATCCTCGGGGAGATGGCAATGCGGGCAGATGGGGCGGCCGGCGGCTACCACCTCGAGTCCCACCTCGGCCATGGCCTGGACCTGCTCGGGGGCGACGAGGAAGCGGATGGAGTCGTCGTCGGCTTCACCCTCCGGGGCGGAGATGACGATGGCGATCAGCTCCGACTCGAGTACAGCCACCTGGATGTCCCCGACGGGGAACAGCTCCACTTCTGGTTCTCGCACCGCCAGTTCGTCCTTCAGCTTGGCGACGGCGGCGGAGTCAGGCGTTATGTCGGAGGCGGCGAGGAGCGCGAGGCACTGGGAGCTGAGGGTGGCGACCTGTTGCTTTTCGGCGTGGAGCCACACCGTCTCACCGGCGGCGGTGACCTGGATATAGAAGTGGCGTTCACCCGGCTCACCGAGAGCACCCGCCACGAACTCCTCGGCCGGTCCCAGGTCTCTCATCGCCACGATCCTTCCGCTCCGGTGGTATTGACCGCCATCACCCGCGGTATCCCCTGACGGGGCACATCGACGACGGTAACCGATGTCGGCGATATCACGATGCGGGAGAACAGGTCAAGTGGCTGGCCCAGATAGTGGCTGACGATCGACTGGATGATGTCGGAGTGGCTCACCAACGCGATGGTTTCCTTGCCGTGGGCAGCTGCCAGACGCTCGCACGCCTCCACCGCCCGGTGCTGTGCCGCCGCCAGGCTCTCACCTTCCGGAAAGGTCATTCGCGACGGTGTCACCTGGACGGTCCACCACGCCTTCAGTTGGCTCAGCGACTTGAGCGAGCGGCCTGACCACTTGCCATAGTCCACTTCGACGAGCCCCTCTTCGGATACCGGCTGAAGCCCGTGAGGGGCGGCGATTATCGCCGCGGTCTCCCACGTCCGCTCGATCGGTGAGGCGTAGACGGCGGCGAGTTTCAGGTCGCTGAGGCGCTCCGCCGTCCGCTGCGCGGCCCGGCGCCCGGTGTCCCCGAGCCCGACACCCGGTAGGCGGCCGGTCAGCTTGGTTCCGGTTTCCGGAGTAGGTGCATGCCGAACGAGAAGCAACCGAGCCACCCCCGCAGGCTACCGGCGACAGCCGTGTCACAGCCAAGTGCGACATTGGCTGGGTGGCAAGAAGAAAGTCTCCGCTTCGAACTGAGCGCGCCCGGCGCCTGCGACGGGCGATGACAGAGGCAGAGACGGTCGTGTGGAACCAGCTCCGAGGCCGTCAGCTCCACTGCCGCTTCCGCCGCCAACATGTAATCGGCCCCTACATCGTCGACTTCGTCTGTATGCGACACCGTTGGATCCTCGAGATTGACGGGAGCCAGCATCTCGAAAGCGTCTACGACGACGTGCGGACCCGCTGGCTGGAAGATCAAGGGTTTGTGGTGATGAGATTCTGGAACAACGAGGTTCTAGGGAATCTGGAGATGGTCCTCATTACGGTCGCGAGCCACATCCCTCCGGATGAGTTGTAGCCAAGAAATGTTCGTCCCCCAACGAAGTTGGGGGAAGGTCCCTGCGAGGCGCCCCCCAGGGCGACTCGGAGGTAGGGGGGAACAACGGCGAACCCGTCGAATCACCTGTAAGACGGGTTCAATGTGGTTTCCCCCCTACCCCACTGGCTCCGCTAGCGCTCCGCCAGCGGGGTCCCTTCCCCCACTCCTTCGTCGTGGGGGACAAACACCGTTGTCGTGGGAACAAAGGAGCAAAACACTTTCGACGTGGCGGACAAAACTCGGGGGATCTAGAAGAGGGTTTCTTTGGTTGGGGTGGTCAGGTCGGGGGAGTTGTTGCGGACGCTGTTGACCTGGGAGGAGACGGCGTGTTCCATGATGAGGTCCGGGTCCAGAAGCTGGATCAGGTCGAGAGCAGCTCGGGGGTCTTCGAGGTCACGGTCGAGCCAGGCGTCCCACACGTCGTCGTCTAGGATCACCGGCATGCGGTCGTGGATCGTGGCGATCGGCCCTTCCGCCTTGGTGGTGAGAATCGAGAACCGCCGGGTCCATTGTTCGGTTGCCGGGTCTTTCCAGGCGGCCCATATGCCGGCGAACGACATCGGGTGGCCGTCCGCCCGATACACCCAGTGGGGGGTTCGGCCCTCTTCCTTGGGCTCCCACTCGTAGAAGCCGTCGGCGGGGATCAGGCAGCGGTGGCGGGACAGCGCCCGTTTGAAGGCGGGCTTGGTTGCCACGGTCTCGATTCGAGCGTTGATGTGGATGGTCCGGTCGTCCTCGGCCCAGTAGGGAATGAGGCCCCACGGCATCTTGCCCAGGAGGCGCTTGTCATCCTTCTCGGCGACCACGTACGACTCATCTGTGGGAGCCACGTTCCAGCTTTGATCGAGCGACTCGCTCGTCACCTCGTCTACGCCGTAGTAGCCGCGGTAGAAATCGATGTCGCCGGTCAGGGCGAAGCGACCACACATCTCAGACCGCAGGCCTCGTCATCAGGCGATCTCTTCGAGGTTGTGGCGCGCCCAGCTGTGAACATCCCAACGAGTGACCTTGCGGCGAAGACGCCGCATCCTCCGGCGCTGCTCTTCGATTCCCATTGTCACCGCTTGATGGATTGTCGCCGAGAGTGCATCGAGGTCGTATGGATTGACTATCAGCGCCTCCTCGAGCTGCTCGGCAGCGCCCGCGAACTCGCTGAGTATGAGGACGCCCGAGTCGTCGACCCGGGTGGCGATGTACTCCTTGGCAACCAGATTCATGCCGTCGCGGAGCGGCGTCACGAGCATCACGTCGGCGGTGAGATAGGCGCCGATGAGCTCTTCGAAGGGGATCGAGCGGTACACGTAGTGGATCGGCGTCCACCCGGCCTGGGCGAATCTTCCGTTCACCCGACCGACCATCTCTTCGACCTGGCGGCGGATCTCCTGGTATTCGTCCACATCCTCGCGGCTGGGCACCGAAATCTGAACGAGTGAGACCTTGCCGATCAGCTCGGGATGCTCGTCGAAGAACGTCTCGAGCACTCGAAGCCGAAGGTCGATTCCTTTCGTGTAGTCCAGACGATCGACCCCCAGAATGATGGTCGGGGGGTCACCGAGATCGCGTCTGAGCTCGGCCCCGAGCCGCTGAACCGAGAGGTCAGACGCGGCTCCGGCGTAGTGAGCCGTGTCTATGGCGATGGGGACCGGCTCGGCCCTCACCTCCCGGTTGGCGTAGCGCATCGAGGCGGCAGGGCCGCGGGCTCCGGCGAACTCGCGAGCCGAGGCGGCGAAGTTGAGTGCTGCTCTGCGGGTCTGAAAGCCGATGTAGTCGGCACCGAGGAGTCCTTCGAGGATCTGGCGCCGCCACGGAAGCCGCTCGAATATCTCGGGCGGAGGGAACGGGATGTGGAGGAAGAAGCCTATCCGGTTGCCTGGGAGGTGCTGTCGGACCATTTCAGGCACCAACTGCAGCTGGTAGTCGTGTACCCAGATGGTGTCACCCGGTCGGCAGACCGAAATGATGGCGTCGGCGAACTGCTGGTTGACCTCGGCATGCTTGCGCCACCAGTGACGATGGAATTCCGGGGGACGGATGGCGTCGTGATACAGGGGCCAGATCGTGCCATTGCAAAAGCCGTAGTAGTGGTCGTTGACCTGTTCCTCGTCGAGAGGCACGGACAGGTTGTCGATCTCGTCGGCCGTGAATCGCTCAGATTCGCCTCCGACCGAGCCGTTCCAACCGACCCAAACTCCGCCCCGTTCCTGGAGGATCGGAACCAGGGCCGAAACCAGACCGCCCGGGCTGGTGACCCAGCGCCGGTCGTCGGAATCCCATCGAACGGGTAGGCGATTCGCCGCTACGACAAGGCGTGATGACGAGTCGGTCATGGGAGTGAGATACTCATTACGCCGACCTTAACCCTGGTAGCGGGGAAGCCCGAGAGCGGGAGAGAGGCGGAGAGGATCCGATCCGAAGATCGGGGAGGAGGGTACGCCTGGACGCTCTCGGGCTCACCGGTGTGGTGGGGAAACCGGCTCCCCGCTGCTGCCTCAGGATAGCACAACGCTAGTTTTTGCAAATTCAGCGAAGACGGTGCCGGCGCTTACGTATCCGCCGCGGTGGGAGCGTCGGAGGTCGCATTCTCCCGGCGTTCCTCGCGGAGCGAGGCGACGATAGTGACGGTCAGGACCACCGCGATAACCGTGAGGCTGAGCCATATCGGCATGTGGTACCACTCGGCGATGACCATCTTCACGCCCACGAAGGCCAATATCACCCCGAGGCCCAGGTTGAGATACCGAAACCGTCCAGCCATGCCGGCCAACAGGAAATAGAGGGCTCTCAATCCGAGAATGGCGAACGCGTTCGACGAGAAGACGATGAAGGGCTCCCGGCTGACGGCGAGGATGGCGGGGATGGAGTCGACGTCGAAGACGACGTCGGTGCTCTCGATCAACACCAGGACTGCGAATAGGGGAGTGGCGAGAAGCCGGCCGGCGCGGCGCGTGAACAACTTCTGGCCGTCGTATTCGGTGCTTGAAGGCACGACCCGGCGAAACAACTTGAGAACCGGGTTGTCCTCGGGGTGGATCTCGGCTTCCTCATGCCGGGCGATCCGGAAGGCGGTGAAGATCAAGAAAGCGCCGAAGACATACAGGATCCAGTCGAACTGCTCGATCAGCGCCACGCCGGCGAAGATGAAGACCGCCCGCAAGACCAGCGCTCCGAACACGCCCCAGAAGAGGACCCGGAACTGATACTCGGCCGGTACGGCGAAGTAGCTGAGGATCACCGCCCAGACGAAGACGTTGTCGACCGACAGGCTCTTCTCTATGAGGTAGCCGGCCAGGTATTCTCCGGCGGCGCCGCCCCCTTGCCACACCAGCATCACCAGCGTGAAGGAGAGGCCGAGGGCGATCCAGATCGAGGACTCGATAGCCGCTTCCCGGAACGATATGACGTGAGGCCGTCGGTGAACGAGGAGCAGGTCGACCATCAGCAGGACGGCGACTCCGATGAGGAAGGTCACCCAAACCCAGCCGGGGACATCGAAGCTGGCGAACGAGCCGGCGGCAGGTTCGTCTGCTGCTAGGACGGAGAGCGGTGTCATTGAGAGGTTGAGCATTCCTTCACCGGACGGGACGACCCCGACCCGGACGTCTTCATGTCCGTGTCGGAGGTCTTGCCCGCCGTCGAGGATCTCAACCGGCCTGGAGACCGGACGCCGCTCGATCCGGCGCCAGGATGTCGATCTTCCAGTTGGGGGCTACTCCCCTCCGTGGTGGGCATGTTAACCCATGTCGGCGGAGGCAACGAGGCTGGTGCAGGCGACCCCCCGGACCACCGCCGAAGCAGTGGATCCAAGCACGAGCCGTTGCCAGCCGGTCAGTCCCCGCGTCCCCAGGACGACCAGTTCGGAGTAGTTCTCTTCCACCTGTTCGAGGATCACGGTGGTCGGCTGGCCTTCAACCACGACCATGCTCACCTCTCGCACCTTGCCGTCCAGCAGCGCCGCCGCCTCCTGAGCGGCGTGGCGGGCGTCGGTGCGTCCGTCGTCGACCGCCAGGACGGTCACCCGGGTCTCCGACGCCAGCGGCAAAGCGGTGAAAGCGCCGAGAGCGGCTCGCGAGTGGGTCGATCCGTCCGCACACACAGTGACCTTGTTCACCTGTTCGGGGCTTTGGGCCACGACCAGCGGCGATGGTGGGTGGTGGAGGAGCCACTCCGTTGTGCTCCCGGTCACCATGCCTCGCAGCATGCTGTGGGCACTCAGACCGAGGAGGATGACATCGGCGTCTTCCCGATCGGCCAGCATGGCTCTGGGATCTGTGGCTGCCTTGAGAAACCGCACGGCCACCGCGCCGGGAATAGCTTCGGATCTGCCCCACGTGGGTGTCCACTCCTCGACGGCCGGAGGCTCACCCCATTTGACGCGGGTGTCATCGGTGTCGGCAGTCATCACTTCGATGTCCCATCCCGACCACTCCTGGGAGGTCAGCCAGCGCCAGGCCGTGTCAGCCGGCGGCGCACCGTCGTCGCCGAAAACGAGGCGGGGGCGACCTGAAGGTCTGTCGGAGGGTGACATCGGCGGCAGGGCTCCTTGACTGACGGGCGCTCACTGTAACGAGCGCCAGGTGGGACTACTCGGCGAGAATCGGATGTGGCGAGGCGCCGAAGATCGGTTCAGCCCGGCTCGGACTGGTAAGGGTCCCAGCCGCCGTCTCGGTAGGCCTCGAGCAAACGGAGCCACACCTCGCTGAACGTCGGGAAGGACGGCACCGCATGCCAGAGCCGGGAGAGGGGGACTTCACCGACGATTGCCACGGTGGCTGAGTGGAGCAGGTCGGCTACCTGCGGCCCCACGAATGTGGCTCCGACGACGATCTGGCGTCGGGTATCGATCACCAGCTTGCACGTGCCCTTATAGCCTCGGCCGAGGACACTGGCGGCGGCCACCTGACCGATGTCGTAGGTGACTGTCCCGACCGGGATGCGGGCCGCTCGCGCCTCGGTCTCGGTGAGTCCCACGGCTGCGATCTCCGGGCTCGTGAACACGACGCGGGGCACGGCCGAGACCTCCGATACGGCCGCCTCGCGCTGGCCGGCGATGTGGGCTCCGGCGATACGCGCCTGGTATTTGCCCATGTGGGTGAGGAGAGCCCGCCCGTTCACGTCGCCGACGGCATAGAGCCATCCTGCTTCGACTCCCTGGACCCGCATGTGGCTGTCAACCGTGAGCCGCTGGCCCGGCTGAAGACCGATCTCGAGGAGGCCAACGTCATCGGTTCTCGGCCGGCGACCTGTTGCCACCAGGACTTCGTCGGCGTCGATCTCCTCGATGGTCCCGTCGCCGTGGCGGACGGAGGCGACCGTGCTCCCATCGTCCTCGGTTCGGAGCCGCTCGGTTTCCGTCTCGGTGAGGACGGTGATTCCGATCCGTTCGAAGGCGCCACGCAGTTCGTCGCTCACGAAGGGCTCCTCACTCTTGAGCAGGTGCCTCGAGTTGTGGACCAGAGTCACGTGTGAGCCGAGCCAGGCCCATGCCTGGGCCATCTCCACGCCCACGGTCCCGCCGCCGACGATGAGCAGACGGGCGGGAACCGCCTCGGCGGCCGTTATCTCGCGGCTTCCCCAGGTATCGACCTCTTCCATCCCCTGGATGCCGGGATCGCTCGGCCGGCTGCCGGTGGCGATCACGACTGCAGACGTTGCCCGCAACTCGGTCTTCGACCCGTCGGAAGCGGTGACGCTCAGCCTTCGTTCCCCGGTGAAGCGGGCGTGGCCGCGGATGAGCGCGACGCCTTCATTCTTCAGCCACTCGACCTGGCTCGAGTCGTCCCAGTCATGCACGATCCGGTTGCGGCGCTCCAGGGTGTCGGCCACATCCACCTGCCCGGTCACCGAGGCGGAGGCTCCTGGCGCCCGTCGGGCCACCTCGAGCACCTTGCCGGGATTGAGCAGCGTCTTCGACGGCATGCAAGCCCAGTAGGAGCATTCGCCGCCGGCGAGGTCGCGTTCCACGATGGCGACGTCGAGGCCCCCTCGGGCGGCGGCAGCCGCCGCATTCTCACCTGCGGCGCCGGCGCCGATCACGATCACGTCGTAACTGCCATCCATGCGCAGGCAGGATGGCACGCACGCCGTGTCGGTGACGTCAGTTCGTAGGTCGCTGTCGGATTCGGAACATGCTCCGCCAAGTGCGAGTTGCTTCGGCCGGGTCGATCACGGGGATGGCGGCATCACCGGGAAGCTGGCTGTTGAGCGCCTCGATGCGTTGGTTCAGATCCGCCGCGGCTTCGGAGACCGACTCTTCGTCAGGAAGCGACCACATCTGATCGATCTGGTCTTGGAGTTCCCGGGCTATCTCGGTGATCCGGTCTTCCGCCTTGATCTGCTCGATCTTGCGCCGAGCCCACCAAGCCGGTCCTTCGTCCTTCAAGTTCAGAGGTTGTCCGGTTCCCGGCAAATCATCGAAATCGCCCCGCTCCAATGCCTCCCGGATCTGGGTCTCCACGACGTCCTGGTAGCGATCCACGGTGCTCAACGTAGCGAACAGGAGCTCGCAACTGGAAAGGGGGTCAGAGCTCGGTGGGCGCTCCGCCCACATGGGCCGTGTCGCGCAGGGGCAGCTCGGGCAGCCAGATCACGAGGACCAGGGCCGCCAAGGCGAAAGGGATTCCGACGAGGAACACGTCGGTGATCGACACCGAGAAGCTTTCGATCAGCGGACCGCGGATGTGCTCGGGAAGCTGGGCCAGGAGAGCGGGACTACCGGTGAGCTGGCTCACCGGGACGGTACCCGAGACGTCGGGCAGGCGGGTGGCGATCTCGGAGGTGAGGCGGGCGGAAAGGACGGCACCGAAGAGCGCCGTGCCGAAGGAGCCTCCGAGCGAGCGGAAGAAGGTGGTGGCGGAGGTGGCGGCACCCAGGTCGGTCACATCGACCGCGTTCTGGACGGCGATGACGAGCACCTGCATCACCAGTCCCAGTCCGCTGCCGAAGATCACCATGTAGACAGAGGCGAGAACGACGCCGGTGTCCGGATCCATGGTGGAGAGCAGATAGAGGCCGACGGTGGTGAGCATCATCCCCGCGATGGGATAACGCTTGTAGCGTCCGTGGTGGCTGATGCGTCGCCCGGAGACGATGGAGGTAGTGAGGATCCCGGCCATGAGAGGAACGAGCAAGAGGCCGGATTGGGTGGCGCTGACCCCTGTCACGACCTGCAGGAACAGCGGCAGGAAGATGATCCCTCCGAACATGGCGACACCCATGATGAAGCCGGCAGCCGATGTGATGCTGAACACCTTGTTCCGGAACAGGCGAAGGGGGAGGATCGGCTCCTCGGCCCGTCGCTCCTGCGCCAGGAAGAGTGAGAGCAGCAGGACGGCTGCTCCCCCCAGAGCGATGATCAAAGGTGACGTCCAGGCGTATTCGCTGCCGCCCCACACCATGACCAGCAGGGCTGCGCTCACCCCAGAAACGAGCAGCATCGCGCCCGGATAGTCGATGCGGTGCTCCCGGCGGCGAGTGGGGAGGTGGAGGAACCGGGCGGTGGCAGCCAGGGCCACCAGCCCGACGGGCAGATTGATGTAAAAGACCCAGCGCCAGTCCAGGTTGTCGACGAAGAAGCCACCGAGCAAGGGACCGCCGACGGATGACACGGCGAAGACCGACCCCATGTATCCCTGATATTTCCCGCGCTCGCGCGGAGACAGGACGTCGCCGATGATCGTCAAGGCCATGACGATCAGCCCGCCGGCCCCGATGCCCTGGACGGCCCGAAAGGCGATGAGCTGGCCCATCGACTGGGAGAGGCCGGAGAGGACCGAACCGAGCAGGAAGATGGCGATCGCCGCCTGGAACATGATCTTGCGGCCGTAGAGGTCGGACAGCTTTCCGTAGAGAGGAGCGCTGGCCGTGGAAGTGACTAGATAGGCGGTGACGACCCAAGAAAGGTGCTCGAGGCCCCCCAGCTCGCCGACGATCGTCGGCAAGGCGGTGGCGACGATCGTCTGGTCGAGAGAGGCGAGGAACATCCCCAACATGAGGCTGACGAAGACGAGGAGGATCTCTCGGTGCGACATCGGCACCGGGCGGGGTGCCGGTGTCCCCGGCAGAGCGGTGTCGGTCATGGTTGCTGCAGTAGGTCGGTGACGTCGGCGTCGAACCGTTCGATGAGGTCGACGAAGCGGGCGGCGTCGGAGGGATCCCAGCGCGAGAGGATGGCGGTGAATATCCGGTGTCGCTCAGCCTCCACCTTCTCCACCACACTGGCCCCTTTGCCAGTGGCCTCCGCCAGCGCCACCCGGCGGTCGGACGGATCGGCTCGCTTCACCACCAGCCCTGATTCCTCCAGCCCGCTCGTGTGGCGGCTCATGGTCGAAGGTTCGACCCCGTGCTCATGAGCGAGGTCGGTGATTCGGGTAGGCCCGTCGGCGACGAGCTGCTTGAGCACCAGATAGGAGGAACGTTCCACTTCCGTGCCGGCCACCGAGGCCAGACGCCGGTAGAGGCGGCGAATGGCGGCTCTACGGGTGATGCCGGTGACGGAACGGTCGAGCCGCTCGACCAGCTCCTCGATCGTTTGGGTGACGTTCACCCGCGCAGACTACTAGATGTGTGCAGTAGCTAAATAGTTCCGGTCGGTGGGCACGACAGCAATCTGACAGCCGCTTGCCAGCGAGGCGACAGCTGCCTGGCCGCATGTTCGCCGGATGGCATGGCTCATACGCTCTCCGCTCCCGGCGATCATCGCTCTGCTGGTGTTCACCTCCGGTGTTCCCTCCTCTGTTGACCAAGAGGCAACGTCGTCCGACCATCCGATGGTCGCCTGGGCGGCGGAGCGTTTTGCCGCCGCTGGTTTGGTTCTGCCCGATGTGACGTTCGAGTTCTTCGAGGACACCACCGCTTGCCGGCTGCGTAGAGGCCTCTACTTCCCCGATTCCAGGGTCGTCAAGGTGTGCACCGAGGACCGCGAGGTGGTCATTCACGAGCTCGCCCATGCCTGGGCCGAGTCCAACCTCACGGCCGCCGACCAGGAGGCTTTCGTCTCCCGCCGCCGCCTCCCCACCTGGGACAGCCATGACTTCGTCTGGGAACAGCGAGGGACCGAGCACGCCGCCATGATCATCGCTTGGGCACTGGCGGACGAGAGCCAGCTGGTCCGATGGGTGGATGAACAAGGAGACCCCGGATTCAGGCTGCTCAACATCCCCGACAGCGACCCAGGTCAGCTGGTAGCCGAGTTCGTCCGCCTCACCGGCCGCCAACCCATCCTGCGCCACTCATCGGAGTGGACCGTCGATCAGACCCAGTCTGAGTCGTTCTCGCCCGAGTCCGTCCGAGTGTTCACGCGCCCTTCCGGAGCCGTATCCGGCGACCGAAACGACTGAGAAAAGAAAGGAACGGACTTGTACGGCCAAGGCACTGCAGCGAGAGCGATATAGGAGTCGCGCCGACCGATCTCCGTCCATCGTCGATCAGCCGCAGAAGGAGCTTCCTTCGAAGGCTCGGAATCTGAGGCAAGCCTTGGAGGGCCTGTGATGGGAGGGAAGTCGGCGGTGATCCTAAGACGATGATCGACTCCTGTGGCAGTCCTTCCGGTTAGTCGGTTCGCATTCGGGGTAGAGCCTGCCGGCTTGAAAGGAGCATCCGTGTCCGAACTGAGCGACATGTCCAAGGACGAGTTGTTGGAGAAGGCCCGCGAGAACGAGATTGCTGGTCGGTCGTCCATGACGAAAGAGGAATTGCAGGCGGCTCTCGGCAACGGGACGAATGAGCCGTCCGAGCCGTCGACGACCTCGAGGCAGCCGAACGGAAATTGGTTTCACGATCATCTGCTCAGCCTGACTCTGTTTGGACTCTTCTTCATATCGTGGATCGGACAGCTCTATTTCCAGTACCGCCAGGAAGTCCATGAGGCGCTCCAGCACGGCGACTCGGCGCCTGCCTTCTTCAGCAGTGAGTTCTGGGTCAGGTTCATGTCGAGCGTGCTGGAGAACTGGCAGAGCGAGTTCCTCCAGTTGGCCACGATGGTTCTGCTCACGGCCTATCTGATCCACCGTGATTCGCCTCAGAGCCGCGATTCGAGCGACGAGATGTCGGCCGACATCAAGGCAATCCGGGCCAAGCTGGGGGCGTAGCGGAAGGAGCGGATAGGCGGATAGGCGGAGAGGCCCCCTTTCGGGAGCCTCTCCACGCTACGAGTCCCCCTGTAAGCCGGATTCTGTCATCAGATATACGACTACCAGGGGAAACGCGCCGTAATTTTGCTCTGACCGAGAAAACACCTTCTCGATAGTTCTACGACGTTCTACAGGTATACCGCCTTTTCCCGACCCTCCCGCGGAATGCTCGCGGAACGCGGCCGGCACCTCCGGCCGGGTCCAAGTGGTTTCTAGCCAACCTGGTACTTACCGACCCGGGCCGACGGAATGCGTGCCAATCGACCGGCAGCAATGCCACTGCCACTCGTCCAGCCTACCTAGAGCGAAGATCCGAGCCTCGGGGCGCGCTACCTGCCGCCGTCGGCCCAATACTGTGACCAGACCTCTTCTAGATCCACGATGGGAACCTGCTCTTTCAACAGCTTCACGGCGGCATCGCTGTAGCGTGGCCATAGTTTTCCGTCCGGTAGTCGAACGTGCTTGTGATAGGTCAGGTTGCCGACGAGGCCAAGATGACTAGCAAGAGCTCTCGCCTTGGGAGCGGTCACTCCAACCTTCTTGGCCGGTATTGTGTCTCCGGATGAAGTGGGCGGGTGGTCGGCTCTCCGAGGGCTGTCCACCGTAACGACGTCGTAATGGTCGCTGTGCGATCGTGGCGGCGTCTATCGAAGGCAAAGGGAGGATTCACTATGAGGCGACATGCTGGCGCGGGTCGTGGCGTTGTCGGCTTGGCCGGGATAGCTCTCGTGCTGCTGATCGGAGCCTGCGCCTCGGACTCGGACGAGCAGGTCACGGTGAGGGTGGACTACGACCATGACGAGTTCGCCACCCAGTTCATCAAGTACTTCCCCGACACCATCCAGGTACATCCGGGCGATACGGTGGTATTCAGGCAGGATTGGACGGGTGAGGCTCACACGGTCACCTTTGGAACCAAGGTGAACGAGGTGCTATCGATCACCAAGCCCCTGTTCGACGAATGGGGCGCGGTGCCCGAGGATCAGGTCCCTCCCGAGGTGCTCGAGACTTACTTCGCGGCCGAGTGCACGCTGCCCGTGCTCTATGGATGCGAGGAGCCGCCACCGGAGTCGGCCGGTGAGGAAGCGGAGCCCCCGGAGGAAGGGGAGTCCGAGGGCGAGATCGACCAGACCATCGCGCAGCCCTGTCTGGTCGAGGAGGGCCCGATCCCCGACGATGGTGGGCCCTGCCCCAACCAGGAGCTCGGCCCCTTCGACGGGACGGAGGCCTACTACAACAGCGGGTTCATCGGGTTGGAGACCGAAGGGGGCAACACCTTCGAGCTGAACGTGTCGGAGTCGATCGAGCCCGGCGAGTACGAGTTCTTCTGCTCAGTGCACGGCTCGTTCCACAGTGGGACCATGCAGGTGGTGCCCCCCGACGAGCCGATCCCGTCCGCCAGCGAGGTCAACCTCCAAACCCGCGAGGAGCTGAACGAGGTGGTCGAGCCCTTCCGCCAGGCCTACGAGTCGGCCAACGAGGGCCAGTTCGTCTTCGGGGGCGAGGCGTTCACCGGCAACTTCAGCGGATTGGTGGACGAGCGGGTGGAAGGTCTGCTCAACGAGTTCATCCCCGAGACCATCGAGGCCGAGGTCGGCGAGCCCGTCACCTGGCTGATGTTCGGACCCCACACGATCAGCTTCGATGTGCCCGAGTACTTCCCCATCTACGAGCGGCTGGAGGATGGGACGGTGCAGGCCAACGAGGAGATCTTCTATCCTGCCGGCGGCGCCCCTGAGGTCGAGGAGACGGAGGGTGAGGATCCGATCGTCGTCGACGGGGGTACCTGGGACGGATCCGGGTTCTGGTCGTCAGGTGTCCTGTACAGCGATGCCTACGTCGAGTACACCCTGCGGTTCTCTAGTCCGGGTACGTATCGCTACGCCTGCCTGATCCACCCGCCGATGGTGGGAACCGTCACCGTGTCGGGCTGAATGCATGGCGGAGAGTGAGCGTCGGTTTCGACGCGCTGACCTGGCCCTCCTGCTCGGTTTTTGCCTCTATGCTCTCGGGGGGCTCCTCGTCCTAGGCCAGGGCTTGCTGGCCGTGGCGGCCTCGACCTCGGCGGACCTGCACGAGTCTCTCCACGTCCATGGGCTGGGAAGCGGAATCTTCGCTCGTGTGGCCTTGCGGGCGGCGGATGCCTCCCACAATGTTCCCTCCGGATTGCAGATCGTCGCGGACTATCTCTTCAGCGCCGTCCATCTGGCCATGGCGGCGGTCCTGCTCAAGCTGCGTCCCCGTGATTGGACGGCACGACTACTGGCCACGGCCCTGGTGGGTGTGGCCGGTGTCTTCAACCTCACCTCGCAGGCGGTTCTGGAGCAGTTGCCGTTCACCCCGTTGGAGACGTTGGCACAGGTGGCCTCCCATGTGCTGGCGGGACTCGCCTACGTCTACGCCCTCCTGCTCTTCCCCGATGGACGCCCGGTGCCTCGCTGGCGGCCGGCGGCCCTCATCCCCCTCTACCTGACGGCCAGCGTCGGGGCCGTCTTCCTCTCGATACGGCTGGAGGGGCCGGCTCGGCCCGCCACACTCCTGTTGTTCTTCGGCCTCCTCGTACCTGCGGCCGGCGCGGCCGCACAGGCATACCGCGTCGCGATCAAGGACGACGCCATCGGCCAGGCTCAGGCCCGTTTGCTCTTTTGGGCGCTCCTCCCCTCGGTCGGATTCGGGATCGTCTTCCTCGTCATCCACGGCATGTCGCCCGCCACCAACGTCCTCGCCGGTCGCCATATCCCCGAGCCTCCGGTGGCCCTGTATCGGACGTTCCAGCCTGCCTTTGCGCTCATTCCCCTGGCGCTCTTCGCCGGCATCCTTCGCTATCGCCTGTGGGACATCGAAAGGGTGCTCAACCGCACCACCGTTTATGCCATAGCCACGGGTCTCCTCGGCGGTGTGTACGTCGCCTTCGTCGTGGTGGCACAGATGCTGGTGGGCAGCGTGGCGGCGTCGCCCCTGATCGATTCGAAGCCCGCCGTCGCGATCACTACCTTCCTGTTCGTCTCCGCCTTCCGGCCCCTACGGGACCAGGTGCAGAAGTTCATCGATCGACGCTTCAACCGCAACCGCTATGACGCCCTGGTGACGTTGGAGAGATTCGCCGAGGACCTGCGTCACGCCGTGGACCTCAACGACATCGTCGGACGGCTCGACCGGGTGCTCAACGACGTGTTCGAGCCACGTCTCCTCTCGATCTCGGTGCATGAAGTCGAGCCGCCGACGGGCTCCGGACCCACCCGGAGTTGGTAGCGGCCGAGGTGGCGGTCGGTCTCTGTCGGCTTCGAACCGCCGCTGTCAGGTCACCTAGTCGGGTCGTAGACGATTATCTAGGCTGACGTCGTACCTGTCGGTGCGCGAAACGAACCGAGAACCAGGATTGTGACATGTAGCTCTTACCGGGGTTAAAGAGCGCATGTCCACTTCGATCGCCCGATCCATGAGTGTCGGTTAGCAGAGTGCCACGTCCGACAAGCAGGCACGTTGTTGGACGCGTTCTCAATCCCGGTTGATCGCGTTCCAGCCCCGCTTCAGAAGCGCTACAGAAGCGCAGGTCATGGGCCTGCAGGAACTTCCCACCCAATCCCACGCGGGACGCGGGCACGCGGGCCCACCCCGACCACGTCGGCTCCCCGCTCGACGTCTCCGATGCGGATCGGCTCACACATCGGCAGCCTCAGTGCGGTAACCCTCGGCGAGACAGAACGCGCACCGCGGGTTATCGCAAGCCCGAAACATATGCGGCGAGGCGGGGTCCCGGTCGAACGGCTTCACAAGCCAATGCCCATCCTTTCGGAACCGCCGGTCACTCGCACCGACAGCCTCCCCGCGTCCTTTCCGGCTATTGCAGCTCCGATGTACGAGTTGCAGATTGTCGACTTCGAGCCAGGCGCCGCCGGCCGATGTCGGCACGATGTGATCGACCGACGGACCCATCGCCGTCCGGCCCGAAAGCTTCATATCGACCAGCTCGCCGCACCGGGCACACGTCCCCCAGCGTCCCTGGCGAGCCATGAACTCGGCGCGGAGCTTCTTGTACGGGGCGGTGTTTCCGACCTGCTTGGTCATCTCGAACCTCCGAGGGGTCTAGGAATCCGGCGTGGAGAGAAAGGCGGCGGTGCAACCGCCGAGGACGACTTCGGTACCAAAAACCCGGCTTCACGATCTGCGTCGGCGTCATCGGATCGCCCTCATCAGCTCGAGGAGGTCGCCGGCCCACTCCGCGTCGGACTCTTGGTGACCACGTCCGACGATCAGCATCGATCCGGAGTCGGCGGCAGGGCAGCCGTCATCGTGGGCAATAGTGACGTGGCGGAGACCATTGGCCCGATCGTGGGCAACGTCCGGTCTGCAGATACAGCCGCGGGCGGCGTAGGCGACAACGATGGCGTCCCGCTCTCGTTGGCGGTTTCGGTTGCGCCGGATTCGACGGGCGGACCATCATGTTGGCCGTCGCGTGCAGGGAACCATCGGGCGTGCTCGGCCTCGAGCTCCTCTTGGCGGTGTTCGATGCTGCCGCCGCCGATCCGCTTCCCGGTGACGGTGATGTAGCGGCCGGTGTTCGGGGCGGCGCTCTCGCGGAATTCTGGCGGAATGGCGGCGTTCAACTAGGCGTAGGAATGGCCGAACCCCCCGGTTAGAGGGGGTTCGACGTTCGAGTCCGCCTGTAAGCCGGATTCTGTCCGGAGCCTTGCGGCTCCTCGGCGACCATCCATCTGGGCCCGGCGATTGCTCGCGGGCTCGTGCGGCCAACCCGGGGTTCGATCGGCGGGCCACCGGCACCCCTGCTCGGCCTTGCTCCGGATGGGGTTTACCTAGCCATCCCGGTTGCCCGGGATGCTGGTGGGCTCTTACCCCACCGTTTCACCCTTGCCTGTGCCTAACGGCCATCGGCGGTCTGCTCTCTGTTGCACTTTCCGTCGGGTTTCCCCGCCCGGGCGTTACCCGGCATCCTGCCCTGTGGAGTCCGGACTTTCCTCAGCCCTGTGAGATGGGCCGCGGTCACCCGGCGAACTCGTTCACATAGTGTAACGCCGCGGTGGTGCCCGGTATTCGAGGTTCCTCCCGCCAACGTGGCGCTGGGCGACACGCGCGGCTGACAACAAGCCTCAGCGGCGGGCGAGCCAGGCGGTGAGGCCGCCGATGACGAGGGCGAAAAACGCCAGGAGCAGCACTTGTGGTGTCGGGGCGGGGCTGCCGCCGAGGACGGCGGTGACGGTCACGGCCAGGGCCACCCCCAGGGCGGCGATCCCACCGTGGAAGACGTGAGACACGGCGGCGCGGCGGCCGGCGATCCAGCCGGCGGCGGCGAAGCCGAGGAGGGTGCCGAAGGTGGTGGCGGCCCCGGCGGCGCCGTCCACACCTACGAGAGACAGGGCAAGCCAGAGGATCAGAGCCGAACCTGCCAGGACGAGAACGCCGACGCCCAGAGCGAGCAAGACGGCGCCCCATCTCACCGTCGTCAACACTTTGCCACCTCCGCGAGCCGTCGGGCTTGTACATTCAGTTTGCGGTCGAGCCCCATCGAGGAGAAATCGTGGTCATCAACAAGTACCTGGCAGAGCTGGTCGGCACCTTCATCCTGGTCGTCCTCGGCTCGATGACGATCCTGGCGTCGGCGGATATCGGCACTCCGCTACTCACCGTTCCGTTCGGCTTCGGGCTGGGCCTGCTGGCCGCCCTGTACGCCGTGGGACACGTCTCCGGGGGGCATTTCAACCCGGCAGTGACTCTCGCCATGTACCTCGACAACCGGACGTCGGCCAGCGACCTCGTCGGCTATTGGATCGCCCAGTTCGCCGGCGGCATTCTCGCCTCCCTCACGCTACTCATCGTCACCAACCGGGATGCGGTCGCCCAGACCACCACCGGCTACCCGGCGCTCCGTCTCGGAATGATGTCGGAACTGGTCCTCACCACCATCTTCGTCCTGGTGATCCTCGCCTCCACGCGGACGGCTCCGGCGACCGCCGCCGTCGGCATCTCGCTAACGCTGACGGTGGTGCACTTCGCTGGGCTTCCCTTCTCCGGTGCGTCGGTGAATCCCGCCCGGTCGTTCGGTCCGGCCGTCGTCGGCGGAAGCTTCGAGGGGCTGTGGGTGTATCTGGTGTTCCCCCTGGTGGGCGGCCTGATCGCCTGGGGCCTGTGGCAGCTCTTCCGACCCGGAGTGGAAACGTCGGAGATCGAAGTAGGCGACTTCGACGTCGAGGAGGTTCCCGAGGTCCAGCCGGGTGGGACGGGCCTGCCCGAGCCGGGTGCCACTCCACCGGTCGACCCGCTCGACTGACCGGGTCGGCGTCGCCCGGGCGAAACCTAGACTCGCCCATCCAATGGACTGGTCGGTCATCCTCGATCACTTGGCCACGGGTCGTCACCTGACCCGGGGGCAGGCCCGCGACGCGATGAATGAGATCATGGAGGGCCGGGCCGAGCCGGCCCAGGTGGCCGCCTTCGTCGTGGCGCTGCGCATGAAGGGCGAGACCGCCGACGAGATGACCGGCCTGGTCGAAGCCTTGAGAACGGCCGCGGTGGCGGTCCCCATCGAAGACGTCTCCAATTTGGTGGACATCGTGGGTACGGGTGGCGACAGATCATCGACGTTCAACATCTCCACGACGGCGGCCCTGATCGCCGCCGGAGCCGGTGCCGTCGTGGCCAAGCACGGAAACCGCGCCGCCTCGAGCCGGTGCGGTTCGGCTGACGTGCTGGAGGGCCTCGGCGTGGCGATCGAGTTGGAACCGGAGGCGACGGCGAGGTTGGTGGCCGAGGAGGGGTTCGGCTTCTTCTACGCTCCCCGCTACCACCCGGCGCTGCGTCACGCCGGACCGGTCCGGAAGGCGCTGGGGATCCCGACGGTCTTCAACTTCCTGGGACCTCTGGCGAATCCGGCCGGGGTACGCCGCTACGCCCTCGGGGTGTCGGATCAGAGGATGGCGGAACGGATGATCCAAGTTCTGGCATCCCTCGGGGCGGAGTCGGCCTTCGTCGTTCACGGCGAGGACGGCCTGGATGAGGTCACTACGTCGGGCCCGACCTACATCCTTCGCCTCAAAGACGGCGAGATCACCCACGCCGAGTTCACTCCGGAGGACTTTGGAGTCGCCCGCTCGCGGCTCTCGGATCTGGTCGGCGGTGATGTGGAGGCAAACGTCGACATCACCCGCCGGATCCTGGCGGGGGAGAGGGGCCCACGTCGGGACGCCGCCGTGATCAACGCCGCCGTCGGTCTGGTGGCCGCCGGAGTAGCCGAGGGCTTCGCCGAGGGGATGGAGGCGGCGGTGGACTCGGTGGACTCGGGTGCCGCCGGTGGCGTGCTGGAGCGGGTCGTCGTTCGCAGCCAACAGTTCGCCGGCTGAGCGACGCCCCCTCTCGGCTGCCTCAGTCGCGGATGAAAAAGAGGTCGAGCAGCCACCGGACCAGGCTGATCACCAGAGCCCCGAGGAACGTCGCCCAGAAGAAACCGGTCGAGGTGAGTCCCAGATCGAGGCGGTCGGGAGCCGAGAGCCACACCACCAGCTGCAGAACGATGGCGTTGATGACCAGGAGGAACAGACCCAGGGTGAGCAGGATCACAGGGAAGCTGAGCAGGCTGAGGATCGGGCGGACGATGGCGTTGGCGATCGCCACGAGGAGAGCCACGCCGACGAACGCCCACGCGTTTCCGTCGAACTCGAGACCAGGGACGATCTGCACTGCCACCCAAACGCCGGCGGCGGTGGCGGCCAATCCGAGAAGGCTCTTCATCTGGGCGGCTCCTGGGTCGGGACGACACGGACGGTAGTGGGGTACGCTCGCCGCCAGTGGCAACGACCGACGATCTCATCGACGCCCTCCGCCGGGAAGCGATGCGGGTGACTGCGACCCGGCGGGCGATTTGCGCCGTCCTGGCGGAGCCCTCCCACGGCCATCTTTCGGCCTCAGACGTCCAGGCCCGGGCCCAGGAGGTGCTGGGACGTCCGATCGACCTCTCGACCGTCTACCGCACCGTCGACGCCCTGCAGGAGGCGGGAGCCGTGCACCACGTCCACCTCGGCTCGGGGGCCAGCGTGATCCATGTCACCGACGAAGGTCATCATCACCATCTGGTGTGTGACGTTTGCGGGCGCACCGTCGATCTGCCGTTGGAGGAGTTGGCTCCGCTGGCGGCGCTGTTGGACCGCCACGGCTACCAACCCGACACCGTCCATTTCGCCATCGTCTCCCGGTGCCAGAACCACCGATGACCCGTCCCTCGTATACACCGACATGAGGAGAGCGGCGTTGGTGGTGACCGTCGCGGCCTTGATCTTCGCCTGCGGCGGGGATGAGCCGACCGGGGCACCGACGTCGAGCGGCGACACGAGTCCGGCCACGACGGCCTCGACGAACGTCGCCGTGCCGCCGACCGCCGTCACAACGCCGCCGGGGACCAGCGCCCCATCCACCTCTCCTCCGACCACCGAGGCGGCTGACACCGCCCCCGACTTCACCCTGGAGCTGGGGAATGGCGGGACCTTTGTCCTCTCCGAGGAGGCCCGTCCGGTGTTTCTCGTGTTCTGGGCCGAGTGGTGACCCACCTGTCGACGGGAGTTGCCCGTCGTCGACCAACTAGCCGCTGACTATTCGGACCGGGTGGCGTTCGTGGCGCCGGCCTGGAAAGGGACTCTCGATGACACCGCCGCCCGGGCGGCCGAGCTGCTGCCTTCCGGGGAGGTCGAGTGGGGCCTGGACGAGGACGAGTCGATCTTCGCCGCATACGGTGTGCCCTATCAGCCAGTCACCTTTCTGATCCGTTCCGATCAGACGGTGGCCGAGAGCTGGCAGGGCGCCCGCACCGAGGCCGAGATGCGGGCCGCGATCGAGTCACTCCTCGCCGACGCCTGAGCTATTCTTATTGCAAAACCTTTGCAATAAGAATGGCTCTGGTGAGAGGAGACGTCCCATGCATGTGCCCGATGGCTTCATCAACGCCGCCACGTCGGTGGGAACCGGTGTCGTGGCAGCCGGAGGGCTCGGTGTTTCCCTGCGTCGGGCGGGCCGGTCGCTGGCCGACCGTCAGATCCCGCTGGCCGGGGTGACCGCCGCCCTCGTCTTCGCCCTCCAGATGCTCAACTTCCCCGTCTTGCCCGGTGTGTCGGGGCACCTGATGGGCGGGGCGCTGGCGGCCATCCTGCTCGGTCCGTGGATGGGAGCGGCGGTCGTCTCGGTTGTCGTGATCGTCCAGGCCCTCTTCTTCGCCGACGGCGGAATCAGTGCCCTGGGGGTCAACATACTGAACATCGCCATCGTCACATCTCTGGTGGCCTTCCCGGTCTTCCGTGGACTGGTCCGGGTCCTGCCGAAGACGAGAGTCGCCGCGATGGTGGCCGCCATGTTCGCCTCGTTGGTCTCCGTCCTCGCCGCAGCGTTCGCTTTCGTGGCGGAGTACGCCGTCGGAGGAGTCGGCGGGGCCGACATCGGCGCGGTCCTGGGTGCCATGACGGGGGTCCACTCGTTGATCGGGATCGGAGAAGGACTGATCACGTCCGCCGCGCTGGGCACGGTGCTGGCCGTCCGTCCCGATCTCGTCGCCGGTCTGGCCGACGTCAACTTGGCCGGCAACCACACCGTTCCCACGCGTCGCGCCGTCACCGCGTTCGTAGCCGCCGGCCTGGCCGTTGCCGTGGCGTTGGTCGTATTCGTGGCTCCCAACGCCTCGCCCGATCCCGACGGTCTCGAGTCGGTCGCCGCCGAGACCGGATTCGCCGAGACGGCTCAGGACCACCCGATCGGCGGACCGCTGGCCGACTACCAGGTGACGGGGGTCGACTCGGAGACATGGGGGACGATCCTGGCCGGGGTGCTCGGCACCACCGTCGCGTTCGCCATCGGTTTGGGATTGGTGGCGATGAGCCGGAGAAGGGCCTCCACCCGGTGAGCGGTGTCCACGCCCACGCCCTGCATTACCACGGCCACAGCCCGCTTCATCGGCTGGCGCCGCATGTGAAGCTGATCGCACTGCTGGGCTTCGTCGGAGCGGTCGTGGCCACCCCGGCCGAAGCGGTGTGGGCCTTCGGAATCCATGCCGCCGTCCTCGCCACCGCAGTGGGTCTGGCGGAACTGCCCTTGGGCTTCTTCTTCCGCCGACTCTCGATCGAGATTCCGTTCGTCGTCTTCGCTCTGGCGATGCCTTTCGTGGGCAGCGGCCCCGACGTCATGGTCGGGCCGCTGAGCCTGTCGGTCGCCGGGATCTGGGGTGCCTGGAACGTCCTCGCCAAGGCCACGCTGTCGGTGGGCGCCTCGGTCGTCCTGTCGTCCACGACCGAGGTGGCCGACATCCTGGCCGGGTTCGATCGCCTGCGCTCCCCCCGGATCCTCACCGCCATTGCCGGCTTCATGATCCGCTACCTGGAGGTGGTGGCCGGGGAGGTCCAACGGGTACGGACCGCCATTGCCGCCCGCCTGGGAGATCAGCGCCGGTTGGGCGAGGCAGCCGCGCTGGCGTCGGTGTCGGGAACGATGTTCATCCGGTCGTACGAGCGCGGGGAGAGGGTGCATCACGCCATGCTCGCCCGGGGGTACTCCGGCAGTATGCCGAGGATGGGTGAAGAGCCGGCAACCGTTCGCTGGGTCGAAGCGGCGGCCGGTCTGGCCGTCGCCTGGTCCGTGGCACTGACCGCCCTGCTCTCGTCATGACCCCGGCACTGGAAGTCTCGGGACTGGCCTTGACCTATCCCGACGGGACTGAGGCCCTGCGCGGCGTCGACTTGAGCGTCGACCGGGGCGAGAGGGTGGCACTGCTCGGTCCGAACGGAGCGGGCAAGACGAGTCTGCTCCTTGCCCTCATCGGGATAGTCCACCCCCAGCGAGGGACCGTCCGGGTCGGGGGGCTGGAGTCCGGTCCCGACTCGCTGCCCGAGATACGCCGCCGGCTGGGCATCGTGTTCCAGGATCCCGACGACCAACTGTTCATGCCGACCGTGTCCCGGGATGTGGCATTCGGACCGGCGAATCTCGGTCTCGATGCAGAGGAGGTGCAGCGGCGCTCGAAGGCGGCTCTGGAGGCGGTGGGAATGGCCGCCGCCGGCGAACGGGCACCTCATCATCTGTCCGGGGGAGAGGCTCGCCGGGTCGCGATGGCCACCGTCCTGGCGATGGAACCCGACGTGCTCGTCCTCGACGAGCCCAGTAGCAACCTGGATCCGGTGGGCCGACGGGAATTGGCGGACCTCCTAGCCGGCCTTCCGACGACGCTCCTCGTCGTCACCCATGACCTTCCCTTCGCTCTCGCCCTCTGTGGAAGGTCGGTGATCCTCAACGGTGGCGTCGTGGCGGCCGACGGTCCCACCGCCCGGCTGCTCGCCGACACCGAGCTGATGGCAACCAATCGTCTCGAACTGCCCTACGGGTTCGACCCTGCGACAATCGCCGGTCCTTGAGACCGTTCGAAACTTATCTAGCCATCGGTTGTGTGATCGCCATAGTCTGGCCGGCGCTGTTCGGGGTGAGGCCCAGGCGTGGCATCGTCGGCGTGGGCCTGATCGCCCTGATTGTCGTCCAGTGGCAGGTGGAGGGATACAGGTGGCCGCTGCTGCCTGTCTATCTGCTCGCATTGGGCCTCGCCGTCGGCGACTTCGTCACCATCGAGCGAGGACTCCCCTGGGGGCGGCGTGCCGGACGGGCCCTCTTCGGCGTCCTCGGCCTCGTGGTGGCGGTGGCTCCGGCCGCTCTCTTCCCCGTTCCGCAGCTGCCCGTACCCTCCGGACCGCTGGCGATCGGCACGCAGACGGTCCCGCTCCACCATCCCGAGCGGCGTGAGACCTATGGGCCGTCACCTGGTTCCCGCCGACGGATCGAGGCCCAGGTGTGGTACCCGGCCCACCCCGACGACGGTGCCGTCCCGCTGGCGTGGCAGCCCGACATCGAGGTAGTGGGACCGGCCCTGGCGGGGCGCATCGGACTGCCCGGGTTCTTCTTCGATTCGGCGCGCTACACGCTCTCCCATGCCTACGA
Organism: Acidimicrobiia bacterium; assembly: GCA_036259475.1. Lineage (GTDB taxonomy): Bacteria > Actinomycetota > Acidimicrobiia > Spongiisociales > ZC4RG35 > ZC4RG17. Next base: position 47,742 of record DATABS010000013.1, on the reverse strand, counting down.
GGGGGCGCCGGTCGACGAGGGGGGTTTTCCCCTCGTCGTCTTCAGCCACGGTTGGGAAGGCTTCCCCACCATTTCCATGCCCCAGGTCGAGAACCTGGTGAGCCAGGGTTACGTCGTGATCGCCATCGATCACAGCTACGGAGCAGTGGCCACCGTTCTGGAGGACGAGACGGTGTACCTCGACGAAGAGGCACGTGGTGCCGCCGAGGCCGACGAGGTCGCTCGCCGGGAAGCCGAGGCTCTCCTCATCGACACGTTCGCCGCCGACATCACCCTCGTCCTCGACGAAGTGGAAGCCGGTGCCGAGGGAGCGTTTCGCGACGTGGTGGAAGCCATCGACACGTCCTCGGTGGGAATCTGGGGCCACGGTGTCGGCGGCGGTGCGGCCTTGCAAGTCTGCCTCACCGACGAGCGATGCGACGCCGTGGCCGGCCAGGATCCCCTGGTGGAGCCGCTCCCGGACGCGGTGTTGGCGAACACCGCCATCCGTCCCATGCTGCTCATGCGATCCGATCCGTGGCGCGACACACCCAACGACGCCGTCCTCCGGGGGATCGTCGCCCGGTCCGAGACGTTCACGTACTGGGTGAACGTCAGAGGAGCGGATAGCTCCGATTTCGTGGCTGCCCCGCTGGTGTCGCCCATCGCCCACCAGATCGGTCTCCGCGGACCGATCGACGCCTCCCGGGTGATGGTCATCAACCGGCGCTTCATCGCAGGGTTCTTCGATCGTTTCCTGCTCGGGACCGGCTCGGCCACCCTCGACACCGCCAGCTTCCCGGAGGTCGACGTCGAGGTGATCGACCAGCGGACGGGATGAACGTGTGCCGGCCTAGTTCGCCGGGAGCAGATGGATGAACGTCCGGCCGGGCGGCACCCCGAAAGCTTCGCCGTCATCGCCGCGGAAGATGTAGCCGGCCTCCAGAGACGCCCTCCACCAGGTGCCCTCGACGACCACATTCTGGTGGTACACGCGGAGGCGTCCGGATCCGATCACGTCGAAAGTCGGCACCTCGACACCGTTGACGTCCACGTATCCGGCCGATCGGGGGTTGACCTCCATCACGATCACCGTGTCGGCGGTGAGTGGTTGCGGGTCGGCACCCCAATCGGGTAGGACCATGGTCACCTCGTCGTCTTCGGCTCGGGAGTAGAGGCCGTCGAGGAATGTCCACGTCACCCTCGAGCTGCCGCCCACCTCGACGACAGCCCCGGCAGCCTCCTCCTCGGGAAGGTCACCGACCGGGATGCCGCCCTGGGTCGGACCGGCCGCCACGTCGCTCAATACGACGAACTGGTTGTGAGGAGATGGTCGCTCCAGCGTTTGGAGTAGCGAATCGCCCTCCTGCCCGCCCGCCAGCACGATGCCGTTACCCCGGAGAGCGCCCAGCACGAACGGGCGACCTCCGGTCGAGACGAGGGTGTCCGCCAGCAGGCCGACGAGGTCCACGTCGACCGGCCGGGCGGAGCGCACCGGTCCCACGAGAACGTCTCCCGGCTCGAAGAAGGCGAGAAAGCGTGTAATTCCGCCTTCCACCGGTGTCTCGAATATGTAGCGGGCCGCGTTGAGGCCGATCTGCGGTCGGGCGCGCTCGGCGTTGTCGACTTTGACCGCGACGAGAGTGTTCTCCCCGCCGGAAAATCCCGCGTCGGGGGCGGTTGTCGGCGCGGCACGGTCGCCGGCGGAAAGGAGGGCGACCACCAGGACGCCTGCCGCCCCCAGCGCCACTACGGCGACGACTCCCATTGCGGCAGCATGCCGTTGCAGCCAACCTGGGCCGCCGGGGTTCGGTTGCTCGGTTGGTTGGCCCATCGGGCGATGATGACAGGTCAGCTGTCCCCGGGAGCGGATCTGGTGTTGCCCAGCACCTGCTGGCCCGGGTCGTCGCCCCGCCGGATGGCGTCGATGGCCGAGCCGAGTGTCAGGGCGTCGGTAGGGCCGATGATGCGGCCCACCACCACACCGTCCGGATCGACGAAGAATGTCTCGGGGACTCCGACGACACCGAACGAGATAGCCGCGCGGCTGCCCTCGTCGACCAGGTAGTCGGTCGCGTCACTGGTGCCTTCTTCTTCGAGGAACCGGAGGGAGTCGGCCCGTTCGTCCTGGTAGGCGATCGCAACGAACTCCACCCCGCTCCCGGCGAAGGAGTCTGAGGCAGCGACAAGGGCATCATGTTCCTGTCGGCATTCGAGGCACCAGGAGGCGAAGAAGTTGACGACGAGGATTTCTCCTCGGTAGTCGTCGAGGCTCATCTCGCCCGACCCGGACAGACGGGGAAGTGAGACGTCGGGCGCCGGACGGCCGAGCAGCGGCGACTCGGCCATTGCCGGGTCGGTACCGAAGCGGCTGGCCAGGGCCACCGCCAGTACGGCGGTGAAGCCGACCACGATCCAGGCCGCCACTTTCAGACCCGAAAAGCCATGGCTGTCGCCTGTCACCTGCTGCACTCCTCGCCCGCCTCGGCCGACGCCAGGTCGGCTTCCACCCGGGAACGAATCTGGGTGTCGCCCAAGTCGTGTTCGAGCACCTGCCGGAATGCGGCGGAACCGGCGGCGGCATCGCCCTGACCGCACCAGACGACGAGCCCTTCCAAATAGATGGGGAACGGGTCCTCAGGGCTGAGTCTCCGAGCCTGCGCCAACAGGTCGAGAGCCGTCTCGACCTCCCCGTTGCCGTCGTAGGCCATCCAGCCGAGCCGGGTCAGAGCCGTGGCGGCCTGGGCGGGCGTGGCCGCCTCGCTGGAAGCGACGTCGAGGAAATAGGGGAAGGCCGACTGGTAATCACCTGACTCGAAGTGTCGCTCGGCCAGGGCGAGACGCATGCCGTCGATCTGGGGGTGGTCGAGATTGGCGGCGATCACCGCGGCGAGGGTCTCGTTGGAGTAGTCGGCGGGGTTGCCTTCGAGGGAGGCGGCCACCCCGGATGTGGCGCCGGGCCGATCGACCAAGAAGGCTCCCGCCGCCACCACGACGACAACGAGCGAACCCACGAGCAGTCCGGCCCCCAGGGCGACCCGGCGGGGCGAGCGGGGGAGAGGAGCGGGCGCCGAACGAGCGGCGGCGAGGAGCGATCGTGTCTCGGCCGCCTCGGCCTCGTAGGCGAGCCGCAGATGATGGGCGGCCTGATGGTCGATGTCGCCGGCCGCCTCCTGAACGGAGAGCTCGTCGAGGTCGGTGTCGACCTGGGCGAGGCGCTGCTCCAGTTCCCGTGTCTCGGCCGGCGCGGCCTCTCCCCGGCGACTTCGCTGCACCGTCAGCGCAAGCCCCGCCCCGCCGACCAGGGCAACCAGGGGTACCAGCCACAGAGCGATGGTCGAGACAGAAATTCGAGGCTGGAGGAGGAGCGAGCCGGGATACGCCCCCAGCACTGCCTCGACCGCCTCTTCCCGGGATGCTCCCTCGTCAAGCCTCTGACGCAACACAGCCATCATGTCCCGCGCCATGGGGGCGGGTGAGTCCGTGATGGGCACGCCCTGGCAGACCGGGCACCGTATCAGAGCGCCGATCTGCTCCGCCGTGTCCCGGGGAGGCTGGTAAGTAGCCACCAGCACGATCAGGGCGACCGCCATGGTGACGACGCTGATCACCGACCAAGGAACGGCACGGATTGCGGCCGGGGCCCTTTCGGCGACAGTAGTGTCAGCCACTGGTCGTCTCCGCGACCGCCGCTCGGGATGGAGAAGCCCGCCGCGCCTGGAGAGCCCAGAAGCCACCGGCGGCGGTGACCAATCCGCCCAGCCACACCAGCCAGATCAACGGCGAGGTGTCGGCCTGGAGCCGAATGCCTACCTGGTCGATCCGAAGGAGTGTGAGGTACAGATCTCCGCTGGGACGGGACATGACGGCGGGCGAGGGTATCCCGGTCGGGTCCGCACCGAAGTAATTGCTCCGCGGCTCCAGTTCCGTGACGACCTCACCACCTCGGCTGACGACGATGGTGGCCCCCACGATGCGGCGTGACGGCTCGGTCCGCTGGAAAGGTGAGCGGTAGGTCAGGTCGTAGCCGGCGAAGGCAAACGAGTCTCCCGGCTCTAGGTCGACCGTCTGATGGGTGGAGAGGTTGGCGGCGAAAGCCAGTCCCAAGGCAACCAGGGCGACGCCTACGTGGGACAGCTGTCCGGCCCAGAACGGCGGGTCGCTCATGACCACGGAGCGTGACTCGGTGATGATTCCCCTCCCGGTGGCCCGGGTACGGCGACCGGCGAGGTCGAGCAAGTGGCGGACGATCACGCCGATAACGAACACTGACGCCACGACCGCTGCCACCACCCAGCCGATCCGGGTCGACACCACGGCGGTGACGATTCCAGCAGCCAGCGCCACCTGGAGCGGTCCGCGGATGCGGCTCCAGACGAGCCGGAGCGAGGCATGTCGCCACGGGGTCACAGGACCCAGGCCCATGAGCAGCAGGAGTGCGAAGGCCAGCGGCACTGTGAGCCGGTTGTAGAACGGCTCTCCCACGCCGACCTGGGTTCCGGTGAATGCCTCGAGGACGAGGGGATAGACGGTGCCGACGAGTACGACGAGGGCGAAGACGGTGAGAAGGAGGTTGTTGGCCAGGAACGATCCCTCTCGAGAGGCGAAGCTGTCCAGACGGGGAGCCGAGGCCACCAGATGCGAGCGGGTGGCGAAGAGGGCGAAGGACCCCGCCATCACCAGGACCAGGAACGCGAGCAGGACCGGTCCGATGGCCGACTGCGTGAACGAGTGGACTGACGTGATGGTGCCGGAGCGGGTGAGGAAGGTGCCCAGGATGGTGAGGGCGAAGGCGGAGATGACGAGGATGAAATTCCAGGCTTGCAGCATCCCTCTCCGCTGCTGGACGAGAGACGAGTGAACGAAGGCAGTCGCCACCAGCCAGGGAAGGAGCGACGCGTTCTCGACCGGATCCCAGGCCCAATAGCCGCCCCACGACAAGACCTCGTACGCCCACCAACCCCCGAACAGAATTCCCAGCGTGAGGAAGCTCCACGCCACCAGGGTCCAGCGGCGGGTGCGGCGCAGCCACTCGGGTCCGGGCTGGGTGAGGGCGAGTGCGGAAATGGCGTAGGCGAACGGCGTCGTCAGTCCCACGTACCCCACGTAGAGCAGGGGCGGGTGGACCGCCATGAGGATGTGGTTCTGGAGCAGCGGGTTGGGTCCCAGCCCGTCAGCCGGGACCTGAATGACCGACCACGGCAACGGGCTGGCGACGAGGCAGCGGGTGGCGGTCGCCTCGACACACACCTCGAACGGGTTGGCGACGGTGAGCATCAACCCGAAGAAGAAGATGCCGACCAGCCCCATCACGGCGAGGGCGCCGGCGGAGAGGGCGTCGGTCCGGCGGCGGTGGTCACGCCAAGCCAGCCAGGTGAAGGTGGCGAGCACCAGTCCCCACAGCACGATCGATCCCTCGAGGGCCGACCAGGCACTGGCGACGTTGTAGGGGAACGGAGTCGCCCGCGCATGATTGCCGGCGACGTAGGCAAGGGAGAAGTCGTCGAAGATGAGAGCCAGCTCCAGCACCGCCATGGCGGAGATGGCGCCGCCCAGGGTCAACGCGGCGGGCACCCTCAGATCCCTAGGAGAGGCCGCCCCCCGACGCAGCTCGAGGGCCCTCATGGCCCCTCCCACGGTGAGCCATGCGGCCCCGGCGAGAGCCGTCATCAGTGCCGCGAGCCCGACGAACGCCAGCATCAGGAGGTATTCGCGTCGGAAGCACGACGCGAGGCCCGCATTTCATGCGCGACCAGGTATCGGGGAAATCTCATGACTCGAAGGCTCCGCCCTCGTCGGGGATGGTGTAGTTCTCGTCGTGGCGGATCACCGCCTCATCGGCGGCGAAGCGGTTTTCCCGCCAGGCGCCCTCGACCAGCACCGGCACTCCGTCGGCGAACAGCGGCGGCACGCGCCCGTCGAGGTCGACAGGGATCTCGCCCTGACCGTCCGAGACCACGAAGCTCGTCACCGGCCCTTCCTCGGTGATGGTGCCCTCGACCACCAGTCCGGCGAGCCGAAACCGGGTGCCGTCGGGGAACTCGGCGCGCTGGTCGAGGGCTTCCGACGGGTACAGGTAGTAGGTGAGGCCCGAGGAGAGCGACGAGACCATCAGTCCCACCACCAAAGCCACCACTCCCACGGCTCCGAAGAGAACGAAACGGCGGTGGGTCACGTGCTCACTCCGTCGACGACAGCCGACGCCGGCGCACCTCCAGCCAGGCGGCGTAGCCGACGATGGCACCGTAGGTAGCCAGATAGGTGATCAACACCGCCGTCTCAGGCATCGCCCACCTCCAGCCGCGGGGCAACGACTCCGGCGCCGGCGACCGCTTCGGCCTCCCGCCCTTCCTCACGACCCATCAGGTGCACACGTGAGGCGAGCAGGGCGACGTAGACGATGGTGAGCGCGGCGAGGTTGATGAGCATGGCCATCAGCATCTCGGTGGGCATCGTCACCCCGTCGGGGCGGATCGACTGGCCCTGATGGAGGCCACGGAACAAGTTGACCGAGAAATAGACCAGTGGCACCTGGATCACGGCGATGATCCCCAGGAGGGAAGCGCGGGAGGCGGCGGCCTGGGGATCGTCGGTCGTGCGTCGCAAGGCCAGATAGCCGAGATAGATGAAGAACATCAGCGCGGTCGTCGCCATCCGGGGGTCGGCCCAGTCCCAGTAGGTGCCCCACACGCCGCCACCCCAGATCGAGCCGGTGAGAAGCGAAAGGGCGGTGAAGAGCACGCCCAGTTCTGCGGAGGAGGCGGCCAGGCGGTCCCAGCGTCGTGTGCGTCGGACCCGCCACATCACAGAGGCGAGAGCAGTGACCCCGAAGGCCAGGAAAGCGAGCCAGGAACTCGGCACGTGGACATGCATGATCCGGGAGTACTCACCCTGGAACGCATCCACTGGTGCCCTTAGGGCGGCGACGAGTCCGAAGGCGAGAGCGGCGGCGGCCGTCAGCTGCAAGATCCGGATCCAGGTCGGAGATTTCATAAGGAGGCTTCCTCCAGGGGGCGGGCGATCAGGGCGGAAATCACCGCCAGGGCGAGGTCCGTCGCCGTGACCAGCACTACCCAAGGAAGGATACTGCCCCCGACAGCCAAGGATTCCATGGCCTGGGAGGCGCCGATCAGCAGCGGTATGGCAAGGGGGGCGACGATGAGGGGAGCTAGCGTCGACCGGGTGCGCAGCCCGGCGGTCAACTCGGCGGCCAGGGTGGCGACTTCGGCCAGCCCGATCCCGCTCAGCGCCGCCGGAATCAGCGCCGCCGGCCACCCGCGGGGGAGGTCGGGGGTGTAGAAGAGCACCATGAGCGGGAAGAGCACCGCCATGAAGATCCCGATGAGGACGGCGGAGGCGAGGCTGCGTCCCAGCAGCCGGGCGAGCGGATCCACCCCGAGGAGGGCGAGCACGGCCCGGTGCGCCGGCCGGTCGGAGGCGCTGTTACGGAGGGCGATCTGCATGGTGAAGAGGAGGGTGACCACCCAGAACACCGCCGGTCCCACCCGCGAGATCACGGCCGAATCGATGCCGAGCGCCAGGGGGAACGCCATCAGGGCGACCGCTCCGAACGGGATGACGATCGATACCACCTCGCCCGCCCGCTGCTCGGCGAGCAGATCACGCCGAGCGACCTCTCGGACCTGGGACCAGAACCTCATGGCACCAGCCTCCCGTTGACCATCGTGACGACCCGGTCGACCTGGTGGGTGAGGCCCGCCGCGTCGTGGGAGACCATCACCACCGCGCCCCCGCCGGCGATGGCGCGCCGACAGATCACGTCGACGATGACGACGGCATCTGCGTCGAGCCCGGCGTGAGCCTCATCCAGGAGTACCAGTTCCGGGTCGGTCATGAGCAGGCGGGCGAGGTCGGCCCGCCGGCGCATGCCGTTGGAACAGAACCGGGCCCGGCGCCGGGCGACGCCGGCCAGGCCGACGTCGCCGAGCAACGCTTCGGCCCGCGAGCCGTCCTTTCCAGCCAGCCGGGCGAAGTGAGCCAGATTGTCGGCGAGCGTCAGTTCGTCGTACAAGGCCGGTTCGTGACCCGACCATCCGATCCGAGGCCGAACGGCGTACGCCGCCTCGCTACCCAGGCGCGCTCCGAGCACCTGGCCGTCCCCGCCTGCCGGAGGACGGAGGGTGGCGAGAACCGATAGCAGCGTGGTTTTGCCTACGCCGTTGGGTCCGGCGATCCCGACCCGTTCGCCTGCTTCGACTATGAGGTCGAGACCCGTGAGAACGGGTCGGCGGCCGAGTTCGAGGCGCACATCACAGAGCTGGGCGAGGGGCATGAGGGCGAAGTCTCCCCGCTTGGGCGTCAGATTCCCAGCCGGAAAAAGCATGGTTCGCGCGAAGGAAAAGTTGCCGTTCGAAAAGCTTGAAATGAACTCCACGATGCTGTATTGTCCGTGCTGTACGAAAAGTTTAAAACGGCTAGATCGGAATCGAGCAAGATCATGACTATCCCAGGCGGACCACGAGTGCGAGACATGACCCAGGTCCGCCGGCAGCTGCCCGTGGAAGCGGTGGGCGGGTCGATCTACGAGCTCCTGCTCACGATCTGGCTGGCGTTCGACTCCGGCGAGGAGCAGAACAGCTTCGAGCTGGGCGGCGACTGGTTCAAGGCGTTGGCCGAGTCGACCGATGCCGACCTCCGAAGCGAGATCGAGTTCCTTGGCGGAGGCCAGTGCCTGACCTGGTGCGCCCTGCGCGGTCTGGTCGCGTTCGCTCCCGGGCCCTACGACGTCGACACAGTGCTCGCATGGATCGAGACGCTCGACCCGGCCGCGGTTCGTGAGGCACTCCTGGCATATGAGTGCACTCTGCCGGACGACGCCAGGTTGGTGGACCGGGCCGTAGCGGGGGACATCTCCGCTCTGGAGTCGGTCCTCGCCGACAAGCCTGATTCCGTCGAGTGGTACCGCCAGCTGTTCGAAATGGACGAAGGCGAGCTGCGTCACCGGCTGGTGGACGCCCTGCGCCGTTGGCGAACCGATGTGTTCGCCCCGTTCGAGGCCGACTTCGCCCAGGCCACCGCGGAGGCGGCGCGGGCGACGCAGGCGCTCGCCAAGGGTGCCGACCCCGAGCGCGTGATCGAAGGGGTCACCAATGGCCTCGACTACCGGATCCCCCCCGGCGTTTCCCGGCTGGTCCTGGTGCCATCCGTGGTGCTGCGGCCGTGGGCCGTGATCGACAGGTACCGGGACGTCCTCATGGTGGCCTTTCCGGTGGCCGACGAATACATCGGCACCGATCCGGAGGCCCCTCCTGCGTGGGTTGTGAAACTGCACAAGGCGCTGGGGGATGAGAAGCGATTGCGGATCTTGCGCCGCCTCTCCGAGAGTGCGACGACCCTCGACGACCTGGCGGAGATCCTGGATGTCACCAAGTCGACGGTTCATCACCACGTCGGATTGCTACGGAGCGCCGGACTCGTCCGCGTGGTCATAGATCCTGTCACCGGCGCCAAGACGTACGGCCCCCGTTCGTCGGTCCTTCCCGAAGCGCGGCGGGCGCTGGACGAATACCTGACGGCTGGCTTCGAGAGCCAGACGACCCTGAGGAGGGAAGCATGATCCCCTATCACACATCCGGAGTTGCGGAGGCACGGATCCGAGAGGCGCGGGAGACGGCCGAGGCCCGTCGGCTGCGATGGGCCTCGCGTACCGGCCTGGCCGGCAGCTACGGCGCGGGCGTGATCGACGCCCTCGGCCATGGGCTGATCGCCATCGGGTCGCGGCTGGTCTCGAACTCGCCATCCCACGCTCGACGCGCCGCCTGAGACCGCCCTTCTGCGCGATGACTTCGTCAGGTCAGGTGCTACGGCGCTCGGTCAGGACGGAGAGCACCTCGGCGGGGGCGATCCGACGTTCCGCCAGCACGACCATCAGGTGATAGAGCAGGTCGGCGGCTTCTTCGGCCACCCGGCGGTCGTCGGCCGTGCCTGAGGCATGGTTCTTGGCGGCGAGGAGCACTTCGGTGGCTTCCTCGACCAGCTTGCGTCCGGCCCCCTCGGGACCTTGAGCGAGCAGGCTGGTCGTATAGCTGCCCTCGGGTCGGCTGACGCTTCGGTCCGAGATCACGGACCAGAGCTCGTCTAGACCGGCGAAGCCGGCGGTCGGTTGGTCGCCCCAGCAGGTGGCGTCTCCGGTGTGACACGTAGGACCGTGCGGCCGGGCCTTCACCAGGAAGGTGTCGCCGTCGCAGTCGAGCTGCATCGAGACGAGTTCGAGCCAGTTGCCTGAGGTGGCGCCCTTCTCCCACAGCTCCTGCCGTGACCGTGACCAGAACGTCACCTTGCCGGTCTGTCGGGTCGCCGCCACCGCTTCGGCATTCATCCAGCCCAGCATCAGTACCCGCGCACTGTCGGCGTCCTGGACCACGGCTGCGACCAGCCCTCGCTCATCCCACTCGGGTGTCATCCCATCGCCGCCCTCACCGGCACTCCGGCGGCGGCCATTGCCGCCTTGACCTCGGAGATATCGACCTCACGCCGATGGAAGATCGAGGCGGCCAGGACCGCCGAGGCTCCGCCCGCCGTCACGGCGTCGGCGCAGTGCCCGGCCGTCCCCGCTCCACCGGAGGCGATCACCGGTACCTCGACCGCATCGGCGACGGCCCTGGTCAGTTCGAGGTCGAAGCCGTCCTTGGTGCCATCGCGGTCCATCGAGGTGAGAAGGATCTCGCCGGCTCCCAGTTCGACGCCCTGTCGAGCCCATTCCACGGCATCGCGGCCGGTGGTCTCCCGTCCGCCCTTCACGACGACCTCGAACCCGTCCGCTCTTCGGCGGGCGTCGATCGCCAGCACTACGCATTGGCGCCCGAACCGGCGCCGGCATGCCGCGATCAGCTCAGGGTCCGCCACGGCGGCCGTGTTGACCGATACCTTGTCGGCTCCGGCTCGAAGTACCGCCTTCATGTCGTCGCCGGTCCGCACCCCTCCACCCACGGTCAGCGGAATGAAGACGTCGGAGGCCGTGCGGCGGATGACGTCCAGCGTCGTCCCCCGCTGGTCGGGAGTGGCGGAGATGTCGAGGAAGCAGATCTCGTCTGCCCCTTCGTCGGAGTAACGGCGGGCCAGCTCAACCGGGTCGCCCTCGTCGACCAGGTCGACGAAATTGACGCCCTTGACCACCCGGCCGCCCGAAACGTCGAGACAGGGGATGACCCGGCTACGCAACATCGGCCGTCTCCCGGCATCCCTCGACGAAACGGGCCAGGATCCGGAGGCCGGTCGCGCCGGATCGCTCCGGGTGGAACTGCACCCCTTCCACCGACCCGGAGCTGACGGCCGCCACGAAGCGACGGCCGTGGTGGGAGGTGGCTGCTACCACTTGGGGATCGTCGGGTACCGGGGCGTAGGAGTGGACGAAGTAGACGACGGGGTCACCCAAACCCGAGAACAGTGGCGAGCGGCCGGAAAGCTCGAGGTCGTTCCAACCGATGTGGGGGAGCGTCGGGGCTTTTATCAACCGCTCCACGGTTCCCCCCAGGAACCCGAGACAGGCGGCGTCGTCCTCGGCCGAGCGCTCGAACAAGACCTGCATCCCCACGCATATCCCCAAGAGCGGAACCTCCAGCGCCTTGAGGGGGTCCTCGAATCCATGACGACGGATCCCTTCCATCACGGCGGCGGTGGAACCCACGCCGGGAAGAACGACCCCGTCGGCGCGGTCGAGGCCCGCAGGCGTGTCGACCACCGAGACGTCGGCTCCCACCCGCTCCAGCGCCTGGGAGATCGAGACCAGGTTCCCGGCCCCGTGGTCGACGACGACTAGGCGCGGCCGCGGCGCAGTCATAGCGCGCCCTTGGACGAAGGAATCGATTCGCCTCTGCGCGGGTCGATCTGGACTGCGGCTCGCAGCGCCCGAGCCAGCGCCTTGATGGCCGCCTCGGCGACATGATGATCGTTCCGGCCCTGCGACCTCAGGTGAAGGGTCAACCCGGCAGTACGCGCGAACGCCTCCAGGGCGTGGGGGATGTTTTGGGTGGAGAGGTTGCCCAGGGCGGGCGCATCCAGGGCCAGTTCGATGACGGCGTAGGGACGGCCCGAGACGTCGATCGTCGCCTCGGCCAGAGCCTCGTCCATCGGCACACGGGCGTCTCCGAAGCGGCTGATACCGGCCCGGTCGCCCAGGGCATTCGAGAAGGCCGAACCCAGGACGAGGGCGGTGTCTTCCACCGTGTGATGATCGTCGATGTGGAGATCGCCCACGGTTTTCACGTCGAGGTCGAACAGACCATGAGTGGCGAAAGAGGTGAGGAGATGGTCGAAGAAACCCACCCCGGTGTCGATGTTGGCCCGACCGAGGCCGTCCAGGTCGACCTTGAGGTCGACGGTGGTCTCGGCGGTGGACCGGTTCAGCTGGGCGGTGCGGTTCATGGTTGGTCCTCCTCGAGGCGGATGGTGGCAGCCAGGCGGTGAGCGGTGAGCCCCTCCGCCTGGGACAGGGCGGCGATAGTGGGTACCAGAGCTTCCAGGCCGGTGCGGTCGATGCGCTGGATCTGCCGCCACGACCCGAAGTCGGCGGTGGAGAGAGGGCCGCAGGCACCGGCCAGGCCTCCGGTGGGAAGCACGTGGTTGGCACCGGTGGCGTAGTCCCCGGCCGACTCGGGTGCCCAGCGACCAACATAGATCGAGCCGGCGGCCCGGATAGCCGCAGCATCTGTCTCGGCGTCGGCGGTCACCACAGTGACGTGCTCGGCGGCGTACTCGTTGGCGAAGGCGATGGCGTCATCTCTGCTGGACGCGACGACTGCCAGGCCGTGATCGGCCAGGGCCTTGCCCAGGATGTCGGCCCGCTCCAACTCGGGAAGGAGTCGGCCGAGCTGGAGCTCCACCTCCTCCACCAGGTCGGCGTCGGTGGTGACCAGAACGGCGGGCGAGTCGGGGCCGTGCTCGGCCTGACACAGGAGATCGGTGGCGACCAGGGCCGGGTCGGCGGATCCGTCGGCGAGGACGAGGACCTCCGATGGGCCGGCCGGAAGGTCGATGGCACAAGTACCGAACACCTCCAGTTTGGCGGCCGTGACCCAGGCGTTGCCGGGTCCGACGATCTTCTCGACCGGCTCGACCGACTCGGTGCCATAGGCGAGGGCGGCGACCGCCTGGGCTCCTCCGATCGCCCACACCTCGGTAGCGCCCGCCAGGCGGCAGGCGGCCAGCATGACGCCGGGGACGGTTCCGTCCGGCCCCTCCGGGGACACCACGACGATCTCATCCACCCCAGCGACCCGGGCGGGCACGACGGTCATGACGACGGTGGACGGATAAGCCGCCTTCCCACCGGGGACGTATGCTCCCACCCGGCGTAGCGGGCTCCACGTCCGGGTCACGTTCACACCCGCAAAGGTCGACACGGTCACGTCTTCGGGAATCTGCGCTCGATGGACGGTCGCCACCGCGGCGATGGCCTGATCGAGGGCGGCCCGGACGTCTCCGGCAAGGCCCTTGACCGATTCATCGAGCTCGACGTCCCTGATTCTTCGGAAGCCGCCGCCGACCACGCCGGCCACCTCTCTGACGGCGGCGTCGCCTTCCCGCAGGACTCGCTGGCAGATGTCGGCCGCTCCCCGGCGCACGTCGGGGTCGGGCACGGCGGAGCGACGCGTGATCCGGCTGCGTGCGTCCGGTGGAAGCGAGGCCAGATCGAGACGGGTGAGCAACGTCATGGGATCAACTGTTCGATGGGAAGCACGAGGATTCCCTGACCACCGGCTTCCTCGATCCGAGGCAGCAGATGCCACACATCGTCGGCATCCACGACGGAGTGGATGGCGCACATCTCACCGCCGGCGAGAGGCATCACGGTCGGTGCGGTCAGGCCTGGAATGACGGCGGCGATGGCATCGACGGACCCCACCGGCGCGTTGAGGAGGAGATACCGCTTTCGGCGAGCCTGGATAACCGATCCGATGGCGGTGGCGATCCGGTCGACGGCGCCGTTGCCCCGTCCGCCTGATACCAGGATCGCTTCCGACTCGAGCAGGGTGCCGACCTCTCTGAGGCCGTTGACCCGCAACGTCGAACCGGTAGACACGAGATCCACGATTCCGTCGGCCACACCGAGCTTCGTGGCCACTTCGACCGAGCCGCGCAAGGGCACCACCGTCACGTCGATGTCGCGTTCGAGGAAATAGCGGCCGGTGACGCCAGGGTGAGCGGTGGCGATCCGTTTGTCGGCGAAGTCCTCCACCTTGGTCAGCTCGGAGGCGTTGGGCACCGCCGCGGCGAGTCGGCACCGTCCGTAACCGAGTTCCAGAACGACCTCCAGGTCCTCGCCGAACTCAGCGAGGAGGTCGACGCCGGTTATCCCGAGGTCGGCCACCCCGTCAGCCACCAGCTCGGGAACGTCCTCGGTGCGGACGAAGAGCAGGTCGATGTCGGCGTTGTCGACCCTGACCGACAATGCCCGATCGGTGGCTTCGAAACGGAGGCCGGCCGCCTGGAGCAGCTCGACCGATGGCGACTTGAGGCGGCCCTTGTTGGGCACGGCGAGCCGGAGGGTGTCGGTCATCTCGATCCTTTCGCGCGCTCCAGTGCCAGGCGGTAGCCCCCAGCGCCATGCTGGAGCCATTGGTTGATGCGGGTCACCGTCGCGGTGGATGCTCCGGTGCGCTCCGAAATCTCGCGGTAGGGCAGGCCCTCTTCGAGGAGCCGGGCCACCGCCCACCGGTGGGAGAGGTCGTTCAGCTCGCGCAAGGTGCACAGATCTCGAAAGAAGGCGGCCGCCTCGTCCGTTGTCTGGAGCGACAGCACCGCCTCGAAAAGGGATGCCGTGTCTTCGTTCCGCCAATCATTCGTCTGCAAGGTCATTTGGTCCCAGTGTCATTTGTCACGGTGTCATTTCTCACAGCGTTATTAGCGAGAGTCGTTTTAGTGTGCTACAACGTTAGCGCATGAACACACCCGGTCAAACCCTGGAGGTCATACCTGCCGTCGATGTCCTCGACGGGAAGGTCGTGCGGCTGCTCCGGGGAGACTATGCCCGTGTCACCGAATACGGATCGGACCCGGTGGAGACCGCTCGCTCCTGGGTCGACCAGGGTGCGCAACGGGTCCATGTGGTCGACCTCGACGGAGCCCGCTCGGGCGAGCCAGATCTCTCCCTCTGGTCGAAACTCGGCCGGGCCGGCGTCGTCTTCCAGGCGGGGGGCGGAATTCGCTCCGCATCCGTCGCCCGCCACGTCCTTGAGGCGGGCGCCGATCGGGTCGTGATGGGCACAGCGGCCGTGTGGGAGCCGGAGAGGCTGGCGAGTTTCGGCTCTGATGTAGTGGCGGCTGTCGACGTGAGGAACGGCCGGGCCACCGGCTCCGGCTGGCTCGACCCGGGCCGCGAGATCGCCTCAGTCCTCGATGGTCTAGCCGCAGCCGGAGTGGTCAGGGTGCTCGTCACGGGAATCGGTCGGGATGGGACCCTGGAAGGGGTTGACCTCGGCCTCACCCGAACGGTCGCCCAGGACGGCCGATTCGCCGTGATCGCCTCGGGTGGGGTGGGAGCGCTGAGTGACCTCGATCCGCTGGCCGCTCTTGGATGCGAAGCCGCTGTCGTCGGGCGGGCGCTCTACGACCGGCGGTTCACCCTGGCCGAGGCCCGCAGCCGATTTGGTGGCTGACTCCGGTGGCGGATGTAGCCTCAGGCGATGCGTTCCTTTCGCTTCGGCGCCATGATCGGGCGGGCCGACAACCGCCGTGAGTGGCTCGATCAAATCCGGATGGCCGAGGACCTGGGATATTCGACGGTCTTCATCTCCGATCACTTCTCGGACAAGCTCGCTCCGCTACCGGCGCTGGCGATGGCAGCCGAGCACACTTCTCTAAACGTAGGAAGCCTCGTCCTCGCCAACGACTTCCGGCATCCCGCCGTCGTCGCCAAGGAGGCGGCCACAGTGGACCTGTTGAGCGAAGGCCGGCTCGAATTGGGGATCGGCACGGGATGGAACGTGAACGATTACCGGGCCTCCGGGATCGACAAACCACCACCGCGCATACAGGTCGACCGCTTCGAGGAGGCGGTCGTCGTGCTCAAGGGCCTGTGGAGCCCGGACCCCCTCGACTTCGAAGGCGACCACTACCGGGTGCACTCAGATGGTCGGCCGAAGCCGGGAGACGGCCCCACGCTGCTCATTGGAGGAGGCGGGCGCCGCATGCTGGGCATCGCCGGACGGCACGCCGACATCGTGGGGATCTCCGCCGGCGAGATCACGACCCGCGAGGAGTTGCGGGCCAAGCTCACCCGTGCGGGAGAGCTGATCGACGACAAGATCTCCTGGGTCCGCGCCGGAGCCGGTGACCGCTTCGAGGATCTCGAGATAAACATTCTCACGTTCGGTGCCGAGGTCGGCGATCGCGAGGATGGAGCGGCCCGACTGGCGGCGCAGTGGAGGTCGACCCCTCGAGCGATCCTGGCCTCACCGCACTTTCTGGTGGGAAGCCCCGACCAAATCGCCGACGACCTCCGGGAGCGTGCCGAGCGCTGGCGAATCACTTATCCCGTCATCCCGGGAGAGAGGCTGGAGACGTTCGCCCCGGTCGTCGCCCGCCTCGCCTGACAAAGGGCTTGGTCAGGAGAACCGTTGGCGGGCCGCTTCGAGATCCTTCCAGGACACGGTGCTGGCCGAGGTATCGCGCCGGAGAGCCGTCAGGGCCGCCTCCCGCAGCATGCCGGTCAGATCGGCGAAGGACAGTCCGGCCGTGAGTTCGGCCAGGTCGTGGAGGTCGACGGTCTCGTCGAAAGGGATGTCGGTGATGTCGAGCAGGGCGCGGCGAGCGGAGACGTCGGGAAGCCCCAGCTCGATGTGGGTCTCGAATCGGCCGCTTCGCAGGAGGGCTGGGTCGATCAGGTCGGGCCGGTTGGTGGCGCCGATAACGGCCACCTCACCGCGTTCGCTCACCCCGTCCAGCTCGGTCAGGAGCGCCGCCACCACTGAATCCGTCACGCTCGTCGTCGAGCGACCCCGTACCGGTGCCAGGGCATCGAGCTCGTCGAAGAAGATGATGGAGGGTGCGGCGGTGCGGGCTCGGCTGAACACGTCTCGCACCCCCCGCTCCGACTCGCCCACGTACTTGTCGAGCAGCTCTGCGCCTTTCACCGGGAAGAAGGCCGCTCCGGCCTCATGCGCCACCGCCCGCACGACGAAGGTCTTGCCGGTGCCGGGAGGCCCATGGAGCAGCACGCCGCGGGGCGGCTCGATTCCCAGCGTGTGGAATCGCTCCGGCTGGGTGATGGGCCAGATCACGGCCTCGGTCAACCTCTGCTTCACCTCTGTGAGATCCGCCACCTGGTCGAAGCCGTGTGACGGGATGTCGCCCATCGAGGCCGAACCGAGGGATGGAGCGGTCTCCCGCACTGCACCCAGGATGTCGGCGGTGGTCAGGACCCCACCCCGGCGGGCCAGACCCGCCGAGGCGTGGAGGACTGCGCCGACGATGTCGGAGCCTGAGAAGCCGGCGGAGCGGGCGGCCAGAGTCTCGTAGTCGATGTCCTGATGGGGCACCTCGGCGAGAGCCGCCTGGAACAGAAGGCGGCGACGATCGATATCGGGTGGGGGAATCGAGAGAGAACGGGGAAGCAGCGGGTTGGCTACCAGGCCGGGGTCGATCGATCCGAGGAACGCGGCGCCCAGCACTACCGCCAACCCCGCCCGCTCGGCGACCGAGTCGAGAAACCAGCGGAACACCGCCCCGAATTGGGTGCGGTAGTTGGACAGGGCGTCGTCGCCTGTGAGCAACTCGACGCGGTCGACGAAGATCACCCCCCTCTCACCCGCCTTCGTCAACGTTCCCTGGAGGACCTCGAGAAGCCGTTCGGGCTTGAAGACACGATCGAGGGACACCTCCTCGATGGGGACGGGGACATCGGAGGCGGCAGCTCGAACGAGTTCCGGTCGCCCGCATCCTGGTGGCCCCTCGACCCACACGCCGGCGACGCGAGGAAGTCCCCATGTGGCCGGGAGGTCACCGGGCGAGGCGAGAAGGGTCAACCAGCCGGCCAGGAGCTCGCGCTGAGGCTCTAGGCCGGCGAGCATTGCTTGATCGGAGGTGATCGCCGGCGTGCCCGACACGGCCGGCGTTTCGGACGTGGGGGCCGGATTGGCCGCCTGTCCGCTTCGGATATCGGGCCGGTCTTCCCGTCCGACGATCCGAGTGGCGGGTCCCACGGTTCCGGCGCCTCCGGGGATCACTTCGGCGATTCGGAACTCGTCACCCCCAGGCCGTTCCAAGCGGTCACCCGTCGATACCGGCCGGCCTTGCCAGGCTGCAACGAGGGCTCCGGGGTCTTCGGGCGACCCGTCGGCATCGAGCACCACCACCGCGGCGTGAGCAAGAACCGCCCGCGTCACCTCGACGCTCGAACCGGGGGCGACCCCGGCGTTGGCCTGGGATCTCGGCCCCAGCAGGAGTGCCGTGGGTGTGGGGACGGGACCGGCCTTCACGAGGCAATGCGTTCGTCCGATGGCGACGCTCCCCCCGTATGGCAGTCCCAGAGTCTTCAGCAGGGTGGCGTCGGCCGTGGCGACAGGATCGGACCCCTCCCGGATGATGAAGCGCATGCGAGCAGATTAGGAGACGGTTGAAACGGCGAGGGAGAGCTCACACCGACATCACCGGCCGAGCCGGCAGGGCGAGCGGCTCGGCGGCTTCGATCAGCCGGGATCCGGGGGCAGTCATCCACTTCCACAACAGATGGGCCTCCTCGGCAGCCAGCACGTGTGGTGG
This sequence comes from Acidimicrobiia bacterium, assembly GCA_036259475.1. Classification (GTDB taxonomy): domain Bacteria; phylum Actinomycetota; class Acidimicrobiia; order Spongiisociales; family ZC4RG35; genus ZC4RG17. The sequence continues at coordinate 29,043 of DATABS010000013.1, read as the reverse complement.
CACGGGCCAGGTCGGTTGCTCATTCTCCGCCGGCGCCACCATCAGCGGTGGATGTGAGCCGGCTCGCCAGGCATGGAGAAGACGCCCCCGGTGAACTACTGCCCGCTCCCCGCCTTCTCCTTCCACCTCGATCGTGCCTGCGGCCTGCATCGCTTGCCATGCCCGGCGCCTGTCGAGTGCCCGGGCGAGGGCTCGGTGGCGATCGCGTACAGCCGCCGCGTCCTCGTAGCGCTGGTCGGCCGCCAGTCTCTCCATCCGTTCGACCAGTCGATCGAGCAGCACTTCAGGGGCGGTGATGATCCCGTTCCGCAGCGTCGTGACCACCGGCTCGTACTCCGCCTGCGTCAGACTGCCGTCGCAGGGGCACAGAGCGACACCGAGCTGGGCCATGGCGCAGGAGGTCGTTCGCGTGCCGGGACGATTGGTGCAGCGTCGGATAGGCACGGCATCCCACAGCGCCAGCATCACTGTTTCGGCTCCTCGGCGGGAACGGAAAGGCCCCAGGTAACAGTCGCCGTCCTCCCGAATGGTGCGCACGAGCGACAGGCGAGGAAACGCCTCATTGGTCAGCTTGACGAAGTGCGACGCCTTGGGCGGCTTGGAGCGACGGTTGTGGCGCGGCCGCTGGGAGTGGATGAGCCGCAGCTCCGTCACTTCCGCCTCGATCAGGCTCTCGCACACCTGAAAGTCGACGCTCCGCAGCTCGCGCATCATATTGGCGACCGAGCGCCGCTCGTCGCCGTAGAAGTACGACCGGACCCGGGAACGGAGGTTCGTCGCCTTGCCGACGTAGAAAACCGTTCCGTTGCGGTCGCGGAACATATAGACGCCGGGGCGACGGGGAAGATCATCCGCCAGACTTATCTTGCGATAATGCGCCGAACCTCGGGCAGTGGGCAACTGGAGCAGATCCTCCAAAGCAGTCACGCCCAGCGAACCCGCCCTTTCCAGCAGCCCCCAGAGCACGAAGGCGGTGGCGCGAGCGTCGTCGAGGGCGCGGTGGGTGGGTGTGACAGGGGAGCGGAAATAAGCCGCCAGCGTCGCCAGCTTGAGGTTGCGGACTTCCGAACGAACCAGTCGTCGAGCAAGGGCGACAGTGTCGAGCGTTCGGTTCGACACTCGCGGGTAGCCCAGCCGGCGGGCAGCCGTGTCGAGGAAGGAAAGGTCGAAGCGGAGATTGTGCCCGACGACCACGGCATCGCCGATGAACTCCAGTAGGGCAGGCAGCGCCGCCTCGATGGGGGGCGCTTCGACGACCATGGTCTGGGTGATCCCCGTGAGGACGGTGATGAACGGCGGGATGGCCGATCCGGGGTTTACGAGGGTCTGGAACGACCCGAGTTCCTCCCCCATCCGGTAGCGGCCCGCCCCGATCTCGGTGATGTCGCAGGCAGCGGCCGAGCCGCCGGTGGTCTCGAGGTCGAGCACGCAGAACGTCACCTCCGACAGGGGCATCCCCAGGTCGTCGAAGCTGGTCTGGTGGGCGAGCGCCATCGCCGGCGAGGCTAGGACCGAACATATGTTCGAGTCAAGCGACGGTGAAGAGTTCTTTGGTTGTCAGGGGACGGCTGAAACGTTCGTTGGACGGTGGCAGTCGGTTTCCGGGCGCTGAGGTCCAAAGAAGGATGAGGCCGTCCTCGGCGTCCAAAGAAGCGGGGAAGCGGCTGTCGTCGCTGCATCCAACCGGACCTCATCCCGGAGCAAGATCGAGCGTAAGAAGCTTGGAACGAGAATCCTGACCCACAGCTGTGTCAGGAGAGCCACCTGCGCTCGTGCCGCTCGTAAGATGTCGTCGCTCCCATGACTTCAGAACCACCAGCCCGCTATTTCTGCTCAGCGTGCGGGAACCGCACTCGATTCGATGTGGTGGAGACCGTCCGCAGGCGCCGGTTCCAGCATTACACCCTGGGCGGGGAGATGACCGTCGAGGAGGAGGCGGTGCTAGAACGGTCAGTCGAGTCCGTCACCTGCCGGTGGTGCGATCGGTCCGACGCGGTGGAACTGCTGGGTCAAGACTGATTCCGCTGGCGGGCCGCCTCATACAGGAGCACAGCCGCCGAAACGGAGGCGTTGAGGCTGTCTACCGCTCCTTCCATCGGGATGACCAGCCGCTGATCGGCGGCGGCGAGCAGTTCCGAGCTGACGCCCTGGGCTTCCGATCCGACGGCGATCGCCACCGGTCCCGCCAGGTTCGCCTCCCACAGGCCGACCTCCCCCGCGGGGGTGCTGGCCACCAGCCGAATCTCCCTCTCCCGCAGCCACTCCAGTGCTCGGTTCCGGGTGCCAACTGCCAGCGGAACGGTGAACAACGCGCCCTGGCTGGCCCGCACCACGTTCGGGTTGTGAACGTCCGTGGTAGGGGTGGCCACGATCACGGCACCGACTCCAACCGCGTCGGCCGTGCGCAGCATGGCCCCCAGATTGCCTGGTTTCTCGATCGATTCCACCAAGAGGATCAACGGCTGAGACGGCGTATCGAGGCCTTCCAGGCGGGTGTCCAGCTGAGTAGCCACCCCGATGACTCCATCGGGATTCTGGCGGACGGAGATCTTCCGAAACGGCGCTTCAGACAGCTCTATCTGCGGTACGTCCGCCACGAGAGGCTCGCCGCCCAGCTCCCGGCAGATCAACTGTTGGATGATCCCCACTCCCGCAGAATCCGCCATAGTGAGAGGCCGACGACCCTCGATCAGGAACTGGCCGGTGGTGTCACGGTGGCGGCGAATGCGCAGGCGGGCCAACCCCTTGACGAGCTGGTTCGCAGTGGACGTGATCACCGCCCACCCTCTAGTTCGAGAAACGCCTCTTCCAGTCGTTTGCGCGCCCGATGGCACGCCACCCGGACCGTTCCGATCGTGGCGCCGAGCTGGCTGCCGATCTCGGCATACTCCAGTCCTTCGACATCGCGCAGCCACAGCAGCTCGCGATCCCTGGGCGGTAGGGCCTGAAGAGCGGCGCGGATCAGAGAGTGATCGTGTTGGACCATCACCTTCTCTTCGGGCGTCGAAGGGGAGACGAAGGCGTCCTGAGGATTGCGACGGGACCGATGACGCCGGATGCCCGTGCGCATCCGATTTCGGGCCACCGACCAGAACCACCCTTCGAAGGCGACGGGATCGCGCAGCTTGGGAAACCCGCGCACCATTCCCTCGAGGGCGTCCGAAACGATCTCACCCACGAGGTCGGCCGGCATTCCCACCCCATGAAAGAAGGCGATGAGCCGAGGATGACCGGCACCGAGCACCCGACCCATCGCCTCCATGTCGCCGTCCCGGGCGGCTTCGACGTCTTTGAGCGCCGGCGGCCAGGCAGGGCGAAGTTCTGCCGGATCGGTCGTCACCCAGTCAGGATACGTCCCAGTCTGCCCTGTCAACCCGGCGCCGGTTCAGGGCCGGCCGCCGGACTGGCCCTGGTTGGACTGGTTTCCCCCTCCGCTGCCCTGTTGGCCCGGCTCGTCGGGAGGGCCCTTGCCATCTGCGTCGTCGGGCGGTCCGGCGTCGGGTGGGGGGCCTTGCTGTCCGGTGTTGTCGGGCGGGCCTTGCTGTCCGGCGTTGTCGGGCGGGCCTTGGTCGCCGGCGCTGTCGGGCGGCCCGGCATCCGGGGGAGGTCCCTGCGAGTCGTTGCCGGGCGGTTCCTGCGTTCCGGCATTGTCGGGCGGCCCCGGTTAGGCCGCGGGAGGGGGCTCGCTTCCACCCTGTACCCGGGCGGCAGCCGAAACTTGATCTCCTACCAGATCCAGGGCGGCCCGGGCCTCTCGCCACGCTTCCGAGTCGTGCTCTCCCCGGGCATGAGCCAGCATCTGTACGCCCTCGAGCAATGACTGAACATGCTGAGCCGAAACGCCGTGCTCTGGTCCAACGGCTTTCATCTCGCCGGCAACCTGGCGGACCGAGTCGTCGGGCACTTCGGTGGCCATCAGATCGATAGCTCCCGTGAGGTCGTCCCGCTCCATCAAGGTCCATGCTTCGGCAACTCGTTCCGTCGTGTGATCCTCACCCAGACCGATCGCGTCGGTCACGGCCTCGTAGGCCCGGTCGATGGCATAGAGGGCGTCGCCCGGCACGGCAGCGTCGGCCACCCCGGCGGCGGCGAGGTTGAGGACGAGCAAACCGGCCAGGGAGGCGAACGCCACGCGAGGAAGGAGGTGGGGGCGTTCGGATCCGGAGGCTCCGATGGCGCGCAGCGCCGCGACGCGCGAGCGCGCCGGAGAGACGGCGGAGGCGATGTCTTCCCCGTAGCGTCTGAGATGGTCGGTTGGGTGGGTCATGTGGATCCTGGCCCTGAGCGCGTTCCGGGCGGAACGACGGTCGGAATAACAGTCTTGCGGCGGGCGCAGACGTTACAACGGGTTACTCATGGGTATTCCATCCGTCCCAATGGATCTCGGACGGGATGGGACGACGTCCGAGATCCAGCGACGATGATCGTCGGTCGGTAGCTGGATGACCCACCGTCACCACCCCGACCGGAATGTACTCGTCGGGTATTCCGAGGAGGCTTTGCAGATCGTCGAGAGCATGAGTCCCGAGGAACCCAGCGGCCAGGCCTTCATCCACGGCGGCCAACAACACGGCCATCAGCGAGGCACCGACATCGACCCACCAGTACGGGACAGGCCACTCGATCTCGTTGCCGTCGTCATCCACCTTGTCGGGCATTTGGTAGCGGCGGTGGTACGCCGCCTCCGAGACACAGAGCACCAGGTGAGCCGGAGCGCGTGAGACCCACGGGTCGAAGCCGGCCTGGACATAGGACGATTCTCCGGCCGCCTCGGCGATTTCCTGACGAACCGCCGGGTCGGTCACGACCACGACCGCCTGCCCCTGACTGAACCCGGCAGAGGGCGCCCTCAGAGCAGCAGCGGCGATCCGCTCGAGCGCCCCCCGCTCGACTGGTTCGCCCGTGTAGTTGCGCACCATTCGCCGCCGGGCGAGGACCTCTCTGAACTCCATCATCGCTCCTGTTCTCTCAACTGACACCGCTCACAGCCAACACGCTTCACAGATGTCTTGTCGGCGCTCTGTCAGCGGGCCGCCATCCCGTGGCGGACCGCCCGCACCAGGCCGGTGACGATCGCCGCCAAGCCGACGGCCAGTATCAGGAACGTCGTCGTGGTGGCGATGAGCGCCGCCGCGGTGACCAACAGGGCGCAGCCCACCACCGAGAGAACGAACAGCATGCCCTGGGGTCGTCCTCTCTCGTCGACGAGGCGGCCCGGGTCGACTGTGGCGAACCACCACAGGGCAACCGCGGTCACAGCCAGCGTGGCGAACTCGACCGATCCCGGGCCGGCGAAAAAAGTGAGCCATAGAAGTGCTGCCGCCACGGTGACGCCGAAGGCGAGTGACCGGGCCACCTCAAGCGTCTTTCACTGCCGCCGTCACCTCCGCCAGGCCTTGGCGGGCGTCGGCGAACAGCATCATCGTGTTCTCGAGGTAGAAGAGCGGGTTGTCGATGCCGGCGAAACCGGGGGAGAGGCTCCGTTTCACGACGACGACCGTGTCGGCCCGATCCACGTCGAGGATCGGCATCCCGGCGATGGGACTGTTGGGATCCTCCCGGGCAAGGGGATTGACCACGTCATTGGCGCCGACGACGAGCGCGACATCGGTGTGAGGAAAGTCCCGATTGATGTCGTCCAGGTCATACAGCCGCTCGTAGTCGACGTCGGCTTCGGCCAGGAGGACGTTCATGTGCCCAGGCATCCGGCCTGCCACCGGGTGGATGGCATAGCGGACGTCGACTCCCCGGGCCGTGAGCGACTCTTCCAGCTCCCGCATGGCGTGTTGCGCCTGGGCGACCGCCAGTCCATACCCCGGCACCACCACGACCGAGCGGGCATAAGCCAGGGCTATGGCCACATCCTCGGGAGTCGCCCGCCGCGCCACCTTCTCGGAGTCGTCGGCGTCTGCCTGGTCCGGTGCGACCCCGAAGGCACCAAAGAGGACATCGCCCAGAGAACGGTTCATCGCCTTGACCATGATCGTGGTGAGGATGAAGCCCGCCGCTCCGACCAGGGCACCGGAGATGACGAGTGCATTGGACTCGATCACGAATCCTGCCGCCGACGCAGCCAAACCAGAGGCGGAGTTGAGGAACGAGATCACCACCGGCATGTCGGCCCCTCCGATAGGAAGGACACGGGTGACGCCCAGCAGCCCGGTCACGGCAACCGTTGTCCAGGCCCACACCATCTCTCCTCCGCTGGCCACCAGCACGATGGCTGCGGCCAGCGCGGCCGCGGCAAGCAACAGATCCCCCCACCGCTGTCCCGGGTAGGAGATGGGAGCGCCTCGCACCAAGCCCTGGAGCTTGGCAAAGGCGACCATGCTGCCGGTGAAGGTGACAGCCCCGATCAACACGGAGATCGCCACCGTGACGAGGGTGCGGGTGCCATCGTCGCCGGCGCCGAGCTCGACGAGGGCGACCAGCGCCGAAGCCCCCCCGCCGAAACCGTTCAGAACCGCCACCAGCTGAGGCATGGCGGTCATCTCGACCCGCCGCGCCAGGACGACACCCACCACCGAACCGACCACCAGCCCCGCCAGAATGACCCAGTAGGAGAGGATCTGGCGATCGGCGAGTGTCACGATCACCGCCACGAGCATCCCCGTCGCTGCCAGCTGGTTGCCCGAACGTGCCGTGGCGGGGCTTGAAAGGCGCCGCAGACCCACGATGAAGAGGGCGGCGGCGATCAAGTAGAGGTAGCCGGCCAGGGTGGGGTTCATCTCTTGTCCGGTCGCCTGCGGAACATCGCCAACATGCGATCGGTTACGAGAAACCCTCCCACCACGTTGATCGTCGCCATGGCGACCGCCAGGAATCCGAGGACGGCCGAGAGGACACCCGTCGTCTCGCCGGCGGCGATGATCGCCCCGATGATGGCGATGCCCGAAATGGCATTCGATCCGGACATGAGCGGCGTGTGGAGAGTGGGCGGCACTTTGCTGATGACCTCGAAGCCGACGAACGAAGCCAGCACGAAGACCGTGATGGGGATCAAGAGAGACTCCATTTCAGCCCTCTCCGGCCAGTACCGCATTGATGCGGGTGTGAGTCAGCTCGCCGCCACGCGCCGCGGTCGATTCGCGGACGATGTCGTCGTCCACATCCGCGGCCAGGGATGCGTCCTCCCCGGTAATGAGGTCGATGTAGTTGGAGACGTTGCGGGCGAACAGCTGACTGGCGTGGTTGGCGGGCCGGGATGGCAGGTCCAGGGGGGCCGAGACGGTCACGCCGTCCACGACGATCGTCTCGCCCGGGCGGCTCACGTCGCAGTTACCGCCGGTGGAGGCGGCCCCGTCCACGATCACCGCTCCTGGGCGCATCGCAGTCACCATCTCCTCGGTGACCAGGCGGGGGGCGGGTCGTCCGGGGATGGCCGCCGTCGTGATCACGGCGTCGGCTCGCACGACGTGGTCGTACAAGCCGGCGAGGAGCCGGCTTTCGGTGTCTTCGGCCAGCTCCCGGGCGTAGCCGCCGCTGGCAGAGGCGTCCTGGGACTCGATGTCGACGGAGATGAACGACGCCCCGAGCGATTCCACCTGCTCGGCGGCGGCAGCCCGAACATCGAATCCCGATACCGACGCTCCCAGCCGGCGAGCTGTGGCGATGGCCTGGAGTCCCGCCACGCCTGCTCCCAGGATCAAGGCGACGGCCGGTCGCAGTGTCCCGGCGGCGGTGGTGAGCATCGGGAAGATACGGTCGCAGCGGGCGGCCGCCTCGAGGGCCGCCTCGTAACCGGCGAGAGATGCCTGGGAAGAGAGGACGTCGACCATCTGGGCCCGGGTGGTTCGAGGAACCAACTCGAAGGCGAGCAAGGCGGCTCCGCCTCCGGCCAACTTCTCGAGGTGGGTCGGCGCTCCAAGCGGGTCGAGCAGGCCGAGGACGGCTCGGGCGGCGCTGATCTCCTCGAGTCGGGGCGGCTCCACGCACACGACCAGGTCGACGTCGGGTTGGCGTCCGATGCGAGCGCCCGCCTCTTCGTAGCTGTCGTCGGGGTAGCCGGCGGCGGTTCCGGCGCCGGAGCTGATCGAGATGCGATGGCCCTTCTGCGCGAGCCGGCGGCACATGTCGGGTGTCAGGGCGACTCGGCGCTCCCACGGATGGGTGGGGGAGAGGACATGGATCTCCATACGCTCATGGTGGCAGAAGACCGGTCGCACTCCGTACTCAGGGCTCGACCGGCGGGACCGGCCACAGAGCGCAGGTTGTGCCAGACTCGGGGGCGATGACCTGGCAAGCCGGCGCTTCGACTCTCCGCGTGGTTTGGACCCGTGGTCGCGGGTGCCGGGAACTGGCGGGGCTGCTGGCGGGAACGGAGGCGCCCCGGGTCCAAGGAGACCCGATGGCTGCCTGCGTGAGCGAGAGAGCCGACCTATTGGTGTCACGACGGGTCCAGACGTCCTTCGACCTGATCGACGTGGCGGCGCCGATCGACATCGAACCCGATGGGGTCGAGGCGGTCGTCGCCGCGGTAGGCGGGGGCCCGCACTCGGTTCTCGCCGCCCGCGTGGCGCACCGTCTCGGCGAGGCTCTCGCCGTGCCCGCCTCGATGGTGTCGGCTTACCCGAGCGACGGCGATGCCTCCCAGGCGGAAGAGGTGGTGAAAGAGATCTATCCCCTCGTGCCCGACATCGACTACCGCACCTTGCCGACCTCAGGTATGAGCGAGCTGGTGGCCAGTCTTCCCGAGCGCAGCCTTCTCGTTTTCGGCGCTCCTGGGGGGTCGTGGCTCCAGCGACACGTCTCCGGTCCCGGTGCCCGTCTTCGGTCCCGGGCGGCGGCGGGAGCCGTCGTGGTGAGATCGGCTCCTCGCCGTGTGTTCCAGGCGATGAGAGAACCGGTCTTCGTGGCGCCGATGCTGCACGTCCAGGACACTCTGCGTATCACCTCCGAGGAGACGTTGGCCGTGGCCGACGCGGGGCTGCTGGTCGGCCTCGTCCGGCGGTCTGATCTGGCGGAGAGATCGGGCGACACGCCGGTCGGCGAAGCAATGGAAGAACCCCTCTCGATCTCCCTGACGGACCCGCTCGAGGCGGCTAGAGCGCTCGAGCCACTCTTCGGGCCCGACCCCATTCCCGTCATAGACGACGACGGTCATCTGGTTGGAGGCCTCGTGCTGGCCGATGACAGCCAGGCCGGCTGACCCGGACAATCCGCCCCGGTTAGTGTGACTGCCCCGAGTGGGCGCCCGAATTCACGGAGGCCGGCCTTGAGCGACAGCATGATCGTCGTGGATCACGTCTCGAAGATCTTCCCGGGGACGGACGCTGCCGCGGTCACGGACCTGTCGCTCGAGGTGGGTCGAGGCGAGTTCGTCACCCTCGTCGGCCCATCGGGCTGTGGCAAGACCACTATTCTCAAGATGATCAACCGCATCGTCGAGCCGACCTCAGGGGATATACGGGTTGACGGCGTCTCCACCGGTGACATCCCGGCGCCCGAGCTACGGCGCTCGATCGGCTACGTGATACAACAGATCGGCCTGTTTCCTCACCGCACGATCGCCCAGAACATCGCCACGGTGCCCGAGTTGCTGGGTTGGGAACCGGACCGCATCCGGCGCCGGGTCGGCGAGCTCGTTGACACCGTGGGATTGCCGGCCAGCATGCTGCCGCGCTACCCGACGGAGCTATCCGGCGGCCAGCAACAGCGGGTAGGCGTGGCCCGCGCCCTCGCCGCCGACCCTCCCGTGCTACTGATGGACGAGCCGTTCGGCGCCGTCGACCCCATCGTGCGGACCCGCCTCCAAGACGAGTTCCTGGCCCTCCAAGCCGACCTCCAGAAGACCGTGGTCTTCGTCACCCACGACATCGACGAGGCCATCCGCATGGGCGATCGCATAGCCATCCTCAACATCGGCGGGGTGCTGGAGCAGTTCGACACACCCGACAAGATCCTGTCGCAGCCGGCCACGGCGTTCGTGGCCGACTTCCTGGGACGGGATCGCGGCATCAAGCGGCTCTCACTGGTCCGTCTTGACACGTTCCCGCTGGCACGCGGCCCCATCGTCGATGTCTCCGACACGCCAGGCAGGGCCGCCGAGGTGATGACCGAGAACGGACTCGACTGGGTGACCGTTCTGGACGACGGTCGGCTGCTCGGTTGGGTCTGGGGTTCGGATCTCACGGGCGTCGCCCGGGTGGGGGAGGTGGAGAGTCGGCCTTTTCGGGTGACAGTCGAGTGCTCCTCCAACCTGCGCGAGGCCCTCGACGCCATCGTCAATACCCAAAACAACGTCGGAGTGGTGCTCGAAGGCGAGCGCTATGTGGGCATGCTCACGCTTGACCTGCTCACTGCCGAGCTGGTGGGCTGAGCGGTGCTCGCCCAGACGTCGCCGTTCATCCGCTGGGACTGGATCCTCACCCACTTCGACGAGATGTGGGAGCGAACCGTCGAGCATGTCGTTCTCACCGGCATCGCCGTGACTTTCGGGCTCGTGATCTCCATCGGCCTGGCCGTCATCGCTCTTCGCTTCCGCCGGACCTATTCGCCGATCACGTGGACGGCCGGCGTCCTCTACACGATCCCCAGCATCGCCCTCTTCGCGGCGCTGGTTCCTTTCACCGGCCCCAGCTTATTGACCGCCGAAATCGGTCTTGTCTCCTACACCCTCCTCATCCTGATCCGCAACATCGTGGCGGGGATCGATGGGGTTACTCCATCGGTGGTCGAATCTGCGGTCGCCATGGGTTACACACCTGGTCGGCTGTTCTGGAGGATCCAGGTTCCTCTGGCGATCCCCGTGATCGTCGCGGGCATTCGCATCGCCGCCGTCACCGTGGTGGGCCTCGTAACGGTCACGAGCCTGATCGGTCAGGGCGGCTACGGCGCCTTCATACTGCGCGGGCTGGGACGCAACTTCGCGACCGAGATCCTGGTGGGAACGGCGCTCTCCATCCTGTTCGCCGTCCTCCTGGATCTGGCCCTTCTCGCCCTCCAGCGACGACTGGCTCCGTGGGTCCGTCGGGCGAAGGCCGCGGCGTGAGCGACTTCCTCTCGGAGTTGGCCCGCTTCCTAGGCGACTCCGAGTCCTGGCTGGGCGATGCCGGCCTTCTCGTCAGGACGAGGGATCACCTCGCCCTGTCTGCCTTCGCCGTCGTCGCCGCGGCGTTTCTCTCCCTGCCCCCTGCCCTGTGGCTCGGTCATGTGGGTCGGGGCGGAACGGTCGTCGGTGCTGTCGTCAACATCGGCCGAGCCATCCCGTCCTTCGGGATCGTGGCCCTGATGCTTCCGATCAGTTTGGCGTTCGGCTGGGGGATCGGAGTGTGGCCGACATTCATCGCGCTCGTAGCCCTCGCCATGCCTCCGATATTCACGAACTCGTACACCGCCGTGACCGAGGTGGACCGGTCGGTGCGGGAGGCGGCTCTGGGCATGGGCATGACCGGGGTGCAGTTGATGCGGCGCACGGAGCTGCCCTTGGCCATGCCGGTGATCTGGACGGCCCTCCGAATCTCGACGGTGCAGGTGATCGCCACCGCCACACTGGGAGCGGTGGTCGGATGGGGCGGGCTGGGGCGCTACGTCATCGACGGATTTGCCCAGGGAAACGACGTCTTCGTTCTGGTTGGTGGCGTGGCGGTGGCCCTTCTCGCCATCGGCGCCGACCTGCTCTTCTCGTGGGGCGAGCGAGTCGTCCTCCCGGCCGGAACGAGCCATCGGGACCGAGGCGACCTGCAGCTTGCCGGCTGACATCGGAGGCGGGTTGCGCCGTACGCCGACGCCTCGGCTACTTTTCCTCGGGAACGCGGGCCGCAGCCGGCGCTCTTTGCATCAAGAAAAGGAGATACCCATGCGGCGATCGAACCGCAAGGGCGTCATCGGGGCGATCCTGGCCGGGGCAGTGCTGGTGCTGTCGGCGTGCGGATCGGGTGATGACGCCGCCCAGGACGGTCCACCGATCTCGATCGGTGCCCAGAACTTCGGTGAGAGCGCGATCCTGGCCGAGATCTACTCCCAGGCTCTCGCCGACGCCGGATACGAAACGTCGATCCAGCCCCTCGGCGGATTCCGGGACATCGTGCTCGGGTCGTTCCAGAGCGGGGACATCAACTTCACACCGGAATACGCAGCATCGATGCTCGAGTTCCTCAACGACCAGGCGGGCGAGGCGACGGGCGACGCCGAGGAGACCGTGTCGATCCTCCAGGGCTACCTCGACGATCGCGAGCTCGTGGCGTACACGCCCTCGCCGGCGATCGATACCAACGCGTTCGTCGTGACTCCCGAAACGTCGGAGTCGATGGACATCCAGTCGATTTCCGATCTTGCCGGCAAGGAAGACCAACTCACCTTGGGAGGTCCTCCCGACTGCGAGACCAACCCGTTCTGCATTCCCGGGCTGATGGATGTCTACGGTATCGACTTCTCCGGTTCGTTCACGCCTCTCGACGCCGGGTCGGTGACGGTGCAGGCGCTGGAGGCAGGCGAGATCGATGTGGCGGTCCTGTTCTCGACCAGCGGCATCATCGCCGACCGGGGCTGGATCCTGCTCGAGGACGATCAGAACATGCTGGCGGCCGACAATGTCGTCCCGGTGATGACGAGCGAAGTCGACGACGCCTACGGCGAAGAGTTCCGCGCCCTGGTGGACGAGGTCAGCGCGGCGATGACGACCGCCGAGCTGACCGAGCTCAATCGCCAGTTCGACATCGAGGCGCGTGACGCCGACGCCATCGCCACCGACTGGCTGACAGAGAACGGTTTCCTCGAGGGCGGCTGACGTGTCGGGCCAGAAACGGGTTCTGGCTCTGGCGCTAGCGTGAGTCGTCATGATTCACGGCTACTACCGGCATCCCACCGTCAATCGCGGCCGCATCGTCTTCGTCTCGGAGGACGACCTGTGGGAGGTTCCCACCGAAGGAGGTAGGGCGCGACGGCTGACTGCCAATCCGGGCCCGTCCGCCTATCCGGCCTACTCACCCGACGGTGAGAGGATCGCCTACACCGGGCGTGACGAAGGGGTCAACGAAGTCCACGTGATGGACGCCGACGGGGCGAGCCCGCGCCGCCTCACGTTTCATGGGGCCCTCAGTCAGGTCGTGGGCTGGGACGGCGACGACATCGTCTACGCCTCCAATGCCGAGTGGCCGTTTTCAAATGATTCTCGGTTGTGGGCGGTGGCGGCGAGCGGGGGAGCATCTCGTCTGCTCTCCTGGGGCCCGGCTCGGTCGCTGGCGTCCGAACCAAACGGGCCCGGTCGGGTTTTGGGCCGCCACACCATCGATCCTGCCCGCTGGAAGCGCTACCGGGGCGGCCGGGTGGGGAACCTGTGGGTCGACCGGGAGGGGGACGGTGAGTTCGCGCCGCTGGTGGGGCTCGACGGCAACCTGACTTCGCCCATGTGGATCGGGCGGCGCATCTACTTCCTGTCCGACCATGAGGGTCATGGCAACCTTTACTCGGTCACACCGACCGGACGCTCGCTGCGCCGCCACACCCACCATGAGGACTTCTACGCCCGTCATGCCGCCACCGACGGCTCCCTCATCGCCTACCACGCCGGAGCCGACCTGTGGCTGTACGACCCGGGCGCCGATGAGACACACCGGGTGGACGTGGTCCTGCCGTCGGCTCGTCCGCACCGCAACCGGCGGTTCATCCCCCCCGGTCGGTACCTGGAGTCTGTCTCGCTCCACCCGGAGGGCCACTCCGTGGCAGCCACCGTTCGGGGTGGTTCGTTCACCATGGGCCTGTGGGAGGGTGCGGTCCGCCGCCATGGGCCGATTTCCCGGGTCAGGCGCCGACTGACCACGTGGCTTCCCGAGGGCGGCGGGGTTCTCGCCGTAACCGATGAGACCGGCGAGGACAGCCTCGTCATGGAGAACGAAGGTGACGACGCACGCCTCGTCGAAGGCGACTTCGGCCGGATCCGCAGCCTCGATGTCGCTTCGGCGGGTGACCCGCGGGTCGCACTGAGCAACCACCGGCACCAACTCCTGATCGTCTCGCTGGCGTCGGGCAAGGTGACTGAGGTCCATCGCAGCCCCCATTCGTGGATCGCCGGCACCGCCTGGTCGGCGGACGGGCGCTGGCTGGCTTTCTCGGCGGCCACCTCACGCACCAGCCACAGCATCTTTCTCTTCGACACTGGACGCCGCGGGGATCCGGTGATGGTGACCGGTCCCGGCTTCGACGATCGTTGGCCCAGCTTCGACCCGGCCGGACGCTTTCTGTACTTCACCTCGTCCCGGGTGTTCGATCCCGTCTACGACACTCACTTCCACGACTACGGCTTCCCGACCGGGACCCGGCCCCACCTCCTCACGCTGCGGCCCGACATCCCGTCCCCGTTCGATGCGGCCCAGCGTCCCACCCGAGTTCCGGGCTCCCCACCTTCCGATCCCAAACTCGATGCGCAAGATGGCAAGAAGAAAGAGGAGGGCGAGAAGGAGGACGCCAAGCCGGAGCCGGTCGAGATCGAACTCGACGGCATCGACAGGCGACTCGTGGCCTTCCCACAGGCACCGGGCCGTTACGGGCCGGTGGTCGGGGCGAAGGGCCGGGTGTTCACGTTGAGCTTTCCGGTCCAGGGTTCCCTCTCGTCCGACGCGGCGCCTGGCGGCCGCCTGGAGGCATGGGACTTCGCCACCGAGAAGATCGAGCAGATCGCCGATGGTGTGTCGGCCGTCGCTTCCAACCCGGCCGGGACCGTCGTCGCCCTGCGGGCCGACCGGAAGCTGCGGGTAGTCCCGGTCGGATGGAAGGACGACAAGTCCGGCAATGCCGAGACCAGCCGTAACACCGGCTGGGTGGACCTCAACCGTATCCGCGCCGAAGTGGACCCGGGCTCGGAGTGGCGACAAATGTTTTCTGAGGCCTGGCGACTGCAACGCGACTACTTCTGGTACGAGGACATGTCAGGGGTCGACTGGGAGGACGTTCACGACCGTTACCTGCCGCTGGTCGACCGGGTCGGATCCCGGGCCGAGTTCAGCGACCTGATGTGGGAGATGCAGGGCGAGCTCGGCACCTCCCATGCCTACGAGTTGGGGGGCGACTATCGCCCCGTTCCGACGTTCCACCAGGGCACTCTCGGCGCCGACCTGGAACCTGACCGCATCGGCTGGAAGATCGCCCGCATTCCAGAAGGCGACGCCTGGATTCGCGAAGCCACCTCACCGCTCGCCGTCCCCGGAGTGGATGCGGCCGAAGGGGACAGGATCGTGGCGGTCGATGGGATACAGCTCGAGCCGGGCAGCGACCCCCGGGCGCTCCTGGTGGATCGCGGTAGCCGCCCGGTGGAGCTCACGCTCAAGCGGGGACGCCGTCGCCCCCACACCGTCACGGTCACCCCGCTGTCGGACGAGACCGGTCTCAGATATCGGGACTGGGTCGTCTCCAACCGCCAACGGGTGACCGAAGCCACGGAGGGAAGAGCCGGCTACATCCACATCCCCGATATGGGGCCACCTGGGTTCGCCGAGTTCCACCGGGCCTTGCTGTCGGAGGTCGACAAAGACGGTCTCGTCATCGACGTCCGATACAACCGGGGAGGAAACGTCAGCCAGCTGCTGCTGCAACGCCTCCTCCGTCGCCGTCTCGGCTGGGAGGTGACGCGTTGGCGCACACCGGTTCCGTTCCCCTACGACGCACCGGCCGGACCGATGGTGTGTGTCACCAACGAGCTTTCCGGCTCCGACGGTGACATCTTCAGCCACACGTTCAAGCTCGTCGGGCTCGGTCCCCTGATCGGCACCCGGACGTGGGGCGGGGTGGTCGGTATCTGGCCCCAGCAGTCGCTGGTCGACGGCACTGTCACCACTCAGCCCGAGTTCGCTCATTGGTTCGAGGACGTGGGGTTCGCGGTCGAGAATTACGGCACAAACCCCGACATCCAGGTCCTGATCCCGCCCCAGGACTATGCCGCCGGACGTGACCCCCAGCTGGAGCGGGCGATTTCGGAGTTGGACGGGATCATGGAACGGCACCGGCCGGCGCTTCTCGACATGGAAGCTCGGGTGTCGCTCACTCCGCCCCGGCTCGAAATGCCCTGAATCTGGCACAATCCGGCGGATGTCCCAGTTCACCCAGTGGCGCGCCCATCCCTGGCACGGACTCGAGACCGGACCGGAGCCGCCGGTCATGGTCACCGCCTACATCGAGATCACGCCGTTCGATGTGGTCAAGTACGAGGTCGACAAACCCACCGGCTATCTGAAGGTCGATCGTCCCCAGCAGACCTCCTCCTCGCCGCCCACCCTCTATGGGTTCATCCCTCGCACCTACGCCGGGGACCGGGTCAAGGACCTGTGTCCCGACGCCTCGCAAGGCGACGGCGACCCGATGGACGTCTGTGTCATCTCGGAGCGGCCGATCGACCGGGCGGACATACTTCTGACCGCTCGGGTAGTGGGCGGCCTCCAGATGGTCGATGGTGGAGAAGCCGACGACAAGGTGATCGCCGTCCTCGCCAAGGACCCGATTTGGGCGAATGTCGAAGATCTCGTGGAACTACCCGCGGCCCTGATCGACCGGCTCGAGCACTACTTCCGCACCTACAAGCTCTTTCCCGGCAACGACGCCCAAGTCAGCATTCAGCGGCGCTACGGTCGCGAGCACGCCTACCGGGTGATCGAGGCCTCGATGGACGACTACCGCGAAAAGTTCCCGCCCAGGTGAACCGTCCCGTGGTTCGGGCACTTGGTAATAAGTGGTAGGTACTAGGTACGTGACGGACTCAGTACTCCTCTTCTGAGACCACGAACTGCGGTTTTCGGGTCCGTTGTGAAGAACGGACAGGTGTCCATCAGGTAAGCGACCTACCACCTAGAACTCACCACCTATTACCGGCTGACGCGTTGGGCGATCAACTCGCCTATCTCACTCGTTGTCATGCCCATGTCGGGTCCCCCCATCGTCTTCAACTGCGGGAGGACCGACACCGCCGCAGCCTCCACGGACGCCGCCGCTTCCGGTTCCCCCAGGTGATCCAGGCACATGGCAACGGAGAGGACCGACGCCACCGGGTTGGCCCATCCGTTCCCGGCGATGTCGGGAGCGGAGCCATGGACCGGTTCAAACATCGAGGGATAGCGCCGATCAGGATCGAGGTTGCCCGAGGCCGCCAGCCCCAGCCCCCCCTGTACCGCGGCACCCAAGTCGGTGATGATGTCACCGAACAGATTGTCGGTGACGATCACGTCGAAGCGCCCGGGATCGTTGACCAGGTACAGGCAGGCGGCATCGACGTGGACGTAGTCGATGGCCACATCCGGGTAGTCGGGTCCTACCTCGTCGACCGTCCTCTGCCACAGATCTCCGGCGAACGTGAGGACGTTTGTCTTGTGGCACAGCGTCAGATGCCCTTTGCGAGTCAGGGACCGCTCGAAGGCGAAGCGCACCACTCGCTCGACTCCCATCCGGGTGTTGAGTGACTCCTGGGTAGCCACCTCGTGGGACGTGCCTTTGCGCAGGAAGCCGCCGGCTCCGGCATACAGGCCTTCGGTGTTCTCACGCACAACGACCAGGTCGCACGTCTCGGGCGTCAAGCCGTCGATCGGTGTCGGTACCCCCTCGTACAGTTTCACCGGACGCAGGTTGACGTACTGGTCGAAGTCGAAACGCAGGCGGAGCAGCAGACCGCGCTCCAGCACTCCCGGAGGCACGTCCGGAGTGCCCACTGCTCCGAGGAGGATGGCGTCGAAGCCGGCCAATTCAGCCTCGACCGAGTCAGGAAGCACTTCCCCGGTGCGGAGGTACCGCGCCCCTCCGAGGTCGTAGTCGACAGTCTCGACTCCGAAACCGAACCACGCGGCTGCCGCGTCGAGGGTCCGGATGGCCTCTTCCGTCACCTCGGGGCCGACCCCATCGCCGCCGATCACGGCCAGCCGGTAGTCACTCATCGCCCTTCCTTTCCTTCACGACCAATTCCACCTGTCCCACCCTTCGCCCGTCCATTGAACGCACCCGTATCGCCCAATCGTCGGCGTCGATCCGGTCACCGGCTACCGGGATTCGGCCCAGGTGATCCATCACCAGGCCGCTCATCGTGTCGTACTCGCCCTCGGGAAGGTCGACCCCGCACGCCCGCGTCACTTCGGACGGTCGCCGAATGGCGTCGACGAGCCACCGATTGGCTGAGAGTCGGCGGACACCGTCCGATTCGACGTCGTGCTCGTCGCGGATCTCGCCCACGATCTCCTCGACGATGTCCTCGAGTGTGACGATGCCGGCCGTGCCGCCGTGCTCGTCAACGACGGCAGCCAGGTGGTTGCGGCCCCGGCGCATGTCCTCCAGCAGACGGTCAACGCGAGCACTTTCGGGAACCACGAGCAGCGGGCGGACCATTGAACTATCGAGCGGGCTGTCGTGATCGGCGCTCTCCCGGCCGAGCAGATCCTTGATGTGAACGAAACCCACCAGGTCGTCGAGATCTTCACCGTAGATAGGGATGCGGGAATGCCCCCCTTCGACGAAGGTCCGCTCCAGCTCACCCAACGAGACGGAGGCGGGCAGGGCGACCACGTCCGGTCGGGGGACCATCACCTGGGTGGCTTCGAGTGCGCCGAGGTCGATGGCACCCGTCAGAAGGCGATGGGCGAACTCCTCGACCACCCCTTCGCGGCGCCCGGCTGTGATCAATGAAGACAGATCTTCGACGGTATGAGCTTCCCCGACCTCCTCGGGATCGACGCCCACGAGGCGCAATCCGAGATTGGCGAGACCGTTGAGGAGCCAGATCACCGGACGCAACAGAGTGGCGTAGAGCCGAAATGGCAGGGCCATTATCAGAGAGGCCCGCTCAGGGTCGGAGATGGCGATGTTCTTCGGCGCCATCTCGCCGATCACCATGTGGAAATACACGACTATCGACAGGGCGACCACGAACGACATCGTATGGAGCACCTGGTCAGGCAGATCGACGAACGCTCCCACGGCCGCTTCCAGCAACGCAGCCACCGCCGGTTCTGCCACGAATCCCAACAGCAGGGAAGCAATGGTTATCCCGAGCTGCGCCCCGGCCAAGGTGAACGAAAGCTCATCGATGGCGGCCAGGGCGGCCCGGGCAGACCGCGAGGGCTGCGCCGCCAGGCGGGGCCGGCTGGCGGCGGTGAAGGCGAACTCGGCGGCGACGAAAAAGCCATTCGCCAGCAGCAGCAGGACTATGGCAGCGAAGGCGCCGAAGGTCATGTGTCCCCCCGGCGGTCGGTGAACGAGATGAGAACCCGGGTGGCGATGTGCTCGTCCACGCCGAGGACTTCGATGCGGTACCTGCCGACCGAGAGCACATCACCGACCTGAGGGAATCGGTCGAGTCTCGCCGTGACGAACCCACTCAGGGTGTCGTAGCTGCCCTCCGGCCATTCGAAGCCGGTCACCTCCTCAACCTCGTGGCGGTGGAGCGACCCGGCGAGGATGCCCTTGTCTCGGTCCGGTGGGGCCTCGTAGTCGTGTTCGTCGTGAATCTCGCCCAGGATCTCCTCGACGATGTCTTCCACCGTCACGATTCCCGCCGTCCCCCCGTATTCGTCGACGACGATGGCGATCGTGCGGCCGGCGTTCTGTAGGTCGATGAGAATGCTGTCGAGACGCATCGACTCGGGTACGGCCTCCACCGGCGAGGCGATCGCAGTGATCGGCACCGTTTCCCGGTCAGCCGGCGGCACCGAGAAGGTGTCCTTGACGTAGGCGACTCCGATCACCTCGTCGAGATCGCTCTCGTAGATGGGAAAGCGGGAGTGGCCGGTCTCCTGGGCGAGCCGGCGCAGATCGCCGACCGAGGCGTTGTGAGAGACGCCGTGGACCGCCACCCGGGGGACCATCACGTCGGAGGCGTGCTTTTCGACGAAGGCGATCGCCCGGGTGATGAGCGAGGTCTCGTGCGCCCCCAGCTCACCCTCCGCCGACGACGCCCGAACGATCATCTCCAGGTCCCGCAACGACCGCAGCCCGGCGAGTTCGTCCCGAGGTTCGATCCCCAGCTTCCTGACCGTCCAGTTGGCCGAGGTGTTGAAGAACCGCACGAGGGGGCCGAGCAGGCGATTGATGAACGACATCGGCAGACCCACGCGCAGGGCCACGGGGTAGGCGCGGGCGAGGGCGAGGTTCTTGGGGAACAGCTCTCCAAGCACCATCTGGGCCACCGTCGCCAGGACCAGGGCAGTGGCGACACTGACGGCAGGCGAGTTGATGCCTGCCGCGCCGAACATCGGGTCGAGGAACCGCGCCACCGTCGGCTCGGCGATGGCGCCGAGAACGAGCGAGGTGACGGTGATCCCGAGTTGGGCGCCGGACAGTTCGAATGAAAGATGCCGGAGGCGCCCGAGAAGTCGGTTAGCCCGGCCTTCTCCCGCGGCCGCCCGGCTCTCGACCCGGCTCCGATTGACCGCCACGTAGGCGAATTCCTGGGCGACGAACAACCCGTTGATAGCGATGAGGACCAGGACGACGACCAGGCCTAGCCAGGGATCTATTCAGGAACCTCCGAGTTCACAGCGATCCGGCGAGGATACTGAGTCCGACCCGAGAAGTCGGAAGCGGCTGATCGGCTCGAGCCGCTCTGGAAGCCGACCCGAAAAGTCCTGTACCCGCCCCCGCATAGAGTGACCGGTCCGTGCAACAGGAAATGAGGACCGATGACCGAATCTGACGACGCCTTTTGGTTCCTCGAGCAGAATCGCCGACGTCTGCAGCGCGGAACGGCCCGCAGCGGCGGGTGGTGGAACCCAGGGTTCTAGACCCCGCATGGCGGTGTCTGCAGCCCACGGAACGGCTTCGGAGCGGCGAGGGGTGGAACCCAGGGTTCTAGACCCCCGCAGAGCGGTGTCTGGGGCCCGCGGAACGGCTGCGGAGCGGCGAGGGGTGGAACCCAGGGTTCTAGACCGCGTGGCGGTGTCTGCGGCCCAAGGAACGGCGCTGGGGCGACGAGGCACCCCACAGCCGGAACATCACCGGCTCACCGGGCAACTGGACCCATCACCCGGCCCGACGGCACAGTCCTGACCAACGGCCCTCCGTAGTGATCAGACGACTGGGCGTGGAGTTCGGGCGGCGTCCTTGTTCAGCGCTTCCACAAAGGCATGTGCCGAACCCTCGACTACGTCCGTGTCCACCGCTCGCCCGGAGTACGTATGGTCGCCGACTCGGATCACGACGTTGACCTCGGCCATGGCGTCCGCCCCCGAGGTGACGGGGACCACCCGGTAGTCGACGAGGCGAGCGTCTTCCTGGTCGAAGGCCTGCTTCACCGCCGCGAAGGAGGCATGGACCATGCCGTCGCCGCGGCCCTCGAAGGACTTCTCTACTCCGCCGACCGTGACCTTGACCGTGGCCGTGGGGGTGACCTGGTTCCCGCCGCTGACGTGGAGGCCGACGAGTCGGACGAGGTCGTCGGAGGAGACGCCTGCCTCGTCGTCCACCAGCGCCCGCAACTCCTCCTCACCGATCTGAACCTTGCGGTCCGCCACCTGCTTGAACCGGGCGAACGCCCGCGAGAAGTCGGTGTCCTCGAGGACAACTCCGATCTTGGCGAGCGCGTCGGCGAAGCCGGCCCGGCCGGAATGCTTCCCCAGAACTATCTGGCCACCTTCCTGCCCGACGGAGGCGGCGTCCATGATCTCGTAGGTGTCGCGGGCGCGAAGCACGCCGTGCTGATGGATACCCGACTCGTGGGCGAAGGCATTACGGCCCACGATCGCCTTGTTGAACTGGACCGGATAGCCGGTCAGGCGGGAGACGAGCCGCGACGTCTCGAGGATCTGGGTCGTGTCCGCCCCGATCTCCACGCCGAAGGCGTCTTGGCGGGTCTTGACCGCCATGATGATCTCCTCGATCGACGTGTTTCCCGCTCGCTCGCCAATACCGTTTATCGCCCCCTCGATCTGGCGGGCTCCCGCCGAGATCGCCGAGAGCGAGTTGGCCACCGCCAAACCCAGGTCGTCGTGGCAATGGACCGACATGATGACGTCGTCACGGTCGCCTTTCACCTCCTTGAAGACCCGTCTCATCAGCTCGACGAACTCGGCCGGTGTGGCGTATCCCACCGTGTCGGGGATGTTGATCGTCGTGGCGCCGGCTTCGACCGCCCGCCGGCATACCTCGATCATGAAATCTGGGTCGGAGCGGGTGGCGTCCTGGGGCGAGAACTCCACGTTGTCGGTGTACTGACGGGCGCGCCGCACTCCTTCAACGGACGCCTTCATCACCTCGTCGGGCGTCATGCGCAGCATCTTCTCCATGTGGATCGGGGAGGTCGACATGAAGACATGGATGCGGAACTGGTCGGCCCCCTTGAGGGCCTCGTAGGCCTGGTCGATGTCATCGGGATGGGCGCGGGCGAGGCTGGCGATGACGGGGCCGCGCACATCGGAGGCGATACGGGAGACGGCCTCGAAGTCGCCGGGGGAAGAGGCGGCGAAGCCGGCCTCCAGCACGTCTACTCGCAGCCGGCCCAGCTGATGAGCGATCGCTACCTTCTCGTCGGGCGTGAGGGCGATGCCGGGGGCCTGCTCGCCGTCACGCAATGTGGTGTCGAAGATGATGAGTCTGTCAGAGTCGCTCACTGCGTTCGCTCCGTTCTGAGTGGTAAGTGGTAGGTGATAGGTCAGTCGTCGCTGTCGGGCCGGGTCGTCTAGTTACACGCCCGGCCGGAGAAGCGCCAGAAGGCCCCCGCATGAGAGGCGAGACCTACCACCTAGAACCTTCCACCTACTACCCGTCATCTCCTTGCCCGGTGAATTCACGGCGCTTTTTTCGGTTCGATGAAGGGCATGAGGCCCCGCAGTTGCGCTCCCACCTGTTCGATCTGGTGCGACCGGTTCGCCTGGCGCTGCTCCAGCAGATGGGGAGCGCCTTCCCGGGCCTGGGCCATCCACTCGTTGGCGAAGGCTCCCGACTGGATCTCCTCCAGGACCTTGCGCATCTCCTGGCGGGTCTCGTCGGTGATGATCCGGCGTCCGCGGGTGTAGTCGCCATATTCGGCCGTATTGGAGATCGAGTAGCGCATCCACGACATGCCACCCTCATACAGCAAATCGACGATGAGCTTCAGCTCGTGCAGGGTCTCGAAATAGGCCGACTCGGGCTGATAGCCGGCGTCCACGAGCGTCTCGAAGCTCGCCTTGATCAGTTCGGCGAGGCCGCCGCACAGGATGACCTGTTCCCCGAAGAGATCTGTCTCGGTTTCCTCCTTGAACGTCGTCTCGAGCACACCGCCGCGGGTGCCGCCGATGGCATGGGCGTACGACAGCCCGAGCTCCCGAGAGGAGCCGGTGGCGTCCTGATGGACGGCGATCAGGCATGGGACACCCGAACCTTCCGTATACGTCCGGCGCACCAGGTGACCGGGTCCCTTGGGGGCCACCATCAGCACGTCGACGTCCTCGGGAGGCGTGATGGCTCCAAAGTGGATGTTGAAGCCATGAGCGAACATCAGGGCATCGCCGGCGTCGAGGTTGGGAGCGACATGCTCGTTGTAGATGTCGGCCATCACCTCGTCGGGAACGAGGAGCATGACGACGTTCGCCCATCGCGCCGCCTCGGCGACGTCCATCACTTCCAGACCGGCGGCGGTCGCCTGATCCCATGAAGATGAGCCTTGTCGCAGCCCGACCGCTACTTCTCCCCCTGATTCCTTGATGTTCAAGGCGTGAGCATGGCCCTGACTGCCATAGCCGATGATGGCGACTTTCTTGCCCTTTATCAGGCTGGGGTCGGCGTCCTTGTCGTAGTAGATAGTTGCCACGTGCTTCCTCGCTCTTCGTTCAGTTGACGGCCCGCAATGCGGGCCCCCGGCCCTTCGTCTCGCGGGCGAGCACCACCCACCCGGACTTGACGAGGTCGACGACACCGTAGGGCTTGACGAGATCCAGGAAGTCATTCACCTTGTCGGGTGCTCCCACCACCTGGAAGGCGATCGAGTTGGGGCCGACGTCCACCGCCGTGGCGCCGAAGATCGACGCCAGTGAGAGCAGCTCCGGGCGCCGGGCGGGCTGGGCGTTGACCCGGACGAGCATGATCTCGCGCTCGATGGAGTAGCGGTCCTCCAATTCGGAGATCTTGACCACGTTCACCAGCTTGTGGAGCTGCTTCTTCACCTGTTCGAGTTCGGGGGCATCGACGACGATCGTCATCCGGGAGAGGCCTGCTTCGTGGCTGGGTCCCACCGTGAGCGAGTGGATATTGAACCCTCGCCGGGCGAGGAGCGAGCTGACCCGGGCCAGGACACCGGGCTTGTTCTCGACCATGACGGACAAGGTGTGTTTCATCGGTCGATCACGACCATCTCGTCGCGGCCGACGAACACCTCGTCGCAGGAGCCGCCGGCGGGGACCATGGGGAAGACCATCTCCTCGGGGTCGACCACCACCTCGACCAGCGCCGGGCGATCGTCCGTCGACAGCGCCTTCTCCAGTGTCGGGGCGACCTCGTCGGGCGTCGTCGCCCGGAATCCATGGCAACCCATGGCCTCAGCCAACTTCACGTAGTCGACTGTGTCGCCCAGGCGGGAGGCGGAGAAGCGGTCCTGGTAAAACAGCCGCTGCCACTGCGACACCATCCCGTGAACGCCGTTGTTGAAGACGACCACCTTCACCGGCAGCCCCTCGACGGCAGCAGTGATCAGCTCCTGGGACGTCATTTGGAAGCAGCCATCTCCGTCGACGGCCACCACCAGCTCATCGGGCGTTCCGGCCTTGGCGCCGACCGCAGCCGGGACGGCGAAGCCCATTGTCCCGAGGCCGCCTGAGTTGATCCAGCGGCGCGGGTCCTCGAACCCCCAGAACTGGCTGGCCCACATCTGGTGCTGGCCTACACCGGAGACGACGGTGGCGTCGCCGCCGGTGAGCCGGTGGAGCTCCTCGATCACGTACTGCGGCTTGATCGGCCCGTCGGGCTGCTGCGAGTAACTGAGGGGATGATCCCTCTGCCACCGGCGGAGCTTCTCCAGCCAGGGTTCCCGGTTGGGGACCTCACGGTCGCCCCAGGCCTCGATGAGCTGTTCGATCACCCGGCGGGCGTCACCGACGATCGGGACGTCGGCGACCCGCACCTTCCCGATCTCGGCCGGGTCGACGTCGACGTGGACGATCTGCGCTTCGGGAGCGAACCGGTCGGGGTCGCCGGTCACGCGGTCGTCGAAACGCACTCCGATGGCGACTATCAGATCGGCGCGTTGCAAGGCGGCGATGGCGGTGAAGGTGCCGTGCATGCCGGGCATGCCCAATGCGAGGGGGTGGGAGTCGGGGAAGGCGCCCCGGCCCATGAGGGTGGTCGTGACCGGTGTCGCCGTCCTCTCGGCCAGAGTGCGCAGAGGCTCGGAGGCGCCTGCCTTGATGATGCCGCCCCCGACGTAGAGTACCGGTCGTTGCGCCCGTTGGAGCAGCTCGGCCGCCTCCCGGATGCGGGGAACGTGTCCGGCGATCGTCGGCTTGTATCCCGGCAGGGTGAGATCGGCTGGCTCCGACCAGCTGGTCGGGGCATTGAGGATGTCCTTGGGGAAGTCGATCAGGACGGGGCCGGGTCGGCCGGTGGCGGCGATGTGGAAGGCCTCGTGGACGATGGTCGGGATCTCGTCGGGATCGGTCACGAAGTAGTTGTGCTTGGTGGCGGGCATGGTGATGCCCGTGGTGTACGCCTCCTGGAAGGCGTCGTTGCCCACCGAGCTGGTCGGGACCTGGCCGGTGATGGCCACCAGCGGCACCGAATCGACCAGTGCATCGGCCAACGGCGTCACCAGGTTGGTGGCTCCGGGGCCGGAAGTGGCGATGCAAACGCCGACCCGTCCCGTCGCCCAGGCGTAGCCCTCCGCCATATGGCCGGCGCCCTGCTCATGACGGGCGAGGACGTGACGGATGGGACCGTCGTAGAGCGTGTCGTAGAAGGGCAGGATGGCGCCGCCCGGTACGCCGAAGGCGATGTCGACCCCTTCGTGCGTGAGGGATTGGAGCAGGATCTGGGCGCCGGTCGGTTGGGTCATGAGGTGGTCCTCGTCATGTCTGGGTGCGGTCGTTCGGGATACAAAAAGCCCTCCCGGTGGGAGGGCAAGGTGACGCACACGCCGGTCTTGGGGGCGTGTGCGTCAGTCGATAAGAAGTACGAGGGTGAAGGACATGTGCCGGGACAGTATGGCACAGCCGAACAGGCGATCAAACCATTTCGCTCTTGGCGTGGGGTCGCTCACCGACTGGGTTGACGGCCAGGCGGCTTTCTCACGGAACGGAATCGCCTTTCGTCGGGCCGACGAAAGGCATCTCGATGTCGACAGCTTCTGGTTCGACGTGTACTACGGCGGGGACGAATCGGCGATCGACAACCAGATCGACTTCGACTCCTTGGCTCTCGGGCCGGATCGGCTTGGATGCGACGACGGGCCGGTCGGGACGTTCTCCGACGACGACGGCTCGGTTCATCAGGCGGACATCGAGGAGCTGGCGGCGTCGGGCGTGACCCGGGGATGCAACCCTCCCGCCAATGACCGTTTCGGTCCCGACGAGGCTGTGACTCGCGGTCAGATGGCCGCGTTCCTCACCCGGGCTCTCGGTCTGAGCCCGGCGCCGTCCGGCTTTGCCGATGTCGACGGCCATGTCTTCGAGGCTGACGTCGGCGCTCTGGCGGCGTCCGGTGTGACCAGGGGATGCAACCCTCCGGCCAATGACCGCTTTTGCCCTGAGGATGCCTTGACCCGGGCCAGATGGCGGCTTTCCTCACCCGGGCGCTCGACCTCGTTCCGGCGCAACCCGAGTTCGCTGACACGGTGGGTCACGTGTTTCAGGCAGAGATCGGAGCGTTGGCCACGGCGGGCATCACCCGCGGATGCAACCCTCCCACCAACGACCGGTTCTGTGACGAGCCGGTGACCCGGGCCCAGATGGCGTCCTTCCTGGTGCGAGCCGGCCTGGCGAACTGAATCCGGCTCTCTTGTACCGTCGTGGCTGATGGACCTCGATCGGACGACGATTGAACTTCTCCGGCCGGCGGCCGACCGGCTGCGTCGGGTCTTGCAGAGGATGGACGAAGACGACGTTCCCGCGCCTCTCCGCCGGTTGGCGGACAGCTCTGCCCGACGGCTCCCTCCTCCGCTCCTGAAACGGGCGCTGATCGAGCTCGACGGGTCCGAATGGTTGCGTGCCGAGGTGGCGGCCGACGGTGAAATGGAGGCCGGTTCGCCCGAGCACCTGTTCGTCGGCCGACCGGATGAATGGGAGGAGAAGCTGGCGCTCCTCGCCGGTGCTGTGGCCGACCGGGAAGAGACGAAGGCCAGATCCTCTCTGGAGGGTCGCCTGAGCGACGCTCTCAATCGCATCGCCGAGCTGGAGGAGGCGGTTCGATCCGGCGAAGAGGACGTCGCTGTCGCCGAGAGGCGGGTCCGCGACCGCCTGCGAGCGCAGATCGAGACGGCCGAGCGGGGGCGGGCCGAGGCCGAACGGCAAGCCCGCGACGAGGCGAGGCAGGCCGCCCGTCTGGCGAGCCGGGTGGAACGGGCACAGGCGGAACTGGCAGCCGCCGAGGCGCGAGTCGAGACGTTGCGCCAACTCCTGGAGAAAGAGCGGCGCAGCGCATCCGCGGCTCAGCCCGAAGCTGGGGGCCGGGGCTGGTTCCCGAGTGATCCGGTCGAAATGGCCCAGGAGCTCGACCGGATCGTCACCGCGGTCCGTCGGCCTCCGGCATCCGGGCCGGCTGTGATCCGATCCGATGAGACGGTGCGGATTCCCGCCGGGATGCGCCCCGATCGGCTGGAGGTGATCCAGTGGCTGATGCGTCATCCTCTCCGTTGGCTGATCGACGGCTACAACGTGGCCTTCCAGGTGAGCGATGAGCCGGACTCAGACATCCGCCGGCGCCTGGTGGCCGCGGCCGGCCGCCTGGCGGGCCTGGCCGCTCCCGGTTCGATGGTCGTCGTGGCGTTCGATTCTTCGGTCGATACGTCGTCCCTACCCACCAATCGCCGGGTCAGGGTGGTGTACGCCCATTCGGCCGACGAATGGATCATCGAGCATGCCGCTCCTCAGACGGTGGTCGTGTCCTCGGACCGGCGGGTCAGGGACGAGGCCGAACAGGCGGGGGCGATCGGTGTGTGGTCGGAGGCGCTGGCCGCCTGGATCGCCGCGGGCAGGACGCTCGGCCGCTGACCGTTCGGCGAACGATTGGGCGTTCCGGCAATCCTTACGTGGGTGAGTACGGGTTCGGTGGACAGACGAGGGCCGGTACCATTGGCCCGGCAATGACACCGTCCGTGATCGTCGTGGGTGGCGGCTTCGCCGGACAAGCGGTGGCCCGAAGCCTGGAGGATCGAGCCCGCGTCACGATCGTCTCGGATCAGAACTTCCTGCTCTTCACACCCATGCTGGCCGAGGTGGCGGCGGGTGATCTAGATCCCCGGCACATCATCACGCCGATCCGCCAGCTCGCTCCTGAGGCTCGGGTGGTATCCGGCACAGTCGAGTCGATCGACCCTGCCACCCGGACCGTCAAGGTCGTTCGGCCTTTCGGTCTGGAACCCATCGAGCTCACGGCCGACGCCATCGTGGTCGCCCTCGGTTCCATCCCCGCCACCTTCGGGATCGAGGGCGTCGAGGATTGGGCGGTCCCCTTCAAGACCATCGGTGACGCGCTTCGTATCCGCAACCGGATCCTGGCTCTCTTGGAGGTGTCCACCGAGGAGTCGGACCGGCGCCTGACGCACGTGGCGATCGTGGGGGCGGGCTATTCGGGGGCGGTGTTGGCTGCTGCCCTGGCCGATCTGCTGGGTTCGGCAGCGCGGCGATATTTCACGTCGGCTCCCCGGCCGGCTGTCACGCTCATCGACGCCGTAGACCGCGTGGCGCCCACCTTGTCCCGACGCCTCTCGGCGGCGGCCGAACGGGCGCTGACCCATCGGGGGGTAGACCTGGTCCTGGGCGAGAAGGTCACTGGGGTCGACCGCCACGGGATCCTGCTCTAATCGGGGAGACGGATCGAGGCAGAGACCGTGGTGTGGTCGGCCGGGGTCCGACCCCACCCATTGATTGCCGAGATCGGCCTCCCCACCGACGGGGGCCGTCTGGTCGTCGACGGCAACTTCGTCGCCTCGCCCGGTATCTTCGCCGTCGGCGACTCGGC
>DATABS010000012.1:0-9184 GCA_036259475.1 Acidimicrobiia bacterium | reverse complement strand
CCCCCGGCTCCTCCGCCGCTCTCGTCCTCGGCCGAGCCCGCGCGCGCGTCGTCCTGGTCGACGCCGGTCATCCCTCGAACGCCCCTTCCACGGGGATCGGCGGCCTGCTCGGCCACGACGGCACCGCTCCCGCCGACTTCTATGCGGCCACTGCCGACGAACTGGCCGGGTATCCGAGCATCGAGCGTCGCTCGGCCACCGTGGAGGCCATCCAACCGCACGCAGATCCGAAGTGGCGACTCGAACTCGACGACGGTGAGACGATCCACACAGACCGAATCCTGTTGGCGACCGGGATGCGGTACGCCCGGCCCGAAATTGACGGCCTCGAACCGCGTTGGGGGGCGAGCGTGTTCCACTGCCCGTTCTGTCACGGATGGGAGCACCGTGACCAGCCGCTCGCCGTACTTGGCGGCCCGCCCGAACGGGCCCTGCTACTGCGCCGATGGACCGACGACCTGACTCTCATCAGCAACGGCGCCACATTCACCGACGAGGAGCGAGAGCAATTGTCCGGCGCGGGCATCCGGATCGTCGATGGCCGGATAGCCGCCGTCGCCGGCCCCGGACGCGGACTCAAGTCGATCGTCCTGACCGACGGAACCACCGTCGACGTCACCGGGCTGTTGGTACCAGCACCTCACGAGATACGCCGTCCATCGCTGCTCGAGGGACTCGGCTTGGACTTCACTCCCACGGGTCACATCGCCACGGACGGCTTCGGCGCCACCAGCATCGACGGAATCTGGGCCGCCGGCGACCTGGCAAGCCCGATGTCCAACGTCGCCCGCGCCATCGCGGCAGGTTCGGACAGCGCCGTCGCCATCACCCGCCACCTCGTCGCAAACACCGGTTACCGCCCGAGTGGCAAGGAAGCGGCGCCGTCGAATCGATGATCCGAGGAAGACGCCCCAATGACGACCGGATACAGACCACTGATCGGAGCGGATACCCTGTCGGATCTGCCACGGGAGGTGCCATCGGCGTCAGAGATATCCTCGCCAACAACCGAGCCTGGGCGGCCAGCCGTCTCACCCAGGACCCCGACTTCTTCTCGCGGCTGAGCGAGGGCCAGAACCCGTCGATCCTCTATATAGGCTGTTCGGACAGCCGGGTCACCGCGGAGGAGATGATGGGGCTGGGCCCCGGGGAGGCATTCGTGCTTCGGAACATCTCTAACACCGCCTCCCGAGGGGACGTGGGCGCGGCGGCGGTGATCGACCTGGCGGTCAGCGAACTAGGGGTTGACGACATCGTCGTCTGCGGCCATTACCTGTGCGGCGGCATCGAAGCCGCCATGCGGCCCCCTCTGGAGGGGCCTCTCGACATCTGGCTACAAACCATTCGGGACATCTACCACCGACATGCTGTCGAACTCGACGCCGTTGCTGACCCCGACGCCCGGCTGCGTCGTCTGGTCGAGCTCAATGTGGTGGAACAGTGCCGCAACGTCATGGAATTCGACGCGGTCGACAGAGCGCGCCGCTCGGGCGGGCTGGGAGTCCATGGCTGGGTATTCGACATCGCCGCCGGTCGGCTGATCGACCTCGACATCGGCGACTCGGTCGAGCCGGGCGGTGCTTCGGGCTGAAAGGGCAGCCCCCAGCCCTCGCTCTAACCGTTTGGAACGGATAATTCGTCGAACTCCACCCAAACCGTCTTGCCGGTCGGAGTCGACTCGATGCCCCACCGATCGGACAGCGCTTCGATCATCCGCAGACCGTGCTGGTTGTCGGCGAGATCTTCCACCGCCGGCACGATGGAGGAGCCGTCCGATACTTCCAGACGCATCCGCCTCTGCTCAACTGCGAGATCGACCCGGAAGTCGGTCCTGGCGTGGCGGACGACGTTCGTCGCCAGCTCCGAAGCTACGAGTACGACGTCCTCACGGCGAACCCAGGGCGGCAAGGCCTCTCCGACGAAGAGCCTGACCGCCCGGACCGAGGAAGCTTCAGGCTCGAACTCTTTCCTGGCCGACACGTCCCAGTTCCGTTTTACTTTGTTTCGCTGGGCCTTCCCTGGATAGCCCAGTTGAAACCTTCATTCGAGCCGGAAGAGCTTCTTTACGCCCGTGATGTCCAGCAGTCGGTCCAGGGTCCGGCCAGGCACTAGCACGAACCGGTCCTCTCCCAGCTGGTTGCGGCCGTCGATCAGCGCATGCAGTCCGGTGGAGTCGATGAATTCCAGCTGCGTCGCGTCGACCACGACCCTCTTGTGACCCGCACATTGCTCGAATGCCCGTTGGAGGTCGGCGACGTTGGACAGATCCAACTCGCCCGAAAGCTCGAGATGTCTGACCCCGTCGGCGTCCGTCCACCGAATGGTGAACAGGTCTGGGGTCATGTGCGCCCCTTCCGGGACCCGATAGGCGGCTGGGGAGTCTTGTCTGAAGCATAAGCGCCGTTTCGGCCGTTCTCAATCGAATCTTCGGTGCGCATCATCGAGGGGAAGGCCGGCCGTAGGCGAAACGAAGTCCGGCGTCAGCCGGGCTTCGTCGTCCGCAACGTCACCGCGGTGGCCACCTCGTCTTTCTTGTCGTCGGCGAGGAGGCGATGCATCAGCTCGATCAGGTCGGGGGTGAAGAGCGGATACTCCTCGGCGTCGTCCAGCTTGAAGGGATGCCGCTCCAGGATCTCCGGCCGGGAGAATCCCACCTTGGTCAGTTTCTCGACGAAGACACGCTCCGTCAGGGCTCCCGATACTCAACCGGCCCACGCCGATGGGTGGGTGAGAATCTCGGGAGGCAGGTCGTCCTCGTCCAACGTCAGGTCGGTCACGCACAGGCGCCCACCCGGGCGGAGCACCCGGTACGCCTCGGCGAAGACGCGGCTCTTGCGGGCTGACAGGTTGATGGAGCTGTTCGACACGACGACGTCGACCGAACCGTCGGCGAGCGGAAGATCCTCGATCTCCGACTGGACGAATTCGACGTTGTCGATCTTTGCCTCCGAGGCGAGAGCCGCCGCCCTGTCCACCATGGAACCGAGGAAGTCCACTCCCACGACCCGCCCCTCGGGGCCGGTTGCGCGGGCCGCCAGCATGGCGTCGACTCCGGCGCCGCATCCCAGGTCGACGACGGTTTCTCCCGGCCGCAGATCCGCATAGGGCAGGGGGTTGCCCACACCGAGCATCCAGCTCCGAGCTTCAGGCGGCACGCCGGACAGTTGGTCCTCCGAGTAGAACCTGGCGCCCGGGCCATCCGGGGAAGCCTCGATCTCGTAGGCCGCCCGGACGAGGTGCTGGATCTCGTCCTTGAACATGAGATCGTCGGTCATTTCGAATCCTCCTTGTCCAGACCGGCGAGAAACGACTCGAGACGTCCTGCTATCGCAGGCGGCAGGGCCATATCGGTGGAGCGGGTCATGAACGTACGGAGTTCCTCGGCGAACGCCAGCTCACCGCAGCACCGTCGGCAAAAAACCAGGTGCTCTTCCACCTGGGCACGGTCGGCCTCCTCCAGGTCCTGCTCCAGGTACTCCCAGAGCTGCCTGACCGCCTCGCTGCAGCCGATCATGTCATTTCCCTTTCTCTCAAGAGATCGTTCTCGTTGGCGTACTCCCACAGCTCCCGCTCGAAGCCCTTTCGGCCGCGATGGAGCCACGACAGCAGAGTGTTGAGCGGCACGCCCAGCATGCGCGACACCTGGGCGGTGGGTATGCCCTCCATGTGGACCAGCACGAGCGGCACCCGGTACATCGGCTTCAGGCGGTCGAGCACCTTCCACACGTCATCCTGGGTGAACATGCGCAGGAAGTCGAGATGAAGGCTGTCGGAGTAGGGCCAGGGATCGGCGTCGGCGATTGTCCGGTACAGGGAGTACTCGGGGACGTCCTCGACGGGTGTCTCCTCGGGACCCGCCGCCGCCCGTCGCATGCGGTCGCGGGCACAGTTGATCAGGATGGTCCGAAACCAGGCCGGGGCAGCCACCGGGTCGCTCAGTGAGCCGTAGCTGCGGAACGCCTTGGCCAGGCATTCCTGGACCACGTCTTCGGCGGCGTCGCCCGACAACCGCCGGGCCAGCGAATACAGCCACGGAAGTTGCTCTCTGGCGAGGTCCTGAAAGGCGGGTCGGGGTTCCATGCCCTCAACCACCGACACTAGGAGACGGATCGAGCCTTTTCCAGGCCCGGATGGCAACGCCGTAGGTGCCGAACTGGCGGGCCTTGCCCTCGCCGGGCGCACCTCCGAAGGTGTCCACCTGGGGGCCAACTTCAACCCGGTGCAGACCGGCAGCCCGAAGCACCGGTTCCAGCCCTGCACACGGCAGGGCACCGGCGATTCAGCCGGTCCACAGGTCGATGTCGCGTTTGGCGCTTTCGGGGACCGGACGCTCCACGCAGATGTCGCCTGCCTGCAGACGGCCACCGGGGCGCAGGACCCGCATCACCTCGCGGAAGGCCGCCTGCTTGTCCGGTACCAGGTTGAACACCCCGTTCGAGATGACGAGATCGGCCCAGCCGTCGGGTAGCGGGAGTTCCTCGGCGAACCCTTGGCGAAACTCGAGACGGGGATGCAGGCCCATCTCCCGAGCGGAGCGACGCGATCGCTGCAGCATCTCGGCGGTCATGTCCACTCCCACCACCTCACCGTCTGGTCCCACGCAGCGGGCGGCGATGATCGAGTCCAGTCCTGCTCCCGAACCGATGTCCACCACCTTCTCGCCGGACTGAGGCATTCCCCAGTGAAAGGGGTTGGCGACGCCGGCGAAAGCCTCCACGACCCTATCGGGCAAGCCGGTCAGCGCCTCCGGCGGGTAGCCGCACTGCTCGGCTGCCCGTCGTCCGGTGAAGAAGTGGAATGTGCCGTCCGGATGGCGGGCGACTTCCTGGTATTTCACCCGGATCTCATGGTGGAGGGCCTCTCGGTCGACGCTCACCTCCGGTTCCTGTTCCAGTGACATCTGACTACACCTCCTGGCGGGGAGAGGAGGGCCGCTACGTACCCTCCCCTCCCGGTCATCAGACGACCTCGAGAGTCGTCTCCACGGGCGTCGGGTTGGCCAGGATGTCGCGCACCGGCGAAGTGTCCTGGACGTACTGGCACAACGCCTCGAGCTGTTCGCGGGTGGCGTTGGGGCTGGAGACGCGTCCGGTGGCCCTGATCCGCGTGAAGCCGGGACGGGGCCCGTCCAGGCCCAGGAAGCGGCGCACGTCGAAGTCGCCTTCGATCTCGTACTCCATCGAGGTCAGTTCGATCCCCTGGGCCGCTGCGTTGGCGGTGTAACCGACGGCGTAACAGAACGCCAGCGACTGCAACACCAACTCCACGGCGTTGGGGCCCTGGTTGTTGCCCAGTAACACCGGCGGCTCATCGCCTTCGAGCTCGAAGGGCGTGGCCCGGGTGGTGTCGCGTTCGCCGGCGTGGACGAACGCTCCGATCTCACCCCGGTTGTGGGTGCCGTTTTCCCAGCTGCTGGTCGCCCGGAAGCGGAACGAGCCGAGATTCGGGTCTTGTTTGATGGCCTCGATCGTCTGCGTGAGCTGATCGAGGTCGATGCCGTTGGTGGCGGTGGCTGTGCTAGCCATTGCTCCTCCTCGTGATCGTGGTCGTTCGGCCGGCCTTCACGTATCAGGACGCACTCCAAAGCCCCGAGATTGCGCGTCGCTCGAAAAAATTTGCTCTCTTGGCTCCTTCGGACGCTGAGGGACGGCCAGACCGTTCTGCGGACGTGGGCGGCCGGTAACCGAGCGTCCACAACCGAGGAAGGCTCGATCCGCTACTTCGACGGCGAGGCGTTTTCAAACCCGGAGACGGCGCCGGCCGAACGACCGATAACCGTGAACGTGCCGTCCGTCTCGAGAACTATCGCCAGGACGTCATCGAGCTCGCCGGTTCCGGCGGCGCGCACCGCGGCTTCGACCTCGGCACGGGTCACCCGTGTCCGGCGCATGGCGTCGCGGAGCAGACGCCCGTCGGCGGCAACCAGCGTCGGATCGCCCTTGACCACGTTTTCGAACCAGTTGAATCGCACGGACAGGGCGGTGATCAGGAACTGGGCGATGATCAGGACGGCCATGGCTGTGACGGCGGTGGCAAGCGCCAGATTGGCGTTGGTGATCGTCGCCCCCAGGACCGACCCCAATGAGATGGTGACGACGAAATCGAAGGAGTTCATCTTCGACAGTGTCCGCTTCCCGGAGACTCGCAGGAGAATCACCATGGCGGCATAGGCGAGCGGTCCCACGGTCAGTACCCGCAGGATCGGATCCCATCCTCCGAACAGTTCGTTCACCGTGGCTCCCTCCTGAGTGCGGTGAGGCGAACGGTAGGCACGACAACCCGGCTGGTCGGGAGCGCTCCGGATAAGTGGACGTTCCGGGCAAGTACGAACTGTGAGGATCTGCCCACGGATCGGTGGAGCGATCCTCACGGAAATGACGCCCCAACCCGGACTGGACGGGGCGGCCGGTAGGGTCGGGGTATGGAAACCATCGATGTGGCGGTGATCGGGGCGGGTCAGGCAGGACTGGCGACCAGCTACCACCTGTCCCGGTCGGGCGTCGATCACCTCGTTCTGGAGCGTGACCAGATCGGTCACAGCTGGCAGCAGCGATGGGACAGCTTCACTCTCGTGTTGCCCAACTGGACCCTCCAGCTCCCCGGCTTCGAGTACTCGGGAGACGATCCCGACGGGTTCCTGCCGAGAGACGAGATCGTGTCGCATCTCCGGGCGTATGCCTCCAGCTTCGCCAGCCCGGTGAGGGAAGGCTCGGGTGTCACCCGCATCGACCGGACCGCCTCCGGGTGGCGCCTGGTTGGAGACGGAGTCGAGGTCGACGCTCGGGCCGTGGTGTTGGCGATCGGTTCCTTCAGCCGCCAGCGCCGCCCCGCCGGCTCCGACGCCCTTCCCGACGATCTCCTGCAGGTCAACTCGTCCCAATACTCCAACCCCGAGTCGCTGCCACCGGGGCCGGTGCTGGTGGTGGGAAGCGGGCAGTCGGGCTGCCAGATCGCCGACGACCTCTCCCGGGCGGGCCGCGAAGTATTCCTGGCGTGCGGGAAGGCGCCGTGGCTTCCGCGGCGAGTAGCCGACCGGGACGTGCTCTGGTGGATCGTCCAGTCCGGGTTCATGGACATGCCCTTGAGCTCCTTGTCCGACCCGCATGACCGGCTGGGAGCCAATCCACAGTTGACCGGCCGCGACGGTGGCCGCGATCTCCATTTCCGCACCCTCGCCGCCGACGGTGTCTCCCTGCTGGGACATTTCGCCGGCGCCGAGAACGGACAGGCCTTCTTCGCCCCCGACCTGGCCGACTCGGTCGCCTTCGGTGACGCCGCTCACGACAAGCTGGGAGCCCTCGTCCGCTCTACCGCCCGGGA
Source organism: Acidimicrobiia bacterium (assembly GCA_036259475.1). Classification (GTDB taxonomy): domain Bacteria; phylum Actinomycetota; class Acidimicrobiia; order Spongiisociales; family ZC4RG35; genus ZC4RG17. The sequence goes on along the minus strand of DATABS010000012.1, from coordinate 1,864 downwards.
GCTGGGAACCGACGTCGGCGACGAGCTTTCCTCGCCTCCGCCCTGGACCGCCGAGTCGCCGGACCGTCTGGAGCTCGACGAGTTCGGGGCGGTGGTGTGGGCGACTGGCTTCCGGCCCGGGTATGCGTCGTTGATCGACGCCGCCGAGGCGTTCGACGAGTGGGGATTCCCCATCCAGGATCCACACGGCCGCGGGCCTCTCCCGGGCTTGCACTTCGCCGGCACCCATTTCCTCCGGACCCGCAAGTCGGCCCTTCTCATGGGTGTGGGTGACGACGCCTCCGTCGTGGTAAACGCGATCACGGCCGACCTCGCCTGAGGCGGCGTCCCCCGCCTTTCCCGCCTCTGTCCGACCGGGGCCAGATCCCTTCGTTACACTCCGCTGGGTTCGTCATCCAGCGCCCGTTCGCTGTGGGACTAGGAGGAAATCGGAGATGACTCGTAGACGTCCGAGGTCCACACTGCTCGCCCTCATCGCCACCTTGGCGCTCTTGGCGGCTGCTTGCGGAGACGGCGCCGGTGATACGACGACCACTGCCGGTCCGGGTACCACGGCCGCGCCCGGCACCACGCAACCGCCCGACACGACCGACACGACCGGCGCCACCGACACGACGGCGGCCCCCGACACCACCGGAGCCTCCGGCGAGCCGATCAAGATCGGCATGCTGGCCGACATGTCGGTCACGTTCACGCCGTGGGGCGTCAACGTCCGGGATGGAATGCTGCTGGCAGCCGACGAGATCAACGCCGCCGGCGGAGTCGACGGCCGGATGATCGAGATCGTCATGCAGGACTCGGAGAACGATGCCGAGGTCGGGGTCACCGGGTTCGAGCGGCTCGTCGAAGAAGGCGTCGTCGCCGTGGGCGGCATCCTGTCCAGCGGCGTGGGAGCACCGGTCTCGCCGGTGGCCGAGGAGCTGCAGATCCCCACGTTCCTGGTGAAGTCGGGCACCGAGGCCGCTCTCACCGCCGACAGCCGGTTCGTGTTCCGCACCTGCCTCCCGGCGGCCCCGATGACGGCCCCGCCTGTGCTCCAGTACGCCCAGGAGGAAGGGATAACCAACGTCGGGGTCATCATCGCCGACTATCCGTGGGGTCAGTCGTTCCGGGCGGCGGTGGAAAACACCTTCGAAGGATCAGACGTCGACTACGGCGAGATCCAGGTCGCTCCGGTTCCTCCCGACACCGACTTCACCCCGTACGTGCGGGCGATGGCCGACGCCGGAGCGGAGATGGTCATAGCCACCGGCCACCCGCCAGGCAATGCCGCCATCGTGGCGCTCGCCGCCGACCTCATCGGCGACGTGCCAGTCACCGGCGCCTGGATCCCGCCCGATCTGGCGGTGGGCAGCCTGGCCGACATCGCCATCGGCCGGTACGCCGACTTCGCCTGCGCCGACTACACCAGCGACAGCTACGCCGAACTGGCGGCGCGGTATCTGGAGTTCTCCGACAACGCCCTCATGTCCGACGACGCCGTCGCCGGACATGGGATCGTGACCATGGTCGCCGACGCCGTCGCCAACGTGGGAGACGACCCTGTGGCCATCGCCGAGTACCTCCACGACCAGACCTACGAGCTGGAGGGCTACGCCCATCCGGTCAGTTGGACGGAATGGGGTGAGCTGGCCGCCTCCCAGCCGGTGCTCACCCTCATCAGCGAGGGACCGGCACCGGAGGGCCTCAACGAAGCCGGCGAATGGTGGTTCGAGAAGCTGAGCCAATCCGATCCGCTCCAGCCGTATCAGCCATAGTCCCGACGTGGCGCTTCTCGAGTTCGAGGACGTCAGGAAGGCGTACGGCGGCCTCCCGGCCGTAGACGGAGTGAGCATCGGAGTCGACGAGGGCGAGATCCTCGCCC
>DATABS010000011.1:0-56670 GCA_036259475.1 Acidimicrobiia bacterium | reverse complement strand
ATCTTCAGGATCGGTGACAGTCGCAGCGACCGTCGTTTCGCGGACGTCCGGTCCTCGGGCAATCGCATCCTCGAGGACACGAGCCTGGGACTACGTCGTCGACGAACGAGTACCCGGGAGCGCACCGGTGCCGTCCGCCGCCTGCAGTTCCCCACCCTCCGCTTTAACGACGGAGTCAGTAATTGACACAGTCGGTCCGGTTCCGTTCGACTGCAGCGACACCAGATCGTCGGCAACTTCGACTGTGGCGGTCGTGCTCCGCAGCCGAACCCTCGTGTCGGCCGTGATGAAGGCGCTGAGAGTGGCGTCCAAGGTCACACCCTGCGCCGGATCGGCGGTCAAGCAACCCACCAGTGGCGAGCCGTCCGTGTCGAAGAACACGACCTCCGGCACTGACCCGGTAGACCGCAGCCGGATCGACTGCTCACCCGATCGGGCGTCACCCACGGAGATCCCGCCGTCGACGGGTTTCGCTTGCACCCCCGGAGGGATTCGAACCCCCAACCGGCGGATTAGAAGTCCACTGCTCTATCCAGTTGAGCTACGGGGGCAGGGTGCAAAGGAGATTCTACTGCCAGATGAGACGCCCAATGCGGAGTATTGATTGGAGCGGGTGACGGGAATCGAACCCGCATGACCAGCTTGGAAGGCTGGGGCTCTGCCATTGAGCTACACCCGCGGTCGATGGCATTCTAGCGGGCGGAGCGCCGAACTTGGGAGGCGCGAAATGTCACACCCGACCGGCAACCTAGGGGAGTGGCCACCAAGCGTTGCCCTCGCTGCGAACAGAATCTCAGCCTTGACTACTACGACTTTCGGGATGCTGCCCACACGAAGATTCAGTCATACTGCCGGGATTGCGCGAAAGCAGCCTGGCGAGAGTGGTATCAGAATCCAGACAACCGAGCGCATCACCTGGAACTGCTGGCAAGGCGTCGTGCCCGGCGCATTGCAAGCCATAAGGACCTCCTGTGGAGGTTGAAGTCCGAGCCATGTGCCGACTGCGGCGGGACCTTTCCACCGGAAGCGATGGACTTCGACCACATCGGTGATAAGCGCGGTGAGGTGTCCCGGCTCTACACGTCGTTGGGTCTCGAGGCTCTCATGAACGAGATCGAGCGATGTGAGGTTGTGTGTGCGAATTGCCATAGGGTGCGAACCACCCGCCGAATCCGGGGAATGAAGACCGGGTCACAGGACTAGAATCGAACTTTCGGGATGTGGCGCAGCTTGGTAGCGCGCAGCGTTTGGGACGCTGAGGCCGCCGGTTCGAATCCGGCCATCCCGACTCCCGCTACAGATCGCGGGCATCCGCGAACGGACTCGGTTCCGTACCGGCTCCCGCGCTGGGGTACCGGTCGATACCAATGGCGTCGCCGGCGGGAAGTTCATCAGATGCAGGAGGCGGCGCAAGAGGGCGGTCAGTTCGATGCAGGATCCATTCTGGGTGGCCGGCGTCGTCCTCTACTGGTCAGAGAGAGGTGAAGCCGATAGGCGCCTTTGCCTGAGTCACAGCGAACCGGAAGCCCTCTCACTCTTCAAGAGATGGGTGGAGCTCTACCTCGACCCAACAGCACAGTTCCGAGGCGCAATCAAGCTTCATGCCGACAACGACAAACCGGCGGCACGTGTGTTTGGGGGAAGCAACTGAGCCTTGATTCCTCTGCCGATTTCACCATCACTTTCATCAAGCCCGACGGAACCGGCATAGGAAGAATCACCTCGCGTTTGGTGTTTGTGAGCTGAGGATGCTTCGCAGCGCATGCCTGGATTCGGACCATGGCTTGGGTCTCTTTTCTAAGAGCCCACTGGGGCGATTATTCTTTCTGATGGGCCGCTAGCTCAACTGGCAGCAGCAGGGGCCTCTTAAGCCCAAGGTTCCGGGTTCGAGTCCCGGGCGGCCCACAACTCGGTTTTATTGCACTCTCGCGGGTGTGGCGGAATTGGAAGACGCGCCAGGTTTAGGTCCTGGTGGACGAGAGTCCGTGGAGGTTCGAGTCCTCTCGCCCGCACCCGCTCACAGCCCGAGCGCCTCTCCCAGCGCAGCGAGGGCGCGCTTGCGATGCGAGATCCGGTTCTTCTCTTCGACACCCATTTGCGACATGGTGCGTCCGCCGACCATGAACACCGGGTCGTACCCGAATCCACCCTCGCCTCTGGGCTCTAAAGCGATTTCACCTTCCACCGTGCCTTCTGCCGTGACGAAGGAACCGTCGGGCAGCACCAGCGCCACCACCGTGACGAACCGGGCGGAACGGTCCTCGGCGCCTTCCAGTTCACCAAGGAGCTTCGTGTAGTTGTCGGCATAGCTGGCGGTCGGGCCGGCGTAGCGCGCCGAATGGACCCCCGGTTGACCTTGCAGCGCCTTGACGGACAAACCCGTATCGTCGGCCAAGGCGGGCAGACCCGTTGCCTCGGTCACGGCCCGTCCCTTGAGGAGCGCGTTCTCCTCCAGCGTCGTACCGGTCTCGTCGACATCAGCCCAATCGAGTCCCGTGACGATCTCTTCAGCCAGACCCATGCCGAGGACGATGTCGGACATCTCGGCGTGCTTGCCCTGGTTCTTGGTTGCCAGGACGAGCCTGGGGATGCTCATCCAACGGCCTGCTTCTGGAGGTCGACCAGCTCCTCGATGCCTGCCTGAGCCAGGTCGAGCATCCCGTCTAGTTCCTTGCGCGTGAACGGCGCTTTCTCCGCCGTTCCCTGGACTTCGACGAGGAGGCCTCGCCCAGACATGACCACATTCATGTCCACCTCGGCGGCGACATCCGACTCGTATTCCAGATCGAGCAGCATCGCTCCGTCGACGAGGCCGACTGAGACTGCCGCCACATGGTCGATGAGTGCTCCCGGGCGCGCGGCGTTCTCGTGGGCGGCGGCCAGGGCGTCGTAGACCGCTACCCAGGCGCCCGTGATGGCCGCAGTTCGGGTTCCACCGTCGGCCTCGATGACGTCGCAGTCCACGCGAACCATCGTGTCGGGGATCTTTCCAAGATCCACCACCGAGCGCAGGGCCCGACCGATGAGACGCGAGATCTCCTTCGAGCGTCCTCCCTGATACTGGTCCCGTCTGACCCGCTCGGACGAAGAGCCGGGAAGCATGCCGTACTCCGCTGTGACCCACCCCCGGCCCGAGTCGCGCATCCATCGCGGCACGTCCTTGTCGACAGATGCGGTACACAGCACCCGAGTTCGTCCCATCTCGATCAGCACCGAACCGGGGGTGGACTCGGTGAACCCGCATATCAGACGGACGGGCCGGAGTTCATCGGCAGGGCGTTCACGCGTCAAAATCTTCTCCCAGGGTGACGGTCTACAGGGTGGTCGAAGCTCCTGGGACCGCCAAGCTGACAGGACGGTCAAATTTGGCCTCCGCCTCGATCACCGAGCGAGCCGGATCAAGGCGAGGCGGAATATGCGTCAGCATCAGCCGCCGGGCACCTGCCGTTCGGGCGATCTCACCGGCCTCGCCGGCTGTGAGGTGATGCGGATATTCCTCCGCCCCCGGCTCTCCCTGGTAGCTCGCCTCGCACAAGAAGACGTCCGACTCGTAAGCGAGCCGCATCCAATCCCCCGCTGGGCCGGTATCGGCCGAGTAGCAGAGGGAACGGTGCTCTGACTCCCAGCGCGATGCGAGGGTGGGCACAGAGTGATCCGAGGTTGCCACAGTGAGTTGGAGAGCGCCTATCTCGACCTTCTGCCCGTCGTCGAGAGGACGAAGATCGAAAACCTCGTTGATCCGGCCGCCGTCGACGAAACCGATGACCGCTTGCAGAGCCGACTGCGGCCCGTAAAGCGGTACCCCGAAACGAGGCCTTGCACCGTAGGCCAGCACATGGGTGGCGATGATCACATCGAGGCAATGATCCGGATGCTGGTGCGAGATGAAGACAGCATCGACCTCCGCCAGGTCGACCGGGAGCTCCACCATGGTTCCCGGCCCGGCGTCACACCACACCCGGGTCCCTTCGTGTTCGATGAGATACCCCGAACCGGGCCGCCCCCTGACCGGATAAGTCCCCGCCGATCCAAGAACGGTCAGGCGCATCGTCTGGGATCTTTCACGGCGCCAACCGCTCTCTCACCCAAGATCCTTCTTCGGTTCGGTAGCGGACGCGGTCATGGAACCTATTGGGTCGGCCCTGCCAGAACTCATACACGTCGGGCAGGATACGGAATCCGCTCCAGTGGGGTGGACGCGGGACGTCACCGTCGGGGTACTGCTCCTCGAGACGCCTGAAACGACTCTCGAGTGCCGCCCGGCTGGCAATCACCTCGGACTGCGGCGAGGCCGCCGCGGCCAGCCGGCTGCCAGGGGGTCGGGACAAGAAATATTCGTCGGCGGTGGCATCGTCGACGGGCGCTACCCGGCCCTCGATCCTCACCTGACGGTGCAGTTCGATCCACACGAAGCAGGCGGCCGCGTGAGGGTTCTCCATCAGCTCGCGGCCCTTGCGGCTGTAGACATTGGTGTAGAAGGTGAGGCCATCGGGGCCGATCGCCTTGAGGAGCACCGCCCGAGCGGCGGGAACGCCGTCGGAGGTGGCGGTGGCCAGAACGAAGGCGTTCGATTGGCTGACGCCCGCTTCGATTGCCCCCTCGAACCAAGTCAGGAACTCGTCGAGAGGATCGTCGGCCATGTCGGCCGGATCGATGCCTACCGCCTCGTACTCGACCCGCAGCGCGGCTAGATCTGGTGCTCGCACGGCGCCACGTTAGATCGTGGCCAGGGAGGTCGTAGGCTGGGCGAATGCGCGATCCTTCCGCCTCACGAGCGGCCCTGATTGGACGCGGTCTCGCCGGCCGCTGTCCGCGCTGCGGCGCCGGAGGGATCTTCAAGAGCTTCTTCGACCTCCATGAACGATGCCCCAGTTGCGGCGTGAAATACGAACGGGAGTCCGGATATTGGGTCGGATCCATGATCATCGTCACGACGATCACATTCGGGCTCTTCGTGGCCCTCCTCGCGGGAGGCATGATCCTCACCTGGCCGGACGTTCCTTGGAACTGGCTGCTCGGGATGACGATCGGGGCAAACCTCGTCGTCCCGATCCTGGCCTACCCGCGTTCGAAGACGCTGTGGTCGGCTCTGGAGATGAGCTGGCACCCTCTCGAACCGACCGAGATCGCCGCGGCCGCTTCCCACGTCGACAACCGAGAGGCTGCCGTCTGAATCCGGGACGGTTCCGCCAGCGACGTCGGCCGCGCTGGGGAACCCAGGGTTCTAGAAACCGCCTAGCGGGGTCTGGGGCCCACCGTTCGCTCGGCGGCCGGCGGCCGGCGGCTGCGGTGCGAACCCAGGGTTCTAGACCGCCTGGCGGGGTTTGGGGCCCACGGTTCGCTCGACGACCACGGCCGGAAGGCCGAGCCGAAACCCATGGTTCTAAAGACCGCCTGGCCAAGTCCGCGGCCCGGTCACATGCGCTTGGCGACCTCTTCCAGCATGACCTCGGTGGCTCCCCCACCGATCGACTGCACCCGGGCGTCGCGGTAGAGCCGCTCGACCGCCGTCTCGGCGATGAACCCCATGCCGCCGTGGAACTGGACGCAGTCGTAGAGGACATCGTTCACCAGCTCGCCGACCAGGGCCTTCACCTCCGAGACCGCCTGGACGGCGTCGTGGCCCTGCCCCTCCAACCAAGCGGCGTGGTAGGTGAGCAGCCGGGCGGCATCGATGCGGGCCTGATCCATGGCGAGTCGCTGGCGGATGGTCTGCTTGTTCCAGAGAGGCGACCCGAAGGCCCGTCGGTGCTTGACAAACTCCACTGTCAACTCGACGGCTCGCTGCGCCTCCCCGAGGGATTGGCCGGCGAGGATCAGACGCTCGTTCTGGAAGTTCTCCATGATGTAGTAGAAGCCGCGGTTCTCCTCGCCGATGAGGTTGTCGACCGGTACGCGGCAGTCCGCAAAGACGAGTTCGGCGGTGTCGGATGAGCGCCACCCCATCTTGGGGAGGGCCCGCCCGACGCTGAAGCCTTCCGTGCCTCGCTCGACGACGAACATCGAGACGCCCCTTGACCCCTTCACATCAGCGTCGGTCTTGGCGGCGACGACCAACAGGTCACCCTCGGCTCCGTTGGTGATGAACATCTTTGTGCCGTTGATCACGTAGATGTCGCCATCGCGGCGGGCGATCGTCCGAATCGCCGCCACGTCAGAACCGGCGTCGGGTTCGGTCACGGCCAGGCCACCGATGCGTTCACCGGCCATCATCGGAGGCAGATAGCGGCTCTTCAGCTCGTCGGATGCGAATTTGGTGATGTAGGGCATGGCCAGGTCGGTGTGAGCCAGGACCGTGATCGTGAACCCGCCGAACGTCGACCGACCGAGCTGCTCAGCGAAGACGACGGACGCCAGCGGTCCGAGGGCGATCCCCCCGTATTCCTCCGGCACCCGAAGACCGAAGAAACCCAGTCCCCCCATGTGGCGCAGCACCTCGCGGGGAACCCGGCCTTCGCTCTCCCAGGCCTCCGCCTTGGGCACGATCTCACGCTCGACATACTCGGCGGTCTGCGATGCGATCGCCCGCAGGTCCTCGTCGAGGTAGATGCTCATTGCTCCGCCCGAGTGGCCGCCAGGAGGGCCCTACCGGCCCTGCTCTGATATTCGAGGCGGTGGTCCCGACAGAACGCCGCCGCCACAGCGGCCACCGAATCCAGTTCGCCGTCATACGCGATGTGGAGACCGTCGAGGAGCCACATGACGTCCTCCGTGGCGACGTTGCCGGACGCCCCCGGAGCGTAGGGGCATCCGCCCAGACCGCCGGCCGAAGAATCCAATCGGGCGACCCCTGCTTCCAGTGACAAGGCCAGGTTGGCTATCGCCTGGCCATAGGTGTCGTGGAAATGAACGCCTATCGACTCGACCGGGGCGACGGATAGGACCCGGCCGAGAAGGCGTTCGACGTCGGCCACGGTTCCTTTCCCGATCGTCTCCCCCAAGAACACCTCGTCACAACCCCGTTCGAGAAGGGTGTGGACGAGGCCGGCGACGCGATCGGGATCCGTTGGCCCTTCGTAGGGACAGTGGGTGGCGGTGGAGACGTATCCTCGGATGTGGAGTGAGTCCGGCGCCTTGTCGAGTATGCCGCGGATCCGCTCCATCGACTCGTCGACCGTGGCGTTGATGTTGCGCTGATTGAACGTGTCGGAGGCGGCCGTGAGCACACCGATCCCGTCGACCTCGGCCTCGAGGGCGGCTTCGAGACCCCGGAGGTTGGGGACGAGACCATTGATGGTTATCCCCTTCCGCGACACTCCAGCCACCACCTGAGCGGCGTCCGCCATCTGCGGCACGGCGCCTGGGCTGACGAAGCTCACCGCATCGAAGTTGATGAGCCCGGCGGCGGCCAAGTCATCGACGAGCCGAATCTTGGCGTCGGTGGGAATGAAGGCACCGAGCGACTGCAGACCGTCTCGGGGGCTCGACTCGGTTATAACGACCCGGCTGGGGTGGCTCATCACGGAAGAGTACCGAGCAGCGGATTTCGGCCCGACTCAGCTGTGTACGAGGTCTCCCTGGAACGGCTGAATCATGATGCACTCCCCGGGACACTCCTCGGCCGCTTCGATCGCGAGATCGATCTGATCGTCGGGGATCCGAGCGAGTCCCCGGGCGCCCTCGGGACCGGAGTCCGCGTTGCCCTTCCCGTCAAACACCACCCGGCGCCCGAAGGTCTTCTGCTCCTCCTTGACGACCCAGAGTCCGTCGTCACGCGGTTCGAAGACATCCGGACAGATTTCAGAGCAAATCCCGTCTCCGGTGCACAGATCCTGGTCGATCCAGACCATGAGCTGGGTTTCGTCTGCCATTGAATCCTCTCGTCGGTTGGTCCCTCCTACCATATTCCCTCCATCCCGGTACCCGAACCTTTCACCCGCATCGGCTCAAGCCTGATGGACCTCTACGGCCCCGATCCTGACTCCCGCAACACTCACGTCATCACCACGGCGCGCCTGATTATCGAACCGCCGGCGCCCGCCCACGCCCCCGCTCTCTACGACCTGGCGGGCGGCCCGGACCGGGACGCCATCACCGCCGGTTTGCTTTGGGAGGGCCCCGAATCGGTTGCGGACATCGAGCTCTGGGTGCAGCGACGACAGGCCCAAACGTTCGCTGAAGGTGGTTTCGGTTGGGTGATCGTCGATCGGGAGGGCGAGGTGTCGGGCATGCCCTGCAACCCGCTCGGGACGGTCACCATCCGTCAGCAGTTCTTTCCCGGCAGATGCACGGTGGGCTACTGGCTAGGCCGTGCCTACTGGGGACAAGGACTGATGACCGAAGCTCTCACGGCGTTGATCGACTTTGCGTTCTCCCAGCTTCGGATGGTAAAAGTCGAGGCGGAGGTCTTCGCCCGCAACACTCCAAGTCTGGCGGTCGTTGAGCGGCTGGGCATGCGCCACGAGTCGTCGATCCGTCGCGCCGTCTTCAAGAACGGCGAGTGGCTCGACGAGCGAACCTACGGATTGATCCCCGAGGAGTGGCCCGTCTCGGACCGGTGATCGGGGGCGTCGTCGAGATCCACGCTGACTTCGGTGGGGCGAGCGGCGCGGGAACGCTCCTCTTCGATTGTGTGCTCCACAGCCGGGTTGACCACTGCCTCGAACTCGGCCATCGCGTTGGAAAGGGCCGCACCCCGTCCACCCTTCGACTGGGTTCGGTAATAGATCCAGCCCTTGCTCTCGGCCCATGAGGCCAGGGCATGCGAGATCAGCAGCCCGACGATTAGGGCGCCGATCCATAGCGCTCCCTGGGCGATGGTTGACACCTGATCAGTCTACGGGGTGGCTCGGTTAGCCTCATCGGGTGGATCTCCGCCATCTTGCTCTCCGCCGCGACTGGGAGGCGGCCCGAGTCGCCGGGGCCTATCGAATTTCGAGCCGGGACCTGACTCTGTCCGAAGTCGGATTCGTCCACGCCTCACTTCCCGAACAGTTGGATGGGGTGGCGAAACGCATCTATGCCGACGTCGCCGACGATCTGGTGGTTCTCGTCCTGGACGAGACGGCGCTCAACGCAGAGGGGTCGCCGGTGCGTATGGAGCCCGCCCACCCTGACGATCCGGACTCGGAGTTGTATCCCCATATCTATGGACCTATCCCGTTGTCGGCGGTGAAGGAGGTGCTTCCTGCCGACTTCGACGAGGAGGGACGGTTTCGCATATTGGGGTCCGCCTAGGGAGGCGATCAGGCGCGCTCCGCGTCGAGTAGCTGGATCAAATGGTGAGCGGCCAGTTCGACCTCCTTGTGGTCCCATTGGGTCGCCCGGAAGCGAGCGGCCATCAGCCCGCTGCGATGGAGTCGCCGGAAGTCGCCGTACACGAATGCGTATCGCCCTTTGGTCCGTTCGGCGGCGCCATCCGTGAGACCTAGATGCCACGCCCCATAGGTGTCCCAGCCGTGACGCTCGAGGTAGTCGTTCTCGTCAGCGGCGATCGGCTGGACCTCGGACCACTCGCTCCGCACGACATACTGGCGGGAGCCGATCAACTCCTCCGCTTTGGCGACTCCGGCTTCGTTGACCAGGTAGCGAGCCACGCTTCCCATCTTGCCAGCCCCGGCAGCGGGGGCCGGCACGTATTGAACATTTTCCTATATGGGCATATGATGCTCGCATGGCCCGTGCGGCGACCACCTCTGACACCTTCAACGCCATCGCTGAACCGAATCGGCGTCGCATTCTCACTCTGCTCAAGGGTGTAGAGCGTCCGGTCGCCGAGGTCGCAGGTGCTCTGGGACTCAAACAGCCAGCTACCTCCAAGCATCTGGGAGTTCTCCGCCACGTCGGGCTCGTGTATGTGCGGCAGGCCGGCAAGCAGCGTCTCTACGGGCTCGATGCTCGGGGGCTGGAACCGATCCACGAGTGGACCGGCGGCTTCGAGCAGTACTGGAACGAAAGCTTCGACCGGCTCAACGACTATGTGAAGGAGTTGCAGAGTGGAGAAGGATCCAAGGGAATTGCCTGAGCTCGGGCAGTCTGTTCCGGAACGAGAGATCGTCGTCACACGCACGATCGACGGGCCGCCGCACGTCGTCTTCGAGGCCTTCACCGAGGTTCGACACCTGTCGCAGTGGTGGGGTCCGAAGGGTTTCAGTACCACTACTCACTCTTTCGAGTTCAGGCCGGGTGGACTCTGGGAGTTCACGATGCACGGGCCTGACAGGACCGACTACCCCAACGTGATCGAATGGATCGAGATCGAGGCCCCAAAGAGGATGGTCTTCCGCCACGGTGCGACGGTGGACGATCCGGAATCATTCATCAGCACGGTGACCTTGGTACTCAAAGGCATCGGCACCGAGGTGACGCTCCGGACGATCTTCAGCACGGCGTCACAGAGGGAGAAAGTGGTGTGGGAGTACCGCGCGATAGAGGGCGCGGAACAAACTCTCGGCCGACTAGCCGAGCATGTGGCGTCCTGGGCTACAGCCACCGACTAGGAGAGTGAGCGAGGTTCTCGTCAGCGTCGGGATGTCCCTCGACGGGTTCATCGCTCCGGACCAGCGAGCTGACGACCCGAACGGCGAGCGATGGATGAGTCGCTGGATGCAAATACATGCATGGGTCACTCGACAGCGGTTCTTCCGAGAGAATCTCAAGCGCGGTGAGGGAGGTGAGACCGGGCGCGACAACACCATCCTCGAGGAGACTTACAACCGGACAGGCGTCAGCATCATGGGAAAGCGCATGTTCGACGCCGGCGAGGAAGGATGGCCGGAAGAGGTCCCTTCCACACTCCCGTCTTCGTGCTCACCCGCGAGGTCCGCAGCCCTGGGAGCGGCCCGGCGATACCACCTTCTACTTCGTCAACGATGGGATCGAGGCCGCGCTGCGCCGGGCTCGGAAAGTTGCCGGCGGCAGGGACATCCGGATCGCGGGCGGCGGCGACACCATCGTCCAGTATCTCGAAGCTGGACTGGTCGACGAGGTGTGGATCGCTCTGGCTCCGGTGCTACTCGGGGCCGGCATCCGCCTGTTCGAGGGCCTCGATTCGACTCAGGTACCGCTCGAGATTCAGGAAGTAATCGACTCGCCCACTGTGACCCACCTGCGCTACCGAGTGCAGCGGTAAGTCAACGCGGCCTATCAAGTGAAAGTGCCCGACGCCTCCGTTGCCAGGCGCAGCCGATGCGCCATCAGTTCCAAAAGTCGAACGGCAACTCGTGGATTCTCCTCGATGACGCTCAGCATTCCTTCTCGAGAAACCTGAAGAGCGACCACCTCGTCGGCGGCGATCACGGTGGCGCTGCGAGGCACATTGTCGAAGATCGAAATCTCTCCAACGACCTCGCCCGGACCCAGCTTGGCGACTTGCTTGTCGCCCTTGAAGACCTCGCTGGAGCCTTCGACAATCAGGAAGCAGCCGGCCCCTTTGTGACCTTCGACGACGATCCGGGTGCCCTCGTTGAAGGTGCGCACCGATGCCACCCGGCCGATCGCTCTCAGATGCTGCTTCGACAGGCCGGCGAATAGATCGACTTTTTGCAGCAGCTCGACTCTTCGCTCGAGCGCGACCTTGGCGTTCTTCGCCCGGCCCCTTCCCCGACTTCCGCCGCCCGGCGGCTGATAGGGCCACGCTCCCGTGTAGGACATATGCGATCTCCCGACTTTCGTTGCCGAAGGCTACCCCACCGATCCCCGCCGGTGGGTAGAAAACCCCGGACCGCAGCGTCAAGAACGGGCGGCGACGGACACCGACCGCCCGGAGCCCTGTTCTCAGGGGCGGGAGTCTCCCAAAGCGCGACCGGACGCGTGTTGAGGAGGCAAGTCGGTCATGCCGCATGAGTTTGGGCTCACCTGGAGGCGCCGGGGAGGGCGCTTTCGAGGCCGGTCGGTTCGAGTTGACCCGGAAGATCCGACCTGACTCCGGGATCAGCCTCCTGTGAGATACTGCTCGGAGAGTCGGCGGGCGTTGGATGCCGGATTCCGGTAGTACTCATCTGGCGACACGTCCAACTCGACTTTTCTCGCCGGCACCAATATCTGGAGCCGGGACCGCGCGGACCTCTTCACGAACTCGGCGTGCGGCTTGAGCGTGCCGTCGGGGCGGACGAGTCCGAAGTGGCGTTCGTCGCGGGCGCCGTCGGGTTCACAGGGGCGACGATCCCACAGGTCCTCGCGGTAATCGGCGAAACACCAGAGCAGCGCTCCAGTCGACCCGACCTCGACGAGTCGGGGCAGCACCGCACCGACATAGGCAGCGAGCTCATCCTCGGCCGCCATGAACTGGGAACGGTCCTCGCCGCAGGCAGACCACTCCCACGTCGTCGACGTTTCTCTGCCCGGAGCGGTGCGGCCGCCCCACTCCTCCGCCAGTGTGTGTCGGCCGCTCAGGGCCGAGGTGAGGGCGCACAGGCATGGCATGAAGTCTGGATCGAGCGGTCCTCGAGCCCAGGCGATTTTCGGTCCTAGCGACGGAAAATTGCACGTCAGTCCTGGCTGACACGTGAAAACCCGCCCCACAGCCCTTCCGGCCGCTGAGGCGGGTCATTTCGTCTACTCGGGTGCCTTCTTTTCGTCAGCACCCGTCTGTGGAGGTGCGGGGAGTCGAACCCCGGTCCGCTGAGCCATCCGCGTCGGCATCTCCGAGCGCAGCCATCAGCGAGCTTTCGGCCGATGGGATGCTGATGGCACAGGCCCCGCCGACCTATCCGGACTTGATCTTTACCCGCCGGTCCCGGACCCCGACGGGTGCATCTCGCGAAGCGACGCCCGACACCGGCAGTGCGAGAACCCACCGGGCGGACGGGCTGTTACTGAGTGTTAATCAGGCAGCCAGTGCGAAGTTGTCTTCGGCACTTGTTGGTTGGTACCGGATTGATAACGGGGCATCCGGTGTCCCCGGCTCGCTTCCGACGCTTCAACACCCAACGTCGAAACCAGTTCACCCCCTTGGTGTCTAGGTGACAACAGAGTACTGCATCGTGACATTCCCCGAAAGTGAGTAACACTCAGGGTGGTGGAGTGACCTGCCTTCTGCAAGCAGCCAGTGGAGTGGAACTAATGCGCGCAAGGTGGACGGTGATCGGAACGTTGGCCGCCGGGGCTTGTCTCCTGGCGCTCTCGGCGAGCGCCCAGGATGTCGACGAGCTCCATCCGGCCGATCGGTGGCTGGTACATGGATACAGCCCTGAAGCGATGCAGTTGCTGTGGGCCACGGTCGCCGATGGGGAGGATCCCGGCGAGGCCTGCGGGGTCGAGGAAGGCGCCGCGTACACCTACTCCGTCGACGACGAGGGCAACGTCACGGTCAGTGATGAGGCTGGCGATGTCGTGACCGACGAAGGAGCTTGCGACCTCACCGCCACCGACGTGACCGGCCCGGAGGGCCAGGTCAACCACGGCACGGTCGTGTCTTCGTTCGTGCGTGATCTCAAGGAGGCCCTGCGCGAATCTGGCTATACCGGTGGCCTGGGCTGCTATGTCCGAGTGATCGCCCAGTCGGACTACGGCAAGGGTGACCAACAGATCAGGGTCTCAGACGTCGATGAGACGACCGAGCCCTCGGCCGAGGAGCCGACGGTGGATCTGACCATCACCGAGACAACCTGTGGCGGTGAGGGTGACGATGACGCCGACACGGCTGAAGCCAAGGGATCCGGCAAGCCGGATTGGGCCGGCAAGGGGAAGCCACCGTGGGCCGGAAAGGGCAAGCCGGAAGGCAAGGGCGGACCACCTCCCCACGCCAAGGGCAAGAGGTAACACCACCGGACAACGACGAAGGGGCCGAGGTCACCTCGGCCCCTTCGTTATTCGCTCGTTCGGATCAGGAATCGACCGGTCGCCAGCCCAGCGCCCGGACGAAGAATGACGCGGCCTGCTGCCTCGTCACGGTGTCGTCAGGGCAGAACTCGTCGTTGTCGGGCGGGTTACATCCGAGCGTGATACCGGCTTCGGCGATCATGTTGATGTTCGCCTCGTGAACGCTGCCGTCGTCATCGGTGAACCGATCGGTGTCGCCCCCCTCCGTTAGTCCGAGCGCCCTCACCATGAACGACGCCCACTGGGCGCGGGTCACAGTGTCGTCGGGGCAGTACTCGTCGTTCGTGGGAGGGTTGCAGCCCACCGTGATGCCGATGGCGGCGATGGCGTTGATGTCGCCCTCGAAGATCGAGTCCTCATCGTCGACGAACACGTCGGTATCGGACGCGGCGAGGTTCAGCGCCCGATTGAAGAAGGCCGCCGCCTGGCCACGGGTGAAGCCGTCGCTGGGGCAGTACTCATCATTGTCGGGCGGGTTGCAGCCGCGCGTGATCCCGGCCGCGGCGATCGTCTCGATGTTGCCTTCGTGGACGCTGGCGTCGTCGTCGGTGAATGTGTCGCCGGCCACCGCCCGGGGGAGGCCATTCACCTGACCTCGGATCTCGCCCGACGGGTTCGCCAGTGTGTGGACGTTTACGTAGGCAGTTCCCGCCCGCAGGCGGTCGATCAGTGTCTCCATGGTCCCGTCGAACACATCCGTGACGGGAATGAGATCACCCTCTGTGATCGTGCCTTGGGCAAGCAGGCCGTCCTGAGTAACGCCGTCCATCTCCGGTCCAAAGAGGAACACGACCACGGGGCCGTTGACTCCCGGCGGACCCACATGGATGTGGGCCATCGTGGTGCCCTCTAGCCCGTAGGTGAGCAAGGTGTAGTCGAGGGCGGTCTGGGAGTCGTTGAGGCTGAACGTGGCGAGCCCGGTGCCTTCAGTCTGGACGGGGGGAACTTCGTTCGCTCCAGCGAGTGATGCCGAGAAGTTGAACGATGCCAGTTGCAGCTGGCCCCGGATCTCGCCGGACGGATTGGCCGTGGTGTGGACGTTGACGTACGTGTCGCCCGAACGGATCATCTCCACGAGCTGGCCCATCGTCCCGTCGAACACCCCGTCTGTCGGGATCAGATCCGCCTCGGTGATCGTCCCTTCGGCCAAAAGACCATCCGAAGCCACGGGCGGGTCGGCCGGCCCGAACAGGAACACGGCGACCGGCCCGTTCTCGTCGGCGGCGCCGACGTGGATGTGAGCCATCGTGATGTCATCCAGGCCGTTGGCATAGAGCCGGTAGTCGAGGGACGTTTCGTCCTCGGATAGGGTGACCGAGGCATACCCGCTGCCTTCACTGTCGACGGCCGGGATCTCGTTCTCACCCGACAGCTGTGCGTCGAACGCCGCCTGAGCGAAATGTCCATCGGCCGAGGCCGTCCCGGCCGTCACCCCGATCAGGGCCGCCACCGTGAATAGGACCGTGAGTAGTCGTCGCATACTCGCCCTCCTCCTGGGTCGATCGCGCGGGGCGACAGAGGACCCGGCGATGCCCGCCGAGCCCGAAGCCGCCGATTACGTCTGAGAGTACGCAGGTCCGTGGACGACGGTTCGCGACGATCTAAAGCGGTTTTCGCGCACCGAATGCACGCTATAGCAGGCGTTTGATGCGCGAAAACGGGTCAGCGGGCGCGGCGGCGGGCCCGATCCATCTCCCTCTGGTGCTCACGCTTGCGGAGGTCGGCTCGCTTGTCGATCGTGCGCTTGCCCTTGCCCAGCCCGAGATGCACCTTGGCCTTGCCATCGAGAAAATAGAGGCGCATCGGGACCAGGGTCAGGCCCTTTTCTGCCAGCGAACCGGCGATGCGGTCGATTTGGTGGCGGTGGAGCAGCAGCTTCCGGCTCCGTTCCGGATCGTGTCCACCTTCCCGGGCGTACGAATACGGGCCGATGTAGGCCCCAACCAGCCACATCTCTCCGTCGCGGATGTGAGCGAAACTGTCTTTGAGGTTGGCCTTGCCCGCCCGCATGCTCTTCACCTCCGACCCGGTGAGAACCAACCCGGCTTCGAATTCGTCGACGATGTCGTAGTCGTGCCGGGCGCGGCGATTCGTTGCGATGACCTTGACTTCACTCATCCGACATATCCCGAAGGATCGACGGGGGCGCCGTTCACCCGGACCTCGAAGTGCAGGTGAGGGCCCGTGCAGTATCCGGTGCACCCCACGTAACCGATGACCTGACCTTGAGACACCTGTTCCCCGGCCGACACCGCCATCGAGGATTGGTGAGCGTAGAGGGTCGCCAGGCCACCGCCGTGGTCGATGACGACGGCGTTGCCGTATCCACCCCGGCCTCCCGCCGATACCACCACCCCGTCACCGGCGGCCGAGATGGGAGATCCGGCGGCGGCGCTCATGTCCCATCCCGTATGGAGACGACGGGTGCCGAAGATGGGATGCACCCGGTAGCCAAAGCCCGAGGTGACCGGCCCAGGCACCGGCCTTGCGAGGGGACCCGAAGGGCGCTCGCCCTGGGAACCGCGTGCGGCGAGCTCGCGTTCGAGCGCAGCGGCGTCGGCCTCCAAGCCATCCTTGTGCTCCTCGAAGTGGGCGATGTCACTCGTCAGCGAAGCTACGAGTGCCTGCGCCGATTCAGCCTCCCGGGCGGCATCGGCCCGCAGCCCGTCCACGCGGGCCACCTCCACTTGCTGTTCCTCACGTTGGACCGCCAACTGGGCGAGCAGTTCCTCCTGGGACTGACGCTGCTCGTCGAGTATTTCTTCCTGACGTTCCTCCTCGGCTTCGAGGATGTCCAACTGGTGGAGAAGGCGAGAGCTGTCGCCCATGGCGCCGTCGACGTAGGCGAACCCGATCGTCGCCTCGGAAGCATCCGAGAAGGCCAGCAACCTGGTGCCGGCCGTCGAAGCATTCATGTACAGCTCCACCACCTGGACCGACAGCGCACTCCGCGCCTCGCCCAGCTTGAGGCGGGTGGAGGCGAGGGCAGACTGGAAGTGGTCGAGCATGGCCCGCACCTCGGCCAGCTCCGACTCTCCGGCGGCGATGTCGGCCTCGAGCGAAGCGAGCACACCCTCGGCTTCGGCGAGCTGCGACGCCAGTTCGTCGAGTCGGGCGTTGGTTGCGAGCAAGTCCTCGGCGGCCTGCGACTTGGCGGACTGCGCCGACTCGATCTGGTCACTGAGTCGCGAGATCTCCTCTTTGATCTCTTCCAGTTCGGCCTCGGTGGCGCCCGAAGCTGCCCCCGCCACGAAACCGAAGAGGGCCAACAGGACGCCGACTACCAGGAAGCGGCGCACTCTTACACCGGCTCGAGCGCCCGCCTCGCACCGGCGGGGCGCCCACCGTCGGCTTCGCGGAGGTAGCGGCTCAGTCCCAGCAGGGACCCGAGCACTCCGGCAGCCGCCCCGAACAGTAAGAACACGATTCCCCAGCGCAGGAAGAACGCGTTCGGTATCTGAAGATTGACGAGTCGAATTCCCTCGGCAGCTCCGGCCAGATTGCGGCCCGCCACCCAGACGGAGAACACCGCCAGGGCTGCCCCCACCAGACCCTCTATGAGGCCCTCCAGCAGAAAAGGCACCCGGATGAACCAGTTCGACGCTCCCACCAGCTTCATGATTGAAACCTCATCCCGGCGAGCGTAGATCGCCAGCCGGATCGTATTGGCGATGAGGATCACGGCTGAGGCGCCGAGCACGATGGACAGGCCGATTCCGAGGAAGTTGAGCACGCTGGAAACGGCCGAGATCTGTTCGATTTCTTGAGCCGCCGACGAGATCTTCTGGATGAGCTGGGGCTGTTGCTGAAGCCGGAACTCGACCGTCTGGTACAGGTCGATGTCGTTCAACTCGATGCGAATGGAGGTGGGCAGCGCCGCCGGATTCTCCAGGGCGTCGATCATGTCGGGATCGTCCCCGAAGATCTCGAGGAACTCGTCATAGGCCGCTGTCTTGTCGACGTAGTAGGCGTTTGCCACCTCGTCCCAGCCCTGAACCTCGCCCAGCAAGGCCTGGTGGGCGTCGGTGGGGACGCCATCACGTCCCTCATCGTTGAGCCAGACGATGACGTGGACGCCTTCCTGCCAGGCGACCGTGTTGATGCGCACGAGCTCGTTCACGGCGAGAGCGCCGAACGCGAGACCCAAGGAGATGAAAACGGCTAGAACCGCCCCGGTGACGACGAGGACGTTGCGGCGCAGGTTGACCAGCGCCTCCCGGAGGAGAAAGGCGACTCGGCTCACTGCTCGGCCATCGTCTCGTAACGGCCCGAGACCTCATCGCGGATGACGTTGCCGTTCGAGAGCTGCACGACCCGGCGCTGCATGGCGTCGACGATGGCGTGATCGTGAGTCGCCATGACCACCGTCGTTCCGGTCCGATTGATCCGGTCGAGCAGCTTCATGATCCCCACCGACGTGGCAGGGTCGAGGTTGCCGGTCGGCTCGTCGCACAGCATGATCGGCGGCCGGTTGACGAAAGCTCGAGCGACCGAGACTCGCTGCTGCTCACCGCCGGAGAGCTGACGGGGGTAACGCCCTCCCTTGTCGGCCAGCCCGACCAGGTCGAGCACCTGCTCCACCTGAGGTGTGATGACGGACCTGGGGCGACCGAGGACCTCCAGGGCGAAAGCGACGTTCTCTACCACGGTCTTGTTGGGCAACAACTTGAAGTCCTGGAAGACGGTGCCGATCGAGCGACGGAGGAAGGGCACCTTCCAGGCGGGCAAGGCGGTGATGTCCTTGCCGGCAACATAGATGACACCGCGCGTCACGCCTTCCTCCCTAAGCATGAGGCGGATCAGAGTGGATTTGCCGGAGCCGGACGGGCCGACCAGGAAGACGAATTCGCCCTTGGGAATGTCGAGCGAGACGTCGCGGACGGCGACGGTCCCACCCTCATAGACCTTGGTTACGTCCTCGAGTCGGATCATGGAGAAACCTCAGTGTGCCAGACGCCGCCAGCACGATGGGGGATTGTGGGAGGGTAGTGGCCGTTAGGGCGAATCCCTAGTCGCGCGAAGGGGTACTAAGTCGTAAGTGGCAGGTGGTAGGTCACTTACCGATGAAAACCCTGACCGGTCTTCTTCGCGGATCACTACGATCGCGGTTCGTGTCTCAGACGATTCGTGAGTGGATTCGGTCAGCTACCTACCACTCACTACCTACCACTTAGTACCCGCTACGAGGACTGTTCCGCTCCGGCTCGGCGCCACCTCAGATAGGCCTCTATGAACGGCATCAGGTCGCCGTCGAGGACTCCCTGGACGTTGCCCACTTCCAGGTCCGTGCGAAGGTCCTTCGCCATCTGGTAGGGCTGGAGAACGTAGGATCGGATCTGGCGGCCCCAGGCGGCCTCTCCCTGCTCGCCTCGAATGGAATCGATGTGGTCCTGATGCTCCTGACGGGCGAGCTCGGCCAGGCGAGCCTTGAGGATGGCCATCGCCCGATTCTTGTTCTGTAGCTGGGACCGCTCGTTCTGGCACTGGACCACGATGCCGGTAGGAAGGTGGGTGATGCGGACTGCCGAATCGGTCTTGTTCACGTGCTGTCCCCCCGCACCCTGACTGCGGTAGGTGTCGATCCGCAGGTCGTCGTCGCGGATGTCGATGTCCAGATCGGAGTCCTCCAGCTCGGGTACGACGTCGACTGCGGCGAATGATGTGTGCCGTCGAGAGTTGGCGTCGAAGGGGCTGATCCTGACGAGCCGATGGACACCTCGTTCCGATTCCAGCATCCCGTAGGCCCGATTGCCCCGGACGGTGAGTGTGGCGGACTTGATGCCGGCCTCGTCCCCTTCCGTCCATTCCTCCACGGTCACTGACATCCCCTCGTCGGCCAGGAAGCGCTCATACATCCGCACCAGCATCTCGGCCCAGTCCTGAGCGTCGACGCCTCCCGACCCGGCGTGCACGGCGAGGATGGCGTTCTCCTCGTCGTAGTCCTCGAAGAAAAGAGACTCGAGCTCCAGACGGTCGAGCTCGGCGGAAACCCGACGTAGCTCGGAAGCAGCCTCCTCACGGCTGTCCTCATCGTCGGCTTCGGCGGCCAGCTCGGCGAGGACTTCGGCGTCGTCGATGGACCGCTCCAGCGACGAGACCATCTGAAAGAGGCCCTCGTAGCGGGCCAGACGCTGGGACAACTCCCGTGCCCGATCGGTGTCATCCCACAGGTCCGGCGAGGAGGCCTGAGCCCGTAAGTCCTCCAGCTCGACCGCCTTGTTCTCCAGGTCCAGGAATATCCGCGCCGCAGACAGCCGCTCACGCAGCGACTCGGGCGTGGGGATAGTCAACTCGGCCATGTCCTCAGCTCAGGCTACGGCGCCGTGGCACTTCTTGTACTTCTTGCCACTTCCGCAGGGGCACGGATCGTTGCGACCTACCTTCTCCGTGGTGACCGGCTGACGCCGCTCCGGTTGCGACGCGTTGGCCGCCACCCGCTCGGGGGCGGCCGAAGTAACCGTCGTCGAGGTTGCCGAGTCGGCAGGCTCGGCGATCTGGACGTGGAAGAGGTAGCGCACGGAGTCGCGCTTCACGGAATCGACCATGTCCTGGAACATGTCGTACGCCTCGCGCTGGTACTCGCTGAGCGGGTCTCGCTGGCCCATCGCCCGAAGTCCGATTCCCGCTCGGAGATAATCCATGTCGGAGAGATGGTCACGCCACTTGTTGTCGATGACCGACAGCATCACCGACTTCTCCACCTGACGGAGGACCTCTTCGCCCAGTTCCTTCTCCCGTTCCTCGTACCGGCCCAGCGCGTCCTCCACCGCCGCCTCGACCAGATCGTCGGGTGAAATAGAGCCATCGAAGGAGTCCGGGCCGAGCCGGGATGGATACACCTGCGTCAATTCGCGCTCGAGGTCTTCCCAATCCCAGCCGGTCGCCGGCCCCTCGCCAGTCACGGAGAGGACGGTATCGCCCACCACCTGCTCGATCCAGTCGTCGACGAGCTCGTCGCCGGCCTGGTTGTCGAGGATCGACGCTCTCCAGTCGTAGACGACCTCACGCTGACGATTCATGACCTCGTCGTACTTCAAGACGTTCTTCCGGATCTCGAAGTTCTGCGACTCGACCTGGCGCTGGGCTCGCTCCACGGCATTGTTGACCCACTTGTGCTCGATGGGCATGTCGTCGGGAATTTTGAGACGCTCCATGATCATCTCGACCCGTTCACCCTGAAAGCGCCGCATGAGGTCGTCGCGCAAGGAGAGATAGAACCGGGACTCGCCAGGGTCGCCCTGTCGACCGGACCGGCCCCGCAGCTGGTTGTCGATGCGTCGGGACTCGTGGCGTTCGGTGCCGACCACATACAGACCGCCGGCCTCGATGACTCGCTGCTTGTCAGGAGCGATCTGGGCGGCGTACTTCTCGGTCAGCTCCGCCAGGCGCGACTCGTACTCGGGATGATCAGGTGCCACGCCCTCCTTCTTCAGCTCGTTCTTTGCCATGCCTTCGGGATTGCCACCGAGCATGATGTCGACACCCCGCCCGGCCATGTTGGTGGCGACGGTGACGGCCCCGGGACGTCCGGCCTGGGCGATGATCTCCGCCTCTCGGGCGTGATGCTTGGCATTGAGGACCTCGTGGGGTATGCCCCGTTTGGTGAACAGCCGGGAGAGGAGCTCGGAGCGCTCGATGGAGACCGTGCCCAAGAGGACGGGCTGCCCTTTGGCGTGACGAGCGGCGACATCGTCAGCCACGGACTCGAACTTTGCCTCCTCGGTCTTGTAGACGAGGTCCGCCTCGTCCAGACGGGCCACCGGGCGATTCGTGGGGACGACCAGAACCTCGAGCGAGTAGATCTGGGCCAGCTCGGCTGCCTCGGTCTCGGCGGTTCCGGTCATGCCGGCGAGCTTGTCATAGAGGCGGAAGAAGTTCTGGAGCGTGATGGTGGCGAGCGTCTGGTTCTCGGATTTGATCGCCACGCCTTCTTTGGCCTCGATCGCCTGATGGAGCCCCTCGGAATATCGACGTCCCTCCAGGACCCGACCGGTGAACTCGTCGACTATCTTCACCTCTCCGTGATCGACGAGATACTCGACGTCTCGGTGGTAGAGCTCCTTGGCCTTGAGGGACGACTCGAGGTGGTGGACCAGATCAACCGCGGCGTGGTCGTATAGGTTCTCCACTCCCACGGCACGCTCCACCGCCGACACACCCTCCTCGGTGACCAGCACCTGGCGCTTCTTCTCGTCGACCTCGTAGTGGACATTCGGCTGGAGTCGGTTGGCGATGCGGGCAAAGTCCTTGTACCACTTGGCGGAGTCGGATAGGCGGCCCGAGATGATCAGAGGCGTCCGGGCCTCGTCGACGAGGATCGAGTCCACTTCGTCGACGATGGCGTAGTGGTGGCCGCGCTGGACCATGTCCTTTCGGCGCATGGCCATGTTGTCGCGCAGGTAATCGAAACCGAACTCGTTGTTGGTCCCGTAGGTGATGTCGGCGGCGTAGGCCGGCCTCCTCTCCTCGGGGGTCATTCCCGACTGGATGAGCCCCACTTCGAGGCCGAGGAACCGGTGGATGTTTCCCATCCATTCGGCGTCGCGCGAGGCGAGGTAGTCGTTGACGGTGACGAGGTGGACACCATTGCCCTCGAGAGCATTCAGGTAAGCGGGCATTGTCGACACGAGCGTCTTGCCTTCTCCGGTCTTCATCTCGGCGACCATCCCGGCGTGGAGGGCGGCCGCCCCGACTACCTGCACGTCGAAGTGACGCTGACCCAGGACGCGCTTGGCCGTCTCCCGCACGGTGGCGAAGGCCTCCACCTGGATGTCGTCGAGAGCGGCACCGTTGGCCAGACGCTCACGGAACTCGACCGTCTTGGCGGCTAGAGCGTCGTCGTCGAGGCTTTCAAACTCGGGTTCGAGGTCGTTGACGGCGACGACGATCCCTTCGAAGGTCTTGAGGTTCCGCCCCTCGCCCATATTGAGGAGCTTGGAAAAGAGGGACATTGGCTCGGATTGTACCGGACGGCGTCGTGTAGCCCTAGGCCCCCGCGCGTCGGGTACTAAGTGGAAGGTGGTGGGTAGTAGGTCTCTGACCCGATGAACAGCTGACCGCTCTTCATGACTGATCCGCCCTGCCGCGGTTCGTGGTCTCAGAAGGCCTTTGGTCTCGACGGTCAGGTACCTACCACCTACCACTTACGACCTAGTACCGGTGGACGGCTGACCGTCAGGGATCGATGATGCCTTCGCGGATTGCGTAGAGAACGGCGTCGTGGCGGGAGCCGAGGCCCGTCTTGTCGAGGACGTTGCGGATGTGGTTCTTGACCGTGTTCTCCGAGATGTAGAGCTTGTCGGAGATCTGGCGGGATGTGTGACCGTCGGCCACCTCCCGCAATATCTCGATCTCCCGGCCGGTCAGGGCGGGACGGCGGGAAGCCGCCACGTCACGGGTGCGGAGAAGCCGCCCGACGATCTCGAAGAGCTTGGCCTCCATCGCCGGGGAGGTGGCGGCGCCCCCACTCTCCACCTCTCTCAGCGCCGCGACGAGCCGTTCGAGCGGAGTGTCCTTGGTGAGGTAGCCGCGGGCCCCTGCCTTGACGGCGGCCAGCAGGTCCTCGCTCGATTCGGACGAGGTGAGCAGCACAACAGCCGTCTTGGGGGCTTCATTCATGATGCTCGACACGACCTCGAGGCCCGACATGCCGGGCATGAGCACATCGAGGAGTACCAGGTCGGGTTGGTGCTCCTTGGCGAGCCGAATGGCCGACATGGCGTCGGCGGCGGTGGCGACGACCTCGAATCCGGCCTCCTTGACCGCCGAGGCGAGTGCGGCGCGAAACAGTTCGGCATCGTCGACGATCAGGACGGTGCTCATAGGTTGCTCATCGGGTGCTCATCGGGGCCCACTTTCAGGAAGGCTCGATCAGGCCGAGACGACCGTCACGGCGCTCGTAGAGGACGCTGTGACGATCGGTGTCGGCGTTGTAAAAGAAGAAGAAAGAATGGCCGAGCATGTCCATCTGGAGAACGGCTTCCTCTATAGTCATCGGCTTCATCACGAATTGCTTGACCCGAACGATCTCCTCGGTCTCGTCGGGGCGCTCGTCGGGGATCGACTCTTCGACCCGGCGGTTCCGGTCGATGAGGCGCTCCTTGAGCCGCCTCAACTGACGGGTAAGCCGCTGAGAGGCATCGTCGAGCGCCGAGGTGATGGAACCGGCGGAGGCCTCGATCCGTACTACTCGCCCCGCCACGGCGGCCGTCACCTCCACACGGAAGCGATCGTCGGACTGGCGGGGACTCGCCGCTTCGGCGATTTCGACGTCTATCTGGTCGACCGCCTGATCGAAGACCCTGGCGGCGTGGGAGAACCGCTGTTCGGCTTCGGCACGATCCCCCTCCGATAGCCCGGTGTTCCGGGCGTGAACGACTATCTCCAAGACCCTGCTCATTCTTCGGCGGCCCCGCGGAGACTAGTCCCTCCGGGGACGGTCGCCCTGATCACTGTCTAGGTCGATCGGTCCACTCTGTGACCGGTCGAGGTGGTGGCGGTCACGGCCCCAACGACGCCGGGCAAGAGCCGGGCGGCCACCGCCAGCGTGGTGCCGGTGGTGATCACGTCGTCGATCAGGACCACCGGTTCCGCTGGTGGCCGGCGAAGCCGGAACCGGGGAGCGAAACCATGAGTGCCTCCGGCCCGCGGCTTTCCCCACAGCGGGGCAGACAGGGCCGCCCGGACCGGACTCCCGGTGATTCGCGACAGTGCGGTTGCCAGTTCGATGGCGGGGTCGATGCCATACCGGACCCTGCGCCAACCCACCCTGGGCACCGGGACCAGAGCGACGTCGCCAGGGACGAGCGCGGCCATGGCCTCAGCCAGTCTCCACCCCGACGCCACCACACCTCGGTACTTCAGATGGTGAACGAGAAGACGTGCCGGATCGCGATGGAGGTAGGCAGACCTGACCACTCCCACCCCGGCGATGAACTGCTCGGGGGCGGGACGCAGCAGGTGAGCGCATGTTTCGCACAGGGTGGATGGCCCCAGGCTGTTGCAGGCGAGGCAGATCATGCGAGCCCAACCTACGGCACCCCCGGGACACGTCCTTGGCGGCCTCGGTGTCTCGGCGTTCGACTCGTGTGTCGGTTCAGGTGCCTTCCTGCCAGCCGGCCAGATAATCCCGCTGCTCGTCGGTGAGTTGCTCGAGTCCGCCGCCCAGCCGGGCGAGCTTGATCGACGCCACCTCGCGGTCGATCTCCGCGGGAAGGGTGTAGATCCCCGGCTCGAGCTGGCCCTCGTTCCGGATGAGCCACTCGGCGGCGAGCGCCTGGTTGGTGAACGACATGTCCATCACGTCGGCGGGGTGACCTTCGGCCGCCCCCAGGTTGACGAGGCGCCCCTCGGCCGCCAACAGGATCCGGCGGCCGTCCTCGAGCTCGAACTCGTCGAGGTTGTCACGTACCGGGCGTTCCTCCTTCGCCATGAGCCTCAGGGCGTCAAGGTCCAGCTCGATGTCGAAGTGTCCCGCGTTGGCCAGGATCACCCCGTCCTTCATCCGCTCGAAATGGCGCTGACGCAATACGTGCTTGTTCCCGGTGACGGTGATGAAGATGTCGCCCTCGGCCGCCGCCTCGTCTGCCGTCAGGACACGGAATCCATCCATGGCCGCTTCCAGGGCGCGGATCGGATCGACTTCGACCACGACCACCTTGGCCCCTAGTCCGTCGGCCCGGGCCGCCACTCCGCGGCCGCAATCGCCGTATCCGACCACGACCATCGTCTGACCGGCGAGCAGGACGTTGGAGGCGCGGATGATCCCGTCGAGCGACGACTGGCCGGTGCCGTAGTGGTTGTCGAACAGATGCTTGGTGGCGGAGTCGTTGACCGCCACCACCGGAACCCGCAGGGTCCCGTCGGCCGCCATGGCCCGCAGTCGAATCACCCCGGTGGTCGTCTCCTCCGTGGAGCCGATCACTTCGATGTCTCGCCGCTCGGTATGGAGGATCGTCGCCAGGTCGGCGCCGTCGTCCATCGTCACGCCGGGGGCGTGATCGAGGACGGCGTGAATGTGCTTGTAGTATGTGTCCGGATCTTCGCCCCGGATGGCGAACACCGAGATGCCTTCCGCCACCAGGGCGGCGGCGACATCGTCCTGGGTCGACAAAGGATTGGAGGCACAGAGGATCGGCTCGGCACCTCCGTCCCGCAGCGCGAGCATCAGGTTGGCGGTCTCGGCGGTGACGTGGAGACAGGCGGCCACCACGTGACCGTCCAGGGGCTTCTCCTCGCGAAAGCGGGCTCGGATGGTCTCCAGGACCTCCATCCGGCGACCCGCCCAGGCCACCCGCCTGGCGCCGGATTCGGCCAGGGACGGTTCTGCGATGTCGTAGTTCATGGTGCCTCTCGGGTCGCTTCGGGAACCGAACGGCCTGGCCCTATACCGGCCCGGGCCTATCCTGTGATCCCCAATCATTGTCGAAAGCGAGGATCGTGACGAACTCTTCCCGGCATGTCTCCAAGCCCTGGGGCTCCGAGGAGATATGGGCCGAGACCGACCAGTACGTCGGCAAGGTGATACGTATCAACGGCGGTCAGCGCCTGTCTCTCCAGGTCCATGAGGAGAAGGACGAGTCGATCCTGATCGTGAAAGGAAAGCTGCGTCTGCACAGCGGCGCCGACGAGGACAGCGTGACCACCCGGATCCTGGACCAGGGCGATTCGGCCCACATCCCGCCGGGGCTCGTCCACCGCTTCGAGGCCGTCGTCGATACCGAGCTGATCGAGGTCTCTACCCCTCAGCTGATGGATGTCGTCCGACTCGACGACGACTATGGCCGGGAAGGCACCAACGCTCCCTGATATCGGAGACGGAAATCCGGCCGAGCGCTCAGTCCGTCTTTGTCTCGGCCTTGTCCACCAGCATCACGGGGATGCCGTCCTCGACGGGATAGCGGCGACCGCACACGGTGCATTCCAGCCTGGAGGCGGCCTCGTCGTCTCTGAGCTCGCCGTGGTCCACCGGACAGACGAGAAGCGCACGGAGCTCGGGATCGATCATGATGCTCCCTGGATCGTCTGGCGTACTTCGCTCACCAGGCGCCTGACCGCTGATTCGTCCGGCGCCTCGACGTTGAGCCGGAGCAGCGGCTCGGTGTTGGAGGGACGGAGGTTGAACCAGCGGTCCTCCCAAGACACCGTCAGCCCGTCGAGCCGGTCGATGTCGGCGTCGGCGAACCGTTTGGCCACCTCTTCCACCGCCCCGGCCTGATCCTCGACGGTGAGGTTGATCTCACCCGAAGCGGCATACGGCTCGACATCGGCTCGGATCTCAGACAGGCGACGGCCGTCCTCGGACATGACCTGGATCAAGACCAGCATGGCGAGCATCCCGGAATCGGCCCTGAAGTTGTCGGCGAAGTAGTAATGGCCCGAATGCTCGCCTCCGAATACGGCACCGGTTTCGGCCATGACTTGCTTGATGTACGAGTGGCCCACTCGAGTCCGAACGGGCTTACCCCCATGGGCGAGGATCGTCTCGGGTACGGCCCGTGACGTAATCAGGTTGTGGACGATCGTGGCCCCCGGGTTGCGGGCTAGGAACCAGCGGGCGACCAGAGCGGTGGTCGCCGAGCCAGACAGCGGGGCGCCTGTGTCATCGACGAAGAAGGCGCGGTCGGCGTCCCCATCGAATGCTACACCCAGGTCGAGCCCTTCCCGCCGCACCAGGTCGATCAGATCCACCAGGTTGGCAGGATCGATCGGGTCGGCGGGATGATTGGGGAAGGAGCCATCCGGTTCGAGGTAGAGGCCGGTGAGGTTGGGCGGGATGCGGTCGAACACCGTCTCGACGACCACGCCGGCCATGCCGTTCCCGCCGTCCACTCCCACCTGCAGGGGACGGAATGAGTCCAGATCGACGATCGACAGCAGATGCTCCACGTACCCCGGCACTGGATCGAAGGTCGATACCGAACCCTGATCTTCGACGGGCTCAATTCCACTTTCAGCCAGACGGCGGATCTCGACGAGGCCGGATTCGGCCCCGATGGGAGCCGCTCCCGCCCGACACAGCTTGATCCCGTTGTAGGCGGGCGGATTGTGGGATGCCGTGATCATCGCCCCCGGCATCTGGCGGGCACCCGATATGTAGTAGACCGTGTCGGTTGCCACTTCACCGAGGTCCACCACGTCGGTGCCCCGGGAGAGGACCCCGTCGATGAACGCCTCGCTCAGTCCTGGCGAGGAAGCCCGGCAGTCGCGGCCGACCGCGACGCGAGACGAGTCGACAAACTCGGCGAAGGCGGCGCCGATCGCGCGGGCGGCATCCGGCGTGAGAGCGGCGTCAGTCCGTCCGCGCACGTCGTAGGCCTTGAAGATGGAACTCAGGTCGATGGGGACTCCCTTTGGTCGGGCCCAGTCTACGAGACCACCGCATCCCAATCTTCCTAGGCCGCGCGCCACGGGCGGGGGACGGCGCCGGCGTAACGGCCGGAGAGACCCGGGCATACACTGCCGCCGGTGCCGACCTTCTCCATCGTGATCCCGGTATACAACGAGGCCTCGTTCCTCCCGGTGGGACTCCCCCGCCTGATCGCCGAACTGGACCGCAGCGAACTCGACTACCGCATCCTCATCATGGAGAACGGTTCAATCGACGGCAGTGCCGCGATCGCTCGCTCCGTGGCCGGCGAGGCCCCGATCGAGGTCCATTCTCTCGCCCGGGCCGACTACGGGGCGGCCATGTATGAGGGCTTTCTACTGGCCGATGGCGAGTGGATCGTGAACTTCGACATCGACTACTTCTCGGCGTCTTTCCTGCGTCGAGTCCTCGACCTGGGAGACACGGCCGATGTTGTGATCGCCTCCAAGCGGGATCCGGACTCGGAGGATCGCCGACCTCTGCTACGTCGGGTCGCGACCGGCGTCTTCAACTTGATACTGACGACGATGTTCCGTTCGGCGGTCTCCGACACCCATGGGATGAAGGCGTTTCGCCACGAGCTGGTCCGCGATGTGGTGCCAGACGTGATCAGCCGCCAGGACTTGTTCGACACTGAGCTGGTACTCCGAGCGGAGAGGCGCGGCTACCGGATTCGTGAGGTGCCGGTGGTCGTGGAGGAGATCCGTCCCGCCCGGTCACTTCTCAAACGGGTGCCGCGAACACTCATGGGGCTGTGGACGATCCGCCGGGTTCTCGACGCCAGCGGCTGACCACCACACCCGCCAACCCCACAACTCCCACGGCAGTCAAGGCGAGACCGATCCACTCAGGGAGCTGACGGCTGAACTCGAGCACCACTTCCTGGTCGGTTGGGACCACCACCATCAACGACGGCGCGGCGTGGAACGGCCCCTCCGCTCCCTCCGCCTCCCAGTTGGGGAAGTAAGACACCTTGACGAGGTGGGGGACTCCCACAGCGCTGGTTCTGAAGCTGATCCGGTGATCTTCGACGATCACGTCCGAGACGGCGTCGGCGGATACGCCGGAGAGGGCGTGGTCGGGCAGCTCTTCGATGCTCTCGATTCGGGGCCAGGAGTCGGGTCCGGCGGCCGTGACCCACCGGTCGATCAGGTCCAGGTCGTCGTACCACTCGAAGGCGACATCGTTGAAGGTCGGTCCGCTGGAGCCGGCCCCCACCAGACCCAGGACCTTGTCGGAGACGCCCCCGTCGGGCGCGGCGTACACCGCCGGCTGATGGGTGGCAGGAACGACCAGCTCCGGCGGACCCAGGTCATAGATACGGAAAGGAGCCGCTTCGGCCACGAACTCCAGGTCGGGATGAGCTTCGGCCGCGGCGGCCGCCTCGGGGTTGTAGGCGACGTAGTAGCGAACTCCGTACAGCTCCATGTGCTCCACTCCCCGCCGGATGTCACAGTCGAGGTCTTCCTCCGGCCCCGAGCACATGTTGTGATATGTCAGACCGGGAACCGGATTGGAGGGATTGACTGCCACCTCTCCGGCGAGGATGAAATGGAACGGGGTCGTGAGGCTCGACTCGAAGTAAAGACCTTCCATCGACGGATGTTCGGGGCCAGTCCAATACGGGATCAGCATCGGTGACATGGGCGTGCCGTACTTGTTGAGACCATCATCACCGCTGTCCGGCTCCCACAAGACCCGCCCAGGCGGGAGGGTGGCCAGGGTCTGCATCAGGCCCTGGTACTCCGGCCAGGGCCCCTTGCCCTCATAGCCCTCGTAGTTCCATTTCGCCCAGCCGTCGACGAATGACACGCCGGCGAGCGCCCCGAGAGTCACCACTCCCACGGCTGTCGTGGCGATCAGGGACCGGATCTTCACCGGGCCGGCATACAGAAGGGACAGGCCGAGAAGCGCCAAGACGATCGCTCCGATGACCACCGGTAGCCATCCCGGCGCGTCGGGGTTGGTGACGGCGAGGAACACTGCCGTCCCACCGGCCAGCGCCAGCAGGCCCCGGGACCACCACATCGAGGCGGTGGCAGGCAGCTGGCGGATGACCCACCGGGCGATGAAGCCGAGGGCGATGGCGGCCAGGAAGGCGACGCCGAAATACCAGTACGGGAGCAGGCGTCCGTTCCAAAGCTTCCAGCGCGGCTCGCTGAAGACGTCGGGGAACGTCGAGTTGAGCAGGTTCGGAAGTGGGAAGTAGATCACCGGGAGCAGCGTGAACGTGGCCACCGGTATCACGCGGGGCGTCCGGCGAGCCATCAGGATGGCGCCGGCCACGGCCAGGGGCAGCAACAGCCACACCTCGGCGGGCAGCAGTTCGTCGATGCGGGTGAGCGGCGTCCACGCCATATCGGAGGTGTATCCCATACGGGCCATCAGAGGCAGGGCCCAGAAGGCAGCGATGGAGAACCCGCCGAGCCACACGAGCACTGTCTGGGTGCCCCGTTTCCAGAACAGGATCGGTATCGAGGCCAAGACGATGACGATCGTGGTGATGATGTGGCAGAGAGCCGTCAGAGCGAGGAACACGGCAGCCCAGATCAAGTGGCGCCGGTCGTCCCGCACGCCCCGGATCAAGTGACCGAGGTAGACGAGCGAGAAGGCGAACGACCACGAAAACGAGAACTCACCGGCGAGGGTGGAGGCGACGTTGGCCCCGTAGATGGTGTAGCTCTCCATGAACACGAACACGACCCCGGCGGCCGCCGCCACCGCCGAGACGAGCCGACCGAGGTTCAGCGAACGGGCCAGGTAGTAGGCCGCCGGAGGGGTGCCGATGAGCCCGAGCACCGTGACGACCTTGAACGCAACGCCGTATGGGATGAAGAAGTCGAGGAAAACGATGACGAGCGAAGGGAGCGGAAAATAGAAGTAGAACATCGGGAACCCGGCGAACCACGACTGGGACCAACCGAGGATCCGACCTTGGGGTAGCAAGACGTCTCGTAGATAGGCCGGTCCTAGGACATGGGCGCCCATGTCGCCGCCCGTCGGGGTGGTGGAGCTGAGGATGAGCGGCGGGTTGAGGACCGCCAGGACGACGAGCGACATCCCCGCCAGGAGGAAGGCGGGTCCCCACCACCTTCCCCGTATCGTCGAGGCGAGCCTCACCGCTCGCTGTTGCGGACTATCTCGAGGATCTGACCGAGATCCACCTGGTTGCCGTCACGGTCCCACCACTTCTCCTCGCACCGGTGGCATGAGAAGAAATGCACCTCTGTGCCGTCGGGCAGCCGATGCTTGATCTCGATCACATCCTGGGCGCGACATTGGGGGCAGTCCATGAGAGCCTCGGGTTGAAACGGGGACACCAAGTCTAATCAACCGCACGGGTTTATCTACAGGTGCGACTGATCCGCCGGGTTCATTCCTCCTCGAGGAGGCGGCCGATGTAGCGGCTGCGCCGGCGGCCGTCCTCGGTCCAGTAGGCATACCAGTACGGGCCGTGCGGGCAACGAGTACAGGACTCCTTGCCGCACTTCACTGCCTGACGGCGGAGACTCACCGAGACGTTGTCGTCGGGTGAAAGGGTCCCCGACCGCTCGAGCTGGGCGCGGGCGAGGATGAGCAAGCGGCGCAACTCGTGATCGTCCAGATCACGAACCGCATCGAGGAGGTCCCGGTCGAGGCCCAATTTCTCCCCCCTCCGGGCGTCAGGCCACGTCGAAGGCGAACAGGGGTGTCACCGACCGTCGATCGGTGAGGGTCCAGCCCATCGGAGGGGTGAGCCGGTCGGCGTGGTCGACGCACAGACGGTGACCCGGCTCGCCGGAACTCGCCGACAGATCCTCGAGCCACACGGCCCGTTCGGCGTAGTCGAAGGACATGAAAGTGGCAGCCGGAGTGCCGCAACGGGCGCATCTGGAAAGCATGGCGGAAGGCTAACCGAGCAAGCCGCCGCCGCCTGGCAATGTCCCGAATGGACCTCTCGCCGTCCTCTTCGGGCACGGACGGCCTGCCTGGCTTTCATCCTCGGGGCAAGATCGTTTTGGCTATGGGAGGCGGAAAGGACGGCGGGGGACACCACCCCGCCACCACGTTCCGGATCCGGTGGAGTCGATCTGCAGTACCGAGGGGACGGCATCGATACCCAGGCGCTCGAACACTGCGGGGTTGTTCTGCCAACTGAGCTCGGTGTGTGCCACTCCGAGTCCGATGAGCTTCGAGCGCGCCCGATCACAGGTGTCACAGCCGTCAGAGGTGAGGAGGTACACCCCGGCGGGGAGCCCCGACCTGTTGACCGACCGTCGTCCGACTGGCGGTCGACGGCGCAGTCCCCAGACGACGACCGCCACCGCCGCCGCCAATGCCACGACCAGGATCAGACGGTCGATCATCCTGCCGGCTGGGCAGAGTCGCCGGCCAGACCCCCCTCGCCCGCCGTTACCCACGTCACGACCAGGTCTCCGTCGCCCTCCACCCGGGCGCCCACCGGACGTTCGGGCAGTGTCACGGCGACCATCGTGGAGGCGGGCACGTCGAAGGTCTCTACCTCGCCGCCCGAGCCGGCAAGGAGCCGGGCGGAGACCGCCACCTGGCCCGGGTTGAACACAAGGATCTGAGCGGCTCCCAGCCGTCCCGCACCCGGAAGCAACCAGGCCGGTCCGGGCACGGGCACGCCGGGTACGACGGCATTGCCGGTCTCGCGCTCCAGACGGAGAGCTGCGACGACAGGCCCTGCCGAGACAACCCGGATGGCGCCGGGACCCTCCAACAGATCGGCAAGGGGCACGGCTATCTGACCGCGGGCGGGAATCACATCCTCGTGGGCCGCCTCGAAGACGTCCTCGGGCGCGTACACATCGAGCTGGAACGGCACCTCGGCTGTGCCGGGGGCATATAGGACGAGCGTAACCGAGACGCCCTCTAGCCCGGGCACAGGCGCGTACCAGTCGAGCGAGGGGCCGGCACCTCCCATTGCCGAGATGTCCTCGCCTGATCCATGCAGGGCTCCTACGGCGATCTGGCCCTGGTTGGTGATCACCGCCGCAGATATGAGCTGTCTCCCGGGCAGAAGCGAATGAAGGTCGACGGGCACCACAGAACGTGGCGGAACGACGATGCCCTCTAGAGCCGGCTCCGACTCGGTGCCGACTTCGCTCGCCGCCAGCACATCGACCGTGGCGGAACCGGCGAATGGATTGGTGAGCACCACGGTGTAGGCATGACCCTCGGTCGTGGTTCCTCCCAGGACCACCTGGGGGTCGGGGGATCCCGGACCGCACGACGACGCCGCCATTCCGTCTCCGGTCACGATGGTTTCGATTGCCCGGGAGGGTTCGTCGAGCCCGAAGAGGACAGGGGCTCTCGCCAGACCGGTCACGTCCGCGAGCTCGAGCACGGCCGTGCCGGATCCCTCCACCGTGACGGCCTCGGTTGCGACCACCTCTCCCCCGGAGAACACGTTGGCGTCGAGCTGCCCAGCCGGGCCTCCAACCACCGGAAAGGCCGTTGTGCGTCCCGCCGCCTCACCCAACGGGCAGACGGCATACGGTGCCGGAGCCCGCGGGTCGGGGGCGTGTGGCACCGGCGCGGCGGGCTCGGGCACTACCAGAGTCGCTGCCGCCAGGGCCGCCACAACGAGAAGACCGAAGACCTTCATCGGCGACCGCTCCTTCCCCACACACCGAGCACCAGGCCGGCCAGGACGATCACGACGCCTGCGAGCACCGTGACCCGATCGGCCGAGAGACGGGAGTAGGCGGTTCCCCCCTGTCCGCCATCGACGGTGCCGGCCCAGTCCTCCTGCTGCCAGTCCGGTTCCCACCGTTCGTTGCCGGCGATGGCGAGGCGAACCCGTTGATCCGTCGGAGTGCCGGCGAATCCCGTGCCCTCCCGCCGCCACGGGACGCCCTGATCTGTGACAGCGACCGGGCGGACTGCTGTGTTCTCATAGACGAGCAGATCCTCGACGAAGGGGAACGAGTTGAGGTCCAGTTGTGCGTCGAGCACCGGCGACACGAGCTCGGCGGATTCTTCCAAGGAAACCAGCCACCTGACGGCGAACGGTGCGAGGACCTGGCCCGGTTCCAGCGTGGCGCCGGTTGCGATTTCCTCGATCGCCGCCTGCAGGGCAACGTCGCCCTCGTCCGGGGGACCCAGGACCATCTGGTCGATCGTCGGTCCGGTCGTGTCGATCAGGCGGTACCAGAAACCCGGGCCGGGACGGGACTCGCCCGGTAGCCGGTCCGGTTCGGGAGAGATGAGCAGAGCCCGCTCCACTCCTTCCGCGTCGACGGTCATGAACTGCAGGCCATGTTCCCAGGCGTCGGGAGGAAGCCCGGCTCGCCCTCCGCCCACCCCGGCCAAGGAGATCAGCAAGACCACTCCCCCGGCAACGGCCGCCGCCCATGACGCGGTGGTTCGCGTCGGCCGGGGCCGAAGTGCCGCCCCCAGCGCCAGTCCCACACCCACCGCCGCGACCGCCAGCAACGCCTCCTGGACGTCGGGACCCACTACCCGGGCGAGAGTCAGCCCGCCGAAGATCAT
Organism: Acidimicrobiia bacterium; assembly: GCA_036259475.1. Lineage (GTDB taxonomy): Bacteria > Actinomycetota > Acidimicrobiia > Spongiisociales > ZC4RG35 > ZC4RG17. The sequence goes on along the minus strand of DATABS010000011.1, from coordinate 22,043 downwards.
CACACCAGCCACCGCCCCCGCCCGCCACGACCCGGCCACCATCGCCAGCAACACCGTTACCGCAAGGACCAGGACGGATAGGGGGTGGCCGGAAACTTGGAACGGCAAGCCGTCGAGTAGCGCCGGGCCTCTCGACAGTAGATACGGCACACCCACCAGGGCGCCGAGGGTGGCAATCGACGCAATCAGGGGCCGGGACGGGAACCGACCGATGGCAGCAACTGCCAGCGCGAACAGCAGCGGTACGACTGCGAGGGCTGGTACGAAGCACGTCACCGCGGCCAGGGCCACCATCGCCCAGCCCACGGACCCGAGATAGTGCCGACGGGTAACCGGGCGGGGACCAACGACCGCGGCCATCGCCCACGGAAGCAAACCGATCCCGATGAGAGCCGTCCAGCGCCCCTCCGTGGCCAGCGTCGTGGCCGGCAACCCGAACATGGCGGCGATCCCACCCAAGTAGGCGCCGGGCCCGCCGATGTCGAGGCGGGCCGCCAGGCGGCCGATCCCGACAACGCCGAGCGAAAACGCTACCAGTGTCAGCAACGATCGGGCCGGCTCTGGATTGTCGAGCATCAACAGGTTGAGGAGGGCGGTTGGTCCGGTGGAAGGATGGACCGCGGCGCTGGTGCCCAAGCCGGCCGCATTCCAGCCTCCGGCGAACCGAACAAGGGAGGTCACCGGGTCACCGAACGGCAGGGCATATCCGACGACTGGTAGACCCCCGAGGAAGATGGTCCGAACACCTATCAGCACCACGATCAGGGCAGCGAGGATCCCCCATGTCGACGCGGAGTTCCACACCTCGGTCGCGCGGCGGCTGACCGTGCTGTCCTCGTCGAACATCGTGAGCAGTCGGTCCGAAAGCTCGGAGCCGACCTGGCGGAGACGGACAGAACCTCTCACTTGATAGCGGAACAACTCCTCGTCACCCACCTGGCGTACCCGGGCGAGCGTTCGGCGGGCCGCGACGGTGGAGGGCAGGTGGCCCACGTTCCAGCCCCACGTCAGGAAATAGCGCGGGGCGAGCCGCCAGCGTCCCAACAGCAGACTGGCTAGGGAGTCGAGGAGACCGGTGGCGAGGGCGAAGGGGACCATCCAGAGCAGGGTCACCGGCCGGTAAGCCTTCAACATCGCCCGCAGCCGGCCCGACTGCTCTCGCCATCCGCCGTCCCCCCGGCCGCACCTGCGCTGATGGAAGACCTCCGATGACGGAACGACGATCACCCGTCCGCCGGCGATCCGAACCCGCTGGCTCAGGTCGAGACCAGATGCCACGGGCGCCAGGTCCGAATCGAGGCCGCGCAGACCGCGAAGCAGATCTCGCCGGACGAGCAGCGAGACCGAAGAGACGAAGGCGACGTCTCGGACGACGTCGTACTGCTCCAGATCCACCTCACCTTCGTCGAGCCCGCTGTAAGGCTCACCGAAGACGTCGGTGGCCGAGCCAACGCTTTCCAGGGTGTCGAGCGTGCCTCCGACGAGAAGCTTTGAGCCGGCGAGCGAAGCCTCGAAGCGCTCCGCTTCGTTTACTAGCGCCCTCAGCGCGTCCGGCCGGGGCTCGGCGTCTCCGTGGAGGACCCAGACGTACTCGACGGAGGCGTCGAGTCCCGCCACCATCGCCGCGACATCCTCGTTGAGGACCACCCCCGCCGGTGCCCCCTCGTGGTGCGCGCCGATCAGGCGCACCGAGGTGGGCGAGTAATCCTGGGATGCCACCGCGTCGAGCGTCTTTTGGGGATCGACACCCGACACGACGGTGACGGCGGCGACGACCGAGACCGCCTCAGGTTGGCGTTCATCGACTTCTTCGACCGCGGCGACGTCGGCGTTGTCCGGAGGGACGGGATTCATTCGGTCGGTCATTGTGGAACGTGACCGGGGAATATGGCAATCTCTTCGCGACAATCGGGTGGGACGACCGTCAAGATCCCATCTCGGTGGCATCCGGCTAGTGGAGGAGACGGCGTGAAGGTCGCAGCGCTGTCGGGCGGGGTCGGGGGTGCTCGCATGTTGCGGGGGCTCACCGCGCTCGACGACGTCGAACTGACGGCCATCGTCAACGTAGGAGACGATGACCTGATCTACGGCGTGCACGTCTCCCCCGACATCGACACCGTGATCTACACCCTGGCCGGCCTCGAAGGGGCGGCCGGTTGGGGACTGGCGGACGACAGCAACGCGGTCATGTCGGTTCTCGAGAAGTTCCCCATCGACACCTGGTTCCGGATCGGAGACCGGGATCTCGCCACCAGTCTCTTCCGGCAGGCGCGCCTCCATGCCGGGTGGACCTTGAGCCAAGTGACCACAGCTCAATCGGCCGTGTTCGGCCTCCGTGCTTCGATTCTGCCCGTCACCGACGAGCCGATCCGCACCGAGGTACACGTTCCCGGCGAGGGCTGGCTGCCGTTCCAGAGCTACTTCGTGGACCGCCAGCACCGGCCGCCCGTCGACGACATCCGGTTTTCGGGGGTCGAGTCGGCGGCTCCCGCCCCCGGGGTAATCGCGGCGATCCAGGACGCGGACGTGGTCGTGATCGGACCCTCCAACCCGCCACTTTCCATCTGGCCGATCCTGGCGGTTGAGGGCGTGGCCGACGCCGTCGGCTCCGCCAAGCGGGTGGTGGGGGTGAGTCCCCTGTTCGGCGGACGGCCCCTCAAAGGACCCGCCGACAACGTGATGCAGGGCCTCGGCCTCCCGGCCGGCACGGCCGGGATCGTGGCGGCCTATCCCGGGTTACTCGACGAACTGGTCATCGACACGATGGACGAATCCGACGTGGAACTGGATGTCGGGGAGGTGCAGCTGCGTGTCCTCCCGACCCGGATCAGCGATGGTGCGGCCGCCACCGACCTGGCCGCCAAGCTGCTTGGCAGATGACACTGTCGATCGAGCCCATCGAAGGCATCGGCGAGATACGGCCGGGCGACGACCTGGCGGGTCTCCTCGCCTCCGCGCTCCATCCCCTGGGGCCGTCGGACGGAGATGTGGTCGTGGTCACCCACAAGGTGGTCTCCAAAGCCGAAGGGGCGCTCGTCGAACTGGGGGACGACGGGGTCGATGCCCACCGGGCAGTCGTGGAGGACCAGTCCGTGCGGGTGGTCCGCCGCCGGGGTGATCTAGTCATCGCCGAGACACGCCACGGGTTCATCTGCGCCAACGCCGGTGTCGACCGCTCCAACACGGCAGCGGCAACGGCGGTTTTGTTGCCGGAGGATCCGGACCGCTCGGCGCGGAGGATCCGTGATCGCATCGGCGCCGTGGTGGGTGTCCGTCCCGCGGTGGTGATAAGCGACACTTTCGGGCGTCCATGGCGCCGGGGCCTGGTGGACGTGGCTATCGGAGTCGCCGGTATGGCGCCCATCGAGGACCTGCGAGGGACGACCGACTCCTACGGCCGGGTACTGGACGTCACGGAGGTGAACGTGGCGGACGAGATGGCAGCCGCCGCCGACCTGGTGATGGGCAAGGCCTCCGGGATCTGCGCCGTCCTGATCCGGGGCATCGGCGTCCCCGAACGTCGGGGCTCGGTCATCGAAGATGTGGTCCGGCCACCGGAAGAGGACCTCTTCCGCTAGTCGATGCTTCGGACGCGGCGAACGCCTCACGTCTTCTTCGGACGGTGCGCCCGGAAACCGAGCGTCACCGTCCGATGAACGTCGGGAGCGGTCCCGGGCGTCCAAAGAACAGGCGCAGCTAGGCCAAGGGACGGCCCATGCCGACGTAGTCGAAGCCCGCCGCCCGCACCTTCGAGGGCAGCAGGAGGTTGCGAGCATCGACCACCCGATGGCCGCGCATCAGCTTACGCACCTGGGCCAGGTCGATCTCGCTGAACTCCGGCCACTCCGTCAGCACCACCAGGACATCGGCCCCTCGGGCCGCCTCCAGGGCCGACTCCGCCGAGCCGATCTCGTCGGAGCGGGCTTCGGGGTCGTAGGCAACGACCTCGGCTCCTTCGGCCAGCAGAAGACGGGCGACACGGAGCGCCGGTGACTCCCGGACGTCGTCGGTCCCTGCCTTGAAAGCGAGGCCCCACATCGCCACCCGCCGGCCCCGGAGACCACCCCCCGCTGCCTGGCGGATCTTGTCGACCACCCGGTTGCGCTGCATCGCATCGGCCTCGATGACAGACTTGAGCAGCTTGAAGTCGTACCCGGCGTCCTCTGCCACGCCTATCAGAGCTTCCGTGTCCTTGGGGAAACACGAACCGCCGTAACCGGGGCCCGGCTGGAGGAAATGGGGCCCGATCCGGTGGTCGCGGCCCATCCCGTCGATCACGTCGACGATGTCGGCCCCGACTGCCTCGCATAGGTTCGCCAAGGCGTTGACGAACGTCAGCCGGGCGGCGAGATAGGAATTGGAGGCGTACTTGATCATCTCCGCCGACGTCGGATCGGTCACCACTGCCGCCACCTCGGGCCCGTAGAGGGACCGCACCCGCTCGGCCGCCTCGGGAGTGTAGGAGCCGACGACGATGCGATCCGGAGCCAGGAAGTCGCTCACCGCTCGGCCTTCGCGGAGGAACTCAGGGTGGGAGACGATGGTCGCCGTGCTCCCCCGGTCCGCCAGACGCTTGGCGAAACGGCTCACAGAGCCGGGGGGGACGGTCGACTTGATCACGAAGATCGCATCGGCGGGCACGGCGGTGGCGAGCTCGTCGATGGCCCCTTCGACAAACGTCAGATCGGCGCGGCCGTCTCGACCCTGGGGGGTGGGGAGGCACAGGAATACGAATTCGGCTTCCTCGACGGCCTCATGGTTGGAGGTGTGGAAGCTGATCTGTCCGGAGGCGCGTCCGGCGTCGAGCAGCCCGCCCAGTCCCTCTTCGTAGATGGGCACCTCGCCGGACTGCAGGGCCGCCACCCGCACGGGTTCGCGCTCACCCAGACGGACACGATGACCGAGATGGGCCAGGCCCGCCCCGGTCACGAGGCCGACATAGCCGGCGCCGATCACCGCGATGTTTTTCATCTCTGTGCTCCTTCACGAGACCGGCTGGCCGGCATCTTCTCCCAGTATCACTACCGCATCCACTCCTCGGGGCACCGCCCCTACTTCGACGTTGCCGAATCCCAGATCGGCGATCAAGTCGGGAGCGGCGTCGGCCCGGTCGGCTTCGACCACCACCACGGTGGTGTCTCGTCGCTCCCCGGCATCGTCGACCTGATTGACGCGGTAGCCGACCTCACGCAGGCGAGCAGCCCACTGCGAAGCGCTCCCGGTCACCCCATTCCCGTTCAATACGTCAACCGCGACGATAGCTTCGAGAGCTTCTTCTTCCAGGGGGTCGCCCGTCCTAAACGAGACGAGCATCGCGTCGGCGGCGGGTTGGTCGAGCACCTGCACTGAGGCGCCATTGCGCGTCTCCCCTACGGTCGGAATCGTGGCGGTCTCCAGATCCGTGGCATCCAAGCCTCGCAACGAGAAGGCCAATTCGATCAGGGAGGAGTCGGCCAGTGACGCGTCCACGGTCATGTGCTGGGCTATCGAGGCCACTATGTCACCGGCTTCGGTGAGCGTGGATGGCCGCTTGAGCCGGCCGAGGATGGCCATCACGAGCGCCTGTTGGCGCTCGGTGCGGCCGAGGTCGTTGGCGTCCACGCTCCGCCAGCTGTCGCCCTGGAGCTCCTGGTAGCTTCGGCTGCGGGCGTAGGCGAGAGCCTGGTATCCGTCGAGTGTCACGCTCCCAGCCGGGACATCGAGATGCGACTTGGCGTCGCGGGCGGCATTGGTGAAGGTCATCTCGACTCCTCCCAACTCGTCGACAAGCGACTGGAAGCCCACGAAATCGATCTCGACGTAGTGGTGGATCGGCACGTCGAAGGCCGACCGCACCGTCTTCACCATCAGCGGGGCGCCTCCGTAGGCGTAGGCGGCGTTGATCTTGTCCTCGCCATGCCCTTCGATCGGCACGAGCGTGTCGCGGGGGATGCTGAGGATCTGGCCCCGGCCGGTCTCCCGGTCGAGCCGGGAGATCATCACCACGTCGCCACGGGCGCCGGCGAAATCGCCGAAATCGGAGACGTCCACTCCCTCCCGGCTGTCGCTTCCGATCACGAGGAAGTAGAGCGGCTCGCTGGATGCGGTCGGCCGCGAGGCCAGCTCGGGAACCACATCTTCGAGGAGGTCGGCATTGGTGCGAAAGGCCTGCTCGGTGGAACGCAGCGTCCACCAGACTCCGGCCGCCGCCAGGTTGGCAACGATCAGAAGCGAGAGGACCGTGACTTTGAGCCAGCGAGGCAGGCCACGGCGCGACCGGGATCGAGGAGGTGAAGAGTGCCTGGACATGGCAATCAGACGCCGGAAGGCTAACACGGGTTCACGGCCTCATCGGGGCATGTGGAAGGCGCCGAGCCAGGAGTGGGTTAACCTCCGGCCACACCCATACCAGCCAGGAGGAAGACGTGGCAGTCCTCGAGCACGAGGGCAACTACCCGATCATGTACGGGCGATACGCCGTCCCCGTCGGGGCCGGATACCGGCCCGGGTATCTAGCACGTCCCGACCGGGCAGGACGCTTTCCCGTGGTCGTGATCGTGCCCGACATCGACGGCTTGACGTCCTTCGAGAAGGATTTGTGCCGGGCGTTCGCCCGACATGGTTTGGCCGCCTTGACGATCGACATGTACAGGGACCGTTCGGGAGATCCGATTCACGACTACCACAGCCTCTCGGATCGCCGGGCGATGACCGATCTGGACGAGGTACGAGAGTTCCTGGCGAGTGATGATGTGACCTGGACGTACGCCGCCGCCGTGGGGATGCTCGGCTTGGATGTGGGAGGTCGCTTTGCCCTGGCGATGGCCGCCAACCGCCCGTGGGTGCGCTCGGTGGCCGTGTGTTACACGCCGTTGGCCGGCGACGATGAACGGGAGATCAGGGTCGGCGACCTCCTCGACAGGATGCCGGTGCCGGTGCTCGGCCTCTACGGGGCAGAGGACGACCTCATCGATGTCGCCACGGTCGATGAGGCTCAGAGCCGGAACGACGCCGGACAGTGGCTTCTCTACGAGGGGGCGGGACACGGCTTCCTCAACATCGAAGCGGATACCTATCACGGCGACGCCGCGGCCGATGCCGAGCAGCGCCTACTGCAGTTCTTCCTGCAGACGCTGCCGGTGGCCGAGAGGATCGAGACGGGTTTCTGAGTCCCGGGGCCGGAAGTCCCGGAGCCGATTGGTCAGCACTCAGCCCGGCGACGGTCTGACATGACGGACGGCTCCGGCGGTGAGCGAGATACGGTGACCCTCGGCCGTCACGACCTCGAGTGAGCCGTCAGGTGCGACGTCGACTGCCCTTCCCCGGCCGTTTGGGTCCCAGCTGATTTGAGTGCCGAGGGTCACGCATGCTTCCAGGTACTCATCACGGGGCCACCGATCGGCCCCGGTACGCATGAGCGTCAGCAGCTCATCGGCCCAACCGGTGGCGAGCTGCGGCCCTCGATCAGAACCGGGATCGCGGGCATCTAAAGCCCCCACGCCGGCCGGCGGGTCGGGCCAGTAGAGGTTGACACCCATTCCGGCCACGATCTGCTCGCCGGCAGCCTCCACCAGGATCCCCCCCGCCTTGGAGTCGTCGACCAGCAGATCATTGGGCCACTTGAGCCACACTGATTCTCCCAGCACCCTGCGAGCCGCCACCCCGGCCACCAGCGGGAGGAGTGTCCGGTAGGGCGATTGCCAGTCGGACCTGAATCCGACCGAGACTGCCACCGCCCGGGGCGCGGTCTGCCAGGGTGAGCCGGAGCGGCCGCGGCCGCCGGTCTGGCGATGGGCGACGACGACGGCCGGCCGTGAGGGTCGCATCAGCTCGCGAGCGAGGTCCTGGGTGGATACCACCTCTTCGGCCACCAGCAAGGAATATGGTGTATCCACATCGCCTCCCGGAGAGTCCAAGTCTGACATGGAAACCGAAGCGCGTATCGAACAACTCCGCAAACTGCGCGACGAGGGCCTGCACGCCGGTAGTCAACGGGCGATCGACCGGCAGCACGAACAGGGCAAGCTGACTGCCCGCGAGCGTATCGACACTCTCCTCGACAAGGGATCGTTCAACGAAGTCGACCTTTTCGTCCGTCACCAGGCCACCGGTTTCGGGATCGAGGACAAGCGCCTACTGGGAGACGCCGTCGTCACCGGATACGGGACGATCGATGGGCGGACCGTCTTCGTGTACGCCGAGGACTTCACGGTGTTCGGAGGCAGTCTCGGGCAGGCGGTCGCCGACAAGATCTGCAAGCTGATGGACATGGCCCTGGAAGTCGGGGCGCCGGTCATCGGGCTGAAAGACTCGGGGGGCGCCCGCATCCAGGAGGGTGTCTCGTCGCTCGACGGCTACGGGCGGATCTTCGAACGCAACGTACGGGTCTCGGGTGTGATCCCCCAGATCTCGGTGATCATGGGACCGTGCGCCGGCGGGGCGGTCTATTCGCCGGCGATCACCGACTTCATCGTCCAGGTGGACAAGACGAGCCACATGTTCATCACCGGTCCCGATGTCATAAAGACGGTCACCGGTGAGGAGGTGACGATGGAGGATCTGGGAGGCGCCACAGCCCACGCTTCCACTTCGGGAGTGACCCATTTCGTATTCCCCACCGGCAAGGACGCCCTCGAGGCCGTGCGTTACCTGCTGTCGTTCGTGCCGCAGAACAATCTGGAGCTCCCGCCCTACTTCGCTCCCTCCGACAGCCCCGATCGGATCGACGACTCGCTGGACGCCATCATCCCTGACTCGGCCAATCAGCCATACGACATGGTGGACGTGATCGAGGCGGTGGTAGACGACGGCGAGTTCTTCCAGGTGCACGAGGCGTGGGCTCCCAACATCGTCGTCGGGTTCGCCCGTCTCGACGGCCACTCGGTGGGGGTGATCGGCAACCAGCCGGCCGCTCTCGCCGGCACACTGGACATAACCGCCTCCGAAAAGGGGGCCCGATTCGTTCGGTTCTGCGACGCCTTCAACATCCCGCTCGTGACCTTCGTCGACGTACCCGGCTTCCTGCCCGGCGTCAGCCAGGAGCATGGCGGCATCATCCGCCACGGCGCCAAACTGCTCTACGCCTATTGCGAGGCGACAGTGCCCCGTGTCACGGTCATCACGCGCAAGGCCTACGGCGGGGCATATCTGGTGATGAACGCCCGAGGAGTGGGTGCAGATCTCGTCTTTGCCTGGCCTTCGGCCGAGATCGCGGTGATGGGTGCCCAAGGTGCGGTCAACGTGATCTTCCGTCGAGAGCTGAGCGAAGCCGCGGACGTGGAGGCCAAGCGCGCCGAGCTGATCGCCGACTACGAGGCTCGATTCAACAACCCGTATCGGGCGGCTGAGCTGGGCTTGGTGGACGACGTGATCGAGCCCCGAGAAACGAGGGTGAAGCTGGTCCGCGCCCTCCGGATGCTCCGAACCAAACGGACCACGTTGCCCCAAAAAAAGCACGGCAACATCCCGCTGTGAGGGAGGCGCCGAGGATCCACGGTCCTCTCGTCCCGGTGGTATTAGGTGGTAGGTAGCGAGTGGTGGGTGACATCGTCGGTCGAAAGCGCCTCCTCTGGGATCGGCCCTCGCGTGGCGTTGACCCGTTGGTAGAGGGAAATCAGACGCTTCTTCAGCGTGTCGGTTTTGACGAGGAGTACGTCAACCACCGAATCTTCCAGCATCTCAACACGTCGAAGTATGTAGAGCTGGGCCTGCACCTCACACGCCGAACCGATCCCGATTCCAAGGAATCGCGCCATGTCTCGACGGGTCGGTCGACCACAACCCTCAGCAATATTCGACGAGATCGAGACCGACGCCGACCTCAACTGTGCCCGCAAACCAAACTGCTCGGACCTAGGCAAGAGTCGAGTCGCGTCATAGATGTCAGCCGCAAGATCGACGCTGTCGTGCCATACCTGCAGCTTCCTGAAGTCCTGCACACAGAACCACCTACCATGCCTCTCCTTCCAATGGAACCCCCCTGTCAAGAAGAAGTCCTGTGGCGAGCGATGCGACCTACCACCTACCACTCACGACCTAGTACCGGTGAGTCGCGATGACCCGTATCCAGCGACTTTTGATCGCGAACCGGGGGGAGATCGCCGTGCGGGTGATTCGGACGGCTCGGGACATGGGGATTCACACGATCGCCGTCTACTCGGAACTCGACCGCGACGCCCTCCATGTCGCCCTGGCCGACGAGGCCTGGAACATCGGCCCCGCCCCCGCCGCCGAGTCGTACCTCAACCAGAACGCCATCCTGCGGGTCGGTCAGGAAGCCCACGCCGACGCAGTCCATCCCGGGTACGGATTCCTCTCCGAAAACGCCGGCTTTGCCCGCGCCGTCGAGAAGGCCGGTCTGGTTTGGGTGGGTCCGCCGGCCAACGCCATCGAACTGATGGGCGACAAAATCACCTCCCGGCGGACGGCCGAGACCGAAGGAGTCGTGGCAGTGCCCGGTATCACCGAGCCGGTCGGCGACGTGGAGTCGGTCCGGGGCCTGGCCGAGGAATACGGATATCCGATCGCCATCAAGGCCGCCCACGGGGGCGGCGGCAAGGGTATGCGGGTCGTTCGCTCCAACGACGAACTGGTGGCTGCTTTCGAGGGCGCCCGGCGGGAGGCCGACGCCTACTTCGGCAATCCCGAGGTGTACGTGGAGAAGTACCTCGAGGCACCGCGCCACGTCGAGGCTCAAATTCTCTTCGATACTCACGGCAATGGCCTGTTTTTGGGTGAACGGGACTGTTCGGTTCAACGCCGCCATCAGAAGCTCATCGAGGAGACTCCCTCCCCCGGCTTCACCGCCGAACAGCGGGAGTCTCTCGCCAAGGCCGCTTTGGCGGCAGGACGCTCATGCGGGTACGTCAACGCCGGCACCGTCGAGTTCCTTGCCGACCGCAGCGGCGAGGTCTACTTCCTCGAGATGAACACCCGGCTGCAGGTGGAGCACACGGTCACCGAAATGGTCACCGGGCTCGATCTCGTCGAGTGGCAACTCCGGATCGCCGCCGGCGAAGAGTTGGAGCTGTCTGATATCAAGCCCGAAGGCCACGCCATCGAGTTCCGGATCAACGCCGAGAACCCGTACCAGGGCTTCATCCCCACCCCGGGTCAGATAGTCGAATGGCGGGAGCCGGCCGGACCCTGGGTTCGGGTCGACGGCTGGATCACCTCCCAGACCCGCGTCAGCCAGTACTACGACAACCTGATGGCAAAACTCGTCGTGTGGGGAGTTGATCGGGATCACGCCATCGCCAGGGGGAAGCGAGCGTTGTCGGAGTTCGTGGTCAAAGGGGTCCACACGACGATCCCGGCTCATCTCTCCGTTCTATCTCATCCCGATTTCCTCGCCGGAAAACATCACACCAGGTGGTTGGAGGAATCGGTCGAGCTGGGAGAGGAGTCGCCGGATGCCCCGCCGGCGCTGCCGACCGATGAAGAGCTCCAGGAACGGTCGCTCACCGTTGAGATCGGTGGCCGCCGTTTCGGGGTGACGTTCTGGGCGCCTGAGCCGCCGGCGGCGGGCGGACAGGTGCGGCGACGCCCTCCCAAGCTGGAAGGGTCGCAGCCGGTGTCCACCGACGGGGTGGTCACGGCTCCGATGCAGGGCACGATCGTCAAGATCCACGTAAAAGCCGGTGACACGGTCGAAGCGGGGGACCCCATCTGCGTCCTGGAAGCGATGAAGATGGAGAACGAGGTCAAGTCGCCCACCGGCGGCGCCGTGATCGACCTGCGGGTTCAGCCGGGCGACACGGTCGCCAATGGGGCGGTCATCGCCGTCGTCAAGTGACGCCGGATACGGCCTGGTCCCGGCTCATCTCCCAGCCGGTGGCGGTGCTTGCCACCATCGACCCGGACGGATCCCCCCATCAGGTGCCCTTCACGTTCTCCGCCCTCGGCGAATGGCGACTGGTGTCGGCAGTCGATCAGAAGCCCAAGGCGACGCGTTCGCTCCGCCGCCTCGACAACATCCATCGTGATCCCCGCGTGACGGTGCTCGCCCATCACTACGCCGACGACTGGGACGAACTGTGGTGGGTTCGGGCGTCAGGTGTCGCCTCGATCGAGGAGCCGGAGCCCCGAGGCGCGCGTGATGCCCTGGTCGATCGGTATCCGCCCTACGCCCGGCACTCCCTTGGCCCATGGATCGTTATCGAAGTCGAGCGGCTGGTCGGCTGGTCGGCTGCCGACTGACCTCTTGGAACGATGGCAGCCGGGGGACGCAGCCAACAGGATCCCGAAAGCTATTCGGCGGCGTCGGTGATCGCCTCCGTCATCGACGGGTGGACCAGCAACGTGTCGACCAGCTGGGAGACGGTCACCCGCGCATTCACCGCCAGGGCGACGGCGGCGATCAGCTCCGACGCCCGGTGTCCTACGATCGTGCCGCCCAGGACCACTCCGGTGGCGGGGTCGGACGTCAGCTTGACGAATCCCCGGGTGAAGCCCTGTAGTACGCCTCGCTCGTTGGCCGTGAAGGGCACCTTGGTCGTCCGCACCTTCCGACCTTCGGCCGCCGCCATCACTTCTTCCAGACCGACCGAGGCGATTTCGGGTTCAGTGAAAACCGCCTGGGCGACCTTGTCGTAGTCGAGAGGCGTCGTCGGGATTCCCAATGCATGCAGGGCGATCTTTCGGCCTTGCATTTCGGCCACCGAAGAGAGCGGCATCTGGCCGGTGCAGTCCCCGGCGGCGTAGATGTGCGGGACCGATGTCCGCTGAGTCTCGTCGACGGTTACGTACCCGCCGTCCGTTTCCACGCCGGCGCTGTCGAGGCCCAGGTTCTCGGTGAGGGGCACCGATCCGATAGCCAGCAGGGCATGTGTCCCCCGCACCACCCGCCCGTCGTCGCATCTGACCACCACTTCGTCCCCGTTCACGTCGATACCCTCCGCCCGCGCCCCGATGAGCAGCTTGACGCCCCGGTCGAGGAAGTCCTCTTCCAACACGGCCGCCACCTCGAAGTCGCGGTGCGGGAGTATCTGCTGGCGAGACACCACCAGGGTGACCTGCGATCCCAGGGACTGGAAGATGTGGACGAATTCCACTCCGGTCACTCCGGAGCCGATCACTATCAGATGCTCAGGCACCTCGGGCAGGTCGTACGCGTCGCGTGTCGTCAGCACCCGCTTGCCGTCGACGGGGGCCCAAGCCGGCACTCGGGGAACCGACCCGGTCGAGATGAGAGCGGTGTCGAAAGCTATTCGCCTCTCTCCTCCCTCAGTCTCCACCCGGGCAGCGTGTGCGTCGACGAGGGAACCCTCCCCGCGTATCAGCTCCACCGACTGGGACTCCAGCATTTCGACCAGCGTCTTGTTGATGTCACCGGTGATTGCCTTTATCCGTGCGGCGAGTTGGGTGATGTCAACCGAAGTCGGGTCGATCGAGAGCCCGAGCTTGACCGCGTCGCGCAAGACGGAGACGCGGATCGCCGAGGCCGTCATGGTCTTGGACGGGATGCAGTCCAGGAGGTGGGCGCCACCGCCGATGATGTCCTTTTCGATGACTGTGACCTTCGCCCCGCGGGCGGCTGCCGTCGTGGCGAAACTGGTGCCGGCGGGGCCTCCGCCGATGACGAGGAAATGGGGTTGGGGGCGTTCGGTAGAGGTCACGTCCCGAGAGGGTACTGCGCCCGGTTTTCGCACGACATTCCCGGCGAATTCGCCCGGAATGTCGCGCGAGAACGGGATCAGCGATAGGTGCCGAACACGGACCGCAGGGCGTCGGAGACCTCGCCGACGGTGGCTCCTGCGGCCAGGGCGTCTTTCATCAGCGGCAGGAGGTTGGCATCACCCCGGGCGGCTTCGGCGATCCCCTCGAGGTGGTCGTCGACCGGCCGACGCGCACGGCGCCATTCCACGAGGCGGTCGATCTGGCCGCGTTCCAGGGCGGGATCGACGCGGAGCACCTCGATCGGGTCGGCGCCGTCGTCGGCGAAACGGTTGACGCCCACCACCACCGATTCCCCACTGGCCTGGCGACGGGCCTCCTGATAGGCCGCCTCCTCGATCTGTGACTGCATGAAGCCGGCCTCGATCGCCTCGACGGCACCCCCCAACTCCTCGACCCGGTCGAAGAGCTCCTGGGCGGCCGCCTCGAGATCGTCGGTCAGTGCCTCCATGAAGTAGCTGCCGCCGAACGGGTCGACGGTGTCGGTGATCCCCGACTCGTGGGCCAGGATCTGCTGGGTACGAAGTGCCAGGCGGGCGGATTCCTCGGTCGGCAGGCCCAAGGCTTCGTCGTAGGAGTTTGTATGAAGCGACTGCGTGCCGCCGAGCGCGGCCGCCAGGGCCTGGACCGTCGTCCGCACCACGTTGTTGAGTGGCTGCTGGGCGGTCAGAGTGGAACCGGCGGTCTGGGTATGGAAGCGCATCTTCTGCGACGCCGGGTCGGCGGTGCCGATCGAGTCACGCATGAGCCGGGCCCACATCCTCCGAGCCGCCCGGTACTTGGCGATCTCCTCGAAGAAGTGGTTGTGACCGTTCCAGAAGAATGAAAGACGAGGAGCGAACGCATCCACCGCCATGCCGGCATCCATCGCCGCCCTCACGTAGGCGATTCCATTGGCGATCGTGAACGCCAGTTCCTGAGCGGCCGTCGCTCCGGCTTCGCGGATGTGATAGCCCGATATGGAGATCGTGTTCCATTCGGGAGCCTCGGCGGCGGCGTATCCGAGCAGGTCTGTGACAAGCCGCATCGACGGAGTCGGCGGATAGATGTAGGTTCCCCGAGCGACGTACTCCTTGAGGATGTCGTTCTGCACCGTGCCCCGGATCGCCTTGGGGTCGGCTCCTTGCTCCTCGGCGACCAACTGGTACAGGAGAAGGAGGATCGGCGCGGTGGCGTTGATCGTCATGGACGTTGACACTTCGTCGAGGGGAATCCCGTCGAAGAGGCGGCGCATGTCATCCAGGGTGTCGATCGCCACTCCCACCTTGCCCACCTCACCAACCGCCAGCTCGTGGTCCGAGTCGAGACCCATCTGGGTCGGTAGATCGAAGGCAACCGAGAGACCGGTCTGGCCGGCCTCCAAGAGCGCCTGGAAGCGACGGTTGGTCTCCTCGGCGGTGCCGAATCCGGCGTACTGGCGCATGGTCCACGGGCGACCCCGGTACATGGTCGGATACGGGCCCCGGGTGTACGGGTAGTGCCCCGGTGAACCGATCGCCTCGGATGCGGGCGGCCGGTCGTAGACGACGGCTATCTCGATGTCGCTCGAGGTTCTACGGCTATGGGGCTCCGTCACGGTATCCTGTCGTGGGTTCCGGTGCCATCGTATTCCACGGACGTCACCGGGCCGCGCGGTCGATGGAACCGGCCGCGTCCAGGCAACGTTGGATATGCCGCATGAGCAGGAAAGCTCTCATCCACCAAGTCGAAGCTCGGGAGCGGCGCGGCCGCTGGTTCGGCGCGCTCGCCACCCTGCTGTCGATCGCCGTTCTGGCATCCACCTGGATCGGGCTCTTCGGCTTCATGGGGACCAACGCTGCATTCGGCACCTTCGAAGAGCTGCAGAACGAGTGGGTGCCCGATGCCGAGAGCATGGAGCTGAGCCTTCCCGACCTATCCCAGGTGAGTCGGGTGTTCGCCGCCGACGACACGTTGCTTGCCGAGCTACACGACGGCCGCAATTCTCAGCCTGTCCGTTATCCCGACATACCTGAGACGGTGGTTCACGCCGTCCTGGCCGCGGAGGACGCCGATTTCTTCGAACACGAGGGCATCGACTTCGAGGCCATCGCCTCCGCCGCCGCAGACTCCATCTCGGGTGACCTGCGTGGTGGGTCGACCATCACCCAGCAGGTCGTCAAGCAAGTGTTCGTGGGCGACGAGATCTCGCTCAGGCGCAAGGTCACCGAGGCGTTCGTGTCCGCCGAACTCGAGCGGCGCTTTCCCAAGACACAGATTCTCGAGTACTACCTGAACTCCGTGTATTTCGGGGCCAGCGCCTACGGGGTCAAGGCCGCCGCCCTCGAGTTCTTCGGCAAGGGTCTGAACGACCTGACTGTCTCCGAAGCCGCCAGCATGGCCGTGTTGGTCCGCAATCCGACGTTCTACGATCCCCGACGGCGTCCCGAAGAGGTGCTGGGACGGCGCGACCAGGTCATCGATCTGATGGCCGAAAAGGAGTGGATCACCGAAGAAGAAGCGGAGCAGTCCAAGGACGAGCCACTCGGAGTCATCCCCCACATTCCGTTCGTGGGAGAGGCCGACCACGTCGTGGCGGAGGTCAAACGCCAGCTTCTCAATGATCCCCAGTTCGAGATGCTCGGTGCCACCAACGTCGAGCGCAAGCAGGCGATTTTCGGCTGTCCGGCGGACGACACCACCTGTGAGGGAGGCGGCGGCTTGCGTATCGAGACTGTGGTCGACCTGCGGCTTCAGGAGGAAGCCAACCGCATCCTCCGGGAATGGATGCCGCCCCTGCCCGGCGAAGAGAACTTGGCGGCGTGCATCGAGATCTTCCCCGAGGAGGATCCCGAGTTCCTCGAGGGTTACGCCGAGAGCCATTCGTGTGCCCCCACCGGCGCCCTGACGATGATCGAGAACCAGACTGGGGCGGTGAAGGTGATGGCCAGCGGCCTCGACTTCGAGTTCACCCAGTTCGACCTCGCCGTCCAGGGTCGCCGCAATCCCGGCTCGGCTTTCAAGCCGTTCGGCCTGGTAGCGGCTCTCGAGAATGGAGTGACGCTAGGTCATCGATTCAACGCCTCCAGCCCCCAAACCTTCGAATGCCCCTCCGTATGCTCGGAACGGGGTAATGAATGGCGGGTGGGCGGGGCCGGCGTCAGTGGGTTCGTGACGCTGGACCAGGCGACATCGTCATCGCTCAACACGGTGTTCGCCCAGGTTGCCCTCCACGAGAATGTGGGAGCGGAGAAGATCGTCGAGGTGGCGCACCGGATGGGTATCCGTTCGCCCCTCACTCCCGTACCGTCGCTGGTTCTGGGGACGTCGGAGGTGTCCACCCTGGAGATGGCCTCCGCCTACTCGACCTTCGCCACCCAGGGACTCCTGGCGGAGCCGTTCCTCATCTCCCGCATCCTCGACTCCGAGGGCAACGTCATCTACGAGCACCAGGTCGACCAGCAACGCGTGCTGGATGAGCGGGTGGCGGCAACGGCGCTGCGGCCATTACGAGATGTCCCTACCTCATCGGGAACGGCGCCCCGAGCCAACATCGGCCGCCCTCAGGCGGGCAAGACCGGCACCCACCAGTCGTTCCGCGACGCCTGGTACGTCGGGTTCACGCCGGAGTACTCGACGGCAGTATGGGTGGGCTACGAGGCGAAACAGCAACCCCTCGAGAACGTGGTCATCAACGGCGAGACCTACAGCCGAGTCTTCGGCGGGTCGGTTCCGGCCCCGATCTGGGCCGAGTTCATGAGCATCGTCACGGAGGGCATCCCCGAGTCGGAGTTCCCGCCGGAGCCCCCGGGCATGGACGAGTTCCTGACGCCGCCCAAGACGACGGTTCCGTTGGTTGTCGGTCTCGACGTTGGATCCGCCATTGCCCGTCTCGAGGACGCCGACCTCAACGTCACGGTCAGCGAGCAGCCCTCGATCGAGCCGGAGGGCCAGGTGTTCGCCCAATCCATAGGTGCCGGTGCCGAAGTCGACGTCGGCACCGGCGTGGCGATCTACGTCTCCAACGGCGAGCCACCCATCGGCCAGCTCCCCGATCTGGTCGGACAGGGCTTCGAGCAAGCGCTCGAGACTCTGCGTGCCTTCGAAGAGGAGACCGGAGTCCTGGTCAACCTGGCGCGGGTCGACCAGCCAGTCGACAACCCGGACCAGGTAGGTGTCATCCTGGCCACCGATCCGGAGCCGGGAGCCGAAGTCGCCTACGGAGTCACCGTGACGGCCGCCGTTGGGACGGAGCCTCCCGATAACGGCAACGGCAACGGCAACGGCAACGGTGGGGGCAACGGCGGCGATGCCGATGACGACGACTGAACGCGAAAAATATCGGTTCAGAGTGGTTGACGTTCTATAACGTTAGTGGGTAGAACTGGCGGTATGAGAGCCGCCGCCTCCGGAGACCATGCTCGTCCTCCCTCAGAGCGCAACGCTGCTGCGTCAGCTCCGGAGGCGACGGTTCGCCCCACAGCTCGAGCCCGTCCTCGCCTCCCGACCCGACTGCAGTCGGTCGAGACCGGATTCGCCCCGGACGATCCGTACGTCCGCCGCTTCTGGGTGGCGGCGATCGGACGAGGAGCCGTCACCGAGCTTCTCCGCCTCATCCGGGCGGCAACCGAAGAGCGGTCGATGCCGCTGCCGACGTGGCTTCCGGTGCTGCTGAGGAGCGATCTCCTCAGAATCGAGGACGGCGTGATGCATGTCGCAGACCGGGTGCCGATGGTGCCGGTGCCCCTCCAGCGCCGCTTCCCCCCCGGCCTCCGGGAAGAACACCGGAGACTGCACGGAGGGACCTCGCGACCGCAAAGGTGAGTGCGGGTAGTAAGTGGTAAGTGGTAGGTCGTAGTAGCTCACCGTCGGCTACCTGACCGGTCTTCACAGCGGACCGTCTATTACCCGGTTCGTGGTCTCAGACCCCGGCCATACATGCCAGGTCCGCGACGTACCACCTGCCACTTGGAACCTATTACCCGTGTCGGGGAGTAGGCCGAACCGGAGACAACTACCTCGTCACGAACGGGTGATCAGGAATCCCACTGCCAGGAGGGCGGCTATCTCGCCGACGGCGAAGCCGGTTGCCACCCGGATGTCGGGTGCTCCGCTCACGGCGAGCATCACGCCGATCGCCACGACCAGTCCGATGATCCACACCACCGCCAGCGAACCAGTGCGGGCACGAGCCACCAGCACCTGACCACCGATCTGAGCGGTGGAAGCCGCCATGACGCCGCCGGCTGCGAGCAGCGCCACCCGGCGCGCCGGAGTGAACTCCTCGCTGAAGAGGAGAGCCACGACCTCCGGGCCGACCAGCCAGCCGACCAGCGCCCCGAGCAAGGTCAGCACTCCCCCGACGGTCAGCACTCCCAGGGCGATGCGGCGGAGCCCGGCATGATCGCCTTCTTCCCCCATCGCAACGAGATAGGGAAGGATCCGCGACTGGAGTGAATAGATCAGGGTGAGCGGGGCGCGGTAGAGGGTGAAGGTGACGAAGATCACGGAGAAGAGGCCGGCACCTCCACCGAGGGCGGACACTCCGAGCGGTGCGCCGGCGAGCAGCAGCTGGGAGGCTGAGCTGCCTCCGATGTAGGCACCGAGGAACCGGCGAGCCCCCACCGGCTCGACCGTCCCCACCGAGCGGTCGTGGCGCCAGAATCGGAGAAGCAAGGCGGCAAGAGGGGCGAACACCATGGCCCACGCCAGAGCCGCCGCCTCGGCCACGTAAAGGAGAATCGCGACTCCGGCCAGCAGCCGGAAGACGCCTTCGAGCGAGAGAACCCAACCAACGTCGGCGAAGCGGCGGTTACCTGCCAGGACCCCTTTGGCCGTGAAGAGGATCGTGTATCCGATCATGAGCAGCGCCATCACGGCGATATAGACGGGATTTCCTCCGAATATGTCGGAGTCGAGCGTCAGGTAGACGTAGGCACTCCCGGCAACGACGCCCAGCGTCATCACCCAGCCGATCACCCGCAGGTCGTCGGCGATGGCCCGTCCGCGGCTGGTCTCGCGGGTCACGTACTGCTCGAGCGGCACCAACAGGATCGAGGCGACGATGAAGAATGCCGTCCAGATGGCGGCGATGGGAGCGAAGCCTTCGTCGCCCAGCACCCGGCCGCCGACCGCCTGGAAGATGTAGGCGAGGATGGCGCCGGCCAGCCCCCCGACGACCATGGTGGTCGTGCCGGGGGCGCGCAGCCCCCGGGGGACTCCGACGGGAACGGTCTCGGTCACCGAGCCCCGGCGCCCGTCAACACCGTCCAGATGCTCTTCCAGAGGACCTGGAGATCGAGGGCCGGTGACATGTGCTGGATGTAGTACAGATCGTATGAGAGCTTCTCGATGGTGTCCGCTGCATCATCGGCATAGCCGTAGTTCACTTGAGCCCATCCGGTGATGCCGGGACGAACCAGATGACGGAGGTCGTAGAAGGGGATGCGTTTGCGAAACTGGCGCACGAAGGGCACCTGCTCGGCGCGAGGTCCGACGAGGCTCATTTCCCCTCGGAGAACGTTGAACAGCTGGGGGATTTCGTCCAGCCGGCTCCGCCGCAGGAAGGTGCCTCCCCGGATGAAGCGAACGTCGTCTTCCGAGGCGAAGCGGGGTCCCAACTCCTCCGCATCGAGCGCCATGGTGCGGAACTTGTACATCGTGAACGGCTCACCGCCTCGACCGATCCTCCGTTGACGGAAGATCGCCGGCCCCGGTGAGGTGAGTTTGACGAACGCCCACACTCCCGCCCCGATCGTCACCCATAGAGGCGCCGTGGCGAGAGTTATGACACTGTCGATCAGATGCTTGCCCGGCAGCCACGGTTGGGCACTGCGTAGCGGCGTCGAGATCTCCCACCCTTCGTTGAGGTGGACGAGAGGTACCCGACGAAGGTGCTCCTGGTACACCGAGGCGAGGGCCCGAACGTTGAACCCGGCGAGATCGCACGACGAGACGAACTGGGCCACTTTGGCCGATAGGGCCGAACGCAGGTCCACCGCCACCGCGCAGCCGGCGGCGATGGGTTCGAGTTCTCCGTCAGTTTGAGGGTCGATCACCGAAACGATCTCGACGTGCGGGCTCTCGCGCAATTCGTCGGCGAGGTTCTTGTCAGACGTGATGACCACGAAACGCTCCGTCCAGGGACGCCGGCGTCGCAAGTAGCGGTGGGCGGCTCCGAGCGCCGCCCACACACCGAGCACGACAGGCACGTACGAGCGCGAGTAGGGCAGGGTGCGCACCATGAAAGAGGCCGTGGTGGTGAGCAGGAATGTGCCCGTGACGATCATCAGGAGGCGCCCGTAGGTCGGACGGGGAACGCCGTGGCCTGACATCGAGGCCGTGGCGAGGCACATGATGAGCGCCCCGGCCGCCATCACCCCAAGAAGCGGCCACAGAGAGTGGCGTAGGTCGATGCGGGCGTCCCAGACCGCCGGCGTCCCGAACACGATCACCGAACCCGCCACCATGGCCACGGCCAGAGCGGCGAGGTCGGTGACCGTGATACCGACGAGGAACCGGGTCCGCATCGTCACAAGGCTAATGCCACGGACCCCTCAGATTCGTGCCAGACGGTCGGCGAGTGAGATGAGGGTGCGGACGCCGAATCCGCTGGCACCCTTGGGACCGAGTGGACTGTCATCGCGGAACCAGGACGGGCCGGCGATGTCCAGGTGGGCCCAGGGGACGTCGTCCACGAACTCCGAAAGGAGCATGGCGGCCGCGATTGCACCGCCGTAGCGGCCCCCGGTGTTCTTCATGTCGGCCACGGTCGAGTCGATGAGCCGGCGATAGTCAGAGGGAAGCGGCATCGGCCATATCCTTTCTCCTCCCGCCTCGGCCGCCGCTTCTAAGTGCTGGCGAGCTTGATCGGTCGATGTGAAGGCTGCCGCGATGTGTTCGCCGAGGGCGACCCGCGAGGCGCCGGTCAGGGTGGCGACGTCGACGATCAGGTCGGGTCGCGCCTCGGCGGCCAGCGAGAGGGCGTCGGCGAGCACGAGGCGCCCTTCGGCGTCGGTGTTGAGCACTTCGATTGTCTTGCCGTTGCGCGCCCGGAGGATGTCGCCCGGTTTGAGCGCCGATCCCCCGGACATATTGTCGGTGAGCGGCACGAAGACGCTCACGGCGAGGTCGGGCTGCTGCCGGCCGATCGTGGCGGCGGCCGAAACGACTGCCGCCGATCCCGCCATGTCCGATTTCATCGTCTCCATTCCCTCGGCGGTCTTGATCGAGAGTCCCCCCGAGTCGAAGACGATCCCCTTGCCGACGAGGGCGAGGTGCGGCGATGTGGTGGCCCGGCGGGCCACCAGCATGCGGGGTGGGCGATCGGAACCGGCGGCGACGCCGAGCAGGCCGCCGAGTCGTTCGCGTTGGATGCGATCCTCGTCCCAGATCTCGACGTCGAAGCCCGATTCCGAAAGGTGCTAGCCCAT
>DATABS010000010.1:0-53974 GCA_036259475.1 Acidimicrobiia bacterium | reverse complement strand
GCACGGATTGCACGCCAGAGCGTGCAATCCGTGCGCGAGAATGGGTCGACGAGCACCCGTCGGGGTGTTGGGGGAGAACCCCCACACAGTCATCACTGGCGACGGGCGGCCCACGCCTCGAACTCGGTCAGAGGCATCGTGTTGGCGACGGATGCCCGCGGCGCCCAACCGCGGCGAGCCCATTCCACCCCGTATGCCATCCGACCCAACTCGTTGGTGTGATGGCTGTCCGTGGAGATCGTGAGCGTCACGTCGCGCCGGACGGCGTGGCGAATGACCTCGGCGGTGGCGTCGAGGCGGTCGAGGGCGCCGTTGACCTCGAGTGCCACTCCGGTGGTGGCCAGGCCCTCCAAAACCGAGTCCACATCCAGTTCGATGCCCGGGCGCCGGCCGATGTATCGCCCCGTCAAGTGGCCGATCGCCGTCACGGCGGGATCGGAGATAGCCGTGAGGATTCGGACGGTCTGCGCCTCGGCATCGAGGTCGAAGTGAGAGTGGATCGAAGCCACGCAGAACTCGAACATGGCCCGGAACTCGGCGTCATAGTCGAGCGACCCGTTGGCGCCGATGTTCAACTCGCATCCGAAGTAGAGCCGGATGCCGTGCTTCTGTTCCATGTCGCGTATCCGGTCACGGTGGGCGAGCATCTCATCGCGGGTAGAGCCGTTGATGGCCAGATCCTCGCCGTGATCGGTGACGGCAACGTATTCGTATCCCCGCTCGACCGCCGCCTTCACCATCTGCTCCAGCGTCGACCGACCGTCCCCGGAGAGGTCGGTGTGGTAGTGGAGGTCGCCTCGTATGTCGGCCAGCTCGACGAGTTCCGGAAGGCCCTGAGCGGCGGCATCAATTTCTCCGGTTGCTTCCCGGAGCGGAGGGGGGATCCAGGGCAGGTCCAGGGCGGCGTAGATCTCCTCTTCCGTTCGGGAGGCCACCGTGCGGTCGCCGTCCAACAACCCGTAC
This sequence comes from Acidimicrobiia bacterium, assembly GCA_036259475.1. Taxonomy (GTDB): domain Bacteria; phylum Actinomycetota; class Acidimicrobiia; order Spongiisociales; family ZC4RG35; genus ZC4RG17. The sequence continues at coordinate 53,011 of DATABS010000010.1, read as the reverse complement.
TCGTTGAGGAGCCAACCGCGGTCGATCGCCCGTTGGCGTAGGGCGATGTTGTGCGCCTTGGAGCCGGTGAAGTAGAGGATGGCGGAGCCGAAATGCTCAGGGGCGACGGCGCGCACGTCGATCTGGAGCCCACCCCGGGTGAGGATCGAAGTCTTGGTCTCGCCATGGCCGACGACTTCCGTGGTGAGCCGGTGTCCGGCGACGAAGTCCATCACCGGCTGGGAGTCGGTTGTGGCAACCACGATGTCGATGTCTCCAATGGTGTCAGAGAACCGGCGGAGGCTGCCGCAATGCATCACGTCGGTCACGCCCTCCAGGGTCTCCAGTTCGGCGGCCATAGTCGTCGCCAAAGGCAGGGCCTCGACGATCGGCGTGCGCCGATCTTTCCCGTGCAGTCCGAGCCGCTCGATGGCGCGGGCGATCTTCTCCTCCGAGGTCTTGCCCAGGCCGGGGAGCTCCCGGAGCCTCTGGCCGTCGATGGCGGCTCTGAGACCCTCCAGGTCCTGTACACCCAGCTCGGCGCGGATGACCTTCAGAGTCTTGGGACCGAGTCCGGGGATGCGAGTCAGTTCCACGAAGGCCGGCGGATAGGCCCCACGCAGGGACTCCAGCTTCTTGACCTTCCCAGTGGCGACGAACTCGAGGATCTTGTCGGCCGTCGACCCTCCGATGCCCTTCATGGCGGTCAGCTCGGCTTTCGACATGGTTGTCACGTCCGTGCCGGCGCCCTCGATGGCTCCGATTGCGTTCTCGTACGCCCGCACCTTGAACGACTGGGGGCTGCCTTCGTCGAGGGCCGTGAGTCGGGCGAGTTCCCCCAACATCTCGAGGACATCGCGCGTGGTCACGGCCCGAGAGTAGCCTCCGCCACCCTTCCGCTATCCCGCGCGATCTGCCACGATTCGGGCGTGAGCGCTCGCACCGACCGGGGCAACAAGTCCTCCGACGAGAAGACTCCACCCCCCGGCTGGCGGGTGGAAGGGATGCGTGACGGCGAGAAGCCCGACGACGAGCCGACGTCGCCGTTGAGCCAGATGCCGGGAGGGCGCAACTTCTGGATCATCGCCCTCATCCTCCTGGCTCTCAACTTCTTCATCACCGACCTGCTCCTGGGCCCGGAGGAACGGGTGCGCATCCCGTACACCTTCTTCATCGAGCAACTCGACTCGGGCAACGTGGAGGCGATCACCTCCACGGGCGACACGATCCAGGGCACCTTCGAATCGGCGGTGGCCAGTCCCGAGGAGGAGTCGGAGGGCGCCCCGACGTTCACCTCGTTCGAGACCGAACGTCCGACGTTCGCCGAGGACGATCTGTTCCAGCGTCTTCAGGCCAACGACGTCGTGGTCAACGCGGAACCGGCCGACGCCCCGGCGCCGCTGTGGCAACAGATAGTCTTCGGGTTCGGCCCGACCCTGCTGCTGCTCTACATCTTCTTTCGAATCTTCCGGCGTGCCGGTTCGGCGATGAGCGGTCTTGGGGGCCTCGGCACCAGTCGGGCCAAGCGCTACGAGGTGAGCACCGATCGTACGACGTTCGACGATGTGGCCGGCATCGAGGATGCCGAGGACGAGCTGGTCGAAATCGTGGACTTCCTCCGCAACCCGGAAAAGTACACCCGCCTGGGCGGTGCCATCCCCAAGGGGGTGCTGCTGACCGGTCCGCCCGGAACCGGCAAGACCCTCCTGGCGAGGGCGGTCGCCGGCGAGGCGGATGTTCCCTTCTTCTCGATGGCCGCCTCCGAGTTCATCGAGATGGTGGTGGGGGTGGGCGCGAGCCGGGTACGGGACCTCTTCGAGCAGGCCAAGAAGGTGGCGCCAGCCATCATCTTCATCGACGAGCTCGATTCGATCGGCCGCTCCCGGGGCGGGTCGACCACGATGGGCGGCCACGACGAGCGGGAGCAGACACTCAATCAGATCCTTACCGAGATGGACGGCTTCACCGGATCTGAAGGAGTGATCGTCATCGCGGCGACCAACCGGCCGGAGATCCTCGACAGCGCCCTCCTCCGGCCGGGACGGTTCGACCGTCAGGTCGTGGTGTCGCCTCCCGACCAGCGGGGACGCAAGGCGATCCTCGAGGTGCACACCCGCGACGTCCCCCTGGACGACGGCGTCGACCTGTCGGCCATCGCCTCCTCGACTCCCGGGATGGTGGGGGCCGACCTGCGCAATCTGGTCAACGAGGCGGCGCTCATGGCAGCCCGGCGGGGACACGACGCCGTCCAGCAGAACGACTTCACCGACGCCCTGGAAAAGGTCGTACTCGGTACGGAGCGGCAGATCATGATGAGCGATGACGACCGGCGTCGCACCGCCTACCACGAAGGGGGGCATGCGCTTCTGGGGATGCTACGCGAAGGCGCCGACCCGGTGCGAAAGGTGTCGATCATCCCGCGAGGACGGGCCCTCGGCGTGACGATGCAGAGTCCCAATGCCGACCGCTACGCCTACGACAGCCACTACCTCATCGGCCGGCTGATCGGGATGCTGGGGGGTCGGGCGGCCGAGGAGGTGGTCTTCGGAATCACCTCGACCGGGGCCGAGAACGACATGGTGCAGGCGACCAAGATCGCCCGGGCGATGGTGGGCAAATGGGGGATGTCGGAGTTGATCGGCCCCGTGTCGATCCTCGATGAACAGCAGAGGGACCCTTTCGGACGACCCGAGGTCTCCGAGGACACGATGCGGCTGGTCGACAGTGAGGTGCGCCGCTTCCTCGACGAAGCGTACGACGAGGCGGTGGAGCTCCTGACAAAGAACCGGGACCGGCTGGACGCCCTGGCTGCAGCACTTCTCGACAAGGAGACACTGGAGGAAGCCGAGGCCTACGAAGTGGCCGGCGTCCCCCGCGGAGAGTGAGCACCGTTCTCGCCAACCGGTTGCGCCCTATTGGCCACAACCTGGGCGCGAAACCAAGGGAGGGTCCCGTTTGGTGGTGATCGACCTGGCCCGGGTGGCGGCGTCGTGGGCCGACTCGGCGGACTTCGACGGCGAACTGGTCGAGGTGCGCCATGTTCCCGCCCGGCAAGCGATCTACGCCGAGCCCGCCGTGTCCCTCCCGGGACCCATCACTGAGCAACTCGGGTCGCTCGGTATCGATCGCCTCTACCGCCACCAAGCCCGGGCGCTCGATCTGATACGGGGAGGGCGGCACACGGTCATCGTGGCGGGGACGGCGGCCGGCAAGACGCTGTGCTATCAGATTCCGATCGCCGAGGCGTTTCTAGCCGATCCGGCTTCCACCGCCTTGTGCCTGTATCCGACCAAGGCGCTGGCCCAGGATCAGGCGCGGTCCTTCTCCACGATGGCGATGGAAGGGATGTCAGTCGCCACCTACGACGGAGACACACCCCCCGACGAGAGGCCAGGCATCAGGCGTTCGGCGGGCGTCATCCTCACTAACCCGGACATGCTGCACGTCGGGGTGCTCCCTCATCACGGCGGGTGGGGCGACTTTCTCCATCGGCTGCGTTACGTGGTGGTCGACGAGGTGCACACCCTCCGGGGAATCTTCGGGACGCACGTGGCGATGGTCCTGCGCCGACTTCGGCGGCTCTGCGCCCACTACGGCTCGGAACCTACCTTCGTGTTCGGTTCGGCCACCATCGGCAACCCGGGACAGCTCGCCTCGGACCTGTGCGGGCTGGACGTCGAGGTCGTCGACCAGGACGACTCGCCCCGGGGCGAACAGTGGGTGGCGTTGTGGAACCCCGAGATGACCGATCCCGAGGAGGGTCGGCGGCGGTCGGCCTTGGCCGAGGCGACAGACCTGTTCGTCGATCTGGTGCGCCGCGATGTGTCGACGATCGTCTTCGCCCGGAGCCGCAAGGCGACCGAGCTGATATACCGCTGGGCCGGAGAGCGACTCGATGCGGAGCAAAAGGGCCGTATCGCGTCCTATCGCGGCGGATATCTGGCTCGGGAGCGGCGGCGGATCGAAGAGAGGCTATTCGGTGGTGACCTCGTCGGCGTGGTCACCACCAACGCCCTGGAGCTGGGGATCGACGTCGCATCCCTCGAAGCGGCGATCCTCACCACATTCCCCGGCACCATCTCCTCGTTCCGGCAGCAAGCAGGACGCGCCGGACGCAGCCAAGCCCAGGCGCTCGTCACCCTGGTAGCGGGAGAGGACGCCCTGGATCAGTACTACATGACCCATCCCTCCCAGTTGTTCGAGCGGCCCCCGGAGGCGGTCGTCATCAACCCCGAGAACCCCACCGTCGCCGAGGCCCACGCCGGCTGCGCCGCCTATGAGCTCCCCCTCCGCCTCGAGGACAGGGAAATCCTCGGCGGCGCCATGGAAGAGGCCGCGAACCGTCTCGTGCAGTCCGAGTACCTGCGTCTGCGCGACGATGCCCTCTACTGGTCGCACCGGCGGCGACCCGCTCCCCAGATCGATTTGCGGTCGTCGAGCGGCCGGCGCTTCGAAGTGGTGGACCGCACCGGCCGGCCGCAGCTCTTGGGAATCCTCGACGAGGCCCGGGCCTACCGGGACGGACACGAGGGAGCCGTGTACCTCCATCAGGGCGAGACCTATGTCAGCGAGCGGCTCGACGTGCGCCGGGGTGAGGTAACGGTGGTCCGAAAGGATGTCGCCTACTACACGCAGCCGAAGGTAGAGAGCGACCTCGAGGTGCTGGAGAGGCAGGCGGTGACCGACATGGGTCGGGTCAAGCTCCACCTCGGCCATGTCCGGGTCCACAGCCAGGTGGTCGCCTACCAGAAGAAGGCGCTCGGGTCCCGGGAGACGCTCGACATGGTGTACCTCGATCTCCCTTCGGTGACATACGAAACGGCGGCGACCTGGCTAGCCATCCCCGATGCGATCTTGCGCCGAGCCGCCATCGACCACATCGAGCTGCCCGGGACCCTGCATGCCGCCGAACACGCCGGAATCGCCGTCCTGCCGCTGCGGGCGGTGTGCGACCGCTGGGACCTCGGGGGGCTCTCGACCCCGTGGCACCCCGCCACTGGAGGTCCGGCGATATTCATCCACGAGGCCTACGCCGGGGGCGCCGGTATATCCCAGGTCGCCTTCGCCGCCGGCACGGAGCATTGGCAGGCCACACTGGAGGCAATCCGGACCTGTCCATGTGTGAGCGGGTGCCCCTCGTGCATCCAATCACCCAAATGCGGCAACTTCAACGAACCCCTTGACAAGGCGGGTGCGGTTCGCCTTCTGGAGGCCACTCTGTGAACGTTTCTGGGAGAGCATCCGGAGCCGTACCCAGGGTTCTAGACACCGCCTACCGGTGTCTGCAGCCCACGGAGCGGTGCGTGGCCCTCGTCGAACCCGACGGGGCGTCGCGCCCGACCGGAGAGCATCCCGCCATCGAACCCTGGATCCGGGACCCAGTATCTTCACAGAGTCAGCCGCCCAGCAGGTCCATCGGGTCGAACTCCGCGGCGGCCCGGGCCTTGACGACGAGCGAGCCGAACACAGGCACAACCACCTCCTTAGCCACCGTCACGGTCACCACCCGAGAGCGAAAGCTGGTATCCGACCAACAAACACAGGCTGTCAACCGGGCGCCGTTGGCGGAGGCGTAGTCTCTCGCCTCTCCTCGGGGGTCGCCGGGCAGGAAAGTGAGAGGTGCGGCGGCGAGGGCGGCGGCGTCGGCCGCAGCCGTCGCCTGCACCTGGGCGGCCACCAGGCGTGCCACACCGACCAGACCGCCTGCCACCAAAGTCAGCCCCGACACGAGGGCGATGGCGACGATCGTTGCCGAACCTCGCTCAGTCATCTCTCCACCCTCATCGTCGACCGGCCGGTCAACGTCACCGAGAAGCTGTCGAGGAATGGAGCGGACAGAACCTGCCGTACTGCCACCTCCACCGTGGCGGGCCGTCCCACCACATGGGGGCGGGCGACAGAGATCCGGGCTGCCGGCCCTATTCGCTCCCCGAGGGCGTCTCGCACCGCGCGGGCCGCATCGGCGGGATCGGGATTGGTAGCGGCGACCCGGGCGCCTTCCCTGGCCGCCGCCACCACCGTCACCCGGGCACGAGCCAGTGCCGCCACCTCCAGACAAGCCACGAGGACAAGCAGTATCAGGGGCAGCACCAGCACGAACTCCACCGTGGACGATCCCCGGTCCCTCAGAACTTCCCCGTCACCCACGAGATGACCTTGCCGAACAGGCCGCTGAGCAGTCCGCTCCCGCCGCTCGACTGAAACCACTTGAGGGCGAGAATCGCCAGGGCGGTTGCGGCCAGAATCACGAGGAAGTACTCGACGGTCGCCTGACCCCTTTCGTCGCCTGCTTCCAGGCGGGCGGCTATCCAACTCCAGATTGCCAGCATGTGGCGCTCCTTCCTTTCGCTACCGGCGTCCGGCCGGCGTCGGGGGGAAGTGAAACGCGGTCAGCCCGTGAGCGACCCGAGCAACGCGGTTACCAAGTCGATGAAGGCGGGGCCGTACACCATCAGCACGAAGCCAGGGAGGACGAGCAGTGTCATCGGCACCATCAGCCGCACCGGCAGCCGGCGAGCGCGAGACACCGCCTCCACGTGGCGCCGCCGGCGCTCTGCCTCGATGTAGGAGCGGATGGCGGGCTCGGGAGGAGAGCCTGACACGACTGCGTCGGCCAGGCGGCGCAGCAGCGGAGCGAGTGGTCCCGTGGCGGAGCCGAGGGCGGCGGCCGAACCCAACCTCCGAGACCTTCTGATGACGGTATCGATTCCGGGCATGCCGGGGGCGGCCGCCTCGAGGGCGGCGATCAACGGCAACCCTGCTCCCACCAGAACCAGAAGGCGAGCGGACGCCTCGATCCCACTCGTCGTCGGGACTCGCCGCCTCCGCAGCCGAGGCAGCAACTCCAGGATGGCGAGACCGATCAGGCCCCCGGGAATGCCGGCGATGATCACCCCACAACAGGCCGCAGCGACCCGCGTCATCGGCGCCCCAGTTTCGTGAGGAGGATCATCACCGTGATGCCCGCCGCGAACAGGAACCAACCGACGACGCTGATCCAGAGCCCTCCGGGCAGCGACAGCAATCTGGCGAGTCGGCCGGTGAGGCCGGACCAAACCAGATAGGAGACGGGCGCTCCCACCAGCACGGACATCGACGCCCGGACCGGTGCCAGCGCCGTGCTCAGTTCGGCCGCCGCCTCCTGCTCGGCGGTGGCATGGACCAACAACTCCTCGAAGACCGGCAGCATCCTTCCTCCCCCGCCTCCGACGAGTACCGCCGTCTCGACCAAGGGCCCTATCGATGGCACGATCGCACCGAGGCCCCGCACCGCCTGACCCAGCGGCTCTCCTGTGTCGAGGCGGCGGCGGATGGCGCCTGCTTCGGGTCGGTCATCGCAGGCCAACCGCAACGCCGCCCGGAGGGATGATCCCGCCCTCAGCTCGGCGATGACGACTTCGGCGAAGGCGATGTCGGTCAGGTCGCGGCTACGCCCCCGAGCCCGCTGACCCACTATCAGCACCGCCGTCAGCGCCAGGATCGAAGGCCGCGGCGCCCAGATCGCGCCCGCCACCAGACCTGACAGGCGCCAGTCCATCCCGGCCGCCAGCCCTCCCGCCAGGACGAGCGCTTCCATCACGGCTCGAGTTCCCGAATCGCGGCGACCCGGCGGCCGCCGGTCGCCCGCTCGAGCTGCACCACGACGTGGATGGCCGATCGGATCTGTCGCCGGACGGCTTCGGCCGCCACCCCGCCGTCGGACAGGGCCAGCGTCTCGAGCCGCCACAGCGCCTCGTCGGGAGAGTTGGCGTGGACAGTGGACAGGCTGCCGGCGTGACCCGTGTTCAGGGCCCAGATCATGTCGAGTGCCTCTGACCCACGGACCTCCCCAACGACGATGCGGTCCGGCCGCAGACGCAACGCCGACCGAAGCAGCGCCCGAATCCCGATGCCCCCGTAGCCATCGGCGTTGGCGCTTCGGGCCTCCAGTCGAACGACGTGGCCGGGAAGTGAGAGCTCGGCGGCATCCTCGATCGTCACCACTCGCTCAGCCGGAGGAATCTCGGCGGCGAGAAGATTGAGCAGAGTGGTCTTGCCGGCGCCCGTACCGCCGGACACCAAGAGATTGCGCCGATCTGCGACCATCTTCCGCAGCGTCGCCACCTGGTCGGCTGACGCCGAGCCGGCCGTAACCAGCGCATCCAAGTCGACCACCGCCTGCGTGAACCGCCTCACGGCCAGCACCGGGCCGCCCACGCACGCCGGTGGAATGATGGCGTGGAGGCGCGAACCGTCGGGCAACCGGGCGTCGACAGTCGGAGACGAACGGTCGAGACGCAGGCCGAGGGGTGCGATCACCCTCTCGACGGCCGCTACCAGCGCCGCGGCGTCGGCGAAGGCGACCTCGGTGAGATGGAGATCACCCCGCCGCTCGACCCATACCTCGTGGGGGCCGTTGACGAGCACATCGGTGACTTCCGGATCCCGCATCAGCATCTCGATCGGACCGAGGCCAACGATCGAGTCCACCACCGCCTCGACCAGATCCGTGCCGGCGAGGGGTGCCTCGGTTCGGGCGAGACGCCGGGCGGCCTCCGTCAGGCGAGCGCGATCCAATGGAACGTCGGAGGAGACGAGCTGGCGGGCCATCCGCTCGATCACTGCCACGGCAGCCCCCAGACCTTCGACCAGGCCCGGATCCATCGGCTGTGCAGGGGACGCCGCCCCGCCATCAACGCCGAGACGGTGGCCCGACCCGGGGGAGGGAGCACCGGACCGGGACCAGGAGGGTCGCTCTCGGTCATGACCTTCTGCCACACGGCGGCCCGCTCTCCCCTGGGAGCCAGGAAGCCGGGCCAGAGGGGCCGCACCGGGATCACCGGAAACGGGACGGGCTCAGCTCCCACTCGAATGACGACCGCCGGCCACGCCTCTGACAGTTTCCCGACGACACCCAGAGCGTCGACGGCCTCGATGCCACCGTTGCGGAGGGCCGCCACCCCGACTCGCTCCGGGGCCAACTCGACGCGACGCGGTCCTTCGGCCACCAATTCGGCCACGGTCCTCTCACCGGGATAGGGCGGCCCGTCGATGTCCAGATCCACCACCAGAGCAGTTCCGGCGGCCAGCGCCAGGCCGAGGGGAGCGATAGCGGCCAACAACTCGTCGCCGAAGGTCCGCACCGCCATCACCCGGGAAGGAGCATCTCCGCTCATCATGCCGGTCAAATTACGAACCACCGGCCAAGGCGTGAACCCCTTCACACCACCCCGCCACATCGGTAGCTTCGACAGGTTGGGCCGGTGCTCTGGCATCAGGCTTGCCCGGATCGATGCCGATAAGGGTTACGGTTCAGTCAAGGAGACCACATGGGCGGGGCCGCATTCTTCGACCTCGACAAGACGATCATCGCCAAGTCCTCCACGCTGGCGTTCACCCGCCCGCTATTCCGGGCGGGATTGCTCAACCGCACCAGCCTGTTCAAGGCCGGGATCGCCCAGACGTACTACCAGATGTTCGGGGCCGACCACGACCAACTCGAACGCGTCCGTCAGGAACTGGGCGAGCTCACTCGCGGTTGGAAGAGGGACGAGGTGCTGGACCTCGTCGAGGAGACGGTGGAAGAAGTGGTAGCTCCGCTCGTCTACGCCGAGTCTCTGGCCATCATCGATGAGCATGTGCGGGCCGGTCGGCGAGTGGTCGTCATCTCCTCGAGCCCCGAGGAGATCGTCGTGCCGCTCGGCCGGTTCCTCGGTTTGACTGACATGATCGCCACCCGCCCCGAGGTGGACGACGAAGGCCGCTACACCGGCGGCATCGACTTCTACGCCTACGGCCCGGGAAAAGCTCAGGCCATGCGGGATCTGGCCGAAGCGGAAGGCATCTCCCTCGAAGAGTCGTTCTCCTATTCCGATTCGATCACCGACCTACCCATGCTGGAGGTGGTAGGCCACCCGGTGGCGGTCAATCCCGACCGCGAACTGCGGACGATCGCCGAGGAGCGGGACTGGCAGGTGCTCGAGTTCGAAAGGGAGGTGACGGTCCGCACCCGCCTCGGTGCCATCCCCGGACCGGTGCCGGTCATCTCCGGCGCCGTCGCCGGGGGTCTGGCCGCCGCCCTCACGGTGTGGGCGGTGAAGCGAGCCCGCAAGTGAGCATCGACTCGGGGCCCGCCCTTCCTGTCAGCGTGACTGTCGGGCGTACACGTTGAGGCCTGGCGGATAGGGGCGTCGGCGTGTGCCGTGGCTCCCGGGGGCGTGAGACAGGTAGGGTCGCGGATCTCTTACTCTGAGACGAAGATGCGCCGGCTGATCTCCCTCGTCTTCGTCCTCCTTCTCGTACTCGCCGTGCCGGTGGCGGCCCAGATGCAAGACTGCCCGGAGTTCGAAGGCCTCACCTGCGACGGTTGGGTCACCGACGCCGCCGGCGTGCTGAGCAACCGGGACAGTCTGGAGGCGACCGCCGGACGCTTCGTCGAGGAGACCGGTCACCAGATCGCCGTCGTCACGGTGCCCGACGCCGGCTCACGCTCGCCCCGCGAGTTCGCCGAGGAGTTGGGCAACACGTGGGGTGTGGGCGATCCCCAAGACGACGACGGCGTCGTAGTCCTGGTAGCACTCGAGGAACGGCGAACCGAGATAGTCACCGGACCGGGCGCCCGACTCTCCGACTCGGTTCTCTCCGACCTGGCGGCCCTGGGCAACGACTTCTTCGCCAACGGCGACTTCGACGGCGGGTTTACCGCAATCCTCTCCGGTCTCCAATCCCACTACGTCGGGTCTGTCCCCTCCGGCGGTTCGGACGGCCAACCGCAAGGGGAGCCCGCGGGAGGCTCCGGTTGGGCGGTCCCCGTCGTCGGGCTGGCGATCCTCGCCGCCGCCGGAGCCGGAGCGTTCTTTGTCACCCGCCGAAACAACCGCCAGGAGCGTCTCGCTGATCACCGTCGGGTGGTCGACCAGGAACTCGCTCGCCTGCAACCGGCCGGCCACGAGGTCGTCGTGCCACAGGACCTGCTGTTGGCCACTCCCGACCCCGCCGGGATGATCGACCCGCCGACCGGTCATGCCATTGCCGCCATCTCCGACCCCGCCGCGGCGGACGCCTCCGTCCTCGAAGCACTGTGGGCCATGGAGGTCGTGGCGGTCGGCGATCCCGCCCGGATCGACGAGTACCGACAGATGCCCCTCGAGATGCGGATCAGTGGAGAGCAGGAGCTTCTCGAGTCCGCCGTGCAATCCGCCGCCGCTGAAGCCGCCGAGGAGGACGACCCCGAGCAGTTCGAGGTGAAGCGCCAGGAGCTGGCCCGGCTGATCGACTCGCTCCGGCCTTACCGGGTCGCCGAGGCCTCGACCCGGCTGGCGCGTGAAGTGTCGATGAGAGCCGTCGACACAACCATCGGCCCCGTGACCGTGAGCGACGTGGGCGAGCGCCTGGTCGATGCCGCCCCCGCCCTGGTCATGGACAAACCACTGTCGGAATCGCTGGCCGAGCTGGCCGGCGTCGCCGCCGAGGCGGCGGAGAAGACCCGACGCATGGAGGAGCTCTACGCTCACCTACCCGACACGCCGTCCCGCCCGGCGGTGGCCGCCGCCTTGGCCGATTTCGGCGCCGATCCGGATGACGCCACCAAGCGCTACAACGCCGTGTTGGCCGCGCTGCGGCAGGGCTCCAACACCTTGCTTCAAGACGGCGTCGACCTGCCGTCACTCGCCGCCTTCCTGGTCATGAACAACGACGAGGACGACATCGACGAGTTCCTGGTCTCCTACGAGGAAGCCCGCAAGCTCCGCATCGACCCTCCGACCGCGGTAGAGATGGCCCTCGCCGGGCTGAGGGGCAAGCGAGAGATGGACGAGATCCGCAAGGAAGCCGACAGTCTGGGCATCCCCGTGTCGATTGCAGCCGCCCTGACCCGGGCCGGCGACCGATCCGTCGACACCTACCTGCAGCTGGTAGACGAGCTCGCCCGGGTCGACGTCGCCAGTGCCGACCGACGGACCATCGCCGCCGTGCTGGCCCTCTCCCTCGAACCATCCCAAGCGATGCGCCGCTGGCACGAAGCCAGGACTGCCCTCGGTGACCTCGGCCTGACGGGGTCGTATGCCGACGTTGCTGCCGCCTTCGGCGCCTCGGATTCACGCGGGCCCCGCCAGTTCGCCCTCGCCTACGCCGCCCAACGTCAGGAGCTGGCCCGCTCGTCGATCGAGGATGCCGACCGGTACGCCCCTGAGCTCGCCCACGCCGGCACCAGCGGACAGACCGACACCTGGACGGGGCAACCGATTCCCGGCGGCCTGCGCAGCTTCGATCCGTTCTTCCTGTTCTATTACCACTGGATGATGACGTCGACCATGTCCCATGGCCTCGGTTGGCGGGGGGTCTATCACGACCAGTCTTGGGAAGACGGCTCCTGGTTCGGAGGCTACGGCGGAGGCGGCGGGTTCGGCGGCCGCGGCTCCGGAGGCGGCGGCTCGTCGTGGGGCAGTGGAGGCGGAGGAATCGTCTTCGGTGGTTTCGGAGGCGGCGGGGGATTCGGTGGTGGCTTTGGAGGCGGCGGGTTCGGCGGGGGCGGTGGCGGAGGCGGATCAGGCTGGTAAGTCACCATCCCGCATCCCGCTCCACCCACCGTCCAGCCCGGAAACCGGCGGCGAGGTCTTCGGCCTCCAGCACGTCTTCGACGAACGTGATCTTGATGTTTCGCGGGTCTCCCGGGACGAGCCCGACCCGAAGATCGGTGAAACGCTCGACGGTCTCGGCGGTGTCGACCCCCTCGAAACCGGCTTCATCCGCCCGCCTGTATCCCTCGAGCAGCTCCCTGGCCCGGAACACCTGGGGCGTCTGGGCACGGCGGAGGGCGCGGGTGTCCAAGAGCTCCACCGCATCTTCCTGACGTTGGTAGAGGGGCCCTGATGACGCCAGGGCCGGGACCGCCCCGCCCTGATGGTGAGCCTCTTCCACCACGGCACGAAACAGGTCGAGTGTGATGAAGGGACGGGCTCCGTCGTGGATGCCGATCCACTCCACCTCCCCCCGATTCACATCTCCGCTCAGTGCCTCGAGGCCGAGTCTCTCGCTCTGGTGGCGGGTGGGGCCGCCTTCCACGATCCGCACCGGCGGCGCCGTCCCCGCCAGCAGCTCGAATAGATGTTCTGTGTCGTCTGGTCGGACCACCACGACGAGGCCGTCAACGATCTCGGACCGTCGGAACGTGTCGAGGGAATACTCCAGCATCTCCCTGCCGGCGATAGGCAGATACACCTTGTTGACCTCCCGGCGGAGGCGCTCTCCCCGGCCGCCGGCGAGGAGGACGACCCACAGGCTCATGTCCCAACGTTAGGAGTGAAACGGCCGAGGCTGAGCCTGGGGGTATCCTGATGCCCGGCATGTCCAGCCCCCATCTCCTCCGTCCATACACCGCCGCGCAGCTCAGTCTGGTGTCGGGTGACCACCGGGTGGTGGTGTTCGCCGTCCAGAGCGGGCGTTTCGCCGGTCCATCGGTGCTGGTCCACCTGCCCACCGCGCGGTCGCGGATCGACTGGCTCGCACCCGAGGTGGAAACCGTGGTCTTCACCGATGAGCCGCTGCCGGAGCCCATGACGGTGAGCCGGATCGACGACATGCTCGCCGTCTTCGCCGAGCTCGAGGCCGACGCTCTGGTTCAATGGCTACCGGCCACCGAGGCTCTCAAGCTATCGGCCGACGGAGTGATCCGGCGGGGTGTCGATCGATCGACGGTGGTGGCCGTGCGCTGTCCCGAAGTCATCGATCGCCGGGCCCTGGAACGGGCCCTGGAACTGGCGGAAGACGACGGATGGGTGAGCCCGACGGCGGCCGTCGCCCGGGCGGGCGGCAAGGTGTCCCTGTTCGAGGCGGCCATGATTCCCGACTGGTTGAACAACCGATGACGGAGACGACCGTTCGGCCCGACGTGCGACCCGGTCTCGCCGACACCGATACGGGCGATCACGATCGCTACGCCCATTACATCATCGGGCGGGATCCGCAATCGAAGATCACCGCGGCGATCGTCGAAGGCAAGCCTCTCCGGGCGTTGTGCGGCAAGAAGTGGATCCCGAGTCGCGATCCCTCCCGGTATCCCGTTTGCCCCGACTGCCAGAAGATCAAAGAGCGGATGCTTCGGAAGTAGGCGGAAGACGCAAGTCAGAAGCCCTGGCATTCTCAAGGAGTTCGGCCGGGTGTGGGTCGTTCGAACCGAACAGATGAGGGCGATCGCGGCGACGTACGTCGGAGAAACCGCCCGAGCTTCTGACCTATCACTCATGGTCGAGGCGGTCCTCTGCGTGGAGGCGTTCGACAGCCGGCTGCGCTCATGAAGCGGTTCAACGCCAACTATTGGAAGCTTTGGGTCGCGTCAGTCACGTCCAACTTCGGCGACGGTGTCGCCACGGTGGCCTATCCCTGGCTGGCGTCGGCCATCACACGAGACGGCTTCAAGCTGGGACTCGTGGTGCTGGCCGGACGGCTTCCGTGGCTGCTCCTCAGTCTTCCCGCCGGCGTCATCACCGATCGTCTGGATCGGAGACGGTTGATCGTGACTATGGACGTCGTCCGCTTCGTTGTCACGATCGGCGTGGGTCTGCTCGTGCTCGCCAATACCAGCGGCCTGGAGGGCGCTAGTACCGCGACCGCCGCATTGCCTCAGGAGGACCTGCTCCTGATGGCGGTGATTCTCGCCTCCTTCCTTCTCGGCAGCGCCGAAGTCCTGCGGGACAACTCGGCTCAGACGATCCTCCCAGCCATCGTTTCCAAGGCTGAGCTGGAGACGGCCAATGGACGGCTCTGGGGAGCCGAGATGGTGATGAACTCGTTCGCCGGACCGCCGGCCGCCGGGTTCCTCATCGCCGTGTCACTGGCCCTGCCCTTCTTCGTCGATGCGGGAACCTTCGCCGTGGCGGCCGCCCTCGTCTTCCTCATCGGTGGCGAGTTCCGGCCCGTCACCAAGGCCGACACGCCCAGGCCTTCTTTCCGGAGGCAGTTGAGTGAGGGTTTCGGATGGCTGTGGCGGCATCCGCTGTTCCGTCCTATGGCGGTGATCCTCGGGATCATGAACGGCCTCATGACGATGGCGCTCGCCACGTACGTCCTGTTCGTTCAGGAAATCCTCGACCTCGAGGCGACCGCCTTCGGAGTGCTCCTGACCGCCGGGGCGGTAGGCGGTGTCCTTGGATCCGTCCTCGCCTCTCGGATTGCCCGGTTGCTCGGCAAAGGCACGTCGCTCTTCGTCACCCTCCTCGGCGGAGGGGTGGCATTGATCGTCACCGGCCTCACCTCATCCGCCCCGGTGGTGTGGGCCATGTTCCTGCTCGAATCGTTCCTGGCGGTCCTGTGGAACGTCATCACCGTATCCCTGCGGCAACGTGTCATCCCCGACGACCTGCTCGGCCGAGTCAATTCGGTCTATCGCTTCTTCGGCTGGGGGATGATGTCCGTCGGCGCTCTCATAGGCGGAGGTCTCGTCTCCGTCTTCGAGCCCATGGCGGGCCGGGAGTGGGCACTACGGCTCCCGTTCCTGGTCGCCGGGGCGATCCACCTCGGCACGTGGATCTATGCCCTTCCCCGCTTGAACTCGGCCCGCATCGCCGAGGCCGAGCTCAGCGGCGCAGGTGCCGAGGCCTAGCCGGACGCCGACGGTAGAGCACCAAGGCGAGGACCGCGGCGACGACGGCCACCGCCAGCCACAACCAGGAGCCGGTGGCCGGAGCGGCCGCCGGCGCATCAGAGTCCGCCTCGTCCGGTAGCCCACCCCCCAGCAGTGTGGGGTCGAGCCCCAATTCCGTCAGCGACGCCTCGGCGGACAGGGCACCGCTCGTCACGTCCTCGAACACCAGCCGCCAGTCGGCCTTTCTGAGGTCGAGCGTGGTTCCCCATCGGCCTCCAGACATCTCGACCAGCGGCCTCACCTCCGGAGCTTGCCCAGGAAGGATCAGGTGGGCCACCACGGGACCGTCCGAGCCGGACACGGCGACGGAAATGGCGAGTTGGAGGGTCGTCTCCGTGATCTCGACGCCATTCACCTCGGTGTCACCGAACTCGACCGATGCCTGAGCGAGCCAGAGGGAGGCGATCAGGAGGAGGAACATCGGTCCCATAGGAAGAGCGAGGCGGGCGACAGAGACGGCAACGCTAACAAGGCCGGATGCCTACTCTCGGCAAGATGGCGATCGACGTAGTCACCGGCGACATCACGGCCCTGGAAGTTGACGTGATAGTCAACGCGGCCAACGAGACACTGGCCCATGGTGGGGGTGTCGCCGCCGCCATCGCCCGCGCCGGGGCACCGGTCGTGGATGAGGAATCGGCCGCCTGGGTCAGCGAACATGGTCCCATCGGTCCGGGGGACGCCGCTCACACTGGAGCGGGGTCCATGCCGGCTCGCTGGGTGGTCCACGTGGTCGGGCCCCGCTACCGCCGGGGCGAGGACAATGAGGGCCTCCTCCGTCAGGCGGTGAGAGCCGCTCTCGACCGGGCGGTAGAACTCGACGCCCGATCGGTGGCTCTTCCCGCCATCTCCGCCGGGATCTTCGGATATCCCCGTGGAGAAGCGACCCGCGTCATCGCCACCGAGGTAGAGACTTGGCAAACCGAGAACCCCGAGCGCCTCGATCGGGTGATACTGGTTGGCTTCGACGACGCCACCGCCGACGACTTCAGGCGGGCGATCGGGAACTGACCGACCCGTTCAGGCCAGTTCCTGGAACAGTGGGAATGGCACGCTTCCGGGGTTTCCCGAGCACATCCCCCTACCGGTGGACGGCTTCCTCGTAGTCGGAGACAGTGACGACGATGCGCAGACCGGGTGGCCACGGTCATGAACGAGAGCTACCCACCCCGGCGGTGTGTTTTTGCCTCGACGGTGGATCTGGGAGACTTTGACCGATGCCCGCCAAGACGCTGTTCGAGAAGATTTGGGACGACCATGTGGTCCGCTCGGCCCCGGGCGAGCCCGACCTTCTCTACATCGACCTCCACCTCGTCCATGAAGTTACTTCTCCGCAAGCGTTCGAATCGTTGCGCCTGGCGGGCCGCTCGGTGCGGCGCCCGGATCTGAGCCTGGCAACGATCGACCATGGCGTCCCCACCACCGACCGGGCTCTGGGAATTCGAGACCCGCTCTCGAAGAAGCAGATCGACACACTCGTAGCCAACTGCCAGGAGTTCGGCATCACCCTGTTCGGGCTCGACGACCCCCGCCAGGGCATCGTCCACGTCATCGGGCCGGAACAGGGAATCACCCAACCGGGGATGACGATCGTATGTGGGGACAGCCACACTGCTACCCACGGCGCCTTCGGCGCCCTGGCGTTTGGCATCGGCACATCCGAGGTCGAGCACGTTCTCGCCACTCAGACGCTGCCCCAGGTCAGGCCCAGGTCGATGAGCATCGAGGTCGACGGCGAGCTGCCATTGGGGGTGACCGCCAAGGACGTGATTCTCGGGATCATCGCCCGTATGGGCACCGCCGGAGCCAACGGCCACGTGATCGAGTACCGGGGTTCGGTGATCGAGGGTCTGTCGATGGAAGGGCGGATGACCATCTGCAACATGTCCATCGAAGGCGGCGGTCGGGCCGGGCTGGTCGCCCCTGACGACACGACTTTGACCTATCTCGAAGGCCGTCCCCACGCTCCAAAGGGTGAGGATTGGGAGGCTGCGCTCGAACAATGGCGTGGGCTCCGCACGGATCCGGGAGCCGAATTCGACAGGGAGATGTCCATCGCCGCCGCCGAATTGGAGCCATACGTGTCGTGGGGGACCAATCCCGGTCAGACCCTCCCGATCACATCACAAGTGCCCTCACCCGACCAGTTCGACGACCCCGTGGAGCGTGAATCGGCCCAGCGCGCCCTGGAGTACATGGATCTTTCTCCCGGCACTCCGTTGACCGACATCCGAATCGATCGGGTCTTCTTCGGCTCTTGCACCAACGCTCGCATCGAGGACCTGCGGGCGGGGGCGGCGCTCCTCGACGGAAAACAGGTCGCCCCGGGGGTGTCGGCGATGGTCGTCCCGGGATCGGGCCTGGTGAAGATGCAGGCCGAGGACGAGGGACTGGATCGGATCTTCAAGGAGGCCGGCTTCGAATGGCGCGACGCCGGATGCTCGATGTGTCTGGGAATGAACCCGGACATCCTCTCCCCCGGCGAGCGCTGTGCGTCCACCTCCAACCGCAACTTCGAAGGCCGCCAGGGTGCAGGCGGCCGTACCCACCTGCTCAGCCCCCAGATGGCAGTCGCCGCCGCCGTCAACGGCCATCTTTCCGACGTCCGGGAGTGGATGTGACCACCGTCTTCGTCATCGAGGAACCGACATGAGACGCTTGCAAGAGATCACCGGAACCATCGCACCTCTCCCCCGCTCCAACGTCGACACCGACCAGATCATGCCGAAGCAATATCTGAAACGAGTCGAGCGGACCGGTTACGGCCAATTCCTGTTCGCCGACTGGCGGAAGGACTCGAGCTTCGTCCTAGACAAACCCGAGTACCGCCAGGCAAAGGTGTTGGTGACCGGGCCGAACTTCGGTTGCGGCTCCAGCCGAGAGCATGCCCCGTGGGGCCTGCAGGACTGGGGGTTCGAGGCCGTCATCGCGCCGTCGTTCGCTGACATCTTCCATACCAACTGCACGAAGATCGGGTTGTTGCCGGTCGAGCTCACGGAAAAGGAGTGCCAATACCTCATCGAGTTGGCCGAATCCGACCCGACCGCCGAGATCGACATCTCGCTTCCCGAGCAGACCGTCAGTTACAGGGACCAGTTCGAGGCCCGCTTCGACATCGACCCGTTCGTCAAGTCGTGCCTCAACGAGGGCCTGGACGATATCGGTCTGACGCTGCGTCACGAGACCGATATCGACAGCTTCGAAGAGCAGCGCCCGGCCTGGAAGCCCTCGCTGGCCTAGGCCCGATCTGAAGCCACCAACCATCCGGCCTCCCCGAGGATCTAAGCCCGGGCTAGCTGCTGGACGCCTTCGCCAGGTCGACCCGGTCGGTGATCAGAGCATCCACACCCATGTCCCGTAACCGTTCCATCTCGGCGACGTGATTGACGGTCCAGACATGAACGGCCAGCCCGGCGCTGTGAGCCGCCTCGATCAGGCGCCGGTCCACCACCCGAAGGCCACCCCACGTCTGAGGGATCTGCAGTGCGGCGAACCCAACCGGGCCGCGGCGGCCCAAGCGGCTGGCGAGGCGCCAGCGGCGAATCGCCAGGGGCCCACCGGAGCGGAGAGCTCGACCTCCGGAGAGGCGGTGGATCTGGTCGAGGCGCCGATCGGAGAAGCTTCCGACGATGACCCGGTCCCATGCCTCCATCCTGTCCAGGAGGGCCACCAACAGCTCCTCGAGCCCATCCTCCTTCAGGTCGACCACCACCCCGATGGAGGGGAAGGTGGCGAGAACCTCCCCCAGGGTGGGAACGCGCAAACCTCGGCCTCGGAACGGAAACTGTCCCTCGGCGGCGTGGCGAAAGCCGGCGTCGAGCCTCCTGAGTTCTGCGAGCGAGAAGGAGCCGACCGGTCCGGTGCCATCTGTCGTGCGGTCCACCACGTCGTCGTGAAAGCACACCAGGTGGCCGTCCGAGGTCACGTGCAGATCGGTCTCGAGATGATGGGCACCGGCCTCCAGTGCGTTACCGAAGGCCACCATCGTGTTCTCGGGCCACAGGATCCGGCTGCCTCGGTGGGCGATCACCTGGCCGGACTCCCAGGGAGGGGGTAGGAGCGTCGACACGGGGCGGAAGTCTATCGACGTGCCATTCGCCTCCCGGCGGATCGGGTCAGAGCGGCACGCCGTCCTTGATGACGCGGACCACCGGATCCCGGCCCGGCTCGACGACCAGATCGGTGGGCGTCTCGGCCTCGAGGAGAACCAGATCGGCAGTCGAGCCGAGCGCCACCCGGCCCTTGTCGGGCTCCTCGAGGGCGAGCGCACCTCCCCGGGTGGCCGACCAGAGAGCCTGTCCCGGAGACAGGCCGAGGTGATGGACCGCAACCGCCATTGCCATCGGCATGGTCGGTACCACTCCGTCGGCACAACCCGTCCCCAACGCTACCGTGACCCCGGCCTCCCACATCGATCGGGTGGGATCCTTCCGGCCACCGATCCACGAGGCGGCGGGCAGACCGACCATCACCAAACCGGCCTCGGCCACCGCGTCAGCGGCCCCGTCCATGCCCCACATCCCGTCGACGCTCACGGCTCGGCTGTCGAGAGCTACGGAGAGAGCTTCCTCACTGTCGACGTGGACCCGGGGCCGTAGCCCATAGCGACGGCCGATTTCGGCCACGCGAAGGGCGGAGTGGTGATCCAGCGGGCCGCCCACCACGAGATCGAGGTATGTGGCGATGGAGGCGACAGTCGGAAGGAGCACTGACTCCACCATGCCCACGTAGCCGCCATTCCGGGCGGGAGGGTCGGTCCCGACCACAAACGTGGATACCAGGTCGGCCGGGAGCGTCTCGGCTGCTGCCTGCACCGCAGAAAGCATCGTCACCTCGGCTTCGGGCCCGGATGCACCCCAGCTGCGGAGCTCGAGGGTCGTGGCGCCCTGCTCGAGCGACGTTCCGACGGCGGCGGTGACCTGGTCGGTGGCGGTGACCAGGTCACCGTCCGAACGGCCCTCCAGGTGACGATGAGCGTCCACGAAGGCGGGGGCAACCATCCGACCATGGCACTCCACCTCCCGAAATTCCCGATAGCGATCCGGCAGGGCACGGTGACGGCCCAGCCAGATGACGCGTCCGTTGCGCAGCGCCAGCGCGGCACCTTCGATCACGCCCAGCATTCCACCGTGGCGCGGATCGTTGGTGACGAGCGAACCGATCGAGGTGAGGAGCAAGTCGCCGGCGACTTCTTCGTCCGGAGCGGCAGACAACTCGACGGCGAGACGGGCGCAATCGGCGCAAATCGCCACCCCGCCATGACCGGCGATCAGGCGGTCGACCGCCCGGCGATCCTCCCCGCAGAACGAACATCGTTGGGCCATCAGGCCCGTTCCGTCGACATGACAACGTCAAGTTAGACCGGAACACGAGCTGTACATGCTCACTCCGGCGGCAGCGGTCTCCGATAGGTCTCTTCGATACGGCTCCGTCGGAACCCGAGGGACTCGTACAGGCGGTGCGCACCGCTCAGGTTCTCCGTGTCGACTCCGAGGGCGGCCTCGGTCATTCCGCGCTCGCGCAAGAGTGTGAGGCTGGAACAGATCAGGGCAGAAGCGATCCCGCGGCGGCGCCATTCGCGGACGGTGGAGATGTCCTCGGTCCAGCCCCTCAGCCGGGCGAAGCGGTCGTTCTCAACTGGGTCGATGTAGCTGCGGACCTGACCAACGACCCGGTCGTCGGCCCAGGCCACCTGCCACAGCGACGGATCCCAGTTGGGGCTGTCCAAAAAGGCCTCCCAGTCCTCCTCTGTCTGCTCGGTGTAGCCCCAGTGGTCCCGGAACGCCTCGACGTCTGCCTCCCAGATCGCCCTGAGATGTGCGTCCTCGACCGGGCGCACCTCGACGCCTGGAGGGAGGGGCCGGTCGGGAATGTCGTGGAGGTCGGGACGTACCAGTGTGGCGCCGAAGCGACACACC
Source organism: Acidimicrobiia bacterium (assembly GCA_036259475.1). GTDB lineage: Bacteria > Actinomycetota > Acidimicrobiia > Spongiisociales > ZC4RG35 > ZC4RG17. Next base: position 31,495 of record DATABS010000010.1, on the reverse strand, counting down.
TCATAGCCACGTTTCCGGAGCAGCTCGCCACGGGGTGTCGCCTGATCCGCCCACGTCATGAGCTGCTTTTCTCCGGCCGGGTGACTGGCGGCGATCTCCGTTGCCCGGCTTTCCACCCAGTCATAGAGATCGTGGAGGACGTCGTCATGGCCGGGCAAGGACTGGGCCACGACCCAGTAGGCCCGATATCCCTCGCTCGTGTCTTCCCAGGTGGTCCGGGCGTAGCCGACGATCGTGCCGTCTTGCTCGACGATCGAGATGTCGGTGGACGGATCACAGCGCTGCAGGTGCTCATACTGCTGGGCCATGTCCTCGACGGAGGCGTGATCCTCCCCGCCATCGTGGTCCATGCGGCGGTTGATGACCTCGACCATGCCGGGGAGGTCCTCGGAGCCTCGATAAGGCCGAGCCAAATAGGACTTGGATTGCATGCGACGTGACGTTACGCCGCCCGGTGCCCCGGACACGAGAGATTTTCGCCTCTACGCTGGACCGCCATGGCTGTCTCCTACGACCTACGGGGCGATGTCGCCCTGCTGACGCTCGACCGTCCCGACCGATTCAATGCGGTGACCCAGGATCTCAGCGACGGCCTGGTGGGTGGCCTCCAGCGGGCGGGCGACGAAGCCCGAGCGGCGGTGATCACGGGGGCAGGCAAGGCTTTCTGCTCCGGCGCCGACCTCTCCGATCTCATGGGCGAGTACGAGACGGGTGGTCCCGACCTGTCGCGCGTCATCGGCGACCGCTTCAACCCCATGGTGGAAGCACTGCTCGAGGCTCCCCTTCCTACGGTGGCGGCGGTGAACGGGGCAGCCGCCGGAGCCGGGATGGGCCTGGCACTCGCCTGCGACCTCCGGTTGATGGCCGAGTCGGCCTTCTTCCTGTCGGCGTTCATCGGCCTCGCCCTCATCCCCGACACGGGGACGACCTGGCTCCTGCCTCACCATCTCGGCTTGTCCCGGGCGATGGAACTGACCTTTTCCAACCGCCGCATGCCGGCGGCCGAGGCGCTCGACCTGGGGCTGGCCGTCGAGGTGGTGCCGGTCGACAGTCTGGTCGAGCGCGCGATGGTGCGGGCCAACGGATTGACCGACGGCCCCACGGCGGCGTATGTCGCCACCCGCCGGCTGCTCGTCGACGCCGTTCATTCGGAGCCGAACTCGGCGTTGGAGAGAGAACAACGAACGCAGGGCGACCTGGGCAACTCTGCCGACCATCTGGAGGGCATGAAGGCGTTCCTCGAAAAACGGCCACCCGACTTCCGTTCCTGAGGATTCCGTGAGGACTTTCTCGGCATCCGGCCGGGAAAATCTGCACAAACTCAGCCGGGGGCGCCAGTCCGAACGGCGATCCGTTGCCACACGCGCCCGATTGCTCGCCACAGCACGAAGACGAGCCACGAGCCGGCGGCGAGCAACACGATAACGAGGACGAGTGCGATGATCGGGTAGGCCACCGCCAATGCCACCACGCCGGCCACCAAGCCGTCCTCCAGCACCGACAGGGCGATGTTGCTGGCGGGCTCAGGGGACACGTTGACCGCCGCCCGGGTCGTCGCCTTGACGGAATGGGAGGCCAGGGCAATGACCCCGGAGGTTCCGGCGCCGAGAGCCTCCGACATCCCAACCTCGCCGGCCAACAGGTATCCGATCCATCCGGCCGCCACCGGACGAATCACCGTGTGGATGGCATCCCACACGTTGTCGAGGTAGGGAACCTTGTCGGCGAAGAATTCGACGGCGTAGAGGACACCGGCTGCGATCAGCACCGGAGTCGACGACAGCTGATCGGGAAGGGCGTTGTCGGTCAGGCGACCCATCAACCCCAGGACGAGAACGACGCCGTAGACGTTGAGGCCCGCCGCCCACCCGCTTCCGGCGATCAGGCCGAGTTCCACCTCACGCTCTCACTATGTAGATCGTCAGGTCCAGCTCCCCCGCCCCATGCCCCAATCCGACACCCACGACGGAGTTGAGCCATGCCAGATCATCGTTGCCCGTGTGGAAAGTGATCAGTTCCTGAGGAGAGGCGCTTCGGTCCTCGTGGGCGATGCTCACCCCGATCGCCCGATAACCCACTGTCTCCTTCTTCTCCCCGATCGTGCCTCGAATTTCCAGATCCATGTTGCCGTCGGTCCGAACCGTCAGATAGTCGATGCCCTGGACGGGCCGATCACCTTCCCAATGCGAGCTCGTCGCCGTCCCCTGGAAAGGAAAATCGATCCGGGTCCCGGCGGGCGTGCGGCCGACCATGCGGGGCGTCATCGACGCCTTGATTGTGCAGAACTCTTCCAACGACGGCACGGCTCTCCTTTGTCGATCCGACGGCCAGGCTACCGGGACGGCGTCCGCTCACGATAGGAGTTCAACCACGGCAGCACCTTGTCGAAGTAATTGCGCGCCTCCTTCTCGGAGAGCACCTGGACCGCATGGTTCATCAACATCGCCTGGCGGGCCGACCAGTAGACCTCGAGCTCGGCGTGATCGCGCACCGGCCATTCTCGATGCTCCTCATAACCCCTCCGGAAAGCCTCGATCACAGTCTCCAGGTCCGGACGGGTCCGAGCTCCGTACAGCGACGTGGCTATGTCCTGGGCGGGAAGGGCGAGCATCACATCTTCGAAGTCGATCGCCCAGGCCCGGCCCATGTAGAGGTGCACGTTCCACTCGTGGAGGTCGCCGTGGACGACCATCGGCGGCTCTTCGGCCCACCGTCGGGCGATGAATGTGTCGGCAGCCTCGGCTGTCCGATTGAGGACCGGCCGGAGACCCTTGAACATGTGGTCGTAACCGAAGTCGTCGATCACCACCCGCTCGAGCTCGTCCGGGTAATAGAACGTGCGATCCCAGCGACGCAGCTGCTCCGGACGAGAGGGCCGCCAGTCGCCGTGGCCATGCAGGAGCGCCGAGACACGTCCCATCGCTCGATACCCCGACGTGCCGGCGCCTTCTCCCATCGGCTCTCCGGGAACCCACGTGAACAGGACGCATGAGCGGACCGCCCCATCGGCCGCCAGTTCGACCACCCGGCGTCCATTCGCTGCCGGGATGGGCTCGGCCAGATTGAGGGCTGTGTCGCCGACCAGCGTGGAGAGCCACTCCACCTCGAGGTCGAGGTTGCTGCGCGTGTTCGAGGCGGGCTGGCCGACTCTGAGGACGAGCCGCCGACCGTCGGTCAGATCGACGCGATACAGGATGTTGCTGTGCGTCGCCAGATGGGTGAGCCGAGCCACCTCGACCCGATATTCGTTTTCGAGCAGGGTACGGGCGGCCTCACCCAGCGATTCGGGAGGGGACGTGGTCACAGCGGCACGATAAAGGATCGGCGCCGAATTGCCGGAAGCCTTCGTCCTCGTTCTGAGCGCGTGGTTCAGGCGACGGCGCGGCGCCGGTGCCACCTCTCCCACAGGACCAGCATCGACGGAAGCACCAGAATCGACGCCACCAGGGCGAGCCCAATGGCGTACACCGTCATCAGCCCCATCTGCTTGAACGGCACGAGGCTGGAGGTGATGAGGATCCCGAAACCCGCCATGGTGGTGAACGCCGAGCCGGCCAGCGCTCCGCCCGTGTGAGTGGTGGTGGATCGAATGGCGTCTTCGACGTCGTCCATCTCGACGCGGTCCTCCTCGAACCGGCGCGCCAGGTGAATCGTGTAGGGAACGCCGATACCGATGGCCAGCGCCGCCAGGGTGGCCGTGACCGGACCGAACGGTATGCCCGTCACGTACATGAGCCCGTACGTCCACATCACGACCAGGACAACCGGGAAAATGGTTATGAACCCGAGGAACGGTCGTCGGTTCTGGATCCAGAAGTAGATGATCAGCACCACACCAGCGGCCGCCAGGGTGAGGAGCAGCGACCAACTCTGCGAGTCCGTCAGCGCCTGAACCACGACATCGCTCACGATGTTCTGGCTGGTGGCGATGGCATCGGAGCCGGCCGCCTCGAAGGGTGCGAACACACCATCCAGAGCTTGCCGCAGCTCCGTCACCTCCGTCTCCCCCGCGGTGGTCCTGACATCGAACAGGACGGCCTCGAGTCGACCCCCTTCGAAGTGGGTGACCCCCGAGATCTGGTCCGGCACCACCCTCGTCAGTGCTTCGTACACGGCGGACATGTCGGCTCCCTCGGGGACCTTCTGGTCGGGACCCATTCCGACCTCCTGAGCGGCCGCCAGGACCTCGGGAGGGGCCGATTGAGGTCCGCCGGCGAAAAGCCTTTGGAACACTCCGACTGGGGAGTCGGCGTCTGCCGCCCGGCCAAGAGCTGTGTCGAAGGTGAAAACGGAGTCGACCTCGGCGACATCGGAGCTGGCATCCACCATGAGGTTCCAGTACGTCCCATCAGACAGGTCCCCGCCCTCGGGTGCAGTGATCAGCACCTGGGTCTGTTCGCCGAACCCGCCCCCGAAGTCCTCCTCGAGGATCTCCATCGTCTGGATTGCAGGGGCGTCCTCCGGCAGGAAGTCGGTGAAGCTGAACCGGGTCTCCAGCTGGGTGAAGCCGAAGTACCCGAGTCCGCCCAGGATGAGGGCCAGCACGAGCGCCACATAGGGCACCCGTTCGGCGATCACCGCCGTCCGCCCCATCAGCTGCGGCAGGATACGTTCGCCGTGCGACGCCATCGCCTCGACCGGCAGGCGCCCGCTCGACTCGGCGCGCCGATCCAACAGAACCCGCACCGCCGGCACAAACGTCATCATGAGAAGGAAGGCGAAGAAGATGCCCACCGCGGCGAGGATTCCGAAATCAGTCAGAGCCGGTACCGGGTTCGCCAGGTTGGTCAGGAACCCGATGACGGTCGTCAGGGTGGCGAGAACCAGTGCCACGCCGGAGGTGCCAATCGATACCGTCATCGAATCGTCGACCGTCAACCCCTCTCCCGCCTCCTCGCGATAGCGACTGATCAGGTGGATCCCGTAGTCCACTCCCAGCCCGATGATGAGGATGGGGACGATCTGGGTGGGGGCGGAGAAAGCGCTGATCACGCCCATCTTCTCGAGGAGCACCCCGCCGCCCTGCATCATCCCGATCGCCAGGAGGATCGTCGCCAGTGTGATGAGCATGTCGGCGAAGGTACGCCGGCCCGTCTGGGCAAAAGTCGCCGAGCCGCGCGGTCGCATCCAATAGACGAAGAGGAGGATCACCACGATGATGATCCCGGCGAACGCGAACAGCCGACCCACTTCGTTGGTGAACGAGTCGACTTCACCGAACAGGAGGTTGATGCTGAAGGGCCGGACCTCGACGTCGGCTTCGATGTCTTCGAGCCCCTCAGCGATGCGGGTCTCCAGTTCGATCTGGGCGTCGAACTCCTCGACGTCACCGCCGTTTTCCACCTCGAGGAAAGCCAGGATCAGACCGGACTGGGCGGCGGCTCCCTCCGCTCCCTGTGCGAGCAGGCTCGAGACGAGTCCAGCCTGTTCCGCTGGCATCTCCGCCAGGGCGGCCTGGTACAGCATGTCGACCGTGGCATCGTCGACGTCGCCTGGCTCGAGTCGCTGCGCCTCCGCCGCCGCCACGGCGGGGGCGAGATAGGAGACTACGCCGGGCCGCTGCTCCGTGTCCGCGATCACCTCGCCGGCCTCCTCCCGGATGACCTCTTCGACGGCGGCAACGGCTCGGAGACCGTCGGCGGAGATGACGTCGCCCCCCGGCTCCCGGATGATCACCTGGAAGACCGACTCCTGATCGGTGGAGAAGAGTTCGCCGATCTGCTCGAGCGCTTCGATCTCGGCGTTGTCGGGGGCGAACCCTTCGTTGCCCGTTGCGACCTCCACCTGCCCGGCGAACGAACCGAGTACACCGGCAACCACGAGGGTGGCGACGACGATGACGACAGGCGCACGGCGGACGGCAGCAGCCATGGCTGCCACGAGGGCTTTCACGGGGACTCCTACTGGGAAGAGAAGCGGACGCCTGAAAGTTAGCTATCCGCGAGCAATCTCAGGAATCTCCTCGAAGGGCGGTGAAGGTGGTTGGCGGAGATACCCGATCGTCGCCGGTCAGCCGACCTCGGCGAGCGCCTGCAGGAACCGCTGATTCTCCTCTTCGGTTCCCACCGTGACCCGTACCCAATCGTCACCGAAGGTCCGCACGATGATCCCCGACCTGATGTAGTCCGTTCTCGGATCCGCCGCTTTCGACTGAAACCAGACGAAGTTCGCCTGGCTGTCGGCGTGGGGCGTGCCCCTGTCGGCCATCTCGTCGAGCAACACGCGTCGACCGCGGGCATTGTCGTCGATCCGGGCTGCCAGGCGATCAGGACTACCCAGTGAGGCCCGAGCCCCGGCCTGGCCGACCTGGCTGACCGTGAACGGCGCCTGCGCTCGCCGCATCTCAGAGATGGTCTCGGCCTGGGCGACGGCATACCCGACCCTGAGCGAGGCGAGGGAGTAGACCTTGGAGAAGGTGCGGGTGACGATGAGGTTGGGTCGTTCCACCGCCAGGGGCACGAGACTGGCGTAGTCCTCGGCGGTCACGAAGTCGTGGTAGGCCTCGTCGACCACGACGGTGACGGACTCGGGCAACTCCTCGACGAATCGCCGTACCTCGGAGCCGGGAAGATGGGTACCAGTCGGATTGTTCGGGTTGCAGAGGAAAACGAGGGTCGTCTGTGGATCCATGGCATCCGCCAGGGCGCCGAGATCGTGACGATGTTCGGCATCGAGCGCAACCTCACGCCGTTCACTCATGGCCCACATCGCCCCCAGCCGGTAGATCACGAACGAGGGCCAGGCATAGACGGTGTTGGTTCCGGGACCGCCGACGGCCAGGGCGATGGTGCGCAGGAGCTCGGAGGACCCGCCGCCCAGCCACACGGACTCTGCATCTACACCGAGGTGGCGACCCAAGGCCTCCTTGAGCTCGTAGGCCTCGTTGTCGGGGTAGCGGTTGGCGCCGGCGGCGGCGGCGGACATGGCCTCCACCGCCTCCGGGAAGGGACCATAAGGGCTCTCGTTGGAGGCGAGCTTGATGATCGTGGCCGGGTCGAGACCATGGCGACGGGCCACCTCCTCGACCGGCAACCCCGGCTCGTACGGAGCAATCTCAGCCAGATCAGGACGATACGTGGGCATCCCCACCGAGGATACCGGGACTGGGTGCCCTGGACGGAGTCGCAGAGCAGGGGTACTAGGTGGTGAGTAATAGGCAGTAGGTACCTGACCGTCGTCGATCACGCTCGCCTCCGAGACCGCGAACAAGGCGAACAGCCGATCCGTTCTGAAGAACGGTCACGAGCCCAGCGGGTACGAGACCTACCGCTCACGACCTACCACCTGGTACCCGCTGTCGCGGCTCCGTGATCCCGCCAACGGGCACTTCCCCCGGCTCTGTGGCACACTCGGTTGCATGAGTGTGCTGCCCGAGGAGGTGGTCGAAGCACCCGAGGTTCCGATCCTCGAGGTCATCGACGCCGACGGCAAGCTGGTGGGCGAAGATCCCGGATTGGCCCCCGAGCTCTATCAAGACCTGTATCGCAAGATGGTCCTCGCCCGGACCCTCGACCGGCGGATGCTGGGACTGCAGCGCCAGGGTCGGGTCGGCACGTATCCCATGCTCGAGGGTCAAGAAGCGGTTCAGATCGGATCGGCTCTCGCCTTCGAGGAGCAGGACTTCATCTTTCCCTCATACCGTGAGCATGGGGTCCAGATCGCCCGTGGCCTGCCCATAGAGGTATTCATGGCGTACTGGCGGGGCCTGCCCAACGCCGAATGGGACCTCCGTCGTTACCGCCAGGGAATCGTCACCGTCCCCATCGCCAGTCAACTGCCTCACGCCGTGGGCTACTCGTACGTGACCCAGCTCCGCGGCGAAGACACCGTCACGGCTGTGTACTTCGGAGATGGAGCCACATCGGAGGTCGACTTCCATTCCGGGATGAACTTCGCCGGGGTGTGGCGCACCCCGACGGTGTTCATCTGCGCCAACAACCTCTACGCCATCTCGGTCCCATACGAGAAACAGACCGCATCGGCCACCGTCGCCCAGAAGGCGGTCGCCTACGGGTTCGAGGGTGTCCGCGTAGACGGCATGGACTCGGTGGCCGTGTATCTCGCCACCCGGGCTGCCGCCGACAAGGCCCGGACGGGAGGCGGCCCGACACTGATCGAGGCCATGACCTACCGCTACGGTGCCCACGCCACCGCCGACGATGCCCGCCTCTACCGCTCCTCCGAGGAGGAGAGCGAGTGGCGGACCCGGGACCCGATCGTCCGGCTCGAGCGATTCCTCGAGCATCGCGGTGAGTGGGACGAGACCGTCGGCGAGAAGGTGGCGATGGAAACCGCCGACCTGGTGGAGGCGGCCATCAACGAAATCGAGGCCCGTCCCCTCCCCGGGCGTGACGACACCGTCCGCCACGCCTTCTCCCGCATCCCGTCCCATGTCGTTGAGCAGATCCATGCGATGCAGCGATCCCACGACGAGCCGGAAACGGAATTTTCCCCTGACGAATTGTGGGAAGTGGGGAACGACGAGCTTCCGGCCGGACCGACCGAGTCCTGGACGATGGCCCAGGCGATCAACGCCGCGCTCCGCCAGGCGATGGAACGCAACGACGAAACCGTCCTCTTGGGCGAGGACATCGGCGTATCGGGCGGAGTCTTTCGCATCACCGAAGGGCTCTACCGCGACTTCGGCGAACACCGAGTGATCGACACGCCGCTCAACGAATCGGGCATCGTGGGCACCGCCGTCGGTATGGCGTTGGCCGGGGCTCGTCCCGTGGCGGAAATCCAGTTCGACGGGTTCGTATATCCGGCGTTCGACCAAATCGTCTCTCACCTGGGCCGGTTTCGCTACCGCACTCGGGGACACGCCTCCGTACCGGTTGTCGTGCGATTCCCCAATGGGGCCGGGATCGGCGCCCACGAGCACCACTGCGACTCACCCGAGGCCTACTTCGTCCACGCTCCCGGGCTGGTCGTCATCTGCCCGTCGACTCCGAGTGATGCGAAGGGACTGCTCGCCGCCGCATTGGAGGGCGACGATCCCGTGGTGTTCCTCGAGCCCAAAGTGCTCTATCGGGCCGGTAGGGAGGACGTCCCTTCCGAGCACTACACCTTGCCGATCGGTCGAGCGCGCATTCGTCGCCATGGTGACGACGCCACGGTCGTCACATACGGCGGAATGGTGCCGGTGTGTCTCGCGGCCGCCGAGTCGGTCGACGCGTCGGTTGAGGTGATCGACCTGCGCACACTGTTCCCTTGGGACCGGGACACGGTGCTCGACTCGGTCAGTCGTACCGGACGGCTTTTGGTCGTGCAGGAGCCGCAAGGGTCCGCCGGGGTCGCTTCCGACGTCGCGGCAGTGGTCGCCGAACGGGCGATATTCGATCTGAGCGCGCCCATTCGGCGGGTCACCGGATTCGACGTGCCCTGGCCGCAGTTCGCCATCGAACGCCACGGCCTGGTCGACGCGGCGCGGGTCACGATGGAGTTGCAGGCTTTGCTCGCCGACTGAGCCATGACAGAAACAGCGACAGACTGGACGGCGCCGTTCCGTACGGAAGGGCACACCGGGGAGGCAGTCGTCCTGTTCCACGGCTACACCGGTCATCCTGGCCACTGCACACCTCTCGGTGAGGCGCTCGCCGAGGCGGGCCACACGGTTGTCGCTCCCCGCCTGGCCGGTCACACGGGAAACGCCGAGGACATGGCCGATGTCACCTGGCGGGACTGGATGAGTTCGGCGCGATCCGCCGCAGAGTCGGTTAGCGAGCATCGTCGCGTGCACCTGGTGGGCTTGTCGATGGGAGGGTTGCTGGCCATCCTGTTGGCCAGGCCGTTGGCGGCAGCCTCTATCACGACGGTCAATGCTCCGATCCTGGTGAGGGACACCCGGATGTATCTCGCGCCGCTCGCCCGCCACTTCGTCGAGTGGGTTCCCGCCGCCGACATCGTGGTTCCCGACTCCCAACTCGACCACCTCTGGGCTCCGACACCGCTCCATTCCACGGCCGCGATCGCCGGACTGGTGGCGGTGGTCCGGCAGGCGTGGCGGGCGGCCGGCCGGCTCCGTCGGCCTTCCCTCGTCATCCAATCCCGGGTGGATGAGGCTGTGCGACCGGTCTCAGGTCGGCTCCTGGCCTGGCGGCTCGACGGGCACCTCGTGTGGGTCGACACCCGTCACAACGCCTTCCTGGATCCAGGGCGGCCGCTCGTCCACGACGCCGTCCTGTCACACATCACTCGCTGACCGTTGTCGGGCCAGAGCGCCAATCGCTAGCCTAAAGGCACGTCATGGGCTCGCAACGACACCTCGAACGGCGCAGCCGTCGCAAGGCCGCAGCCGATTGCCGCAAGGGCAAACACCGCTTCGGAGCACCCACGCTGATCGGGGGCGGGATGTCCCGCCAGACCTGTGCGGTGTGTGGTGCGGTCACCATCGACATCAGCGAGGCCGAGACTCCCGACGAAGCCGTACTGTCTTCCGGGCGGCAAGAAGACCGCGACCTGTGATCGATCGGGGAAACGGGCCCATCCGGGCCGCCGGCGGCGTGATCGTTCGCGGGGATAGCCCAGCAACTGCGGAGGTGGCGGTGGTCCACCGGCCCCGCTACGACGATTGGACGATCCCCAAGGGCAAGCTGGATCCGGGCGAGGAGACGACCGCCTGCGCTGTCCGTGAGGTAGCCGAGGAGACCGGCCTGCACTCTCGAATCACAGGCCACGCCGGAACGGCCAAGTACCGCGTGGCGGAAGGGGAGAAGGTCGTCGAGTACTTCTGGATGCGACCGTTCCGGTCGGCCGGTTTTCGTCCCAACGAGGAAGTCGACGAGATGCGCTGGGTGGCGCTGAACCGAGTCGGGGGCCTCCTCAGTTACGACTTCGACCGCCACCTCGTCACAGAATTCGATGTCGACGCGGCCCTCGCCCACACCACCATCCACCTCGTGCGGCACGGGTCCGCCGGTGACCGCCGCCAATGGGACGGGCCTGACCATGAACGGCCGCTCAATGAAAAGGGCCTCTTCCAGGCCCAGATGCTGGGCGAAGCGCTATCCGACGTCGGAGTGGGGCGGCTGCTCTCCAGTCCGTACGTTCGTTGCATGCAGACGCTCGAGCCGCTGGCAGCGACGCTGGGCGTCGAAGTGGAGGGTGCGGACGCCTTGGCCGAAGGTGCCGGCGCGTCCACCATTGCCCGCCTGCTCGATGAGATCGGCGGATCGACGGCGGTCCTCTGCTCCCATGGGGACGTGATCCCAGACATGCTGAAGCGCTTGCACGGAACCGGGGTGCGTTTCCTGTCGCCCTACGAGTGCAAGAAGGGCTCCACGTGGGTCGTCGGGCACGACGGCAAGGAATACACCGAGGCCCGATACGTGCCGCCTCCGTCGACGCAGGAAGCGGGGTCGCCGTTCGATCCATGAGCCGAGACGCCCATGGAATCATGCGGACGAACGACTACGATGGGTGGCGTCGCCTTGGCGGGCGGCGGATCCCGAGTTCTCCAGACCCCCTCAGGACGTCACCCGCCGGGCGGCTTTCACGTATAGAGAGTCTCCCCGGCCAGTGGGGCGTTACACATCTTTTAGACCGAGCGCCTGGTCCACCAGCCGCTCCTGTTGCACGCGATGGACTTTGGCCGATCCGGTAGCGGGGCTCCCCGCCGGATCCCTTCCGGCGTAGACCGGCTCCTGCCCGAAGATCTCCCTCAGTCGCGGCCACAAGAAGCGGTAGGCGCCCATGTTCTCGGGCTCCTCCTGGCACCACACCAGCTCGGCGTCCGGGAACCGACTCGCCAGATCGGCGAGTTCCTCCGTTGGAACCGGGTAGAGCTGTCCAAGGCGCCAGATGGCGACGTCGTCGACATCCTGTTCCTTCCGGCGGGCGTCCAGATCGTGATAGACCTTCCCCGCGCAGAGGATGAGGCGGCGGGCGGCGGTCACGTCGTCGGCGACGAGAGGATGAAAGCGCCCCGTCTGGAGTGCGGCCGCCTCGACGAACGAAGCCTTGGTTCTGAGGAGAGACTTCGGCGTGAAGACGATGAGCGGCTTGCGGGGACGACGCAACGCCTGCCGTCGCAGGAGATGGAAGTACTGACCGGAGGTCGCCGGGATGGCGACACGGAGATTGCCACCGGCACACAGCTCCAGGAAGCGTTCGATCCGGGCCGACGAGTGCTCGGGCCCTTGCCCCTCGTACCCGTGAGGCAGAAGCAGCGTGACACCTGAAGCCTGCCCCCATTTCGCCTCCCCCGCGGCGATGAACTGGTCGAAGACCACCTGGGCGCCGTTGGCGAAGTCGCCGAATTGCGCCTCCCACATGACCAGAGCGTCGGGACATTCGATCGAGTACCCGTATTCGAAGCCGACCGCGGCGAACTCAGACAGGAGGGAGTCCACGATCCTCACGCGCGTCTCTTTATCCGTGAGAGTCTGGAGCGGCATCCAGGACGCGCCGGTCTGATAGTCGACCAGGTCGGCGTGGCGGTGGCTGAACGTGCCGCGGCGTGAGTCCTCGCCGGCCAGGCGCACCGGCACCCCCTGCAGGGCGAGGCTGCCGAACGCCAGCGCCTCCGCGGCGCCCCAGTCGACCTCGTCGTCTGCGAGCGCAGAACGGCGTTGGGTGATCAGTCTCTCGAGCTTGGGATGGAGGGTGAAGCCGTCGGGAACATCGGTCACATGAGCGAGCACCCGTTCGAGTACGGCCCGGTCGACGCCCGTATCCGGGTCGACCTCGTCTTCGACCTCCCTCGAACGCGCCGGGACGGTGGCCGACTCCCGGCTGCTCTTGAAGGCGGCATCGAGCAGGTCGCGGTACTCGCCCAGGAGCTGATCCGATTCATCTCGCGAGATCTCCGCTGCCGAGAGCAAGCGTTCGAGGTACAGCTTGCGCACCGACGGATGCTCCTCGATTCGCTGGTACATCTGCGGCTGGGTGTAGGAAGGCTCGTCTCCTTCGTTGTGACCGCGTCGCCGATAGCAGACCATGTCGATGACGACGTCCTTGTGGAACGCCTGGCGGAACGCAAAGGCGAGGCGACCAGCCCGGGTGACGGCCTCGGGGTCGTCGCCGTTGACATGGAAGATCGGCGCCTGCACCGTCTTGGCGACGTCGGTGGCGTAGAAGCTGGAGCGGGCCTCCTCGGTCGACGTGGTGAACCCGACCTGGTTGTTGACGACGATATGGACTGTCCCGCCGGTTCGGTAGCCCGGCAGCTGGGACAGGTTGTGAGTCTCCACCACGACGCCCTGGCCGGCGTAGGCGGCGTCTCCATGGAGCAAGATGGGGAGCACCTCGGTGTGTCCGCTCGATCCGACCTTCTCCTGCTTCGCCCGCGCCACCCCTTCGAGCACCGGGTCGACCGCCTCGAGGTGGCTGGGGTTGGCTACCACCTCGACCTCGATCGCCCCGTTCGGTGTCTCGTAGGTGCCGGCTGCCCCGAGGTGGTACTTGACATCGTCGGCGCCGCCCTGGACGCCAGGGATGAGATCCCCGTCGAACTCGCGGAAGATCCGCGACGGCGGCTTGCCGATGATGTTCGTCAGGACGTTGAGCCGGCCCCGATGGGACATGCCGATAACCGCCGACGTCATCCCGTCGAAGGATGCCGCGGTGAGGACCGAATCGAGCAGCGGAATGAGGCTCTCGGCACCTTCCAGCCCGAAACGCTTCTGACCGACATACTTCGTGTGGAGGAACGCCTCGAACGCTTCGGCCTCGTTGAGCTTTCGCAGGATGCGGACCCGCTCCTCCGCCGAGACCGGCGTCGTGTCCACCTCGACCCGCTCCTGGAGCCAGCGTTTCTGATCCGGCTCCTGGATGTGCATGTACTCGATACCGAGCGTCCGGCAGTATGCATCCCGGAGAAGAGAGAGAATCCGGCCGAGGGTCATCGTCGGCGTACCGAGGATCCCCCCGGTGGCGAACTCGCGGTCGAGGTCCCAGATCGTCAGGCCGTACGACAACGGATCGAGCTCCTCGAACATCTGTGGCGGATCCATGCGGAGCGGATCGAGGTCGGCGATGAGGTGTCCCCGCACCCTGTACGCATTGATGATCCGGAAGACGTTGGCCTGTTTGGCGATCCAGTCCGGAGTGCCGATCGGCGGGTTGTCGTCCACCGCCCAGCGGGCCGGGGTATAGGGCACCTCCATCGAACGGAAGATGCCGTCGTAGAAGCCGTCCTCGCCCAGCAGCAGCTGATGGATGCGGGCGAGGAACATCCCGGAAAGGGCTCCCTGGATCACCCGGTGGTCGTATGTCGAGGTGAGGGTGATGATCCGCCCGATTCCCTGACGCGCCAGGTAGTCCTTATCGGCGGCCTGGTACTCCGGCGGATAGGTGATAGCGCCGACGCCGACGATCACTCCTTGATCGGGCATCAGGCGAGGAACCGACTGGACGGTGCCGATCGTGCCGGGGTTGGTGAGCGTGCCCGTGGTACCGGCGAAGTCGTCGGGGCTCAGCTTGTTGTTGCGAGTCCGATCGACGATGGTCTCGTACGACTTCCAGAACTGCCGGAAGGTCATCTGGTCGGCGCCCTTGATGTTGGGGACCAGGAGGACCCGGTTCCCGTCGGGACGCTCCAGGTCGATGGCCAATCCGAGATTGACGTTGTCGTGTCGCAGGATGTGGGGTGTGCCGTCGATCTGGGCGAAAGAGACGTTCATCTCGGGGTACTCGCGCATGGCCTGTACGACGGCCCATCCGATGAGATGGGTGAAGCTGACCTTGCCCCCGTTGGTGAGCCGGCGAAGCTGATTGTTGAGGATCTTCCGGTTGACCTCGAGCAACTTGGCGGGAATGGTCCTCATCGACGTGGCGGTGGGGACCGACAGGCTCTCCTCCATCCGCTGGGCGATCACCCCGCTGATGCCTTTCAGGGCGGTAGCGTTTTCCGGCGGTGGCGGAGCCGTCGTCGCCTCGGCGTCCGGCTCAGCGGACGGAGCTGCCTCCTCAGGCTCAGGGGACGGAGCTTCGGCTTCCGGCTCGGACGCGGGCTCGGCCGGCGGGGGCTGAGTCGGAGCGGTCGCGGTTGGGACACCGTCGCCGGCGCCGTTCTCGAAGAATGTGCGCCACTCTTCGCTCACCGAGAGAGGTGAGTCGAGGTAGCGTTCGTGCATCTCCTCGATCAGCCAGTCGTTGCGGCCGGCCTGGACAGTTTCATGCGTTTCGGCCATACAACGGCCGAGTCTATTGATGGGTCGCCTCATGTGCCGATCCGCCGGTCTCCGACCGACGGGCTTCGAGGAGACGAGCGTCAGCCGGCCATCGTCCCGGCGACCCAATCCTCGTACAAGCCGGCGTATGTCCCGCCGGCCTTCACCAGTTCATCGTGAGGGCCCCGCTCGACCAACCGCCCGTCGTCAAAGACGATCACCTCGTCAGCTGCCTCGGCCGTCGCCAGGCGATGGGCGATCGTGATCGATGTCCGGCCGGCGGTTAGCCGGTCGATCGCCCGGCGTAACTGGACGTCGAGGGCGGGATCCACCGCCGAGGTTGCCTCATCGAGCAGCAGCACATCCGGAGCCGAGATCCATGCCCTGACCAGAGCAACCAGCTGTCGCTCACCTGCGGACAGGTTCCCCCCGCGCTCGCCGACTTGGCTCTCGAGGCCGTCGGGCAGGGATTGGACCCAGCCGTCCAGGCCCAGCTCGAGAAACGCCGCTCTCACTTCCCGGCCACCGGCGTGGGGGGAGCCGTAGCGGACGTTGTCGGCCACCGTGCCTTCGAAGAGGAACCCCTCCTGAGGTACGAAGGCGACCCGGCGGCGCAGATCGGACGACGCTACCCGGCGGAGGTCGACGCCTCCGATCCTCACCTCGCCCTCGACCGGGTCGAGCATCCGTACGAGCAGCTTGGCGAAGGTCGTCTTTCCGGAGCCCGTCTCGCCGACCACGGCGACGCGCCGGCCCGGCTCGATAGTCACGGAGACGTCACTGAGGACGTCCGCCCCCGTCGGGTAGCGGAAGCGGACATCGCGCAGTTCGACACCCAACATCCCTCCGGGAAGCGGCACCGGGTCGATCGGCTCGGGGATGTCGTCGGGACGGTCGAGAGCACCGACCACGCGCCGCAGGCCGGAGGCGGCGTTCTGGGCGAAATCGAGGATTTCAACCAAGCTCTGCACCGGCTCGATGAGGAGATTGACGAGGAAGAGGAAGGCGATGAGGACGCCGGCACTGACTCCTTCGCCGGCACCGAGCAAGAGCCCGGCAGCGACAACACCGGCTGTGAGCGAGGCGGCGAAGATCTCGGCGGTGGAGAAGAGGCCGTTGCCGAACGCCGCCGTGCGGAACTCGATCCGTGACCGGCGCTCCAGCGCCGCCCTCACCCGCTCCATGGTCGTCGTCTCGATCCCGTACGCCCGCACCTCGGGTAGACCGGTCACGGTCTCTCCCATCACGGCAAGCGAGTCGGCCACCACCTCGCGCACTCGGTCGTAGTTGCGTTGGAGGATCTTCTGAAACCACAGCAACACGAAGGCATACAGGATCACCGCCACCACCACCAGGAGAGCGAGACGCCATTCGTACACGACCATCGCCACGATGGCGATGAGGACCTGAGTGGCGTTGACGATGAACACGACCCCACCCCACTCGGTGAACTCCTGAACCGTCGAGATATCGGACGTGACACGAGAGACGAGCGCCCCCCTCCGTTCCGACTGGACGTGGAGGACCGAACCCGAGATGAGCTTCGAGAAGACCTTCACTCGGAGTTGGGACAGGCCGGCGGCCGCCTGGCGGGCCAGTCGGACCATCGCCTCTCTGGCGGCGAACGCTCCAATGACGAGAACCACGGCGGCGAGTCCGACCTTCACCATCACCGCCGGGACGTCGACTCCCGTCTCGGTCAGGTCACGGTCGACGGTCTGTTGCACGAGAACCGGCACCAGCACCTGGATCAGGGTGCCGGCGGCATTCATCAGCAGGATCAGCCACAGGCGCTGGCCCAGGATCGGCACCTCGCGGAAAGCCCGGCGAATGACGGCGCCGGTGGAGATCGGGGCAGCCGGCTCGGCCAGCGGGTCCAAGTCTGTCACGACGGCCCCTTCCTCCGACGCTCGGCAGCGTCTTCCTCATAGGCCCGCACCAGCCGGGCGTACCCGGGCTGGGTAGCCATCAACTCGGCATGGTGCCCCTGAGCGACCACCCTTCCCTCTTCAACGAACACGACCTCGTCGGCGAGGCGGATCGACGACGGGCGGTAGGCGACGAGGACCACGGTGGAGGGCAGGTCGGCCGAGCGGAGGCGGCGGAGGATCTGCGCTTCCACCGACGGGTCGACCGCCGAGGTGGCATCGTCGAGAATCAGGAGACGGGGCCGGCGCACGAGGGCGCGGGCGAGAGCAACGCGTTGCCGCTGACCCCCCGAGAGGGCGGCTCCCCTCTCTCCGATCCTGGTGTCGTAACCCTCGGGAAGCTGCATGATGAAGTCGTGGGCGCCGGCCATGCGAGCGGCGTCGGCGACCGCCTCCTCCCGATGATCCCCGCCCAAGGCGATATTGCCGGCGACCGTATCGTCGAACAGGAACGAGCTCTGGGAGACGTAGGCGACCTCGCGGGGAAGCTCGTGTCGGGCGAAGCTGCGCAGGTCACGACCGTCTATGCGGATCCGCCCCGACCCGGGATCCCAAAGTCGTGCCAGGAGGAGGGTGAGAGTGGACTTGCCCGACCCCGTCGGCCCGACAACCGCCACCGTCTTGCCGGCCGGGATATCGAGGGCAACTCGATCGAGAACGGTGGACCGTTCCTCGTAGCCGAAGCTGACCTGCTCCCCGACCACCGGAGCGGGACCGGACCCGGCGGAGGCGATCTCGGTCCCATAAGAGACCAATTCGTCCACGTCCAGGACCGAGCGGATGCGGCGATGAGCCGGGATAGAGGCAGCCATGTCGAACAGGACGAAGGCGATGAGCTGGACCGGGAAGGCAAGCAGCCCGAGGAGGTACAGAGCCGAAACGATCTCACCCGCACTGACGGCCCCGGCGTCGGCCCTGACAGCGCCGACGGCGAGCACGGCGAGACTCATCGCCGGCATGAGGCTGGTGATCAGAACCCGGTATGACTCCCAGGTGGTGTTGACGTCCGTTATCTGGTGGGCCAGATCATCGGACTGGGTAGCCAGACGCTCCGTTTCGTACTCCTCACGTCCGAGGGCCTTGATGGTGAGAGCTCCGTCGAACGACTCATGGGCGACCCGCGACACCTCTCCGACCTGGCCCTGAATGCCTTCCCAGGCTGGATAGACCGTCGTTGCCGCCCTGACCTCTATGAACACGGTGAGGGCGAGACCGGCCAGAGCCACGGCTCCGACCCAGACGTCGATGAAGAAGGTGAGAGCGACGGTGCCGACGATGAGCAGCGACACACCGCTGGCATAGGGAAACGGAGCCAGCACGCCGGTCGCCTGGCGGGCATCGTTGTCGGCGACGGCCAGCAGGTCGCCTACCGACTGTCGACCGAACCAGGCCATCTCCAGCCGCAGTTGGTGGTCGATCAACTGTTCACGCACGTCCTGTTGCGTCTTGAACTGGAGGTATCCGGCGGCGTTGCGGCGCAGGATGATGGCGGCAGCCTTCCACACCGCCACTCCGATGATGGCGCCCACCGCGGGAAGCAGGCGACCGCCGAGCTGCTCGCCCTCGGCGAGCACGGGAAGGATGACCGTGTCGGTCACCCAGCCGATCACCTGGGAGGCGGCGATGATCGCGCCGGCGAAGAGGGCGGCGCCGAGGACCGCCAAGGTGAAGGGCAGCGGACGGGCGCGGGCGTAGGCCCAGACGAGGCGAAGGCCTTCGACCAGGACGGCGCGGGCCGACACGGGGTGGGCGGCGACAGCCATGAGAGGCAAGAAGACTATCCGGCTCGAGCGTCATGCGACACCGAATAAGTGACCGGGGGTCCGCCCAACTGTCGTGGTCTTTGTCCCCCAAGCAGGGGCCGGGTGAGCTTCTTCGCACCGGCCTCCGCCCGGGATGCTTTCTATTTCGACGGCCCGCCTACGGTGACTGACGCGTGAAGCCCCGCCTCATCGTCCTGCTCGCCATTTTGATCGGGTCCTTCACCGGGGTGATCGCCTGGCGATGGGCCAACGCCGCTCCCGCCACCCCGGCCGGACCGGAGTCTGCCACGGCGACGTCTTCGGTCGACGCGGCCCCCGGCGGTAGCGCTCTGTCCGCCCCAACCACCACTGAGCCCAGCCGGCTGGTCGAGCGGCTCGCCTACGTCACTACCCGCCGGGGCACTCCACTCGCCACCGAGCCCGGTGAGGCCGGGACCCCCGTGGCCGGGGGGGTTCTCCTGCCCGTCCTGGCCGAAACCGAGGGGGGATACCGCATATTCGACGTCTGCAATCAAGAGGGGTGGGTGGATGCGTCGGAGGTCGACCAGGGCATGGTCCCCGCCGAGCCGGAGCCGGGACGATTCGATGAGGCGATCTTCGTCATCGACCCCGGCCATGGGGTCCCCGACTACGGCGCCGTCGGCCCTTCGGGCCTGGCCGAGACGGAGGTGAACCTCGACGTTGCCAGCAGGGTCGTCGACCTCCTCGGATCGCCACACACGATCGACTGGGACACAGGAGGGATCACCAGGGGCGACGAGATCCCCGCGGCCGCCACGGCGGTCCTGACACGGAGCCCCGATGGGCCCAACGAGGGCGACTACCAGCTGGGTCTCACCTACCGGGCGACGGTCGCCAACGCTCTCGACGCCACCGCCCTCGTTTCGATCCACCACAACACCGTGCCGGAGATGAACCTGGACCATCCCGGCTCCGAGGCGTTCGTATCCGTTGATAACCCCGAGTCGCCCCGGCTGGGAGGACTGATAGTCGAGGAACTCAGAACCGCCCTGGCGCGGTTCGACGCCGACTGGACCGGCTCACCGGGTGACGGGCTGATCTCCCGGGTGGACAGTGAAGGAGACGACTACTACACGATCCTCAACCACGCCGAGGTTCCGGCCGCGATCATCGAAGGCGCCTACATCTCCAACCCGACCGAAGAAGCGCTGGCGATGACCGACGAGTTCCGCCAGGCATACGCCGAAGCGGTCTATCGGGGAATGGTTCGCTTCGTGACGACCGACGAATATCCGATCCCGGCCCCCGAGCCGGACCTGTGGGAGGTCGACCGGCCGGCACCATCGATGTCCGACTGCCGCGTACCGCCTCCCTGACGATCACCGTCGACATCTCGACCGGTAAGGTCGCCGGGCATCGCGACGAGGAGCGTCGAGGGAAACAGAGGCCGGGACCTTCTACCTGGGAGGCCACACCGATCCGGCGTCGGGCGAACGAGGCGACCCGCTGGTCTACGCCTCCGAAGACCTGGTGACCCACGGGATCATCGTCGGCATGACAGGGTCGGGTAAGACGGGACTCGGAGTCGACCTGCTGGAGGAGGCACTCCTCTCGGATATTCCGTGCCTGATCATCGATCCCAAGGGCGACATGGGGAACCTCCGCTTGATATTCCCCGATTTCTCCCCGTCCGATTTTGCACCGTGGGTCGACCCCGCTGAAGCCGAACGCGACGGGATCACCGTCGAGGAGCTGGCGGCCCGGACCGCCTCGACCTGGAAGGAGGGCCTGGCGGACTGGGATATCGGATCGGAGCGGATGCAGCTGTGCAAATCCGGAGCCCGGGTCATCATCTACACCCCCGGCTCCACCGCCGGTGTCCCGCTCAATGTTCTCGGCTCGCTCCGGGCCCCACCGCTGTCATGGGACGACCACACCGAGGATCTGCGTGACGAGGTCGAGGGGTTCGTGTCTTCGCTATTGGTGCTCGCCGGAGTCGAGGCGGACCCGGTGTCGAGCCCTCCCCACATCCTCCTGTCCTCGATCATCGAGCACGAATGGAGAGCCGGCCGCGACCTGAGCTTGGCGAACCTGGTGGCGATGGTGCCGGAGCCGCCGTTGCGCAAGCTGGGGGTCTTTCAGCTAGACGAGTTCTACCCGAAGGACGACCGAACCGAGCTGGCGATGCGACTCAACGGCCTTCTCGCCTCCCCGTCGTTCTCCGCCTGGCTCGAAGGCGAGCCCCTCGACATCGAAAGAATGCTGCTGGGCGGCGACGCCACCAACGGCGCGGTGATCTATCTGGCCCACCTGTCCGACAGGGAGCGGCAGTTCGTCGTCACCCTCTTGTTGACCAAGCTCGTGACCTGGATGCGAGGGCAACCGGGGACCGGGCAGCTGCGAGCTCTCGTCTATATGGATGAGGTGTTCGGGTTCGCCCCGCCCGTGGCCGAGCCGCCCGCCAAGAAGCAGATCCTCACGATCCTCAAGCAGGCTCGCGCCTACGGGATAGGCATGGTTCTCGCCACGCAGAATCCCGTCGACCTGGACTACAAAGCGATGTCGAATGCCGGGACCTGGATGATCGGACGCCTCCAGACGGAGAATGACAAGAAGCGCATCCTCGAAGGGCTGGCGGATGCCGGAGGGATCACCGACCTGTCGACTGTGGGCACTTTGGTCTCCAACCTGGACAAGCGCCAGTTCGTCCTCCGCCAGACCGGCGAGTCGCAACCCCGCTTGTTCCTCACTCGATGGGCCATGTCGTATCTGGCGGGTCCCCTCGATCGGTCGCGCGTCGAGGCGCTCACCGACTTGCCGGGAGAATCGGCCCCTACCGCGAAGCCGACGTCCTCTGCCGTCGAGGAGCAGGCGCCGGCGGACCCGGACGCAATCCCTGTAGCCCCCATCGTGGCCGACGGCATCTCGGTGGTGACCCTCGAGCTGGCCGCGCCGTGGGCTTCGGTGGTGGGAGCGGTTCCCAACGGGAAACGATGGAAGGCGGTGGCCGCGGCGACCGTCCATCTCCGCTACGACGACCGCTACGCGGAAGTCGACCACCGCGAGAATTTCGAGGCGGTCCTCGATCCCATTCCGATGGGAGCGGTGCACGACTCCATGACGTCGGTTGACTACGACGAAGGCGACTTCCGCCGGGGAGCTCCTTCCGGGGGACAGTTCGTCTTGCCCGAAGCGCCGATCGGCGATGCCGGCTTCTGGAGGGACCTCATCAATTCGCTCGAGGACCATCTGGTGCGGGAACGACGGGTGACCGTCTGGAAGAACCCGAGCCTCAAGATCTACTCCCGCATCAACGAGTCCGACGAGGAATTCCGCGCCCGCTGTTCCGAAGCGGCTGAGGCGGCGGCCGACGCAGACCTGGCCAAGTTGAAGGACCGCTACGCCACCAGGATCGACCGGGTGCGGGATCAGATCTCTCGTGCGGACCGGCGCGTAGCCGAACTGGCGACTGATGTGGACGCCCGGCGTCAACAGGAGATGCTGTCCGGCGTGGGTGACCTGCTCGAATCCTTGATCGGCGGGCGGTCACGTTCGGGTGCTCTGCGCCGAGCGGCTTCACGCCGCTCCCAAACCCAGCGGACGCGAGCCGGTCTCGAATCTGCCAGCGCCCGCCTCGCTGAAGAGCAGCAGGAGCTCGCCGATCTCGAGGTGGAGCTCGAGGCGGAGATCAACTCCATCGTCGACGACTGGGAGGCCCGGGCAGCTGAGGTCGAATCGGTGGATATCCCGCTGGAGGCGAGTGACGTGGAGGTCGCTCAGCTCAGGCTGGTCTGGGTGCCGGTCGACTGAGGCACCGCCCGGGGCGCGCTAGGGGGTTGGCCCGGGATCGCTTTGGAGGCGCCGGGACGGAAGACCGTACGGTCAGATCAGGTCGGCTTCGCGAATGCCGAATGACGGATGGCGGAGCCGGCACAGAGCCAGCTTCTCCAGCTGCCGAATGCGTTCGCGGGTGAGATTGAACTCGTCGCCGATCTCTTCCAAGGTGCGAGGGACGCCATCGTAGAAACCGTAGCGAAGGGCGAGGATCCTGCCTTCCCGTTCGGGGAGCCGCTCGATCGACTTACGGAGTGAATTGGCGACGTCCATCTCCTCGGTGAGTTGGACCGGGTCGGCGGCATCCTCGTCCTCGATGAAGTCGCCGAGCTGGGCGCCATCCTCGCCGATGGGCTGTTCCAGGGAAACGGTGTCCGCCACGCCCAGAGCCAACTCGACTTTGTCGACGGTGACACCGGCCTCTTCGGCGATCTCTTCGGGCCGGGGCTCACGGCCGAGCTCCGCCTTGAGGCTGGCCTGGGCGGCACGCACAGCCGCCAGGGTGTCGTGGAGATGCACCGGGATACGCACGGTCCGCGACTTGTCGGCGATGGCGCGGGTGATCGCCTGACGGATCCACCAGGTGGCATAGGTCGAGAACTTGAAACCCTTGCGCCAGTCGAACTTTTCGACCGCCCGGATCAGACCGAGGTTTCCTTCCTGGATGAGATCGAGGAAGTCGATTCCGGAGGTGTTGGCGTAACGGCGGGCGTTGGCCACGACGAGGCGGAGATTGGCGGTCAGGAAGGCATCCTTCGCCTCGCGTCCCTTCCGCTCGGCGCGACGCAGCTCGATTTCGTTCTTCTTGCCCTTGTAGTCGCCCTTCTCGAGGCGCTCGGCGGCTTCCTCGCCGGATTCGATTTGCTGGGCAAGCTCGACTTCCTGTTCCGCGGTCAGCAAGTCGTACTCGCCGATGGCGGTCAGGTATTGGGATACGAGGTCGGTGGTGAGGCGACCGCGCTCGTCGGTGAGCTTGCTTTGAAGGCGCGAACGCTTCTTCGAACGATCGACCTTCGCTTCGGCAGCAGGCATGAAGGAAAGTCCTCCCTGAGGGTTGGATAGGTGGGCCGGGGTTCCACTATGCCAGACATTCGGCCGCTTGTGAACCCCCTATAGGTGTCCATCCAGCACGTTTTTGGTGTTGTCTTCAAAGAAGAAAACAGTTGCGGCATATGCGATATTCCATGGCACGGGGAGCTGATCGCTCCCGAGAGAGCACCCAGGCCGAACTACGGTGGAGAGCGATGCCCAACCGTCTGGCCGAGTCGGCTTCCCCCTACCTTCTCCAGCACGCCGAGAATCCGGTGGACTGGTACGAGTGGGGCGACGCGGCGTTCGAAGAGGCCAGGCGTCGCGACGTGCCGCTGCTCGTGTCCATCGGCTATTCGGCCTGCCACTGGTGCCACGTCATGGCCCACGAGTCGTTCGAGGATCCCGCCACCGCCGAGCAGATGAACTCGGGGTTCGTCAACGTGAAGGTGGACCGGGAGGAACGACCCGACGTCGACGCCGTATACATGGAGGCAACCCAGGCGATGACGGGCCATGGCGGCTGGCCGATGACGGTGTTCGTCGATCACGACGGCTCACCATTCTTCACCGGTACCTACTTCCCACCGGCGGACCGTCAGGGGATGCCCGGTTTCCGCTCGGTCCTGTCCGCCGTCGAAGAGGCATGGCGGGAGCGGAGAAGCGACGTGTCGCAACAGGCCCGGCGCGTGACGGAGGCGCTCGGTCGCCGCCTCCCTCCCAGCGAAGACATGCCCGGGGAGTCGGCGCTGGTCGAGTCCATCGAGACTCTGTCCTCCCAGTTCGATTCTCGCCACGGTGGCTTCGGAGGTGCCCCCAAGTTCCCACAGCAGCCGGTGCTCGAGTTCCTGCTCAGGGCTCACGACCGGTCATGGGCCGGGGGTGCCGCGGCCATGGTGCGCCACACCCTGGCCGCGATGGCGGCCGGTGGGATCCGGGATCATCTGGGCGGGGGCTTCGCCCGCTACTCGGTCGACGCTCGGTGGCTCGTGCCGCACTTCGAGAAGATGCTCTACGACAACGCCCAACTGGCCCGCCTCTATCTGTGGGCCGGAGTCGAGTTCGCATCGGACGCCTTGACCGAAGTCGCCATCGACACCCTCGAATATCTGCTGAGCGACCTGCGCCATCCTGAAGGTGGCTTCTTCTCCGCCGAGGACGCCGACTCGGAGGGTGTGGAGGGAAAGTTCTACGTCTGGAGCCACGACGAGTTCGTCGACGTCGTCGGCGACGATGCTCCGGTGGCGGCCGCTTACTTCGGGGTCACTCCCCAGGGCAACTTCGAAGGGGCCAACATCCTCCATCGGGCCCGGGGCGTCGGCGAGGTCGCCGCCGACTTCGGCATCGAGGCCGACGACGTCGCCGACGCGGTCCAACGAGCGGGACGGGCCCTGCTCGAACGAAGGGCCCAACGAGTCCGGCCGGGTCTGGACGACAAGGTGGTCACGGCCTGGAACGGTCTGGCCATTCGGGCGTTCGCCGAGGCGGGAGCGGTCCTGTCCGAGCCGCGCTATTTGGATGCCGCCCGGAACGCGGCCCGGTTCGTCCTGTCGTCCAACCGGGACCCCGAGGGCGGGCTGCGGCGGTCCTCGGCCAAGGGCCGGCTGGGGCCGCCCGCCGTGCTGGAGGACTACGCCGGTCTGGCGGTAGGCCTGTTCGCTCTCTACGCCGCCTCCGGCGAGATCGAGTGGTACGACGAGGCCGTGGTCCTCGTCGAGAGCCTCTCACGTTTCGCCGACACCGACGGCGGCTTTTTCACCACGGCGGAAGACGGGGACCGGTTGGTTGTCCGGCCGAAGGACCT
Organism: Acidimicrobiia bacterium; assembly: GCA_036259475.1. Lineage (GTDB taxonomy): Bacteria > Actinomycetota > Acidimicrobiia > Spongiisociales > ZC4RG35 > ZC4RG17. Next base: position 6,063 of record DATABS010000010.1, on the reverse strand, counting down.
CTTCGACAATCCGGCGCCGTCGGGGAACTCCCTCGCCGCCGAGGCGCTGATCCTGGCCTCGTCCTACCGCGGCGACCCGACCCAGTGGGAGGTGGCCGAAGACGCCGTCCGGTCGGCGGGGAGTGCGATCGAGCGGGCTCCGAGTGGAGTTGGTCACCTCCTCGGTGTCCTCTTGACCATCCTCGACGGCCCGAGGGAGCTCGGGGTGGTCGGCCCCGAAGCAACGGAACTCGCCGAAGTCGCCTGGGAGGCATTCCGTCCCGGCCTGGTGGTGGCCAAGTCCTCGAGCGAGACGGATCGCCCGCCTCTGCTCGAGGGACGAGGACGATCGGGAGAGACGCTGGCGTATCTCTGCCGCCGCTTCGCATGTGAGGCGCCGGTGACGACCGCCGACGAGTTGAGGACCCTGCTCGATCAGAGCAGCGCCATCAGTTCCTCCAGGTCGGAAACGACCGGGTGATCGCCGCCTTCGACGTCTTCTCCGAAGGCATGTTGGCGGACGATGCGGACAGTCCTCATGCCGAGGCCGGCGGCACCATCCAGATAGTCGACGCGATCGTCCACGAACAGTGAATGCTCTGCCGACACATCGAGCGCTCTCAGAGCCGACTCGAAGATGCCTGGGGCGGGCTTGAACTGACCCACCTCGCAAGAGAGTACGACCACACCGGTCTCGTCCTCGAGTCGCAGGCGGTCGACCACCGGACGAGTGGACGGGGAGCAATTGCTGACGACGCCCGTCCGGTAACCGACGGCGCGCAGCCGTCGAAGCGTGGGAATGCTGTCCTCGTACAGGACGACGTGCTCGGCGAGGTGACCGGCCTCCAGATCGACGAACTTCTGGATGCGCTCATCGTCGGCCTCCAGGTTGCAGTACTCCATCACGGCTCGCAGCACCGCAGCAGAGTCGGCGAAGACCCCGCTGTCCCTCTCATCTCGCAGATGGTCGTAGGCACAGATGACTTCTGCTTGGGTGACGCCCAGGTGTCCGGCCAGCATCGCCGAATGGGTCGGCCAGTCAGACCAGGCCAGTGTGTCGTACAAATCGAAGAGGACCGCCTGGAGGGTCACGGCACCGTTGCGACCGACTCGGAGCCGACCGACTCACCGGCCAGGAGGTGAGCGGACGCCAGGACGTAGCCCACCCAGAGGATGTCGGCGAAGGCGAGATGGGTTATCCGAAGCCACAGGGGCAGGTCGAGAAAGATCATTGCGACTCCGGTGACGATCTGGATCCCGACCAGTGCGGACAGCCTCTGGACCGTGTCCCCTCCCTGGCCTCCTCGGACGAGGGCCGACGCGGCGAGGAGCACGACGACGAGGGCCACGATCGGATGCAGCGTCCGTATGTCGGTGAGGAAGTGTTCGACGTCCGACGGGGCTGATCCCGTCTTGGGAAATAGGGTGTCGGCCAGGGCGGTCACCGCGCCGGTGGCGGCGATGAGCAGAAAAGCCGCCGCTCCCGATGCCAGCCAGCGGCGAGCGACAGGATGCACCGAGGGACGGAGGCGCTGACCGCCTCCCAGGAGGTGGGCGGTGAGCGTCAGGCCCGTGAGAAGCAGGAACGTGTTGACCAGGTGGAGGGGCACCGAGATGGCTCGGGCCACCGAGGCGTCGTCGGCGACCCATTCGAAGAGCACGATTGCCGCCCCGATCAGGGCCTCGCCGATGATCGCCACGAGGGAGAGGCCGGCTGTGACCCGGACCTGGTCGGGGGCCGGGACCCGAACCAGAACCCACACCACCAGGACCGCCACGAGAGCGAGCGCCACGCCGGAAAGGGCACGGTGGGCGAACTCGACGGCGGTGGCCCCCTCGAGGGCCGGAACGACCTGACCCCGACACGACGGCCACGAGCGGCCGCAACCGGCCCCCGAACCGGTCGCTCGCACCACCGCTCCCATGAGGATGACCACCACGTTGAACGCCAGGGTCGCCCAGGCGAAGCGGGTCAGCCGGTGCATGGGGAGATGGTACGAACCGAGCTTCGATAGGGCGAAGCGGCCAGGTTCTTCGTACCTTGGCGGTCGGTTCCCGGCCCCAACGTCCAACTAATCGGGATTCAGTCTCCTGGCGTCCAAGAGACATCGTGGTTCGAAGGGTCCCAGGGAGCCGCATAGGCTGATCGCATGCAAATCTCGGAGTCGATCGTCGACGTCATCGGCGGCACGCCGCTCGTCCGCCTGGGACGCCTCCATCCGCCCGGCAACCTCGTCGCCAAGCTCGAGTTCATGAATCCCGGCGGGTCCGTGAAGGAACGGATCGCCGCCGCGATGATCGACGCCGCCGAACGAGACGGTCGGCTGGCGCCCGGGGGAACGATCGTCGAACCCACCTCCGGCAACACGGGTGTCGGCCTGGCCCTGGTGGGGGCCGTGCGCGGCTACCGCGTCATCTGCACCGTGCCCGACAAGGTATCGAAGGAGAAACGGGACCTGTTGAGGGCATACGGGGTGGAGGTGATCGTGACCCCGACCGAGCTACTGCCCGAGCATCCCGACTCCTACTACGGCGTTGCCCGGCGCCTCGCCTCCGAGATACCGGGCGCCTTCCATCCCGACCAGTACTCGAACCCGAACAACCCCGCCGCCCATTACGAGACCACCGGTCCCGAGGTATGGCGTCAGACCGATGGCGACATCGACGTGTTCGCCGCCGGAGTCGGCACGGGGGGCACCATCACCGGGGTCGCCCGCTATCTCAAGGAACACAAGACCGACCTGACCGTGGTAGGAGTGGACCCTGCCGGATCCATCTACACCGCCGGCCCCGATGGTGACATCCATCAGTATTTCACCGAGGGAGTCGGTGAGGACTTCTACCCCCAGACCGTCGACCTCGACCTGATCGACCGATGGGAGATGGTCGGAGACGAGGAGGCCTTCTCGATGGCCCGGCGCCTCGCTCGAGCAGAAGGGATCCTCACCGGCCCGTCAGGCGGGATGGCCGTGGAGGGAGCCAGGCGGGTCGCCGCAGAGGATCAGGATGCACTCGTGGTCGTACTCGTTCCCGATTCCGGTCGAGGCTATCTGTCGAAAGCCTTCAATGACGAGTGGCTGGTCGAGCACGGCTTTGCCCCCTGAACGGCAAAAGGCCTTCTCACCCACAAACGTGTCGCCAGGCGCAACTCAGCTGATAAAAAAGACGGGCGCCCCGTGGTGGGGCGCCCGTCGGCAAGACTTTGGGGTTAGCTTCGGTCGGTCGACCGCTGCGGTGGGACCAATTCCGCAGTACCCAGAGCCGGTGGTCCGAGGTTGGAGTCGCCACCGTCCTCGCTCGACGAGGGAGTGACGCTGTCAGGCTTCGCGCCACTCAGCGCTCGGCCACCTCCAGAGTCCCAAAGAAACAACTATGCAAGTAGGACCACCTCCTTTCTCTGGTGACGACATTGTGCCACATACCGAGAGCAATGCCATCCGATTTCATGCTTCGGCCATGTCGAGAACCATATGGGGGTAGGGAGACGGATCGTTGTCGGCCGGTTCCAACGTGATCCACAGACGGGGATAGTCGGTCCGTCTCACGCCGGCCATCATCTCGAAACGCCCCGACATGCGGAAAGTCCCGGCCGAGACATGGCGGCCGTCGGGTGCGGTGAGCCACATCTCGTAGTAGGCGTCCGAGCCGGAATGCTCCAAACCGCTGACCTCGACCATCATCTTGGTGCCGTGTTCCATGTTCCAACCCGAAACGGTGGCCGCCGCTCCCGGCGCCTGTGGCGCGGGAGCCAACGCCACGGTCCAATCCGGCTGGTTGCTCATCGTCAGGCCGATCGCTACCACCAGAGCAAGGGCGGCAGCCACGCCGAACACCCACCATCTGGGGCGGCGGTCCTTCGCCACCGCCTCGCCGGCGACGGTGGCTACGACGCGATCAGCCAGCTCGTCGGGCGGCTCTTCCCAGATGAGTGGGTCCCGGAGATGGCGTCCCAGCGCCTCCGACGAAGCGACCCGCATCCGGCATTGGGGGCACACGGCGAGGTGTGATGTGACAGCTGTTTGGTCCTCCCACCGGTCCAACGCGACGCTCTCGAGCACTGCCGCACAGTTCATGCCGTCTCCGTGCCCAGGTGGTCGAGGAATCCGGCCAGCCGCTGGAAGGCGCGGTGCGAGCGGGATTTGACGGTGCCGAGAGGTATCCCCAGGTCGTCCGCCGCCTCGGCATGAGTCAGCTGCCGGAAGAAAGTCGCCTCGATCACCGCCCGTTCCTCCGGTGGAAGACCGTTGACCGCCGACCGAACCTCCCATATCTCCCAGAGCCCTTCGAACGACGGCGGCAGGATCGCCATGTCGGTTTCCTCGCGCCGGTTCTCCCGATGTCGCTTCTCACGCCGGTACACGTCGACCGCCACCCGTCGAGCAATGGCGTACAGCCACGGGGCCGGGTCCAATTCCGGGTCGAACCTGGCAGCCGCCCGCCAGGCATTGACGAAAGTCTGCTGGACGACCTCCTCGGCGAGCATCCGGTCACCCAGGGAACGGATGGCGATGGCGAACACAGGTCGGCTATAGGCCTCATACAGGTCGCGTACCGCATCGTGGTCTCCTCGCCGGAACCGGTCCATGAGACGTCGGGTCATACTCCCGGACATTACGTGCCCGGGGCGTGGCCCGGTTCGAGGCTCAGACGGCGAACGCTCAGATCTCCAGCATCCCGACGAAGTCGTTCCACATCGTCCCGAGGGCATCGACGGCCCGGTCGAACGACCAGATGAAGACGATGACGAGGAAGATCACCAGAGCGGCAGTGGCCACGGCGCGGGCGCGGTACCGCTGGCGCTCGTCAGGATCCTCGAGATACGACGGCTCGTCGGGTGGCGCCGTCTCGAGCACCGTCGGCGGTGCCGCCCGCGCCACCTCTCGCCTCTCGTCCTTCACCGCTCGAGCACTCATCTCAGTCGGTACCGGGACCGCAGCCAGCCGCCTGCTGCGTCGCTCTGGCGGCTCCGGCGTGCCCGCATCTTCAGGAATGTCCTCAGTCGGTGCCTGTTTCTCCGCCGGGCTGTCGACCGCCACCGCCGATTCCTCTTCTTCCTCGACCGGTCTCTCGGAAGGCGTCTCTTCTGGAGGAGCCAAGGAGGCGTATGCCTGCTCGACCGTCTGATGGGACCGGTCGTCGCCGACATCGAAACCGGCGCTCTCCAGCACTTCGTGCTCTTCCAGGCCGAGCACCGCCGCCAGAGCCACGGCATCACCCCGTGATGCAGGGGTGGATTTTCCACGCTCCCAGTTGCGAATCGTGCTGGCGGAGCGCCCCACCAGCTCACCGAGACGCGCCTGGCTGAAGCCGAGGGTGTCCCGGCGTCGTCTGATCAAGCGTCCGAGTGGCTGATCCCCCATGCCGCAACCAGGTTACAGGCGTCGGTCCGGTGTGTTGGGTTCTGTCCGATCGGGCTCGGCGCCTGCCATGAGGCGGAACCGCTTTCCGACCCGGGAATGAAGGCTAGGGTGATCGACGGAGGCGTCCGAGCGCCTGGTGGGCTCCCCGGTCTTCAAAACCGGTGAGGGGTTACAAAAGCCCCTGGCGGGTTCGATTCCCGTCCGCCTCCGCCAAACCGACCCAGCGCCCGGTGGGGCTGCGCTGGGCTTCAAAACCGGTGAGGGGTCTCTTCGATCCCTGGCGGTTCGATTCCCGTCCGCCTCCGCGGAAACACGCCGAGATGGCCTCGAACGCGGCTTTGCCGAAACCTGAACCGCGGGCTGGAGCCACCGGTATGCGGGGTCCAGAACCGTGGGTTCGCGCGGGCGGAGGCCGTGACCGAATCGCGGGCTGGGACCACCGGTATGCGGGGTCTAGAACCCTGGGTTCCCTCCGTGTCGCCAGTCGGCTCAGCCGACGGGGATGGCCTGGGCTCGGCGCCGCCGCTGAGCGTCGGCCACTGCCACCGCCGTCAGGTTGACCACGTCCGTCACCTCGGCGTCTCGCTGCAGCACGTGGACCGACTTCGCCAGACCCGACAGGATCGGACCGATCACGTCAGCGCCGCCCAACCGGTTGAGCAACTGGTACGAGGCGTTGGCGGCCGTCAGGTTGGGGAAGACCAGCACGTTGGGGGTTCGCTCC
>DATABS010000009.1:0-4468 GCA_036259475.1 Acidimicrobiia bacterium | reverse complement strand
AGCAACGGAGTCGACGAAGGACCGCATCGACCGCCGTGTCGCCGAGCTGATCGACCAGATCTGGCAGACCGACGAGCTGCGGATGCAACAGCCCGAGCCGATCGACGAGGCTCGCACGATGGCCTACTACTTCGACCAGCTCTTCGCCGACGTGATGCCGACGCTCGGCGAGGAGATCGACCTGGAATTGGATCGGTTGGCTCCTTCGCAGCATCCCCGCCAGCCGATCCGATTCGGGACCTGGGTAGGGGGCGACCGCGACGGCAATCCGTCGGTCACTCCCGACGTCACGCTTCGAGTACTCGAGATGCAGCACGACCGCGGATTGCGCGCCCTCATCGCTGCCGTCGAGGCGACGGCCGACGAACTTTCCACCTCCAACCGGATCCAGGCGATCTCACCCGAGCTCGAGCAGTCGCTGGACGAAGACCGTGAGCTCCTGCCGGCTGTGTGGGAGCGGTTCCACCGCCTCAACGCCGGGGAGCCCTACCGGCTGAAATGCGCCTACATCCACCAGCGTTTGATCAATACCCGCCGGCGCATCCTGGAGGGCACCCGCCCCGCCGAGGGCGTTGAGTATTCCGGACCCGACGAGATGATGGCCGATCTGGAGCTGATGCGGACCAGCCTCGAGCGTCATCACGGCGGTCTGGTCGCCGACGGCGTCCTGATGCGCTTGATGCGCAACGTGGCGGCATTCGGCTTTCACCTCGCCACGATGGACGTCCGCGAGCATGCCCGCCGGCACCGCGAGGCTCTCAGCTCGCTGTTCCACCGGATCGGCATCGACTACGAGGCGCACGACGGCGGCAAGCGGACGGAACTGCTCGCAGCTGAGCTGGAAGGTCCGCGCCCTCTCTCCTCGCCGGCCACACGTCTCGACGACCCTGCTGCCCGGACTCTCGACACCTTCCGGGCGATCCGCACCGCCCAGGACCGTTATGGCGCGCAGGTGATCGAGTCGTACGTGATCTCGATGACCGAAGGACCCGACGACGTGCTGGCCGCGGCGGTACTCGCCCGTGAAGCGGGACTCGTGGACCTGGCGCAAGGAATCGCTCGGATCAGCTTCGTTCCACTGGTGGAAACCATCGCCGACCTCCGCAACGCCGGCGACCTGCTCGACCAGTTGCTCGGTGAGCCCGCCTACAGGCGCATCATCCGGCTCCGAGGAGACCGACAAGAGGTGATGCTCGGATACTCGGACTCGAACAAGGCGGGCGGTATCACAACCTCCCAGTGGGAGATCTACAAGGGGCAGCGGGTGTTACGTAACGTCGCCGCCGGCCATGGGGTCACGCTGGTTCTCTTCCACGGTCGCGGAGGAACGATCGGTAGGGGCGGCGGACCGACTCACGAAGCGATCCTGGCCCAGCCTTTCGGGACCATCGATGGCCCGATCAAGGTGACCGAACAGGGCGAGGTCGTCTCGGACAAGTACGGCCTACCGCGTCTCGCCGCCCGCAATCTCGAGCTAGCCGTCGCCTCGGTCCTGGAAGCGTCGTTGCTTCACCGCCACTCCCGTCAGCCCAAACCCGTCTTGGACCGGTGGACCGAAGCGATGGAGGTCTTCTCGGAAGCCGCCTTTGCGGCGTATCGGGAACTCGTCGACGACCCGTCTCTCGTGCCCTACTTCCTATCGTCCACTCCGGTCGAGGAGTTGGGCGAGATGAACATCGGCTCACGCCCCTCCCGTCGTCCCGGAGGTGGGGGCAGCCTCGACGACTTGCGAGCCATCCCGTGGGTGTTCGGCTGGACCCAGTCACGCCAGATCGTCCCCGGGTGGTACGGAGTTGGATCCGGACTGGCCGCCGCCCGTGACGCCGGTTACGGCGAGGTGCTCGGCGAGATGTGGGACGACTGGCTGTTCCTGCAGACGTTCATCTCGAATGTGGAGATGACGCTGTTCAAGACCGATCTGGGAATCACCCGCCGGTACGTCGACCGCTTGGTCGCTCCCGACCATCGTCACGTGTTCGATCGAATTCGGAGCGAGCACCAGAGGACGGTGGAAGAGGTATTGAGGCTGAGTAGCCAGACGGAACTCCTGTCGAGCAACCCGCTTCTTCGACGCACCCTCCACGTACGTGATGCCTACCTCGATCCGATCAACCATCTTCAGGCATCGCTGCTCGCCCGAAGCCGAACGACCGATCGGTTGGATCCACTACTCGAGCGAGCGATCCTGCTGACAGTCAACGGCATTGCCGCCGGGATGAGGAACACCGGGTGAGCGACACGACCTTCGAGGAGTCGGTGCTGTCAGTCCTGAAAATGCTCGAGCCAGGCGAGGTCGTGACCTATGGCGACGTCGCCGAGCAGGCCGGCTTTCCGGGCGCCGCCCGCGCCGTCGGCACGTTGCTGCGGCGAACGACAGCAGACATTCCCTGGTGGCGGGTAGTCGGAGCAGGCGGTCAGCTTCGGTCGCCGAACCCCCGGCGGCAAGCGGCGTACCTACGGGCTGAGAACGTCCCGCTCCGCGGCTTGCGTGTTCTGTGGCCGATAGGGTGACTGCACCGATGGCCCACAACGCAGTCGAATTGATCGAGCGCAAGCGCGACGGCGGGCGCCTCACCGACGAGGAGATCGATTGGCTGATCGACGCCTACACCGACGGCTCGGTCACCGACTACCAGATGTCGGCCATGGCGATGGCCGTGTTCATCCGGGGCCTGGACCCCGAAGAGCTTGCCGCCTGGACCGGGGCGATGCTCAACTCCGGGGAGGTGCTCGACCTCTCCAAGGTCGACCTTCCCAGGGTCGACAAGCATTCGACCGGCGGCGTGGGCGACAAGGTTTCGATCCCGCTGGCACCGCTCGTCGCAGCCTGCGGGGTGGCAGTGCCCATGATGTCGGGACGGGGGCTGGGTCACACAGGCGGCACCCTCGACAAGCTGGAGTCGATTCCCGGGTTCACCGCCCAGCTGGACCCGTCGAGGTTCGCCGAGGTCCTTTCCGAGTGTGGGCTTGTGATGGCCGGACAGTCCGAGACGCTGGTGCCCGCCGACCGCAAGCTGTATGCGTTGCGGGACGCCAGCGGCACCGTCCCGTCGATTCCGCTCATCTCCTCATCCATCATGTCGAAGAAGTTGGCCGAAGACCTCGACGGCCTGGTGCTCGACGTCAAGGTCGGATCGGGGGCTTTCATGACCGATATCGATCGGGCTCGAGAACTGGCCCGGACGATGGTGGGGATCGGCGCCTCCCACGACCTGGCGGTGACTGCGTTGATCACCGACATGCGCCAGCCCCTCGGCCGGATGGTGGGCAACGCCATGGAGATCGCCGAATCGATCGATTTGCTGCAGGGAAACGGACCGGCCGACCTGGTGGAACTCACCAAGGCGCTGGCATCCGAGATGCTGCAACTGGCGGGAGTCGACGACCCGGAACGTCGGATCGACGAAGCACTCGACTCGGGGGCGGCTCTGGAGAAGTTCGTCACCATGGTCGCAGCCCAGGGCGGCGACCCGGGAGTGGTCGACGACCGCTCACTCCTACCGGGCACGGCCGGACGAACAGAGTTGAAGGCGGAGAGGGCGGGCTACGTGTCGGCCTGTGACGCCCGTGCCATCGGGGTGGCGGCGATGAGCCTCGGTGCAGGCCGTCGACGCAAGGAGGACGACATCGACCCCGGGGTCGGTATCGAAGTCGTGGCGAAGATCGGAGATCAGGTCGAATCCGGCGACGTCTTGGCGATCCTCCACCATCGCCCCGGCGACATCAGCGACGCCATGGAAAAAGCGGCTGAGGCCTGGGAGGTCTCCGAGCGGCCAGTCGAGGCGCCCTCTTTGATCCATGAACGCATCGATTGACCGGTTTTTGAGCGTTCGATCAACTTCCGGGGCACGGTTAGCATCGGTTTTCCGACAACCACCACAAGGAGGCGTCAATGCAGGTGGTCGTCTGCGTCAAGCAGATCCCCGACCCCGCCGGCACCCAGACCCTGGACCCGGAAACCCACTTTCTCGTCAGGCCCGACGAGCAGGTCCTGGATGACACCGATCGGTACGGGGTGGAGATGGGCCTCCAGATCGCCCAGGAACAGGACGGAACAGTAACCCTGATCTCGATGGGTCCGGCCGGTTCGATGCAGGGAATCCGCCAGGCTCTCGCCATGGGCGCCGACAAGGCGATCATCATCGACGACTCCGACCTCAAAGGCTCCGACGCTCTCACAACCGCCCAGGTCCTTGCTGCCGCCATCCGAAGGTCGGATTTCGACCTCGTGATCGCCGGAACGGAATCCACCGATGGGTATGCCGGAGTCATGCCCCAGATGCTGGCCGAGCTGCTCGACGTTCCCGCTCTCACTTACGCCACGAGCATCACCGCCGCCGACGGATCGATCACGATCAACCGCCAGACGGGAGCCGGTTACGACGTCGTCGAGGCGTCGCTCCCGGCCGTCGTTTCCGTGACGGCGGGTGTCGTTGAGCCCCGCTACCCGACCTTCAAGGGGATCATG
>DATABS010000008.1:0-16858 GCA_036259475.1 Acidimicrobiia bacterium | reverse complement strand
TGGCATGGCCGCGCTCCAGGAAGGCCAGGGCGGCGGCCGCCGGGTTCGCCACACTCAGGAGTTCTCCGTAGCTGAGGGAGGCGCCCTTGAAGCTGGGAGCGTTCCAGTACAGGTCGTCCGGGTCCTGTTCGCTCCCGGGCGCCACGTAGAAATAAGGCTCGGGATGGTGGCTGTCTCCGAGCGAGGCTCCGTAGCTGGCGCGGTGACCGTTGTCAGCGGAGCCGATCTCGATGGCGACGTCGAAATGCTCCGGCCAGAGTTGAACGCGGCTGACATCCTCGGCGCCGGGCAGACGCCGCAGCCGTTCCAGCACGAGGGTGGCGAATCCGAACCAGTCGCCGATCGCCGCTGCGACCTTCTCGTCCACCACCAGAGGAACCGTCGGCCCGGAAGGAACGAGAGGATCCCGGAACCCCTCGTACCAGCTGTCGCGGTAGGGAATCCCCAAGAAGTCGCATGCCTGGCCGAGGGTGCTCAGAACGGTGGAGGCGACGCCGTCTCTCGTCTGGTGTATCAGCTCTCGGCCCTCCACTCGGACCTGCTCGTCGTGGCCGAAGAACGGGGTGCCGAAACCACCATGGGTGTAGCGCAGGCCGAGTTTGCCGGTGGCGGCGTACCGCTTCGGAGCGAGTGCAAAGAAGGCGACTCGGTGGAGGGAGTCCCGGGTGGCGGCAAAGCGGGCGGGCAGAGGAGGAAGGCGGGTGGGGCTGGTGAGCCAATGGCCGGAGGCGTAACCACCCAACTCCGGGAACTTGTCGACGATCGTCTGCCACAGGATCCCCTCCCCCGCGATCGGTGTGACGACGCTTCCTCGGGCGCCGGTGGGATCGGTCGGGTCGTCCGCGTACCACTCGGGATCTACGCTCGCCGGGGGTGACGGTTCCAGAACCCGTGCCTCGTGGCCCACCGGAAGTAGAGCCGTCGCTTCGGCTCGGGGATCTCTGACCTGGCGCTCTTCCAGAACGACACCTCCAGTTCGCGCCGGATGATGGCACACGGAACGTCGCCCAGGCTCACACCGACGGATGGTGTCTGGCCGAGTACTGCTCCACCCCGCCAACGAGTTCGGCGCCGCGGGTATGCAGCCGGGCGAGAACGGCCTCGAGGTGGTCGACGACGATGCCGACATTGTCCATCCGCAGGATCGCCATGTCCCCGAGAGTATCGGTCGGGCGGTCCAGGCTCGGGCGGCGTTGGAAAGGTGCCGCGGTAGGCTGCACGGGTATGAGCGTGGACCTCGATGAGCTGCGGCGGCTGCGTCGAGCTAGGGATCAGATGGACCGCGAGTACGCCCAGCCGCTGGATGTCCCGGCATTGGCCCGCACGGCGATGATGTCGCCGGCGCACTTCAGTCGTCGCTTCCGGGCGGCGTACTCGGAGACGCCGTACTCCTATCTGATGAGCCGTCGGATCGAGCGGTCCAAGGAGCTGCTGCGACGGGGCAAGCTGTCGGTCACCGAGGTCTGCATGGCGGTGGGCTGCACTTCACTCGGCTCGTTCTCGGCCCGTTTCACCGAGCTGGTCGGTGAAACGCCGAGCGATTACCGGGCCCGCGACCACGACGAGCTGGCATCGATGCCTCCCTGTCAGACGATGGTGATCACCCGGCCGCGCAAGCGCGACCGCCGGTGGAGCGACGAGGAAAGCAGTTTTCGAGAAGCATTAGCCGCCCCACTTTCGTAGCGTCGGTGTCATGTCTGTATCACTCAGCACAGTTCACGTGTATGTCGACGATCCCGACGCGGCCCTGGCCTTCTACCGCGACACTCTCGGTCTGACCGTGGTGAATGAGGTCGAAAACGACGGCTTCCGTTGGATCACCCTGTCCACCGCCAGCCAGCCCGAGATCCAGATCGTGTTGTCCTCACCCTATGTCGGCCGCTCCCAGGAGGACGGGGACGCTCTGGCGGCACTGCTCGCCAAGGGTGAGCTGCCCGGTCCGTTCTTCACCACAGACGACCTCGAGTCGACGTTCGACAAGGCCGCCTCCGCTCCCGGAGTGGAGGTGCTGGAGGAGCCCGCCGACCGGTTCTGGGGTGTCCGGGACGCGGCGCTCCGCGACCCGGCGGGCAACATGCTTCGCCTCGTGCAGGCATAGCGTCCCGACTCAGACCGCCATGGCTCCCATCGAGTACGTCGCGATCGAGGCGGCCGACACCTCGGCCGCTGACCGCTTCTACGACGCAGGGTTCGATCTGGGCCGACGGGTAAAACCGCGAGCTGCCGGGCGCCAACGACCGGCTTCCGGGGATTCACCTTCTCGCTCGGCGTATCCCAGCCCGCCACAGTCGACGGACTGGTCGGGTCGGCGCTCGAGGCCGGCGCCGCTCCCTCGCCAAGCCCGCCGGGGTACCTGCCGAAGGGACCGGATCCCACCGGCTGGCGGTGGACAGCCCGGTCGGGCCCTTTCACCGACCCCGACGGGTTCGTACAAGAGTCGACCTGAGGGTCAACCCTAAAGTCGTTGGGGGCAACTCGACAGGTTCGGCGGGGAGGCAGACCCGGTAAGGACGAAATCCGATGAGCGATCGCAAGAAAGCTGGCGAGGGGCCGAAGCTTCTCTCCGGCGGCAACCCCCAGATCCCCAAGGGAGAGGGGGACGGCCCGGTACAGGACTACATCGCCGCCATGCCCGGCTGGAAACGAGGCATCGGCGAACTCCTGGATGATCTCATCGTGCGCACGGTTCCCGATGTGCACAAGGGCGTGAAATGGAACCAGCCTTTCTACGGATTCAAAGACGAGGGCTGGTTCCTGTCGTTCCGGTGCTACACGAGCTACGTGCAGGTGCAGTTCCTGCGCGGGACGTCGCTCGATCCCATGCCCCCGAAGGCGTCCAAGCACGACGAGGTGCGCTACCTCGACATACGCGAGGACGACGAGCCAGACGAGGACCAACTCCGCTCCTGGATCGAACAGGCAAGCAACCTCCCGGGCGAAAAGATGTGACGGTCCGCACCTCGGCGAGCATCATGTTCACGGGGCTGAACGGTGGGCTGACCCTGACGTGTGATCGACTACGACACCGATTCGGACGGCGAAATTCACTCGGTTGGTGCGCCGACGCCGGTGACGCCGGGGCGGGTCCACTGAGGCGTCGGCCGACCACCGTTTCTCGGCCCCATCTGCTTGCCGTGCTCGTCGGTGCGCAACACTGAGTGGGTCGGGAACTGCGGCCAACCCTCGGGGGAGTCCTCCCACTCCTCCCGCCGCCCGTATGCGGTCATGTCGAGCAGACCGAACGAAGGACTCAGGACCTCGTCGCCCCGGGCGGTCGTCCAGTACGTCAGGTAGATCTTGTCCTCCCGGCGCAGGTAGCAGGCGATTCGGCCAGCGACGCCCACGGTGGGGTGGTCGAGGTGAGCGATGGAGTACCAGGGCGCGGTGTAACCCATGAAGTCCCGGAACGCCGCGATCTCCTCGTACGGCCCGTCCCCGAGGAAGGCAAAGGTGATGCCGTTGGCGTTGAGGTAGGCGGCGTCGGCGGCTTGTCCCATGTTCCAGGCGTTCCTGGTGCAGCCCTCGCACTGCCACTCCCATGACTTGCCGTCGTGGAACATGTGGGTGTAGACGACCAGCTCGTCACGCCCCTCGAAGACATCTCCGAACGCGACCGGGCCGTCGGGGCCGATGACGGTGGTGTCGGGCGGCACCTCGGTCATGGGCAGCCGGCGCCGGGCGGCGGCGATGGCGTCACCCTCGCGCGTGTGTTCCTTCTCCCGCTTGCGCAGCTCGAGGAGTTGCCGCTCGAAGTGGGCGTGGTCGGTGACGGTCGGGGCTGGGGTGGTCACGGCTTCCTCTCTCAGTTGAAAGTTGTCAGGTGATGAGACGATTCCTGCGGCCGGAACTCATCGGTCGAGTCCGGTGGCCAGTCGACCGGCCGGGCCACCCTCGCGGCCAATGCGCGCCATGGAGCTCCGCTCATCCGTGCTGACGTTCCTCCCGCTGCCGGACCAACTCCTCCACCGCGCTCGGCAGAGTCGTCTCGAAGTCGATCAGCTTCGCCCAGTTCGGGGTCACGACAATCCGGACCATGCCGTCGTGGTAGAGCGAACGCACCTCCGCCTCCCACTCGACCCGCTGCTCGGGCGTCATCTCGTAGGTGCTGTTCGCCTGGAGATACTCGTCCGGGATTCCATCGACGAAGTCGAGCTCGGCCCGACCCCGGATGAGCAGGATCTTGGGTGGGTGGACTTCGGTGTCGATCGTCAGGGCGACCGCCGGGTTCTCGCTCAGGGGCTGAAGCTTCGGAGCGTTCTTCGTCGTGCACATGACGATCTCCGAGCCGTTCCACACGAACCCGATCGGGACATTGCGGGGTGTGCCGTCCCGGGCAACATAGGCCAAGCGGGTCACGTCGCGGGCCAACAGCTCCTGGCTGATCGGTCGGTTCAGTACCTCGCTGACCTCGTTCGGTTGCATGATGATCTCCTTCGAGTCGTTTCCTGGTCCCCTCAGTAGATCATTCTGGCCCGGAACGCGGATTCTCCCTTATGACTCGCGGCTCGTCATCGCTTCGAGGATGTCGGCCCCACCTTCTCTCCAAGATGGCCAACGAGGTCTCTCCGGCCGCAAGCGGCGCACTCACATGGAGCAAAGAAACCAGATGTCGGTGGAGCGATGAGTTCTGGCGCGGCCGGGGGTCTGTGTTTGTAAAGTGGAATCGGGCGACGTCCCGCCGCCCAACCCCCGGCTCCGGCGCCCACGCAGCCGGCATCAGCGGGGGCAAAGGGAACTCGAGTTCCCGGGACGCCGGTTGTGTAGCCCTTCCCGGCGGGGCGTCGTGAGCGTGGGTCGTGGCGCTCCGCCCGAGAGAAGGAGCAGACGTTGACCAGGCAGAGATCCTTCAAGCGCCTGGTGCGAGAACGTATGGCGAAGACGGGTGAGAGCTATACCACCGCCCGGGCCGTGATTCTCGCCGCCTCCCAACCGTCGGACTCGGAAGAGCCGGCGCTCGTAACATCGGACGAGACGATCCGGGCCCGAACCGGGCGGGGATGGGAGGACTGGTTCGACCGGCTGGACTCGTGGAGCGCCACCGAACTGAGCCACCGCGAGATCGCCCGCAAGGTGGCGGCCGAGCTGGGCATCGACCCGCTGGCCTGGAACGCGCAGGCGATCACGACCAGCTACGAGCGAGCTCGGGGTGGGCGTGAAGTGGGTGAGCGGGCCGACGGTTACGCAGCCACCGCCTCCAAGACGGTCGCCGTGCCGGTCGACGAGCTATACGACGCCTTCACCGGGGCGGAGCGCCGCGTCGAATGGCTGACCGAGGACCGCCTCCGCCCCCGGTCGGGCACCCGTCCGAGGACCGCCCGCTTCGACTGGGATGACGACGGCACCCGGGTTCACGTGAGCTTCGGCCCCAAGTCGGAGACGAAGAGCGTGGTGAGCGTCGAGCACCTCCGCCTGCCGGACGCAGCCGCCGCCGAGGAGATGAAGCAACTCTGGCGGAGCGGTCTCGACAGGCTTCGGTCTCATCTAGAGGGCACGTCATGACGATGCCCGACCTGGAAGTCACCATGGTGCTGGTGGCGACCGTCGTCGCCTTCCTCCTGAGTGGCGCCTACTACACCGTCGTGGCGCGACCATCGGTCGCTGGAGACGACACAACCCGGACCATGTCACTTTGGCTCATCGTGGCCGAACTGCTGAGGGCCTTCGTCCTGGTGACGGTGGTGGCCGTCCTGACCAACCTGGCAGGTGTCAGGGGCTGGAGCGAAGGGGCGGTCTTCGGGCTCGTCCTCTGGATCGGGTTCCCGCTCATACTCTGGGTAGGTGCGATCCTCCACGAACGCACCTCCTGGCGACTGGCCGCCCTCCACGGAGGCGACTGGCTCCTCAAGCTGGTGGCGACAGCCGTCATCCTCAGCCTCTGAATTCGGCCCGCCAGGGCGAGCCATTGGTGGCCCGGACCGGCCGGTGGTCCGGGCCACCAAACCAGCGACTTCTACCCTCGGGGAGCGGTGAACAGGTGACGCGTGTGAGTGAAGGTGCCTTTGCCGAATGCGAGCACCTTCGTCGGTTCCACCCCGAAGACGAACGCCGGGCCTCCGACCTCGTTCTCGAATGCTTCGTCGATCACGTCGAACTGCCAGCTTCCATCCCACTTGCCCTTCCACCCCGCGGACAGACGTTCGAGGGTCGGGCGATCGGTGATGCGGCGGGCCTCGCCCTCCACCACCACGTCCAAGCCATCTTTCCATCCGTTGCACCCCGTGGTGAGGACGACGTTGGGGTTGGAGGCGAGGTTGAGGGCCTTCTGCTCGTCCGGTCCGGTCGTGAAGTAAAGGAGTCCCTCGGACCACACCGGCACCAGTGGTGTCACGTGGGGGCGACCGTCGGCCCTGACCGTCGTCAGCCATCCGAGCTGGGCCGACTCGAGCACCTGGCGGGCCGCCTCCCAAGTAGAGGGTTCGGCGCCCGGGTCGCTGAAGCGTTCGTCGATCTGGGTGACTGGTGTGTTCATCATCTCTCCGTTCTCAGAGGAGTTTTCAACGCCATACCGCCACTAGACCGCCGCGGCAGTCTCGATTCATCGGTTCGGCCGCCAAAGACGGCCCGGTTCGAGACTCAACCTTCGCCGAGTGGGCTGCAGGCTCCAGCAGCCTTTCGGACAACGATGACCCCTAGAGCTCATCAGCCGAGGGCTTCGGAATGGTTCTTACCCGATACCAGGTGATGTCGGCCTGTGTTGGGCCGTTGGGCACCAGTACCGCATCAGCGGAGAACACCGTCAGGAAGGGCCGACCAACCGGGAGATCGCAGACACGCTGTTTCTCAGCACCAAGACAGTTGAACCGCACATCCGAAACATCTTCAACACCAGGAGTCCAATCACGCGTTGAGATCGCCCGAGCTCTCGTCGAGGCTCCCGACTCGATCACAGTCCACTCTCGTGATGTCTCCTCCCGAGAGGACCCCCGACGCGATCATATCCGGCACCGCTCACACCCCTCGCCGCGGCAATGGCGCTCGCATGACCCACGACAGCAAACCCGGAGTCGCAATCGAGTCGATCGTGGGGTCCGCTTCACGTCATCATCTCTTTACTCATCGAATACGGCGACGAGTCTCTCGGTGTCAGCCGTCGTCCATCCGGCGGGTGGGGCGATCAGCGACCACGCCTCGGGTTGTGCCGTCCCGAACTTGTGCCCATGGCCCGGCGGAGCGTTGGTCCCTACTGCCAGGTCTACCGCTATATGCCAGAACGTCACCACGGGAAGATAGGGCATGTGGTGGGAGATGTCGGTGCCTAGAGGAGGATCGAGCCACTCGGGTCGCTTGAGTAGAAGCTCCGGTGTCCACCAAGTGATCGGGTCGGAAGGGTGCTGGAGATAGACCACGCGTGGCGGATCCCATCGACTGTCCGGCGAGGCGAGCGCCTCGCCGTCGGCTCCGAACCTGACCGTCTGTCCTTCCCGGTATACGGGTTGCCAGACAGGTGACCCGGCGTCCCGGCGAGCGACAAGGCTCTGCCAGAGCTTTCCCGACCGTGGGGGTCCGACCCACAAGGCGCCGTCGACGGTATCGATGACGTCGCCGAGGTCTTCGAAGAGACGTTCCCATCCAAAGGCGCCGAGGCTCTCCCCATAAAGGAGAAGCATCGGCCTGTCCCCGTCCGGCTCCTGGTCCAGCCGCTCGAGGACTTCGGACAGCAACGCCCGCGCGGCGTCGCTGGCGAGGTCCTGATTGCCGATCATCACCATCCAACTAGCGAGGTAGGAGTACTGAACGGCGACTGCGGCAGTATCGCCGTTGTACATGTATTCGATGCCATCGATGGCGTACGGGTCGATCCACCCGCTCCCGGTTGGAGCAATGAGCACGATCACCTGCCTATCGAACGCACCGGCTCGCTCCATCTCGTCCACCGCCAGGGCCGCTCTGGCTTCAGCATCGTGAGCTGTCTCTAGCCCCACATATATCCTGACCGGCTCAAGCGGCCGATTGCCAGAGAACGCCGCCAGCTCTGTCGTCGTCGGGGTCTGGGCGACGAAGGCGCGTCCCTGGCTGCCCATCGTTGCCCAGTCGATCAGCGACTTGGGGCCTCCGGCGAGCGCCTCGGAGTTGGGCGGGGTGATACCTGGCTCAAAGCGCCGATCGGAGGTTCGATGAGCCTCCTCGACTGCCGGGACCACCCGACTCAACAACACCAGATCGAAGAAGAGCACTGCCGCCACCCCGGCGGTAAGCAGTGTTACTAAGACAGCCAACCAGCCGGGGACCATCCGGCTGAGGAGACGACGGTACGACCTGAACACCGCGTGGAGACCTCGACCGAGCAAAATGAGGAAAAGTCCGGCGACGAAGGCGGTAACCAACACGCGGGGCAGATAAGGGAGAAGGGGGAGCTCGGTGTCCATGAGAACCGCGACATCGGCTCGCCACAAGGCATGGATGATGAGTGACCAGATGACCAGCGCAGTGGAGGCCACGAGCGCTGCAATGGTCGGCCACTTCCGAATTTGGACTTCACGCCGGAACCGATGCCAGACCCCAGCGGTAGTCGACCCAATCCCGTAGCCGATGGCGAGAGCCAGCCCCGAGACCACACCCTGCACCTGCCAAGGACGCGGCAGGATGCCCGGGATGAGAGAGCCGGCGAGGAAGAACAGACCGACAATCAACCCCAACAGCGAAGGACGCCAAGAAAGCGTCCGTCGCAGCGACCGGGTTTCGGGCGTCTGCTTCGCCCCGTCTTTCGACGTGTTGGGAGACTCGTTCGTGTCAACTGGCAGCCAGTCTGCAAGTCGTGATCGAGTATGGGTGCGTTGATTGGTCGGCATGTTCATCCTGTTTGCCGGTGTACAGGGGTCACCATTCGTTGGTCGAGGTAGCACCACTCCCATTCCTCACCCGGTTGGGCGGAGCGGATAATGGGATGTCGGGTTGCTTGGAAGTGGGCCGCGGCGTGCTTGTTTTTCGACTGGTCACAGCATGACGTCTGACCGCAGATCAGACATTGGCGTAGGTGGAACCAGCTGTCGTCGAGGGCGACGCATTCAAGGCAGACGTCGGTGGGCGGAGGAACCGGGTTCACCTCGCGGCTGTGCGAGCATGGGCCGCCTCGGCGCAGAAACCAAGGAATGAAGCGACGGAGACCGATGCCTCCTTCGCTCATCGTCGGACCTCCGTCGTTTCGCTCTGTGTCAGGAGCTGATGCACTTGAGTCACACACACCGACCCTTCCCCCACCGCCGCGGCGACTCGTTTGACCGAACCGGCGCGCACATCACCCACGGCGAACACGCCGGGGAGGCTGGTCTCGAAGGGCAGCGGCTGACGGGTTCGGTTCCACCGTTCGGCAACACGGGGTCCTGTGAGGATGTAACCACGTTCGTCGAGCGCCAGGTCCGAAGGAAGCCAGCCGGTGTCTGGCACAGCCCCGATCATGATGAATAGGCCGTCCGCTGCCACTTCGTGGTTGTCGTTTGTGACACCGTTCCTGAGGACAAGACTGGCGAGGCGATGCTCACCTGACACAGCTCGAACGGTGGTATCGGTCAACACCGTCACGTTGGTGGTGCGATCCAGCTGCTGGACCAGGTAGTCGGACATGCTGTCCGTAATGGTGGGGCCCCGGGCGACGACGCTGACTTTCGCGGCATACTCGGCTAGATGGACCGCGGCCTGGCCGGCCGAGTTGCCGGCACCCACGACGAACACCTCCTTGCCGGCGAAGGCGGGGGCCTCACTCGCGGCGGCCCCGTAGTAAACGCCGGCTCCCAGTAGGCGATCGACTCCAGAAGCGTCGAGTCGGCGGTAGTGGACGCCGGTGGCCAAGATCACCACCCGGGCGTCCAATGTTGCGTCGTCCCCCAAGATCACCCGCCATCCACCGGATCGGGCCTCAAGTGCTGTGACGGGGTTGATGAACACGAACTCGGTGCCGAACTGCCACGCCTGCTCGGAGGCTCTGGAGGCGAGGTCCGTTCCTGAGATCCCGTGGGCGAAGCCGAGATAGTTGCGGATGTGGCTGCTGGTCCCGGCCTGCCCGCCGATGGCGGCCTTTTCGATCACCACCGTGTCGAGACCCTCGGAGGAGGCATACACGGCCGCCGAGAGGCCTGCCGGTCCGCCTCCGACGATCGCTAGGTCACACGCATCCGTTCGGGGCCGTGTGGCAGCCCCCAGATGATCGGCGAGTTCGAGATTGTCCGGGTCGACCAGCGCACCTGTCTGTGTCACGACGATCAACTCGTCGCCCGACAGTTCCACACCCCGTTGTTCGAGCAGACGACGAGCGGCTTCGCTCCCCGATTCATGGAACCGGGCCGGCACCGCGTTCCGGGCGAGCAGATCGCGAAGCTCATGGCTCCGGGTGGAATTGGGAGGCGCGATGACATCGAGGATCGCTGGGCCGCTGTCCGGGTGTGTCTTGCTCCACCATTCGGACAACATGGCACTGATGGCCGGGAACAGCCTGACCTCGGGGTGGCCCCACGGCGCATTGATGTAGTGGTCGACAATGTCGAGGCTCACCCATGCGCTGATGAGTTCGGCGGCGCGCCGGTCCATCATCGGAGCGATGAGACATCGGATGGCGTGGGGCTGGAGAGGACGGACCAGCTGGAGGACGTCGGCACCCTCACCATCTGGCAGCCTGGCTTCGGCGACCACCAACGAGACGTCTCGATGTGCTTCGGTAATTCGTTCCAGTGCCGCCGCCGCGTCCCGGACGGCTGCGCAGTCGACGATCTCGTAATCGTCACCGAACCTGCCGGCCAGGTCAGCCGCCAGTCCCCATCCGCGATCGGACACGGTGAGGATGGCCGGTCGTTCGAGCGCCGGAATGTTGGCTCCTCCCATAGACGGTCGGGCAGTCTAGGAAGCCGCCGAAAAGGTGCATGAAAGACAGGCCCAACCCTATGGTGCCTGCCCGATGACCCGCCCCTACCTCACTGGCGGGCGGGGAGCCTGTCGAGAATCCAACCGACCGTCTTCAGGAGAGGCCGATCGAGAGGCCGAATACGATTGGCTTCCGCCAGGAGACAGATCCTGACCATTCAAATCCGTTGGCGGCGACGAGATCGGTGTGGACGAGGGCGCTGAAGATCCAGAATCCCCAAAGACATGGAGCACCCTGCTCGAAGGTCGCTGTGGCTTCAGATCGTCGAGGAGCGGACGTATCGCGGTGAGCATGTTCCTTCCTTTCATCGCTCTCTCGAACCTATGAACGGGAACGTGCCGCGTTGTCGCCCTGGCGCGGTATTGGGACCTACACCACCGACGGTGATGCCCCATCTCAAGTAGGAGGTGAGCCTCATCCCCGAGATGGGTGTCAACCGGCGTCCGATGCCGTACCGTTTCCTGGTGAGCTCCACGCTTGAGAAGACCCAATTGCGCTCGACGGGCCGAGCCGGGCCGTTCGCCCGATGGCCCCGTGCCTCCGACGCGGCGCTGGCTTTCGCGGTCTTCGTTCTCAGCATCTTCATGCTCCTCGGCGAGGACATGTGGGATACGCTGGGCGGCACCCCGCAGTGGCGGCCGGTCGACGAAGTCACCTGGACGGCCTTACTCGTCTCGGCCATCGCGTCGGGCACACTTCTATGGAGACGCACGAGGCCGCTGGTCATCCTGGCCCTTCTCATCGGGCTCGAGGTGTTGCCCAACTCGGTGGCGCCAACCGAGGCGACTTTCGCCGTCCCCTTTGCGCTCTATTCGGCCGGTAGATACGGCGAGAACGACCGTTGGAACTTCCTGCTTCTCGCCGCCGAGGTGGTCATCGTCTCCATCACCACCTACTTGGACAATGAGGACCTCGCCGAATTCGTCCTCGCCGGCGTATTCGTGTTCGGCTTCTGGTATGTGGGACGCAGAATCCGTTTCCGCGGTCAGCGTCTCGCCGAGCGCGAGGAGCGACGACGCGAGGAAGTCCTGCGCACTGTGGCCGAGGAGCGGACCCGTATTGCCCGTGAGCTGCATGATGTGGTGGCTCACCGGGTCAGCCTCATGACCGTTCAGGCCGGCGCCGCCCGCACGGTTGCTGCCGATGATCCGGAAAAGGCGGCCGAGGCCATGGGTGCTGTGGAGCAGGCCGGACGTGAGGTCCTGGGGGAGCTTCGCCACCTTCTCGGTGTGCTCCGTCCTGACACCGAGGGTGAACTCGTGCCCCAGCCTGGACTGGTCGACATCCCTCATCTGGTCGATGAATTCAACGAAGCCGGGCTTGGTGTGACGCTGTCGGTCCATGGCGATGAGACGGAATTGCCCCTTCGGGTCGAGCTGGCGGTCTACCGCATCGTGCAGGAGGCGTTGACCAATGCGCTCCGACACGCCGGGCCGGATGCCCAGGCGGCCGTGCGCCTCGAGACCAACGGGGAAGGCGTCCGCATCGAAGTCACAGACGACGGTAGAGGAGCTGCCCCAGGGGTCAACGGCGGGCACGGCATCGTTGGGATGAAAGAACGCGCCCAGCTCCTCGGGGGCAGCCTGCACGCCGGGCCGGGCTCGCGCGGCGGGTTCTCGGTCACGGCATATCTCCCGATTGAGGACGATCAGGCATGATCCGCGTCGCCATAGTCGACGACCAAGCCCTGATCAGGGGTGGTCTGGCCATGGTCCTCAACCATGCGCCCGACATCGAAGTCGTGGCCGAGGCCGGCACCGGCACCGAAGCCGTCGCCATAGCCACCAGCGAGCGGCCGGACGTGATCCTCATGGACATACGGATGCCCGAACTCGACGGCCTCGAGGCGACGGCGCGGATCCTGGATCAGGCCGACTGGCCCGTGCGGGTGATCATCCTGACCACTTTCGACCCCGACGACTACGTGTATCGCGCTCTCAAGGCTGGCGCGAGTGGCTTCGTCCTCAAAGACATCCCACCAGAAGACCTGGTCGACGCGGTTCGGGTCGTTCACGACGGTGGTGCGTTGCTCGCACCATCGATCACCCAGCGGCTGATCGGCCAGTTCACCGACCGTCTGGGCGTCGACCGTTCGGTGTCCGACCGCCTCGAGCGGCTCACCGAACGGGAACGGGAAGTGGTCGTGGCGGTGGGCCGGGGCAAGAGCAACGCGGAGATCTCCGAGGAGCTCTTCATCGGGGCTACCACGGTGAAGTCACACGTCTCCAACATCTTGACCAAGCTGGGTCTGCGTGATCGGGCCCAGATCGTGGTGTTCGCCTACGAAAGCGGTCTCATCGAGGCCGGTGCCCACGACATCGGCCACTGACCTCATCCTCCAGTAGGAGATCCCCAGTCGACGAGTCCTTCCTGAGACCTGGGTCCGCAACCTTCTGGGGCGTGATGACGTCGACCCACCTGGGCCGCATGATCTCCTGGTACCCGTGGTGAAGGAGATCACACATGACAATCAAGACGAGAATGCCCCGGTCGCCAATCGCACTAGATCGAGTTGCGACCACCGCAGCCCGCATGGAAGGCGGAGTCAAGGAATATGGAATCGGTGACGCCCGGATCCGGGCCCTCAACGGCGTCGACGTCGGTTTCGAAGGCCGTCGTTTCACCGCCATCATGGGGCCCTCCGGCTCCGGCAAGTCGACCCTGCTCCACACCCTCGCCGGGCTCGACACGCTCGACGAAGGCTCCGTCTTCATCGGCGAGGTCGAGCTGGGAGCCTTGGGCGATCGCAGGCTGACATTCCTGCGGCGGGAGAAGGTCGGCTTCATCTTCCAGGCCTTCAATCTCATCCCCACTCTCACTGCCGAAGAGAACATCGTCCTGCCCCTGGCCATCGCCGGTGTGGACGAGGATCGGGGCTGGTTCGACCATGTGGTCGACATCCTCGGTCTGGGCGACCGGTTGGACCACCGGCCCTCCGAGCTGTCCGGGGGTCAGCAGCAGCGCGTCGCCGCCGCCCGCGCCCTCGTATCCAGGCCGGAGATCATCTTCGCGGACGAGCCTTCCGGAAACCTCGACTCCCGCTCGGGTGCCGAGCTCCTCGAGTTCATGAGAAGGGCCGTCCGCGAGTTGGGTCAGACCATCGTCATGGTCACCCACGATCCTGTTGCAGCCGGATACGCCGACCGGGTCGTGTTCCTGAGTGACGGCAAGGTAGTGAATGACATGGACCATCCGACGGCCGACAAGGTCATCGACCACATGAGATTCCTGGGGGCGTGACATGTTGAAAACAGCACTACGCAGCCTTCAGGCCAACAAGCTCAGGTTCGGATTGACCGCTCTCTCGGTGGTCATGGGAGTCGCCTTCGTCGCCGGGTCGTTCGTGTTCACGGACACGATCCAGGCGCGTTTCGACACCCTTTTCGACGACGTCTACGCCGGCGTCGACGCCACCGTCAGGATCGACGAGACGGCCACCGTGGAGACGTCCTTCGATGAGTCTTATCTCACCGAAGTCCGGGCCGTGCCCGGTGTCGACCGAGCCGAGGGCTCGGTCAGTGGATCTGCCCAGATCCTCGATCGCAACGGCGAGACCCTGGGAGGCATCGGCTCAACGACGTTGGGTTTCTCCTGGGTCGCCGACCCCGCTCTCAACGTGGGCCGGATCGGCGATGGCGACGGACGCGCCCCGGTCGGCCCGGGTGAGGTCGTCATCGACAAGTACACCGCGGAGGCCAACGGATTTGCAGTCGGCGACACCATTCAGGTGCTCACCGAGCAGGGTGTGGGCCACTATCAGCTGGTCGGCGTGGCCGCCTTCGGGACCGAGGACAACCTCGCCGGGGCCACCATCGCCGCATTCGACTTCGACGAGGCACAGCGTCTCTTCGGTCTGGAAGGCCGTCTCGACACCATCGACGTGGTAGCCGCAGACGATGTAGCCGAGGCGGAGTTGCTCGCCGACCTTGCCACAGCCATGCCTACCGGAACCGAGGCGGTCACCGGTCAGCAGCAGACCCAGGAGCAACTCGACGATGTCACTGCCGGTCTCGGCTTCCTCAACGTCGCCTTGCTCGCATTCGCCGGCATCTCGGTGTTTGTGGGCGCTTTCGTCATCTCCAACACCTTCCGGATCACGGTCGCCCAGCGCATTCGCGAGCTCGGCCTCCTTCGGGCGGTTGGAGCCACCACCAGTCAGGTGAATCGGCTGGTTCTGATCGAGGCGGCGGTCCTAGCCGTGCTGGCGTCGGCGCTCGGCGTCCTCGCGGGCATAGGTGTCGCCGAACTGGTCCGTGTCGGGTTGGATGCGGTCGGCATTGCTCTGCCCGACGGCCCGCTGCGGGTCGAGCCGCGGACCGTGATCGTGGGATTCACTGTCGGCGTTGGTGTCACCCTCGTCGCCGCCATTCTCCCGGCACGACGCGCCGCGTCGGTGTCACCCATGGCGGCGATCGCGGCGGTTGACACCCGGACGCCCCGCAAGTCGTTGCGCAATCGAGCGATCGTGGGCAGTTCGTTGTCCCTCGCTGGAGCGGGCGCTCTGGTTGGCGGATTGACGGTTCAGAATGGTGCATCGCTGGGTCTGGTCGGTGGTGGTGCCGCGGTTGTGTTCTTCGGCATCTCCACCCTGGCGCCGTTGATCGCCGCCCCGGTGGCCAGGGTCATCTCATCTCCGTTCCAGTCGATCACCGGCAAGCTGGCCCGAGAGAACACGGTGCGGGCTCCGCGACGAACCGCCTCGACGGCGTCGGCCCTGATGATCGGGGTGACCCTGGTCGCTCTCGTCTCGGTGTTCGCCGCCTCCATCAAGGTGAGCATCTCCGACACCATGGAGACCAACCCGGCGGATCTCATCGTGAACTCCTTTGCCGATCCCCTGTCCACCGAGGTGACTGACACCGCTCTGGCCAATCTTCAAGCCTCGCCGGAGTTCGATGTCGTGTCGCCCGTGACGTTCGGGTGGTACTCCATCGAAGGAGTCGACCTCGACGTCGCTGCGGTCGACCCGGCGACCCTCTCCCAGGTGTGGAACGGCGCGCCGAGTATCGACTTAGCCGACATGGGCGACGGGCTGATGGTCCACGTCAATGTCATGGAAGACAACGGTTGGGCCGTGGGAGACGTCGTCGATGTGGAATATGTCGCCGGGACAGTGCCCACGGAGATAGTAGGTACGTTCGAGACCTCGCTCCTCGCCAACACGCTGGTATCGCACGAGGTCTACGGCAGAAACGTCGGGCATGGGCCGGCCTCATTCGCGAGCATCCGGCTCGCCGAAGGAGTGAGTCTGGAGGCGGGGGAGGCAGCGGCGAAAGCCGACCTGGCCGGGTTCCCCACCCTCCAGGTGCAGACCCGCTCGGAGAGCATCGAGACTGCAGAGACTCAAATCGATCAGCTGGTGTCGCTGTTCAGCGGTCTACTCGGGCTGGCCCTGATCATCGCCGTGCTTGGCATCGCCAACACGCTGGCCCTGTCGATCGTCGAGCGCACCCGGGAGATCGGGCTGCTGCGGGCGGTGGGCATGAGCCGCCGTCAAGTGCGGTCGATGGTCCGCATCGAGGCCTCGGTGACGGCTGTTTTCGGCGCCCTGCTCGGTATGGCGATGGGCACCGGATTGGGCTTTGCCCTCGTCCGCTCACTGCAGGCCGATGGCCTGGCGTCATTCGCCATTCCCTACGGCCAACTGGTGGTGTGGGTGGCATTGGCGGCCCTGGCCGGAGTGGCTGCTGCCATCGGCCCCGCCCGCAAAGCCTCCCGCCTCGACATCCTGCGGGCCATCTCCTACCAGTAGGGAGCGCACAGACCCCCCCGGTTATGTGTCGATTGGTACGGAAATTCCGTAACAAATCGAGACAGAAACTGGCTCAAGCCGCCGCGACGGTCGGGGGCGGCGGCCAGGGGGCCGCCGACTGCAAAGCGGAATACCCAGGCAGTGTCTGGGTATTCCGGTGGTGGTAGCGGGAGCGGGATTTGAACCCGCGACCTTCGGGTAATGAGTCCGAGAGCACCCATCCTGCCGACCAGGGGAAACGCGCGAAACGCCTG
>DATABS010000007.1:0-12108 GCA_036259475.1 Acidimicrobiia bacterium | reverse complement strand
GGATTCCTGGTCGATCGACCACGGCGAGGGGCAACAACCCGATGCCGACGCCGACGACGCCGTACTCGCCGCCGCCCAGCGGGCGGTGGGGGAGCGGCGGCCGCTGGCAATCAAAGTCGACAACGAAATCCCGATCGGCCGGGGCCTGGGATCCTCCGCCGCCGCCCTCGCCGCCGGGGCGGCCGCCGCTCTGGCCGCGACCGGGGTCACGGTGGACCGCGACCACGTCTTCGAACTCATCTCCCGGTTCGAGGGACATCCCGACAACGCAGCCGCCGCGGTCTACGGTGGCCTGGTCCTCGTTCCTCCCCAGGGACGGCCCCTCCGCCTTCCCATCCACCCGCGGCTCCGCCCGGTGGTGGCCGTGCCCCAGGACGTCTACCTCACGTCTGAGGCGCGTCGGGCGCTACCGCCCTCGGTCGACCTGGCGACGGCTGTGCGCACGAGTGCACGCGCCTGCGCACTAGTCGCCGGGTTTCTCACGGGGGACGCGGAGATGTTCGCCGCCGCCCACGGCGACGAGTTGCACGAGCAGCCGCGGGCGAAAATCCGTCCCGACACCGCCGAACTGGTCAGGAGGGCTCGTGACGCCGGGGCATTGCACGCCGCCTGGTCGGGCTCGGGTCCGTCGGTGGTCGCCCTCGTCGACCAGAACTCGGAGTCCCACGTCGTCGAGGCCCTGTCTGCACCGGGAACCAAGGTGCTGGTGGTGGGGGTCGCTACCAGTGGGCTCGAGGTGTCGGCTTGACCTAATTTCCGTCAGCCACGAACATTCCCCGTAAGGTCCCCCCAGTCTCCGGAGTATGCATGGGTTCTCTCGTCAAGAAGCGTCGCAAGAAGATGTCCAAACACAAGTACCGCAAGCGCATCAAGGCGAACCGCCACAAGCGCAAGTGATCGCCAGGCCGGCCTTCGAGGCCGGCCTTCACACGTCCCGGAGATAGCGTTCGATCTCGTCCACGAGCTCTTCGCCGGAGTCGTCGGGCTCGAGGCCCTCTTCCTCCAGTTGCTTGACGTAGTCCGCCAGCTCGTCTGACTCGTCGAGTGCCGCCTGGACACGACGACGGAAGATCCTCGATCTCCGTTCCAGAGCCTGCTCGTCGATGGCGAACTCGGCGATCTCGCTGGCCTTGCGGACCAACGCCTCCACCCCGGGCGGATAGGACTGATTGGATAGATAGTGGGGCACCGCCGCCCACAGGCTGACGCTATCGATGCCGCAGTTGGCGAGAGCGTGGCTGATCACCCCGACGATGCCCGTCGGGCCCTCGTAGCGGGACGGCAGCAACCCGTGGGCACCGATCATGCCGGCCGAGGACGCCGATCCCATCACCGGTACTGGCAGGGTATGGGCTACCTGGCCAACGAAGGCCCCCAGGGATATGGCCTTGGTCACACCCAGTTCGGTCAGCGTCGAGCACAGCTCGTTGACGAACCGCTTCCAGTTGTAGTTCGGCTCCTCACCGATCACGACGACCGCGTCCCGTTCTGGGAGGTGCACCACCAGCAATTCGGTGGTCGGCCACGTGATGGAACGAACGCCAGAGTCGTCCAAAGACACCACCGGCCGGTTGACCTGAAAATCGAAGAAAGGGTCGGAATCGAAGCGCCCGATCGTTTCACCCTCGAACTCCGCCACGAGATAGCGGACGGCGTCGCTCGAGGCGTCTCCGGCATCGCCCCAGCCGGAGAACGCCAGCAGGGCAATCGGATCCCGCAGGGTGGGCCGACTGATCCACTCGAATGTCGTCATCGACCCCAAATTACACCTCGACGTTCCCTATCCGGGGTCGCCCCGGGGGGGTTCGGAAGTACCCCGACGACTCCTAGAGTTGCAGGTCCAATGACCTGGTGGGTTGTGACTGGCGGTATCGGCTCGGGAAAGAGCACTGTGACCAGGCTGGCGTCGGCTGCCGGATACTCCACGATCGACGCCGATCTAGTGGGACACGACGTGCTGGCCGGCCCGGCCCGCGCCGCCGTTGCCGCCCGCTGGCCTGAGGTCATGCTGGAAGGACAGGTCGATCGCAAGGCTCTGGGCGCGATCGTGTTCGCCGATCGACCTCAGCTGAAGGAACTCGAGGCCATCACCCATCCGCTGATCTCCGAGGAGCTGCGGCATCGGATGGCGGCGACTACCCGCGGGGTGCTCGAGCTTTCCGTACCCATCGCTCTGGCCGGCAATCTACCCACGGTGGTCGTGGACGCCCCCGACGAGATTCGGCGTGAGCGTCTCAGGCAACGAGGCCTGAGCGATCAGGCGATCGAAGGCCGCATGGCCAACCAGCCGACCCGAGCCGAGTGGCTCCAGATGGCGACCGTGGTGATCGACAACTCGGGCAGCCCCGACGACCTTCACGAAGCCGTCACCCGCTGTCTGAGGTTGATCTTCAAAGAGGAGGCGTGACTTCGTCAGCCGGTGGAGTCAGACGCCTCAGGAGTCGAAGCGGCGGAGTCGGAGGCTATTGGTGACCACCGACACCGATGAGAAGGCCATGGCGCCGGCGGCGATCATCGGGTCGAGCAACCCTGAGGCGGCAAGAGGAATGGCCGCCACGTTGTAGAAGAAGGCCCAGAAGAGGTTCTGGCGGATCACCCGAAACGTCGAGGAAGCCAGGTCCAGGGCAACGCCCACCAGTCGGGGGTCGGAGGAAACGAGGACCACGTCGCCCGCCTCCCGGGCGACCTCGGCCCCCGAGCCGATGGCGACGCCCAGGTCGGCCGTGGTGAGGGCGGGAGCGTCGTTGACGCCATCGCCGACGAAGGCCACGGTCGAGCCCACCTCCTGGAACCGGACGACTTCGGCGGCCTTGTCGCCAGGCAGCACTTCCGCTACCACCTCGGATATGCCGACGTCGGCGGCGATCGTCTCGGCGGTGTGCCGGTTGTCGCCGGTGATGAGGCCGACGGAGAATTGCCGATCCGTGAGCCTTGCGACGGCCGGCGCCGACTCGGGGCGGAGCGTGTCGGCGACGGCGATCACGCCCGTTATCTCCCCGTTCCAGCCGGTGAGGAAGGCGGTTTTCGCCTCCGCCTCCAGGCGAGCGAGCTCGGCCGTCCACCTTTCTCCCACCACGAAGCCGCGGTCGGCGGCCAGCTTCTCCTTCCCTACGAGTACCTCGACACCGTCGACGGTGCCCACCACTCCCATGCCGGCGAAGGACTCGGCAACGACGGATGTCGTCAGCTGCACGCCTGCCGCCTCGGCTCCATCGGCGACGGCCCGGCCGATCGGATGGCCCGAGGCTGCCTCGACCGAACCGGCGAGATACAGCAGCCGGTCGTGGCCGGCGTCGGTTACGACGTCGGTGAGGGTCATCGTTCCCGTGGTGAGCGTGCCGGTCTTGTCGAAGAGAACCATGTCAACGTCGTGGGCGCGCTCGAAGACCTCCGGAGTCTTGAAGAGCACACCGAGTTCGGCGCCACGGCCGCTGCCCACCATGATGGCGGTGGGGGTGGCCAGCCCAAGCGCGCACGGGCAGGCGATGATGAGGACTGCCACTGCCGACCGCATGGCGGCTGTGACATCGCCTCCGATGATGAGCCATACGATGGCAGTCACTGCGGCGATGCCGATCACCGCGGGCACGAAGACCGCAGACACCCGGTCCGCCAGCTTCTGGACCGGTGCCTTCGTGGCCTGGGCGTCCTCGACCAACCGTACGATCTGAGAGAGGGCGGTGTCGGCGCCCACCCTGGTTGCTTCGATGACGATTCGGCCTTGCTGGTTGACGGTGGCGCCGAAGACCTCGTCTCCGGGGGCGTGATCGACCGGAACCGACTCGCCGGTCAGCATCGATTCATCGACCGAACTTTGGCCCTCGGTGATGCGTCCGTCGGTGGGAATCTTCTCACCGGGGTTGACGACCATGATGTCGCCGGGAACGAGCGACTCGACGGCGACCATCCTTTCGGTTCCGTTCACCAGGACGCGAGCCTGGCGAGCCCCGAGTTCGGCCAGCCTATGGATGGCGGTGGAAGCGCGGCCTTTCGCTTGAGCCTCGAATGCTCTCCCCAGCGTGATGAGGGTCACGATCATCGCCGCCGTCTCGAAGAACGGCATACCGCCGTCGAAAAGGGTCCACACCGAGTAGGCGTAGGCGACCATGGACCCCATCGAGATGAGGGTGTCCATCGACGCCGTCAGGTTTCGGAGTTGCTTCAGTGCCGTGCGATGGAAGGGCGCTCCGGTCCACAGCACTACGGGCGTGGCCAAGACCAACTGGGTGATCCGGCTCCATGTCGTGTCGGGGCCGGCCATCGCCAGAACCATGAGCGGAACGGACAGGGCGGCGGCAGTCCAGAAGCGCCCCCACTGGCGAATCGCCTCCTGGGTGTAGGCCTCTGTGAGGCTGGGACGATCCTCGTCGGGACGCCGTAATGTCAGTCGGTAACCGATCGATTCCACCGCCCGGGTGAGGGCGTCAGGGTCGGCTGCGTCGCCCACTCGCACCGAGGCGGAGCGGCCGGCCAGGTTGACAGAAGCGGCGTCGACGCCTTCCTGGCGGCCCAGGACCCGCTCGATGCGGCTGGCACACGAGGCACAGGTCATGCCGTCAACCTCGAAGGTGAGGACGGACTCCTGGACCGGATCCAGTGCAGGCTGAGCTGACCTGGTCATCTCACGCCTGACCGGCCACCTCGTAGCCGGCCTCCTCGATGGCAGCCTTGATGTCGTCGAGGTCCACCGTCGCCTCGTCGTAGCTCAAGCTCACGACGCGGGGCTCGATGTCGACGACCACCGATTCGACGCCGTCGAGGGCCGAGACGGCTCCTTCGATGCTCGACTTGCAGTGGCCGCAGGAGATGTCGGGAACATTGAGTGTGGTGGTGGTCATGAGGGCTCCTCGGGCTGGGGCGCCGGTCCGGTGACCGCCGCGGTGTATTTCATGGTTTCCATCAGCTCGTCGACGATCTCGGCTGTGCGACCGGCGGAAATGGCCTCGGTGACACAGGTCTCGAGATGATTCTGCAGGAGGATGCGGTTGACCCGTTCGAGGGACGACTGGAGTGCAGAGACCTGCTTCATGACGTCGGGGCAGTAGCGCTCGTCCTCCACCATGGTGAGCACGGCGTCGAGATGACCCCTGACCGTCTTGAGTCGGTTCACCGCCGACCGCTTGTGCTCGAGCTTCATGCCGACAGTATACCCCTCAAACGCTGCCTACCCCACCTGGGGTGGGGCCGGAGGTCCGACTGGGCGAAGTGGAGGCCCCGGCCGGGGGGACCGGGGCCTCCGTCTGAGCGTCACGGTGTCGGGGGAGGGGGAGAGAACCTGAGACCGCAACGCCCAAGGGCGAGTTTAGTTCCGGCGCAAATGGCCTGTCATCCCGAGCCTTCCGGGAGGATCCGACCGCGGACCCGGGGGAACTTGACCGGGGCGTGGACGTGGCAGTATTCACGCTTGTTGTACATGCTCAGCTTGGTTACGCAATCGGGCTCGGCGCAGATCCGTCCCTCCGAATAACGGCGGGACGCACGGGTGATTCCCTTGATGGCCTTGCCTTTCAGGGTATCGCTCACGGGCCCTCCTTTCTTCCGGTCCGTACCTGAATAACGCACCGGGGGCTTGTGACATTCCCGGCAAGCGGGTCATCGACTGGGTATACGTCACAGCCGGCAAATTGGGTTCCACCGACTGCCATGTCGGTGCTCACCGTGCCACCGGATTGATAAATGGCCGGTAAAGCCTCCTGCCGATGAGACGTCAGCCGGACCGGATTGGTTCCCGTCAGTCGATCCCCAGCTTGCGGAGGAAGGCGGCGTTCGACGGTTCCCGGCCCAGGAAATCGGTCAGGAGATCCATGCCGTCGCGGGTTCCGCCGGCTTCGAGTATCGCCCGGCGATAATCGGCCCCCACTTCGGGATTCGTCACGCCCTCTTCGTCGAAGCGGCTGAACATGTCGTCGCCGTAAACCTCGGACCACAGATATCCGTAGTAGCCGGCGTCGTAGCCGCTCAGCATGTGGCCGAAGCTGGCGGGGAAGAAGGTCCCCTCATGGAAGGGAAGCAGCGAAACCTCGGTGGCCCGGCGATGCACGTCATCGAGGTCGATGTCGCCTCCTCCGTCACCGTGGAGCCCCATGTCCAGGAGACCGAATTGCACCTGGCGCAATGTGGCCAGGGCGATGTTCAGATTGCGTGCCTCGACCATCGCCTTCACGAGTGATTCCGGGATCGGCTCTCCGCTCTCATAGTGACGAGCGAACCTGGCGAGCACCTCCGGCCGCCACGTCCAGTGCTCCATGATCTGGGACGGCGCTTCGACGAAGTCGCGCTCGGTCGACGAACCCGAGAAGCGGACCAGCTCCGCCCTGGTCAGGACCTGGTGGAGGATGTGTCCGAACTCGTGGAAGAGGGTCTCTACCTCGTTGTGCTGGAGGAGTGAGGGCCGGCTCGGGGAGGGTTTGGTGAAGTTGGCGACGATGGCCGCGCTCGGTTCCTGGTATGTCCCGTCCGGCAATCGCCGTCCCGGCACCAGGGTGAATGCCGCGGCATGGCTGAACTTGCCCTCTCGAGGAAAGAGATCCATGAAGAAGTGGGCGATGCGCTCGCCGCTCTCGCGGTCGTGGATGGCGAACGTGCGTACGTCTGGATGCCATTTGTCGATGTCGATGGGCTGGTAGTCCAGACCGAAGACGTCACCCGTGACGGAGAAGAGGCCGTCGAGGACGGATTCGAGCGGGAAGTACTCCGCCACCTCGTTGGGATCGACCCCATGGCGCTCCTTGCGCAGTCGGGTGTCGTAGAAGCGCCAGTCCCACACTTGCAGTCGGGCGTCATCATCCCCGGTGTCCTTGGCGAGCAGAGCCTCCATCTCGGTGACCTCGTTGCGTGCGGCGCTCGTGAGTGGTGGGACGAGTTCCCCGTAGAAGGACTCCACCGCCGACGGCACCTTGGCCATACGCTCCTCCAGCTGATGGTGGGCCCATGACGGCTGGCCGAACAGCTCGGCGATCCGGGCACGAATCCGCACCGCCTCCTCGAGAATGGCCCGGTTCTCTTCCACAGCTCGCGTGTTGAATTTGAACGACAGCTGTTCCCTCAGGTCGCGGCGTTCGGCGTTTTCCATGAACGGGATGACGTCGGGGTAGGCCATCGTCACCTGGTAGGTGTCGGGCTCGTCTCCCTCGGTGAGGCCTTCGATGTAGGAGTCGGGAAGACCGGCCAAATCCTCCCGGGTGACGACGAGAGCGTCCTTGTGCTCGGCGATGTTTTGCTCGAATGCGACCCCAAGCTGGACGAGACGGGACGTCAGATCCTTCACCTCGGCTCGGATCTCGGGATCCAGCTCATGCCCGGCCCGGCGCAGGTCGCGGAGGGTGAACTCGAGCAGGCGGGCCTTCTCCCCCTCGAGCGCCTTTGCCTCGTCGGTGTCGGCGTAGTCGGCGACTGCCCGGTACAGGTCGTCTCGGAATACGAGAGTCACCGCCCATTGTTGGATCCGCTCCTCGGCTTCACGGGCGGCGTTGCGCACCGATTCGTCCGTGTGGACGTAACCCATGAAGGCACCCCGACCGAAGGCGCGCTCCATCCGGTCGGAGATGGCGTCGATCGGCGCCATCGTGGTTTCCCAGGTCCGTTCGGAAGCTGAGACGAGGTCGTCGACCATCCGATCGGCTTCGGCGATCGCGTCCTCGGTCAGCTGGTTGACATCTTCAGAGGTGGAGGCGAATTGCATCCCGCCAGCTTCCTCCGCCGAGCTCTCCTACGCAACCCGATACTTGTCCCCCGGAGCTCAGCGAGGGGGAAGGGCCCCCACGAAGCGGGGTAGGGGCAAACCCGTCTTGACGCTCTCCCTCTAGCCCGGCCACTCCACCGGGCGCAACTCCCGCGGCTCTCCCCCCACGTAGAGGGCGACCACCTCCGCCTCCGACTCACCCACGGCGCCTTCGACCACCACGAGATCGGCGGGGCTCCCTACTGCCAGTGGGTCGGGGCGTCCGAAGTGCCCGGCCGGGTTGTTCGTGTACAGAGCCACGGCCTCTTCCGGTGCCAGGTGCTCGTTGTCGGACCAGCCCGAGCGGTGAACCGCGGCGGCGATGCCGAGGAGCGGGTCGGGGCGCTCAACCGGGCAATCCGACCCTCCGATCATCTGTATTCCGGCGTCCCGCATCGCCGCGAACCGATAAGGGCTCCGTGTCCGGCCCAGTCGTGCCGGCACCCAGCAGTTTTCCGACGTCAGGAAGCTGGGCTGGATCGAGGCGATGACCCCGGTAGCGGCGAGGCGGGAGATGGCCTCGTCCGAGGCGACAGAGAGATGCTCGATCCGGAGGTTCTCTGGCCGGCAGCCGTCAGACAGGAGCTGATCGAATAGGTCGAGCGTTTCGTCGATGGCCCGGTCGCCGATGGCATGGACCGCGACCACGCCGCCCAGGTCGAGTGAGGTTTGGGCCATCAGTCGGGCGTGGGATGGATCGAGCCGTGAGGTTCCCGTCGTGTCGGCGTCGGCGAACGGCTCCCACATGTAGGCCGTTTGACCACCGAGGCTCCCGTCGGCGAACGACTTCCAGCCCCAGAAGCGGAGGCGTCCACCGGCGTGTTCCAGTCGGCGGGCGGCCTCTTTCAGATCCGCCGGGGTGTCGGCGATGACCAACACATCCATGTCGAGAGGCAGATCGGGTCCGAGCGAACAAAGAGTGCCCAATTCGTCGCCCACCCCGCACCACAGAGGCTGGGCGGCGGCGACCATGGCACCGAGATGGGTGAGCCCAGTCGCCACCAAGCCCTCGATCGCCGAGAGAATCTCGGCGTCGGTGGGGGACGGGACCAGTGGCTCCAGGGCAGGAGCCACGAGGTCCACGGCCGTCTCCCGCAGCACACCGGTGGGGACGCCGGCGTCATCCCGGTCCACGACTCCCCCGGCGGGGTCGACGGTATCGGCGGTGATCCCCGCCAATTCCAGAGCCGCCGTGTTCACCACCGCAACGTGTCCGCAATAGCGGTAGGCGATCACGGGCCGGTCTTCAACCGCCTGATCCAGGTCTCGGCGGGTGGGAAGTCTCCCCAGGGCGCCGTCGTCGAGGCGCTGGGCAACGACCGCATGCCGGACAGGCAGCCGGGCGGCCGCCTCGCCCAGCCGTGCCTGTAGGTCTGAGATGTCGGCCGTCTCCTTGAGCGACGTTCCGTTGACGAGGGAGGCGTATCCCAGCGGGTGGATGTGCGAGTCGGAGAACGAGGGGAGAATGGTGGCGTTGCGGTGGACCGTGGTGGGGAGCGCTCCGACGCGGTCGTGGCTGGTGAGCTCGATTACCCGTCCGTCCTGGACGACGACGGTGTCGTCGCCTGGATCCCCCGCTCCCATCAGGTGCGAAGCGGTCACGGCGTGTCGTGTCATCGCAGGTGATCCGGTAGATGGGCCCTCACCACTTCGGAGAGACGGTCGTGGATCAGCCCGTTGGACGCCGTGATCGTGGCCGAGTCGAGGCGATAGGACCCGCCGGAATGGTCGGTGACCCGACCCCCCGCCTCCTCCACCAACAGCAACCCGGCAGCGGCGTCCCACGGACCGAGTCCGTACTCCCAGTACCCGTCGAATCGGCCGCTCGCCACCCAGGCGAGGTCGAGGGCTGCCGACCCCAGGCGGCGAATTCCCCGAACCTCGGCCAGCACAGCCCCGAGGGTTTGGGCGTAGGCAGAGGCCCTGTCCCGACGATCGTAAGGAAAGCCAGTCACCACGAGTGAGTCGCCGAACGTCTCCTGTTCCGAGACCGAAATTACTTCGCCGTCGAGCTGAGCTCCCTGCCCCGCCACGGCACTGAACTCCTCGCCCCGCATCACGTCGATGACGACGCCCACCTTCGGATTCCCGGCCTCCCACAGCCCAACCGATACGGAGATGTGTGGCATGCCGTGGACAAAGTTGACCGTCCCGTCGAGCGGGTCGACGATCCACACCCGATCGGAGTCCCAGCCCGCTCCACCGGACTCTTCGCCGAGCCGGTCCTCGCCGGGAGCCATCCGATCCAGGACCTCGAAGATCGCCTCCTCGGCGGCATCGTCCACCACAGTCACCGGATCCACGACGCCCTTCATGCGGACTTCCGGCCGGCTGAGAAAGCCGTCGCGTACGACGCCGGCACCGGCTCGAGCCGCCTCCAGCGCCATTTTGAGGTCGAAGTCCATCCCGGCCACTCTACGGCTCGGCCCACCTTTCGTTCACTGTGGCCGCCGGATCGGCCACACTGTCGCCCCATGCCGTATCTCCTCGCGTTGGCGGGGGCCGCATTGAGCGTTCTCGCCTTCCCTCCTTTTGGGGCGTGGCCGCTGGCAGTGATCGGTCCGGCGCTGTGGCTTTCTGGCCTCGCCCGAGTCGAGCGCTCCGGGCAGGGAGCCGGGGTCGGCTTCGTGTTCGGACTGGCGTTCTTCGGCGGTCTCATCTGGTGGCTCTCGGAGCTGGGATGGGAGGCGCTCGTTCCCCTGGTCGTCGTACAGGCGGTCTACCCGGGGCTGTTCGGATGGGTCATGGTGCGATGGGTGCGGGGCCGGAGCGGCCACCGCTGGTGGATGGTCGCCGCCGGGGTGTGGGCGGTGCTCGAGTTCGTTCGTTACCGCTTTCCGGTGAGCGGCTTCGAGTGGGGTGCCTGGGGCTACGCCCTTTCCGACCTCCAGGCGGCTCGCGCCGCGGCAAGGTGGGTGGGCACCACTGGTTTGACAGTCCTCGTCATGGCGGCCGCCTCCGGGTTGGCCACTCTCGCCATGAGGGTGGCGGCGGTGCCGGTCGGTCTTCTGGCCGCGGCGCTCGCCTTCGGAGCCCTATTGCCGAATCTGCCGGAAGGGGAGGCTGTCCCGGTGGCCATCGTCCAGGGCTCGACGCCGTGTCCGTTCGAACACTGCGAGAACGAGCGCTTCCGCACCTATCAGCAGCATCTTGAACTGACCAGGACGATCGACCCCGGCACCGTCGACCTGGTGGTGTGGTCGGAGGGCTCGACCGGCTCGGTGGACGCCGACCCGATCAATGCCCCCGAAGTCGGGGAGGCCATCAGTGCCGAGGCGGCCCGCATCGATGCCTGGATGCTCGTGGGAGGTGATCGCCCGATAAGTGAGACGCACTGGATCAACGCCGTCGTGGGCTTCGCACCGAGCGGTCAGATAGTCGGCGAGTACCGCAAGCAACATCCGGTGCCGTTCGGGGAGTACATTCCCGCCCGGCCGCTGTTCGAGTGGATCCCGGCGCTCGACCAGGTCCCCCGCGACATGATCCCCGGTGAGGGGGCCGTCGTATTCGATCTCGGTGGCTACTCGGTGGGCACCGTGATCAGCTTCGAGGGAGGCTTTTCCCGCTACGCCCGCCAGATGGTCGACGCCGGGGCCGACCTCCTCGTGGTTGCAACCAACGAGGGCAGCTACGGCACTACCCCGGCTTCCGACCAGTTCATCGGCATGACCCGCATGCGGGCGGCCGAGACCGGCCATGATTTGATCCACGCCGCCGTGACCGGCAAGTCGGCCATCATCACCGACGGTGGCGTGGTGGGCCAGACGACCGGCCTCGGCACCATGGAGGTCTTGTACGGCGAGGTGCAGCCCCGGCCCGGTTTGCAGACCGTCTACGTGAGACTCGGCGACTGGCTCATGCTCCTGGCCGTCGTCGGTGCCGCGGCGTTGTGGATCCGCTCGCATTTCGGGGGCGTAGGCTCAGGCGATGTCTGAGAACACCATGCGAGCGATGCTCCTCGAGGAATACGGCGGCCCCCTGGTACTGCGCGAGGTTCCGGTGCCGACTCCTGGCCCAGGTGAAGTACTGGTACGAGTGCGGGCCTGCGCCGTAGACCGGTTCGATACCGCCATCCGTGCCCAGGTCCGCGAGCGTGGAACTCTTCCACTGACTCTGGGTCATGAGATCGCCGGGGATGTCGTCACGCCGGGGCCGGGAGTGGATCGGTGGGTGGAAGGGAACCGGGTCGTCACCTCGCTCTACCTGACCTGTGGCCACTGCCGGTGGTGTCGCCGGGGACGAGAGACGATCTGTGAGAACTTCGCTGGCCATGTCGGTGTCAACACGCCGGGTGGATACGCCGAGTACACCGTCCTCCCGGCGGCGAATCTCGTGCTCCTACCCGACTCCATCGACTATCCGGCCGGTTCGCTGCTCGCCAACGTGGT
>DATABS010000006.1:0-92032 GCA_036259475.1 Acidimicrobiia bacterium | reverse complement strand
AGTATCGACTGGCGGCTGAGATCCTGATGCAACTCTCGATCATCTCGCTCCTGGTCTCCGTCGCCGTGCGGTTCCGGCGTTCACGCGGCACGGAGCGTCAACAACTCAAATGGATCGCCTACTCCGGAGGAGTGGTGCTGGTCGCGGGGCTCAGCGGGGAGATCCTCTTCCGGCTCTTCCTCCCCGCCTGGTATCCGGCGTCGACGATCGTCCTGAGCCTGGCGATCCTCACCGTTCCCCTGGCGATCGCGGTCGCCATCCTCCGTCATCGCCTCTACGACATCGACCGCATCATCTCGAGGACGGTGGCGTACGGGGCAGTCACCGCGGTATTGGTGGCCGCCTACGTCGGCGTGGTGTTCGTTCTCCGACTCGTCGTCCCGGGAGGCAACCAGTTGGTGGTCGCAGCATCCACCCTGACCGTGGCGGCCTTGTTCAATCCTCTGCGGCGCCGGGTTCAGGTGATAGTGGACCGCCGCTTCAACCGCAGCCGCTA
The DNA here is from genome assembly GCA_036259475.1 of Acidimicrobiia bacterium. Lineage (GTDB taxonomy): Bacteria > Actinomycetota > Acidimicrobiia > Spongiisociales > ZC4RG35 > ZC4RG17. The sequence continues at coordinate 91,536 of DATABS010000006.1, read as the reverse complement.
CGACGCAGCGCAGGTAGTGGACGCGTTCGGAGCCAGGATCCGCTCGGAGGCGGGTATGCAGGCTCTGGCGAACGACCTGCTCGCCGTGGCTCGTGAGACGATGGAGCCCTCCTCGGCCTCCCTGTGGTTGCGGGACAAGCAGGCGTGACGGCCTCCCGGAGGAAATGGGCACGAGGCGCCGCCGGCGCCCTGCTGCTGATAGTCGTGGCGGCGGTCGTCGGCGCCATCTGGCTGGCGGGGACTTTCGACGTGTCGGTGTCGACGCTTCCTTACGCTTTGGTCGGAACGGCCATCATCTGGCAGCGGCCCCGGACCGTCATCGGGTGGGTGTTGCTCCTCTTCGCCCTCCTCTGGTCGTCGACGTTCCTGGGTGTGGACGTGGCGACCCAGAGCGACAACGAGTCCCTGGTGTGGATTGCGGCGTGGGTCGGTGAGTGGACATGGTTCCCTGCTCTGGTCTCGGTGTTCGTCGTTCTGCCCATCCTGTTCCCCACCGGGAGGCCAATCGGAAGGGGCTGGGCTGCGGTCCTCGGGCTGGCGGTGGTCGTGAGCGTCGGCTTCGTGATCGTGACCTCGATCCAGGCGGAGTTCCGGCCCACCGAGACGATGGTGGTGCCCAACCCCTGGGTCCTACTCGGCTTGGCGGACGCCGAGGTGTTGCTCGTGCCCGCCGTCATCCCTCTGCTCCTCTTGGGGCCGGTGGCCGCGGTCGTCCGCTACCGCCGCTCCTCGGGGGTGGAGCGCCAACAGATCCGTTGGTTCATGTATGCCGCCGTCGCCTGTGGCTTCGGCTTCCTGGCCAACGCGTTGGTCGACACCTTCTCGGACGGGATCGGACCGAATCTGACGGAGGTGGCCTTCGCTCTGTCTCTCAGCCTTCCGCCCGTGGGCATCTGGTTGGCGGTCAGCCGCTATCGGCTGTACGACATCGACCGCTTGATCTCGCGAACCGTCTCCTACGGGCTCCTCACCGCGCTGCTGGCCGGGCTGTATGTGCTGTCGGTCTTCGTCCTGGGCGCCGTGATCCCGGTGGAGGGCGACCTCCCCATCGCCGGGTCGACCCTGCTGGTGGCGGCCGTCTTCAACCCGCTGCGAAAGCGGACCCAGGACGTGGTCGACCGTCGCTTCAATCGCGCCCGCTACAACGCCCGGCGCCTGGTGGAGACTTTCTCGCGGCGGCTGAGGACAGAGCACGATCTGGTCGGCATCGAGGACCAACTGGCGGAGACCGTCTCTTTCACGATGCAGCCCACCTCCGTGTCGTTGTGGCTCCGCCCCGCCCCCAACGCCGCCCCCCTCCCGTTTTCGCGCACCGAACGCACGCCATAGCGTGCATTTGGTGCGCGAAAACGGGGGACTTCACTCGGCGAGTTGGGAGGCGGCGGCCCGTTCGTGTTCGGCCCGCGTTTCGCCGCCCGTGGCCGACAGTGCCCGGGCGCGTATCTCGTGGGCGGCGGCTCGCTGAGCGCTCTCGCCTCCCACTTCCAGAGCACGGGTGGCGGCGTCCCAGGCCTCGACCCAACGGCCGAGAGCCAGGTGAGCTTCACCTTCCAGCAACCGAACCGAGGGAAGCAAATGTTCGGCTCCGATGTCGGCGGCACGATGCTCGGCCTCCTCCAGTCTCGCCAGCGCCTCCGCCGCGTCCTCCCGCGCCAGCGCAACCCTCGCCAGGTTGGTGGCGGCCACGACGACTCCTTCAGGCGAACGGGCTCCTCGCCATGCCCTCAGAGCTTCGGCAAAACGACGCTCGGCCGGATCGACCATGCCGAGGGACAGTTCCACCTCCCCCAGCGCGTTGACGCTGGCCGCCGCCCGCACCACGTCACCGGCGCGAGTTCGGGCGTCGATCGCCCGCTCGTAGAGCCAGTTCGCCTCCTCGAGTCGGCCACCGCGATGGGCGTCGGCGGCCAGATCGTGCAACACGGTTCCTTGGGCTGCCAGGTCCCCCAGCTCGGCGAAGATGGGCAGGGCCAGGTCCCGGTAAGCGAGGGCCTGTTCCCGGTTCCCGGCCCCAGTGTGCGCCCGATCGAGGAGGTGGTAGAGATAGGCGAGCGTCTCCTTGTCGCCTGCCCGGTCGGAGTGACCGACGGCGATCTCGGCCTGGGCGATCGCTTCCTCGAGCCGGCCCTGCCGGTGGCGGGTCGACGCGTAGCCGGCTCGAAGGACGCCGAGGATGCGGTCCCGGGTCGTTTCATCCTCCAGTTGCTCCGCCTCGGTGATGGCTCGGGCATACAGGCCCAGTGCCTGAGGAAAGCGGCCGGCATTCTCGTGAACCGACGCACGCTGCGCCGCCAGCAGCAGGCGGTCGGTGGCGTCCGAGGCGACACCGATCGCCACCCCGTACGACTCGAGTGCCCGCTCGGGGATTCCCACCCGGCCCCATGACATCCCGGCGCGCTCGGCGACCTCCATCACCGCGGCGCGAGGGGGATCTATGTGGCGGGCCGCCTCCAGGGCGAGATCGTAGAGCTCGGCCGCCACGGCATTGGCGCCGGCCTGGCGTGCCGCCTCGGCGGCATGGCGGGCCGCCTCCCAGGCCTCGTTCCACCGTTCGGCTCGCAACAGATGGACGGCGACCGCATCGCCTCCCCGTTTGAGCATCGCGTCCGCCACCCGACTGTGGATCTCACGCCGCGAGCTGAAGCGGAGGCCCTCGTAGGCGACCTGACGCACGAGTGGGTTGACGAAGGAGATTCGCTTTCCGTCCCGCTGCACGTATGCCGCCAGCCGAGCCCAGAGCGCCTCGTCGTGGAGCGAGACGTCGAGGTCGGCCAGGGTCTCGGCCACCATGGATTCGTCGAAATGTTCGCCCAGGACCGACAGGTAGCGAAGGATCTGTCGGTCCCTCGGGGCGAGGCCGTCGATGCGGGCGGCAACGATGCCCTCGACAGTGTGAGGCATCGTCTCACCCTCCACCCCGGCGATCAGCTCCCCGAGGAAGAGAGGATTGCCGCCGGCGCGAGCCACCATCTCCGGAATGAGATGAGCGGGAACCGGCGTTGTCTCCGCCAGCTTCTCAGCCAGTTCGGTGGCGAGCGCCTCGGACAGGGGTTCCAGTACCAGCACGTCCGCTTCGTAACCTCGGCCGTAATGCAGGCCGTCCGTTGCGGGAGTGCGGGTCACCACCGCCAGCCAGGGCTGGGCTTCGATCCGGCCGAGAACCTCCGCCACCAACTCGGCCGACGCGTCATCCATGTCCGACGCGTCCTCGATGACGATCGCCATGGGCGCGTCGGCATACCGTTCGAGCAGATCAACCACCATCTGCTGGGTGCGCACCCGCCGGTAGCGCTCCGCCACCTCGGAAGCCTCCGGTGTGGGATCCACGGCAGCGTTGAACGGCACCGCCAGGAGTGGAACCCAGGGCCGCAGGTGAGGCACGGTCTCGTCCACTGCGGCCGCCAGCAGCCGGCCGGCCTCCTCGGGGACGGCATCGGCCGGGATTTCGAGAATTTGGCGGAGGAGCATCCGGGCGGTGTGGTAGGCCGACGTGCGCTCGAACGGATCACAGGAGACCGTGATCCAGCGAAGATCCTGCCCCCGCCGGCAGACCTCCGCCACCAACCGTGACTTTCCGGTCCCCTCCTCACCGATGAGCTCCACCACGCGACCGGCGCCCGAGCGGGCGGCGGCCATCCCATCCAGGAGTGTCTCGAGCTCCCGATCCCTTCCCACCAGGGGACCCTCAGCCGCCGCCGGCGCCGCGGTGGCGGCGATACCCTCGACGACGGCTGCCTCCACGGGATGGCGCTTGCCTTTGACCGAGAACGGCTCGAGCGGGCGGGTGATGAAGCCGTCTCCCGGTTCGAGGACGAATCGCGTGGCGAGCGCTTCGCCCCAATCCGCCCGGCTCATCACCCGGGCGGCGAGATTCGTGGTGTCGCCCATCGTCACGAACGCCCGGCGGAAGGGAGGTCCCACGTCTCCCACGAACACGTTGCCGGCGTTGACCCCGACCCTCACCGGCAGACCCCAGTCTCCCTCGACTATCCAGCGGGCTACCCGCAACATCCGGGTGGCATCGTCCCCGTTGGCGTCCGGGACCCCGGCAGTCAGCATGAAACCGGCCCCGTCGGGCACCACGTCACAGGAACTCAGCAGGACGCCGTAGTCGTCGAGCGTCTGCATGAGCTCGGTGGTGAACCGCTGGACGAGCCCGAAAACCTCGTCGGATCCCCTCGCGGCCAGCGTCGAGTCGACTGCACCGAGCTGAGCAAACGCGACAGCCGCCCACCGATGTTCATGGTCGAGCTCACCCAAGCGATCTCTCAAGGAGGGGGCGACGAAACGGGTGGAGTCGTGTTCCACGGCTGACGTCGGCGGAGGTGCCGGGGGACACGATGGCACCGAACGCAGCAGGCGACCGCCGCCGACGCGAGCCCCGAAGCGGGCCCCATCTGCCAGGCGGGCTGTCGCCTCGCCCACCAGTACCTGTCCCGCCGAGGCGGCCGCCTCCATTTCGATGGTATGCGTCGCCGCCTCACCGAGAATGAGCAGATCCAGGTGGTCCTCGCCGGCGACCACGAAATCGAACATCCCACTGTTGACGCCGATCGACATGCGCAGGCGCACGACGGCTCCTCCCCGCTCTATCCGTCCGACTCGGCCCAACTCCTTCTGCATCGTCAGAGCTCGCTGGCAGGCCCGCCGGGCGTGATCCGGCCCCTGATAGAAGATCAGCAGGGCGTCGCCGGCGAATTTCATCACGTCGCCGCCGTCGTCGGTCGCCAACAAGGCCTCCCAGACGTCGGAGATGGCGGTGACCATCTCCTCGGCGCCGACTTTGCCCCGCCGGGCCAGTCGCTCTGTGAGTCGAGTGAAGCCCGACACATCGGCGAACACGAGTGTCCCTTCCACTCGGTCGTAGCCAGGCATCGGGCCGCGCCAGCTACGAAGAGTTCGGGGACTGTAGGGAGCGAGCCGGTCGTCAGCCGCCGACGGTGACATCGATCGTCTCCCCTTCCATGGCGGTGATCACGTTCAACTCTTCCGTCTTGCTCCACTGGGTGGCGAGGATGTCGAGGTCGTCGTCCGTCCGGGCCGGGTCGTGATGGAACATCATGAGACGACGGGCGCCGGCCTCTCGGGCGAGACCAATCGCGTAGCCGGGGGTCGAGTGCCCGAAATGGGATCGCGTCGGCCACTCATCGTCCAGGTACTGGGCATCGTGGATCAGCAGATCCGCCTCGCGGGCCAGCGTGACGGCGGCCTCGTGATATGGCCCGTAGCCCTCGGGACCCGCTCCGAACGAGGTGGGATGATGATCGGAGAGATAGGCGACGGTGACGTGTCCGTCACTGATGCGGTAACCAAAGGTACGACCGCCTTTGTGGGGCACCTCCCGGGCCGTCACCTCATAGCCCTCGATCCGATGGGTGCCCTCGGGTAGGTGAAGGAACCGCCAATTGCCATGCAGATCGGTGGGGCCGATCGGGAAATGCGGCGGAGCCATGAAAGTGGCGAGCGTGTCCTCCACGGTCCCGTCCTGTTCGGGGATGTAGAGGTCGACCCGGGCATCGGGGCGGTCTCCCGCGGCGAAGAAGGGGAGCCCGTGAGTGTGGTCCCAGTGGAGATGACCCAGCAGGATCGAGCCTTCGAACGGACGGTCGCCCAGCAGTCGTGTCACCCTCCGGATGCCAGTTCCGGCGTCGAGCAGGAGATCCGGGCGATCGTCTCGGCTGATGGCGATCGAGGAAGTGTGACCCCCGTAGCGACAGAAGTCCCGTCCGGGAGTCGGAGTCGAGCCCCGACTCCCGCAGACATGGATCTTCACGCCTCGACCGGCTCGGGGTTGTTCTCTTCCTCGCGGCGATGACCGCCGGCCAGTTCCTCGAGAGCCTTGCGGTCGACCTGGTCGGCGCTGGCGACGGCCACCCGTACCGGCGTCATCGCCCGCACAGTCGACGTGCGCTTCCCGCCCTCCAGGACGGCTCGTTCGCCGACGATGGCCCCCGGTCCCACCTCGGCCACCCCTTCGCCGTCCACCTCCACGGTGAGCATCCCGTCGAGAACGAGGAAGAGGTCGGCGGTCTCGTCGCCTTGCTCGGTCAGTGTGTCGCCTTCGGCCAGGCGTCGGAACACCGGCTTGGCCCCGCTCTGCATGATGGTGGTCGACATCGCCCTCTCCAGGTCGGTCTCGGCGTCGGCTACCAGGAGTTCGTGCTCCCGGTCGGCCCACGGCGAGTTGTCGTCGTCCATGGCATCCGCCCAGCTCTTGTAGTCGGCGATACCAGACTTCTTGACCAGCTTTCCGTCGTGGTCGTAGAACCAGTGGCGCGGGAAGGGGCTGGCGCCGACGATGCCGTACTCTGCCCGCCCGTCGGTGTGCAACGTCAGCGAGAGGGTGGTCCACACCGTTGGTGCCGTGATCTGGACGAAGGGCGGGCGGCTGATCTTTCGGGGCATCGGCGAACCGGTTCGCCCGCCCGTCGTCTGGACGAAGCGAACCCAGCCGTCACCGTACTCCGGCTCCTTGCGGATCTCGGGGTAGGCGACCGGGGGAAAGGCGAACTTGGTGACCTTGAGGTCGGCGACGGTCGACGAGATCAGTCCCTTGCCGTCGTATCCGGCGTCGACGATCTGTCCGTCCTCGACCTCGATCCAGGCGCTCAGACGGTTGGCGAAGCGGAAGGCGCCGGCGGCGTGCAATGCCTCTAGGTCCTCGAGGCGGTCGGGGGGCGGCGAGTCGTAATGGCCGATTCCCATGTACACCGGGATGCTCATCAGAGCGAGCGGCAGGGCCTCGGATGGGATCCACGAGACCGACGTGACGGATGAACGACGGGTTGGCATGAACAGTCCCTCCTTGGACTTCGATGGCTGCATCATCGACGGCCGCCGCTACGACAGCGTGACGGATTTCCGCGGTTTTTCGCCCGGGCGACGACACGGGATTGGCGCCGGCCTCCATTTCGTAACGATGCCGGAACGGAGATCGATTAGAACTGGGGCCAGCCGAAAGAGGAGATTCCCGAAATGGCGCTGTGGCGGCGGAAGCCGAAGTCAGAGAGTGAGGCGGACCGCCCCGTCGAGGTTCGAACCGTCGAACCCGTCGACATCGCCCCTGACGACCCGTTGCTCGCCTACCTCCAGGACGTGGCCCGTCCGGTCGAGGTGGACAAGCTGGCGGTCGATTCAGCGGCGCTCGAGGAGATGAAGGCGAGCGGCGTGGAGCTGATCGTGCCGCTCGTCACCCAGGGCGAGCTGGTGGGAATCCTCAACCTCGGTCCGCGCCTGTCAGAGCGGGACTATTCGACCGACGATCGCAAGCTACTCGACAGCCTCGCCTCTCAGGCCGCTCCGGCCGTGAGAGTCGCCCAACTGGTTCGCGAGCAGGAACTGGAGGCCCAGCAGCGAGAGCGCATCGCCCAGGAACTGCGTGTTGCCCGGCTGATCCAACAGACGCTCCTGCCCAAAGAGCTGCCCCAGATCAGCGGATGGACGGTCAAGGCCTACTACCGGCCTGCCCGTGAGGTGGGAGGCGACTTCTACGACTTCATCGACCTGGGCGACGGTCGTCTGGGAGTGGTGGAAGGAGACGTCACCGACAAGGGTGTGCCTGCCGCCATCGTCATGGCCACCTGCCGGACGATGCTGCGGGCGGCGGCGCGTCGCTTCGACGATCCGGGCCGCGTCCTGGAGGCGGTCAACGAGAACCTCCACGTCGACATCCCGCCCAACATGTTCGTCACCTGCTTCTACGCCGTGATCGACACCAGCACCGGTCTCATCCGTTACGCCAACGCCGGACACAACCTGCCGTACGTGCGCACCGATACGGGTGTGGACGAGTTGCGGGCGACGGGCATGCCTCTCGGCCTGATGCCGGGGATGTCCTACGAAGTCAAAGAGGCGAAGATCTCGCACGGTGACGCGATCCTCATCCACTCCGACGGGGTGGTCGAAGCTCACTCCCCGAGCGGCGAGATGTTCGGCTTCGGGAGTCTGATGGGGATCATGGGCGCCTACGGACACGCCGAAAACCTGGTGGATCGGGTGATGGGCGAACTGGCTGACTTCACCGGGTCCGACTGGGAGCAAGAGGACGACGTGACCCTGGTCGTCCTCCGCCGGACTTCCACCGCCCAGGAAGCCGCCGCCACGCTGATGGCCGAGAATGTGCTGGCCGAGTTCGAGATTGAAAGCCGCGAGGGCAACGAGCGGGAAGTCATCGACCGCATCGAGCAGGTGGTCGCACCCGTCGGGTTGTCCGAGGTGCGGCTGCAGCGGCTCAAGACGGCGGTCGGCGAGGCGACCATGAACGCCATCGAGCACGGCAACCGCAATGACCCCGCCCTACCGGTCGGCGTGATGGTCAAGACCGACTCCCGAGCCGTGCGAGTCCATGTAGTCGACCGCGGGTCAGGTTCAGGCGATCACTCCCTCGACCCCGACACCCCCGACCTGGAGGCCAAGCTTGCCGGGGAGCAGTCCCCCCGGGGATGGGGCTTGTTCCTCATCGAGAACATGGTCGACGAGGTGAATGAGACCACTGACGACGGGCTTCACCAGGTGGAGCTCGTCATGTATCTGGAAGGAGACGGACATGATCGGGCATGAGTTCGAAGTGACGACTCGCCCGGATGGCGACGGGCGGGTGACATTCGAGCTGAGCGGGGACATCAACGCGGCCGCCGGGGACCGGTTGGGAGCGCTCCACTCCGAATTGGACCGGGACGGGCTCAACACGCTCGTGTTGGACTTCGAACGGGTGGAATACATCAACTCGACCGGGATCGCCCTGATCGTGGCGCTTCTCGCCCGGGCCCGCACCGCCGACGTCGATGTGGTGGCATTTGGTTTGAGCGACCACTACCGGGAAATATTCCAGATCACACGGCTGGCCGACTTCATGGGGATCTTCCCCGATCGGGCGTCGGCGCTGCGAGCGGCACAGGGATGAAACAGGGAGGCAAAGCGATGGCGGAGGTGCAAGCACCCATGAACGTACGCAACGTGGACGGATCCGTGAGCGTGATCGATATCGACGGTGAGGTGACGGGAGCGTCCGAGTCGACGCTGGCCGAGGCCTATTCCCAGGCCAGCGCCAATGGCGCCCAGACGGTGATCCTCAACTTCACCGGCCTCGATTACATGAACAGCAGCGGGATCGGCCTGCTGGTCACGACCCTCATCCGGGCCCAGCGCCAGGGCCAGAAGCTGATGGCCTACGGGCTCACGGACCACTACCGCCAGATTTTCACCCTCACCCGCCTCGACGAGGCGATCACGATCCACCCCGACGAGAAGACCGCCCTGGCCGCCAGCTAGGCAGGCAGCTCAGTCCTCCCGGTTGAGTGTGCCTACATCCACACTGGTTGTGGATCGAGGCACACGGAACGTCCCGAGGTGCCGAGATCGTGCTCACAGAGTCGGCCCCCTTTGCGGCTGACCGACCCGGCGATACACTGACGACAGAATGAACGCTCGTTGCTGCGCCGCCTGTTGCATCTGTACACCGTGCGGGAGGCGCGCGTAATGAGTTCTGTCGACTAAGACGACAACACGATCCAACGCCCCGCCCGCATCCCCCGATGCGGGTTTTTTCATGCCCAAAGGAAGTTCATGACCGTCCATTCCCCGCCCGGTCTCGCCACCGACCGGGATCTACGCCGCTACGACGACATCCGTGATCTCTTGCCCGACGTCGACAACCCCACACCGCTCGTGCGGCTGTCCCGCTCCGACGTCGGCCGCCTCGACCTGTATCTCAAGCTGGAGTGGCTCAACCCGTTCGGCTCGATCAAGGATCGGGCCGCCGCCTACATGCTCGATGCGCTGGCCGACGCCGGCCAACTCGACGGCAAGGAGATCGTGGAGGCGTCTTCCGGCAACACCGCCATCGCCCTGGCTGCCCTCGCCGCCCTGTCCGGTAGCCGCCTGACCGTCACCATCCCCGACGGAGTTCCCGAGGAGAAAAAGGTGCTGCTGCGGATGCTCGGCGCCGAGGTGTGGGAGACGCCCGACGATCTCTGCCCGGTGGACAACCCCCGGGACGGAGCCATCGCCCTCGCCCGGTCGCTGGCCGCCAGCGAAGGCGGCTCCCGGTACGTGATGACCAACCAATACGAGAGCCGCCACAACGTCAGGGCCCACTACGAGACGACCGGACCTGAGATCTGGCGCCAGACCGACGGGCAGATCCGCTATTTCCTCGCCGGATTCGGTACCTGCGGCACCATCACCGGCGTCGGCCGATACCTGAAGGAGCGGGATCCGACAATCGAGGTCGTGGCGATCGAGCCGCAACCTGGTCACCGGCTCCCCGGCCTGAAGAGCTTCGCCGAGGCCAAGGAGCCGGGGATCCTCGACCGGTCAGTCGTCGACCATGTGGTCCGGGTCGACGACGAGCCGGCCTACGCCACCACCAAGCGCCTGTTCCGGGAGGAGGGGTTGATCGTGGGGCCTTCCACCGGCGCCATCGTTCACGCCGCCGCCCGGTTCGCGGTCGACCGCTCCGGCATCGCCGTGGGCGTCTCGCCCGACGGCGGCCACAAGTACACGAGCTATTTCGCCGAGCTGCTCGGCGATGAAGGCCTACCGGCCTTCTGAGAAAGGAGCGACATGACCCAGCCCGCCACCGACGTAGAAATCACCGAGACGCTCGACTGCCGGGGGCTCCTCTGCCCCCTGCCCGTATACAAGGCCGGTGTCGTCCTCAGCCGCCTCGCCTCCGGCGACGTGCTGAAGCTGATCACGACCGACCCCGGCGCCCTGGAAGACATTCCAGCCCTCGCCCGTCAGCGAGGCGACACGCTCATCGCCACCGAACAAGCCGACGGGACCCAGACGTTCTGGCTGCAGAAAGGCGGTGCGGCATGACCGCAGAAGCCCTCCAGTTGGATCCGGCCGCCGAATCCGAGCCGCGTCGCAAGCGGCTCGCCCTCGTCGCATCCAAGGGAACCCTCGATCAGGCCTACCCGCCGCTGATCCTGGCGTCGACCGCCGCCAGCCTCGGCTGGGAGGCCGGCATCTACTTCACCTTCTACGGTCTCGACGTGATCCACGAAAAGCGGTTCCGCAAGCTGAAGGTGGCGTCACTCGCCAATCCCTCGGGTCCGGTGCAGCTCCCCAACCTGCTTGGCGCGGTACCGGGAGCCACGGCCGCCGCCACCAAGGTGATGCGCAAGTGGATGAGCGACGCCAAGATGCCAGACGTCGAGGAATTCATCGAGATGGCGCAGGGCCTGGGCGTCCGCTTCTTCGCCTGCTCCACCACGATGGGAGTGATGGGAGTGGAGGAGTCCGATTTGATTCCTGGCTGCGACATCGCGGGGGCGGCCGCCTTCCTCGACTACGCCGCCTCGGCCGATGTGCAGCTGTTCGTCTGAGAGGTAGCGCCCGGATCGAACTGGCGTGCGATTCTCCGTCGGCACGACGGAATACTGCACGCCAGTTGCGAAGGGGACCGGCACAGGTGACCCACGTGTTCGGCTCAGTGTCCTCCGGCTAGACCAGATTGCCGGGCGGATTGGCGGCGGCGTCTTTCACCATCTCGGCCACCACGTCCAGATCTAGGTCCTCGAGCTTTCGGAAGCTGACCGACGCCGAGCCGACCTTCACCTGACCGAGCCGGTCGGCGTACACCTGTCCCAGGTAGCGTCCGTCTCGAACGGCGTTGACGTACAGGCTCACGTATGCCTTCTGGTTGGCGAGACCGATCAGATACCAGCGGACCTCGTCGCCGCTGCGATTGACGTAGTCGTAGGCGCCGTAGGCGAGGATTGTCTGGTCGGTCCCGCCCCACATCTTTCCCTGCCACAACCAAGGCTCGAAGTGCGGAGCGGCGGCGGTGATCGTTTCGTGAACGGCTTGGGCCATCGGGCGCCGCTCGGAGGGCATGCCGGCCAGGAACTCCTCGGCGGGTGATCGAGCCATCGACACGAGATTAGGGAGCCCGCGGGAGGGCCGGTGTGCGGTTACCGTGACGATCTCATGAGCACTCCTCTACTGCAGGCTTCCACTCTCGTCGTCGAACAGCGCCGTAAGTTCTTCGAGATGCGCAACCAGTACCGGATCTTCGACGAAACGGGAGCGCAGATCGGTGCGATGGAGCAGGAAAAGCAGTCCCCCCTGGCTTTCCTCGCTCGCCTGGGCAGCGACCTGGATGTGGCCTTGCCCGTCACGCTCAATGTCCTCGACGCCGCCGGGATGCCCGTTCTGGTGTTCCACAAGCCGTGGTTCTCCATGACATTGAGGGTCGCCCGGCCCGATGGCATGCAGCTCGGAACGATCTCCAAACGCATCCGGCTCGGCAAGGCCCGCTTCACGCTTACCGACACGTCCGGTTCGGAGATGGGAGAAGTCCGAGCGGAGAACTGGCGGGCACGCGATTTCGCCATTTTCGATGCATCCGGCACGGAAGTCGCCCAGGTGACCAAGAAATGGCGCGGCCTCGCCACCGAGGTGTTCACCGACGCCGACACCTACGTCGTCAACCTCGAATCCGGGGTGACCGATCCGCTACGCAGCTTGGCCCTGGCGGCCTCCCTGGCGATCGATCTGGTCATGAAGCAGAAGGACTACTGAGGACCTTTCTGCCCAATCCCATGTCCACCGCGAACCTGGCTATCCGATTCCTCCTCGAGGTGGTGGGGTTGGTCTCCCTGGCCTATTGGGGTTATCACACCCCCTCCGGCACACCGGCCAAGCTCGGCCTGGCGGTGGCCGCTCCGGTGCTGCTGATGGTGGCCTGGGCCTTCGTGGTGGCTCCCAAGGCGGACAACCCCCTTCCCCAGAACTTTCGGATGCTCGTCGGAAGCGGCCTACTGCTGCTGTCGGCGTGGGCCCTGGCGGCCGCCGGGCAGACTCGACTGGCGGGGATAGTCGCCGCCGCGATCGTGGTGAACACGATCCTCTTGCTCCTCTTCGGTGAAGCGGGCACTGCCGCTGGGTAACGTCAAAAAGATGATCGACTGGACCCAGTTCGCCACTGAAGCTCCCCGCATCTCAGAGATCTTCCGCCGCCGCCACGCCGCCACCGCCAAGCTGTGCCTGTTGGCCACGATCCGCTCCGACGGATCGCCACGGATCAGCCCGATCGAGCCGAACATCTTCGAGGATCAGCTCGTGTTGGTCGGCATGCCCGGCACGACGAAGTTCCGCGACCTGGATCGAGACCCGCGCTTCTGCGTCCACACCGCCACGACCGACCCTTATGTCGGTGAAGGCGATGCCAAGCTGTGGGGGTCGGTGGTGAACTTGCAGGACAAGGAGTTCCATCACCGTTTCACCGACGAGCTCTTCCGCGACCAGGGACTCGATCTCCGAGGGGACGAGTTCGACCCTTTCTACGTGGGCGACATCGCCAGCGCCTCCTCAGTCGAGCTCGAGGACAACCGCCTGAGGATCACCATCTGGAAGCCGGGGGAGGGGGAACGGGCCGTCTTCAAGAACTGACCCGTTCCAGGCTCACTCTGCTCACTCGACGAGGGCGTAGCCTCGCTCGTGGTGGAGGGAGATGTCGAGACCTTCGTCCTCTTGGGTCTCGTCGACGCGGAGACCGACGAGCCGGCCCACGATGCGGGCGAGAACGAACGACGCCACATAGCTGGTGGCCATGACGGCGAGCACCGCCACCACCTGCTTGGCAAAGAAGGCGGCACCACCGAACAGGAGTCCGTCCGGAACCGCTTCATTGACCGAGTTCTGGGCGAATACGCCCAGCAGGACGGAGCCGACTATTCCGCCGACCAGATGCACGCCCACGACGTCGAGCGAGTCGTCGTAACCCAGCCGTGTCTTGAGGTTGACGGCCGCAAAGCAGATGACGCCGGCCGCGCCTCCGATGACCATGGCGGGAAGGGGGGAGACGAAGCCGGCGGCGGGGGTGATCGCCACCAAACCGGCCACGGCACCGCAGGCCGCCCCGAGCAGGCTCGGCTTGCCGGTCTTGCGCCATTCCGCCACGACCCAAGTCATGGTGGCTGCTGCCGCCGCGATTTGAGTGGTCACGAAGGCGTTGATGGCGATCCCGTCGGCGGCGAGCGCCGATCCGGCATTGAAGCCGAACCATCCCAGCCAGAGGATTCCCGTTCCCAGGAGAGTGAGCGGGAGCGAGTGGGGACGCATCTGCGCCACCCCGAATCCCTTGCGGGGTCCGAGGGCCTGGACCAGCGCCAAGGCGGCGATACCGGCGTTGATGTGGACCACGAGCCCGCCGGCGAAGTCACGCACGCCCCAGGCGAATAGCCAACCGTCGGGGGCGAACGCCCAGTGGGCGATGACGGGGTAGATGAAGGCGGCCCAGAGGGTCGTGAACAGTACCCACGCCGAGAATTTCATCCGTTCGGCCACCGCTCCCGAGATGAGAGCGGGTGTGATGATGGCGAACATCATCTGGAACACCATGAAAAGGAGAGCGTCACCCTCCACCCCTTTCAGCCCGATGAAGTCGAGACCCCCGACGATCCCTCCGATGTCCGTTCCGAAGGCGAGGGAGTAGCCGACGATCGACCACACCACCGTGACGATGGCGATGGTGAAGAAGTTCTTCATCAGCATGTTGAGGACGTTCTTGGCCCGCACCATGCCGCCATAGAAGAGGGCCAGGCCGGGTGTCATGAACAACACCAGGGCGGAACTGATCAGAACCCAGGCGATCGCGCCTTCACTCACTTCGACCTCCTTCGGTCACTCGGTCGGCCGCCAGGCTGGCCGACGACGGTTTCGGACTTGTTTCCGAGGCGTTACTTCTCTGCGGACGACGCGGACACTTACGCCGGGCGTATGCTCTCGGTCCTCAGATGCGTGCACGCCTGGCCCCGTTGTTCGCCTCGCCGTTTCTCCAGCGGGTCGTCTGGCATGTGCGCCGGGTCTCCGAGAAGATGGATCGCCGATTCTTCCTCTCGCTCCTCGCCGGTCTGGGCGTGATCCTGGCGGTCGTCTCCACGGCGGTGTGGCTGGCCGAGACCGACCGCTCCTGGGGCGACCTCGGGGCGGCGTTCTACTGGTCGGTGACGACGGTGTTGGGACAGGGCGACGCCTCGTACGTCGGAGGGCCGGTGGGCTGGGCGATGGGATGGCTGCTCGGGCTGTTCGGGGTGGCCATAGTCGCCGCAATGACGGGGGCGCTGGTCGGGTTCGTGATCGATTTCCTTTTGAAGGAGGGACAGGGAATGGGAGCGTCGGGATATCGGGACCACATCGTCGTATGCGGATGGAACACGACGGCACGTGACTTGCTGGAGGAGCTCAAGTCGGACGCCTACGAGGGTGACGTGGCGCTGATCCACGACACCGACTCCAACCCGGCGGGAAACGGGGTCTACTTCGTCCGGGGCGACTCCACGAACGAGGCCGACCTCGTCCGGGCAGGGATCCAACAGGCTCGCTCGGCCATCGTCTGCCCCAAGGATGCCTCCAACGAGGCCGACATGCATTCGATCCTGACCGTGCTCGCCATCGAGTCGATCGCACCCGGTGTCAGGACCGTCGTCGAGGTCAACAACCCGGCCCACGTCCCCCATTTCCGCCGCACCAAGGTTGACGAGCTACTTGTCACGTCCCGCCTGGCGGCACATCTTCTCGCCCGCTCCGCCATCTACCCGGGCCTGACCGAACTCATGACCGACATCGTCTCGGGAGGCGAGGGCTCGGAGCTGTACCGGGTCCAGCTCCCCGCCGAGTTCGTCGGCATGTCGATCGACCAAGTGTCCACGGCGCTGCGGTCCCAGCACGCCGCCACGCTGCTGGCCGTCGCCCGCAACGGCAGCACCTTCACCAATCCGGGAGCGGACTTTGCCCTCGAGGCCGAGGACAATCTGGTGGTCATCGCTGAGTCGCTCGGCACCTTGCAGCCCCTGAAGAACGCCACCGCCTTCCACTGAGATCACTCCCGAGCGGTGCGTAGACTCCACGTGTGACCGCGCCGATGGATTCCAAGGGAGTCCTCCATCACTACCTGCGCGGCTCGCGCGACCACCTTCTCGCCAAGCTCGACGGGCTGGGGGAGCGGGAGGTTCGCTGGCCGATGACGCCGACGGGCACGAATCTGCTCGGCCTGGTGAAGCATGTCGCCTCGGTACAACTCGACTACTTCGGAGAGGTGTTCGGGCGTCCCGCCGACCGGTTCCTGCCCTGGATGGAGGAGCGAGCCGAGGTCAACGCCGACATGTGGGTCACGGCGACCGAGACCCGCGAAGAGATCGTAGACCTCTTCCGGTACTCCTCCGCCCACGCCGATGGGACGATCGATACGCTCGATCTCGATTCCCCCGGCCTGGTCCCGTGGTGGCCGCCCGAGCACCGCAACGTCACATTGCATCTAGTTCTCATCCACATGGCGATAGAGACCGCCCGCCACGCCGGCCACGCCGACATCGTCCGGGAGATGATCGACGGAACCGCCGGCAACAACGACGGCAACCTTCCGGAGATGAGCGCAGAAGAGTGGGAGGCCTACCGGGGGCGGATCGAGGAGGCGGCCGAGGCTGCCGGTCGGCTAGGGAACTGACTGCCGGGGGTCAACGCTCGAACAGGCAGAAGGGGTGGCCGGCCGGATCCAGGTAGACGCGGACGTCTTCCTGCGGTTGGTGGGCGGCGAGTGTCGCACCGGCTGCCACGGCGTGGGCGCCGGCCGCCTCCAGATCGTCGACCCAGATGTCGAGGTGCATCGACATCTGCTGATCTCCGGGACCGGCGGGCCAGGTCGGTCGCCGGTAGTCGCTCTCCGTCTGGAAGGACAGCCCACCGCCACCTTCGGGATTGGGGAGCCGAACCCATCCGGGCTCCTCATACGCGATCTCCCACCCCAGTAGCCGTGAATAGAACCGGGCCAGGTCGCCGGCGTCGGGCGCATCGAGCACTGTCGCTGTGAGATCCAGGCGGAGGGTCTCGGTCACCGTCTTCCTTGTTTCCTTCGACGAGCGACTCTACCGACCGTGCCGGAGCGACATCACGGGAGCGGGATACAGTCGGGCGCGGTGGACGCGTTGCAGCTTGCCCGATGGCGTCTGGAGACACTCGGGTTGACCGGCGCCCGTTTCGACACACCGGAGGCGGTGGTCGGGTGGTTGTTGGCGGTCCAGTCCCAGGACTTCGGGCCGGCCGTCTGGGCCGTTGGTCAGCGCCTCGAGGATGGCACTGCCGAGGTCGTCGAGGACTCCTTCGCCGCTGGTCGGATCCTCAGAACCCACGTTCTGCGGCCCACGTGGCACTTCGTCTCGCCGGACGATATCCGCTGGCTCCTGAATCTGACCGGACCACGTGTCCACGCTCTCAACGCCGGCATATATCGCCAGGAGGGTCTCGACATGGAGATGAGGCGCCGTACCGAGACCATCATCCGTCGGGCGCTCGAAGGCGGAGGCGAGCTAACCCGAGGCGAGATCGCCGAGCGGCTCGCCACCGAGGGCATCGAGGCGGCCAGGCTGAGGCTGGCCTACATCGTCATGCACGCCGAGCTGGAGGGTTTGATCTGCAGTGGTGCCATGCGGGGCAAGCAGCACACCTATGGCCTGTTGGATGAGCGGGCGCCGCTCGGCCGAGCTGTCTCCCGGGAAGAGGCTCTGATCGAGCTGACACGACGCTACTTCACAAGTCACGGCCCGGCGACCGTGAAGGACTGTGCGAGGTGGGCCAGTCTGACGCTGGCCGACGTACGGGCCGGACTCGAGGGGGCTTCCCCGGACCTCGAGAACGTCGTCGTTGACGGCGCGGAGTACTGGGTCGCGGCCGGCGAGCCCTCCCGGGGTGTCCCTCGGGTACAGCTGCTTCAGGGCTACGACGAGTACATCGTCGGCTACACCGAATCCAAGTGGCTGCTGAATCTGTCCGGACGAGCGGCAACGATGGGGAGTCGGCCGGTGGCCAATGGCGTAGTCCTGGCCGGCACTCAGGTGGCGGGTCACTGGAAGCGGGCGATGGCAAGAACCAGTGTGAACTTCGAGATCGCCTTGTACGAGCCACTCGACCGCGCCGGCGCCGAGGCCTTGCGGTCCGCGGTCGACCGACATGGCAAGTTTCTCAGCCGCAAGGCGGACTTCACCGTGCGCACGATCTGACCGCCGAGATGTCTGGGAAACAGATGAGTCCAGGAAGCCATCGCCGTCTCTACATTCAGGGCCACAACTCCTGGAGGTCGCATGGGCGAGGTCTTTTGCTCGATGAGTGTGTCACTCGACGGCTATGTCGAAGATCCCGATGGGAACATCGCGTTCGCCGCCCCCGACGACGAGGTGCACCGCATGGCAAACGAAGGTGCTCGCGACGCCTCTGTGTTCTTGTTCGGGCGGCGACTGTTCGAAGTCATGGAGGGGCCGTGGACGGAGATCGCGGCTCGATCCGATATCTCCGACGTCGAGGCGGAGTTCGCCCAGTTCTACTTCGACACCCCGCGGGTCGTGTTCTCGGATTCGCTCGGTGAGGTTCCCCCCGGCGTGAGGCTGGTTCGCAGGAAGGACGCGTACGCTGAGGTGGCCCGCCTCAAGCAGGAGACCGCTGGCTATCTCGATGTGGGTGGTCCCCAACTGGCCGCGTCCGTGATCGACCTGATCGACGAGTTCCGGCTCTTCGTCGTGCCGGTGGTGTTGGGAGGCGGCAAGCCGTACTTTCCTCCCGGCCACCGCCTCGATCTGCGGCTGGTGGAAGAGCGCAAGTTCAGCTCCGGAACGGTCTTCCTGCGCTACCGACGGGCCGGGTGATCAGCCCTCGGCGAATCGCCCTCTCGCCTCGACCGGGATGAGTGGCTTCTCGCCGCGGGCCTTGATCTCCTGCACCGCCCAGGTGTTGCCATCGGGGTCGCTGAAGCCGAAGAACGTCCCGCCGTCGCCTTCGGCGAAGACCATGATCTCGCTGGCGTCGACTCCTCGGTCCACCAGCTCCTGACGCGCCGCGGCGGCGTCGGACACCACCAGCTGGAGCCCCTTCATGGATCCGGGCTCCATCTCCTGTTGCGCCGGCAAGGTACCGAACACGATCGAGCAGCCCGAGCCACGAGGCGTGAACTGAACGACGTGCATGTGCTCATTCTTGGTGTTGTGGTCGAGCTCGAAACCGACCTGATCGCGGTAGAACTCGATCGAGCGGTCGATGTCGCTCACGGGCAGAATGACGACCTCGAGTGTCCAGTCCATATCGTTTGCCTCCTGGGACGGTGCAGGCCGACGCTAGTGACACCGGTGGGCTCGGCCTTATCCGCCGGGCAGGCACTTCGCACAACTCTGCGTGCAGTGCCCACCCGTGTTGGCGGGGCGGTACCGTACGCTGGCCTTGTGCTTCCGCTCAGTTTCGAGCCGGTGTCGAATGGTGAGTACTTGCCAATGGGGCCAACCCCGGAGGCGAGGCGGGCCGAGGCGCTGGCGAACGAGTGGGGGACCAGTCAGCCCGTCGGACCGGGATGACCCGGCGCAAGTTCCTCAAGACCTCCTGCGCCATGGCCGCCACCTTGCTCGCCATCGACACCACGGCCCTGGCCCGCAGCGGCGGCCGCTATCTCATCGACCCTGAGGCCCGGCTGGACGAGGGGCTTGCCAGCACCTTCTTCCAATCGGGCGAGTTCGTCTTCGACATGCAAGGCCATCTGCTCGAGTACGACCTCGACCCGTCGACCCGAGGCAACTGGTTCTGGGGGTCCTCGTTCCCCCAGGCTGCCTGCACCGACGAGCACGACCCCCGTGCCTGTTTCTCCATGAACCACTTCCTCGAAGAGATGTTCGTTCGCAGTGATACCCGGATGGTCGCCCTGTCGGGACTGCCGATCATGCCAGAAGGGAGCCCTCTCTCGCCGGAGATCATGGAGGACACCCGGGCCATGGTCGAGCGGCTCAGCGGCGACGATCGGGTGGTCGTCAACGCCCTCGCCCTTCCCCAGGCCGGGCCGGTCGAGTCGGTGCTGGATGAGATGGGCAACGTCGCAGCGGGAGGGATCGTCCGAGGCTGGAAGACCTTCACCCACTTCGCCGGGCCGTGGCGGCTAGACGACGGCGATCCCGCCCTACCTCAGGTCGGAAACCGGTTCCTCGACCAGCTCGTGCACCTGGAGACACCCGTGCTGTGCGTCCACAAGGGTCTGTCCGGAGGCGACCCGGCCAGCTCACCCGCCGACATCGGCCCGGCGGCACGTGACCACTCCGACGTATCCATCGTGGTCTATCACTCCGGGTATGAGGTGGGTGTCACCGAGGGCCCGTACACCGCCGACCGGGCCGACGTGGGTGTCAACCGGCTTATCACGTCGCTCCGCCAAGCCGGCATCGGTCCCGGGCGGAACGTCTACGCCGAGATCGGGTCGACATGGTGGCACCTCCTCAAGCGGCCCAACGAGGCGGCCCATGTGATCGGCAAGCTGCTCTTGGCGGTGGGCGAGGACAACCTCCTGTGGGGCACCGACTCCATCCTCTATGGCACTCCCCAACCCCAGATCGACGCCTTCCGGGCCTTCAGCATCACCCCGGAGTTCCAGGACACCTTCGGATATCCCGAGTTGACGGAGACGATCAAGGGCAAGGTGCTTGGTCTCAACGCCGTCCGCCTTTACGGACTCGCCCCGGTTTCTGGCCCAGTCGACCCGGCCGACATCCTCGAGGCGCGGCGAGAGCATCCATTGCCCAACCTGACGTGGGGACCGCGTACGGCATCCGAGGTGAGAGCGTATCGAGCGCACCATCGAGGATGGCCCTGACCGGAATGCCCCGGTTCTTCCGTACCCCACCGCGATCCACTCCCATCGCCGCCTGAATCGTCCGGCGCCTGGCGACGAAACGCGGGGAGTGCGCCGGACATGGTCGACGTTGGAGTGACGAACGGCACCGGTGGGCCCCGTGGGACTCGAACCCACAACCAACGGGTTAAAAGCCCGCTGCTCTGCCAATTGAGCTAGAGGCCCGGGACTATGGCAAACCCACGACAAAGCGCTCGCCAAAGGGACGCCGTCATCCGACGTCCTTGCAGGATAGTTCCCGGTCCCGCGCGTCTGTGCAGTCAGGACGCGGCATGCGGCGAGTTTGAGCCCTGTGGGCGGTACGTAGTACTGCAGCTCCGGGGATGGCCTGCCCTGAGCAGGACCGTTCTGCATTCGCCCCACACGGAGAGATAGGGCCCGATCCTCTCCGTATCTAGTCTGAGAGGTTGGGAACCGCTCAGTGGAGGGGACTGGCCTAGGGTCGTGAGCGAGTGAGCGATCTTGGAGACTCGTGTCTGAACCCATCTTCTACCTCGATCGATCCACCGTCCGCCAAGGTGCGCTGGAGGAAGTGAGCCGCCGGATAGAGGAGCTCGTGGAGTTCATCAGGGAGCAGGAGCCACAGCTGATCGCCTACGACTTCTACCTCGACGAGCAAGGCAAGCACATGACGGTGATGTCCGTGCATCCCGACTGTGACTCTCTACGACTCCACATGGAAGTGGGCCGCTCCGCCTTCCAGAAGTTCGCCGACTTGATCGATCTGTTCTCCATCGAGGTGTATGGGCGACCCAGCGACGAGGTGCTCTCCTTGCTCGAGGACAAAGCTGCCATGCTGGGTGAGGGCGGTCGCGTCGAGGTGCATGAGCGACACGCCGGCTTCCTCCGAACTCAGGTGCACACGTCTTAATTGGCCTGACCAGTCCCTCTTTCCTGCTCTGTGGGTGCATGGCTACGGCTTTCTGGTCTCGGGGTCTCCGGGAGCGCTGATCGAACGAGGACCCGAGTTCGTAACGCGGCTTTATCCGACCCTGGACAAGAAGTCGGAGATACGCCTGGTCATGAGCGAGGCGGCGTCGGCGTCATACGATGGCAGGGTGCTGTCTGCGAAGTAGTGCTGGTCTCCCGGGTACAAGAACAGCTCGGCGTCCTCCGCCTCGTTGACGAGCTCCCTCGCAGAGTCGAGGTCGCCCTCGCCGACAAAGATCGGATCGCGGTCCATGCCGTGGACCTGGACGGGGACCCCATCCGGCCAGGCATCGCCGAACTCCGACACCGGGACGCAGGAATAGCACAAGATCGCTCCGCGTGCTCCGGGGCGCGTCTGGGCGAGACGCTGGGCGGGGATCACACCGAGAGAAAATCCCAGATAGACCAGTTCGGCGGGCAATCCCTCGACCGCACGGTCGCCGCGGGCCATCACCTCGACGAAGCCAATCTCCCCGGCGTGAGCCACTCCCTCATCGATGGTGGCAAAGGTACGTCCGTCGAAGAGGTCGGGTGTGTGGACGGTATGGCCCGCCTCTTTCAGCCCCTCGGCGAATGAGACCACGCCGGGGGTCAACCCGAGAGCGTGGTGAAACAAGACGACCTCGGACATAGTCGACTCCTCCGAATGACGAACTCCAACAATCGAGAACTTTGGTCCGTGGTCGCTACGACCGTCAACCCGAGAAGTCTCCCTCCGTGGTCAACCGGGGACCCGGATCACGGCGAGGCCCATGAAGACGAACACGTGGCGTCAGCGCAGGTCGAGTCGCATCAGGACGCGTGGGAAGCCGTCCAGAACCGAGTCGGTGTCTGACACCTTCGTGAATCCGGCGCGCTCGAAGAGTTGTCGTGTGCCGACGTAAGCCATCGTCAGGTCGACCTTCTCGCCCTGGTTGTCGACCGGATAGCCCTCGAGGGCAGGGGCACCGTGCTCCCGGGCGAACGCTATGGCCCCCTGCAGGAGGTCATGGGAGATGCCTTTCCTCCGGTGTCCCGCTCGCACTCGGATACACCACACTGACCAGACGTCGAGGTCGTCGACGTGGGGGATCTTGCGGCTACGTGCGAAGGTGGTCTCGGCTCGGGGAGCGACGGCCGCCCAGCCCACCACTTCTTCTCCGTCGTAGGCGAGCACGCCGATCGGGCCTTCGTCGATGAGCTGCCGAACCTTTTCACCCCGGGCCGGGCCGGTCAGCGTCACGTTCTCTTGCGACGGGATGCGGTAGCTCAGGCACCAGCACACATTGGCGTCGGGCCGCTTGGGGCCGACCATCGTCTTGACGTCGTCGAAGACCGTCGCCGGCCGAACCTGAGTCGTCATGCGCCATGGTTACCACATGACGCTTTCCTCGCCACCATCCCGGGTGGCTCGACAACCGTCGCTGTTCTCGTGCCCGGTGGGCCCGTCACGTCTGCTTGCCCGATCGTGCCAGGAAATGCGGAAGTCGACTCTGTCTGACGCGCCAAGCTGAGTGGCCCGCCCCGCTAGCCGTCCCAGGCGCAGGCGGTTCCGGCCGTCGCGCCGGAGGTGAGGGCGCCACCTTCCGCGAGGCCGCCCAGGATGGCTTGAACCGCGGCCCGTATCCCGGCTGTGTCAGGGATCGAATGGCCCCGGCTATCCCTGCCGTCCGTGTATTCGGGGGGCACGAACCTGAGCGTGATGACGTCCGAGCTGTCGACGTTTCGCGCCACTCTGATCAGAGCGGGAAGGAGGTCGACGGGCACGTCGGTCGAGACGTGGCCCTCGAGTGCCGCGGCGAGGCGGGGAACGGCGGTGATGACATCGAGCGCTCCGACCTGTTCGGCCAGGGCGGCGAGGACACACCGCTGGCGGGCCATGCGGTCGTAGTCACTGTTGCCCGTCCGAGAACGCACATACGCCAGAGCTTGGTGCCCATCGAGGTGTTGAACACCGGCCCGAATGGCGTACTCTCGAAAATCCTCTCCTTCTTTGGGCGGGGAGAGACGGTCTGTGATCGGTGTGGGCACGTCGATGGTGACTCCACCCAGCGCGTCGATCACATCGACGAATCCCCCCATGTCGACCAGGGCGTGGTGTTCGATGTCGATCCCGAGCAGCTGGCCGATGGTGTCCTCGAGCGCCTCGGCTCCGGGGTCGGGGAATCCGGCATATCCTCCCGGCGTCTTTCCGACCGCCTCATGGAGATTGTTGATGAGATCGGGGAAGACCCCACTCTCAGCGAGTCCGAGCAGAGTGGCGGGCAGCGGAACCGATCCGAAGTTCCTCGGGATCCCGAACAGGGCGGCCCGCCCCGTCGCCGGGATGAAGGTGACCACGTCGATGACATCGGTGCGGAGCCCGGCCCGGCCGGGACCGGCGTCCCCGCCCAGCAACAGCACCGACACGGGCTCGAAGGTCTGTGAAGCCGGCGCCACCTGCTTCCCTTCGTCCATCGTCTCCGCAGGGGGCGCCGGAACGGTGCTGGGGGTGATCGGGTCGCCGAGCGGGGTGGTGGTCGGCGGGCGAAGCGAGTCAGAACTCGACGCCGCAACGGCGGTCGTCGTCGGCGTGGTCGACACGGGCGCGGGAATGGTTCCGGCAAGCGGCGGGGTGCCCGCCTCCGCCGTCACGAAGACTCGCCCGACGACCCGGCTGACGTAGACGTCGGCGTATGCCAGGCCCACGTGAGGCAAGGCAGTAATAGCCAGGATGACGATCAGACCGAGATTCCGTATCAGGCTGGGCGAGCTGCCGAGACGATAGGCATCGACCACCGACCACCACCGATAGGCCAGCAACCCGAGATCGATGGCGAGAACCCAGCCGAGCGCGCCTGGCTCCAGCAACGTCGCCAGCGGGTCGGGGCTCCACATCAACCACGACCAGGCAGCTAGCGCCAGCAAGGCCATCCCCCCGAGGAAGGCGGCGGCACGATACGGCCTCCTGCTCAATGCCTGACCGGCGCCCGGCACAACCATGCTCAATGCGGCCCCCATGACGGGATGGGCGCCGCCTCGACGTTCGCGTGTCATTCGCTGATCCATAACACGACCGCGCCACCCGAGAAGTTCCATCCCGGGTGCCGGCCGCGGTGAGCTACATTGCCCTCTCAGTGCCCCCCAACCGCGACCGTCGCTTCGGCGCCGCCGTTCTCATAGTGGGTCTGATCGGCGCCGCCGCCACCGTGGCGGCGGTAATCCTCGGCTGGCGGCTGATCGGCTCGCCGATAGAGCGGATCGATCGGCTGTCGGCGGCCACCTCCGATGCCCTGGTGACGTTCACCGACAACCTCATCCTGGTGCAAGGCACGGTGGCGCAGATGCAGGCCGGACTCAGCACCACGGTCGAGCTCCTGGGTGATTCCGCTGAAGTCGCAATCGAGATCGAAGACGGCTTGTCAGACACCGCCGAAGCGCTCCGAGTCGGCCTTCCTGACACGATCTCAAGCGTCGAACAAGGTCTACCGGAGTTGATCGCGTCGATGTCGGTCCTGGAGCCGACGCTCCGTTCACTCTCGTTCCTCGGGGTCGAGTACGACCCGGAGGTGCCGTTGAACCGCACCCTGACACAACTGCAACGCAGTCTCGAACCTCTCCCCGACGAGCTGCGTGCCAGTGGAGAGCGACTCGCCTCGCTCAACGGCGACACCGCGATGCTGGCAAGTCAGCTGAACGAGCTGTCTCTGACGGTGGACGCCATCGCAGCAGACCTCGCCGAAGCCGACACCCTGTTCTCCGAGCAAGCCGAGGCCGCTCGAACCACCCGGGAGCTGGTCGATGTCGAACGCGCTCAGCTTCCCCTGCTGGAACGGCGTGCCCGGGTGGTGCTGGTGATCCTCGGCACGTCGATCGGGATCACCCAACTGGCGCTGGCCTTGGTGGGGTGGGCCCACTGGCGAAGCCGGGTGGCCATATAAGTCCACAACCAGAGTGATCGGCGTGTGGTCGTGTCACATCGAGCGATCGGATCATGAGGGCAATCTGAATCCTTTGCGCACTCCAGGTCTGCCACTATCAGGCGCAGTCGATCGACGACTTGGAGCGGCACGGGTGGAGCTAGGTCCGTTGGAACTTCTCGCCAGCTACAACGACGAGTGGAATCGCCACGACCTCGATGCCCTGATGGATCTGTTCGCGGAAGAGTGTGTCTTCGAAGCGTCAGGAGGCGATGAGGCCTGTGGCCGGCGATACCAGGGCAAGCAGGAGGTGCGGCGCGCCTTCGCCGAGGTTTTCGAGATGAGGCCCGATGCGCAATGGGGCAACGGGCGGCACTACAGCCTCGCCCCCGATCATGGGTCTCGGAGTGGACGTTCACCGGCACGCTGTCGGATGGACGTCGCGTTGAAGTCAACGGCTGCGACTTCTTACCGTCCGCGATGGAATGATCCGCACGAAGAACTCCTATCGCAAGCAGCGACCACCGATCGACGTAAACCGAACCGAGAGGTAAGTCCGGCACGCGCCGACGTCTCACGGCGCAATTCGGGTGGTCCGGTGTCATTGCGGACGAGTCGCGTCCCCAATCCGCTCTACCCTGCCGATGTGGCCGAGTACAGGGTCGAACCTCTCAGCTCCGACACGTGGGACGCCTTCGAGCGTCTGGTCGAGCGGCACAACGGTGTCTGGGGCGGCTGCTGGTGTCTTACGTACCATCCCAGGTACCCGGAGAGGGGACAGAGTGTCGAGGGCAACCGGGCGCTCAAGCAACGACTGGTCAGCGAGGATCAGGCACATGCCGCTCTGGTCTTCGACGGGGACCGCGCCGTCGGTTGGTGCCAGTACGGCAGTCCGGAGGAACTGCCGAATATCTCTCACCGCAAGGAGTACGAGGCGGGGCTCATCGATCTCCCCGATTACCGGCTCACCTGCTTCTTCGTGGACCGCGACTATCGGCGCGACGGTGTGTCAGCGGTCGCTCTGCGCGGTGCGCTGGACCTGATCGCCGAGGCCGGTGGAGGCGTCGTAGAGGCGTACCCGTACGACATCCAGGCAAAGAAGGTCAGCGCCTCGTTCCTCTACAACGGCACCCGGGGCCTCTTCGAACAGACCGGCTTTCAATATGAGCGACCCAAGGGAAAGAACCACTGTGTGATGCGCCTGAAGGTCCCTCCTCGCTCGGGCCGGGCAACCGTCGGACCGGCGGAGTAGACACATAGCTGCTTGGCCGCGTTGCTCAGACGATCCTGGCGACGAGGTCGGGAATCACCCCGAAGGTCCCCTCTCAGCTTTCAAGTATCCACCCGATCGAACCAGAGATCGAAGTCCTTGCGCCAGGTCTGTCCCCCGTCGTCGGAAGCGTCCCAGTGGCCCCGGATCCGATCGGGCTCGACATCAGCCAGGAACCGTTGATGAAAATCGGGGTCTTCACGGCTCATGGCCCACCGGTTGGAATCGAAGGTCATGGTGAACAGTCGGCTCACTCCCCGGCTGTCGTGGTAGAGCGCATACGTCTGGTCGAGCGGGTCGCTTCGGCCGAAGACGAAATCCCACGTCGGCTCCCCTTCCATGGACGAGCGCATCACCACGAACGCATCGTCCATCCACTCGAACGTCGCCCGGCCCAGCTGTCGAGTGTCGAGGCTGTCGAGAAACCACGCTCCGGACAACGTGAGTTCCCACTCTCCGATCAGTCGATCGAGCTCGATCAGTCTCTCGTTTCTCATTCTCGTTGGTGAGCTTATCGGGTGCGGCGGAGCTCACCGTTCGGGGCTTCCTACCCGTCCGGGGGAGCGACCAGGCCGCTCTGATAGGCGAGGACGACCAGTTGGGCCCGGTCGTGGACGCCGAGCTTGGTCATGGCCCGACTCACATGGGTCTTGGCGGTGTTCGTCGAGATGTAGAGCTGATCGGCGATCTCGTCGTTGGTGAGGCCCCCCGCCACCAGGGCGACCACCTCCCGCTCGCGGTCGGTGAGTATGTCGAGCTCGGCGTTGGGCCGGGGTTCGGGGGTGCGGTTCACGAACTCGGCGATGAGCCGGCGGGTGATGCTGGGGGAGAGGAGGGCGTTGCCGTCGTGGACGATCTTCACCGCGTCGATTAGGTCGCCGGGGTCGATGTCCTTCAACAGAAAGCCGGACGCTCCCGCCCGGAGCGACTGGAACACATATTCGTCCAGATCGAAGGTCGTCACCACAACGACCTTGATCGCTTCCAGCTCGGAGGTGATCAGGCGTGTGGCTTCTATGCCGTCGAGAACGGGCATGCGAATGTCCATGAGAACGACGTCGGGTCGGTGCGTCTTCGCCGCCTCCACCGCCTCCCGCCCCGTGGCCGCCTCGGCGACCACCGCCAACTCGGTGTCCGAGTCGAGGATCGAACGGAATCCGGCCCGGACGAGGGCCTGGTCGTCGGCGATCAGGATGTCGATCAACTGCTCTCCTCCAGCGGGATTCGGGCTTCCACCCGGAACCCTCCTTCCGGCCGGGGTTCCGCCGTCAGCTCTCCTCCCAGGGTCCGGGTGCGTTCGCGCATACCGTCGATTCCGTGTCCGTGTCCGCCGCCGGGTACGGCGCCGTGACCGTCGTCCTCGACCAGTACCACCAGCATCCGTCGGCTCCTGGCGAGCGTCACGGTTGCTCTGGTCGCTGCGGAATGGCGGACGACGTTGGTCAGACTCTCCTGGACGATCCGATACGCCGCCACGCCGACGGGGGCCGGAACCTCGCCGTCTCCTTCCGCGACCACGTCGACCTCCAGTCCGGCGAGGCGGGTCCGTTCGGCGAGTTCGGCGATGTCTTCCAGTCCCGGAGCGGGGCGGGTGGGTGCCATCCGGTCGACATCGCGATGGCGCAGGACGGCGATCGACGACCGCAGCTCACCCAGGGCCTGCTTGCCGGTGTCCCGTACCTTCACCAATGCCTCCCGGGTCTCCTCCGGTGCCGAGTCGAGGTGGTGGAGGGCGGCCCCGGCTTGCACGTTGATGATGGAGATGGAATGGGCCAGCACATCGTGCAGGTCCCGGGCAATCGCCATGCGTTCCTCACCCGCACGGCGGAGAGCCTCCTCGTGGCGGGAGCGCTCCTCCTCGACCGCCCGCTCCTCGACAGCGCGGACATAGTCGGAGCGGCTGCGCATCACCTCGCCGAGTAGGCAGGCGACGGTCAGCCAGCCCAGGAACCACAGCGCCGACGCACCGGCGATGTCATGTCCCGTATCGAACAACAGATCGGTGCCCAAGAACAGGATGAAAGCCCCGAGGAGGCCGATCAGCGCCGCCCGACGCCGCCGATCTGCAGCCGCGGTGAACACCGCCACGCCCATCGGGATGGTGTAGAAGCCGCCCGGGTTGTCGAGCAGTGTGTAGGCGAGGGCCGCCGAGATCACGAGCCACATCACCGGCACGGGCCAGCGACGACGCATGAGGAGGGCGCCCCCAGCCGCCCCGAGGAGGGCCCATCCGAGGGGATCGGGCCCAGGTCCTTCATGGCTGATAGCCGACGTTCCGGCGATGATCGCGACGAGGACGGCTGCAGCCACTGCCACGTCGATCAGGCGTCGGCTGGGTGGGTTGTACGGAGACTCCACCTGCCAACTGTATGCCACGAAGCTGCGCCGAATCATCCTGCCCTGGTGGCAGTTGTGCCTACTTCCTCCGTAGTACGTCCCAAGCATCCTCCTGGGCGACGACATCGAATGATCCATCTCCGACGATGGTGGCAGTGGACGACAAAGGAGGTACGAGATGTTCGGAATCGCGACAACCCTCGCCCGTTGGGGCGCCGAAGGGGGATGGGCTGGTGGCTGGGGTGGGCCCTGGTGGTTGTTGATCCCGCTGCTGTGGCTCGTCGTGGCGAGCGTTGCGGTGTGGGCCTTCGCCCGGCGGAGAAACGTGCCGTTGGCGGGGGGCTCCAGCGCGGTAGACATCCTGGCGGCCCGTTACGCCCGGGGCGAGATCGACACGGACGAGTATCGCCAGCGGCTCGACGAGCTGAAGGGGCTGCGATGAGCCGGCTCACCACCGCCCGGCTGCTGGCGGCCGTCGCCGCCGCCTCGCTCCTCGTGGCTTCGCTCGTCCACTTCGGCTACTTCGTGGAGGGGTACAGCCACGACGGAGCGGCAGTGCCCGAAGCGGTGATTGGTAGCGTCATGCTGGTCGGCCTCGCGCTGAGCTGGGCTCCGGCGCCTTGGGGTTGGCGGGGGCTCGTCGGGGCGCTCGGGTTCGGGCTGGCCGGCTCGTTGGTGGGCCTGTACCTGGTGATGATCGGTATCGGACCGCAAACGGTTGCGGACGTCGTCTATCACGTCCTCCTGGTAGCGACGCTCATTGCCGGCCTGTACGTGGCGTGGCGGGTTCCTCGAGGGAGCACTCGGGCGATCGGCTGACGAGGGCGGTGGTCGGTGTCTGGAACCCTGGGTTCCACCCTTCGGGCTTGCTCGGGGCGATCTGTGGACTGGGGGCACCGCTTGGCGGCGTCTCGAACCCTGGGTTCCGCCGGTGCGGTCCGTCAGTGGACCTCGGCCGGAGCCGGGGCGGCAGCCGGCGGCGGGGCCGAATGACGAGCCGATGGAGCGAGCGCACCGAACCAGACCCCGGCCATCACGATCAGGGCTCCTGTCACCCCGCGCAAGGTGAGCGGCTCGTCCGCCAGCCAGGCCTCCAGCAGCATGGTCACCACCGGGAACAGTACGAAGGCATACGAAGTGGCGGACGCGGTCCAGCGTCTCACGACCAGCAGCATCAGCACGAAGAGTCCCACCGACCCCAGGGTCACCAGATAGACGAGCGACCAGACCACCTCAGGTTGGGAGGGCAGCAGCCATCGCTCGCCGGCAACCGACGAGAGCGCCAGCAGGGAACCAGCCCCGACCACCATCGCCACCGCATTGGTCATGGCGGGGTGGTTGGCGGATACCTTCTTTCCCAGGATCACGCTCTCTCCGACCGTGACGGCGGCCGCCAGCATGGCGAGCAGACCGGTGAGAGGCAGGTCCACGCTGCCCTCTCCCAGCGTCATCCACACGATGCCAGCCATCGCCACCGCTGCCCCGACCAGAGCACTTCGGCGTAGCGGCTCCAGCCGTTGCCCCCAGGTGAGGAGCACCGTGACCAGCGGGACCATGGCCATCACCACGGTCGCCATTCCGGCCGTCACCCGCTGCAACGCCCAGTACATCAGTGCATAGAACAGCCCGAAACTCAGTAGTCCGTAGGCGGCGGTGAGGGCCAGGAGCTTGCCCCGCGGCCAGGGCAGGCGCAGGGCGAAGGCGATGACGACAAAAGTCAGAGCCGCCAGACTGAAGCGGAGGCCGGCACCCCAGAACGGGTCGAGCTCGCCGTTGCTGAACCGGACCCCCACGAAGTTGGCTCCCCCGAATACGACTGCAAGCGCAAACGCTCCGATCGTGCGCGCCCCCGGTGTTTCGATCGCCTTGTTCATCTCGGTCTCCCTCTTCGACTCTCCACCGGTTGTCTACAACTGCGTGTCGCGGTCGGCATCGGGCAAATACCCTATCGCCCGCTCTGGTTCGGCGCGGTCGGCCAGTCTGCCGATCGACATGCTCGCGCGATGTGAATGAGTGAGATGCGAAACAGGCACGGACAACCTTCGTCACGGCCCTTGGTGGCGGAGTCCTAGTCGGCTCCGAGGACCGATGCGGCGATCCGCCTGACCCTCGCCGGGTCGGCGATGGCGTCGATCTCCACGATCCGCCCGTCGCGCACGATGAAGCCCATCACGGCGAACGGCCGGCCACCGAGCGTGATCACCGCCCCAGCGGCACCGTTGACGAGGACCGGCCTCAAGACAGCCGTGGGTAGAGCTCCCGCGAACGCCTGGCCGGCGACGGCCTCGGCTCCCCGGATCAGCTGGGCGGGTCGCCGTTCGCCATAGTCGGCCCTCAGCACAACGTCTGGATCGAGCACCTCCAGGAGAGTCTCGAGGTCGCCACCCCGGGCGGCCCGAAAGAAGGCGTCAACGGCCCGTCGTTGGCGCTCCCGATCTGGCTCTGACGCCGGTATGTCGGCACCCTTGACGCGTCGACGGGCCCGGCTCGCCAGTTGTCTGACCGCCTGGGGAGTCCGGCCCACCATCTGAGCGATCTCCTCGAACGGCAGCTTGAACATGTCGTGGAGTACGAACGCCAAACGCTCCGCCGGCGAGAGCGTGTCGAGCACGACCAGCAGAGCGAGACCGACCGAATCGGCCAGCACCGCTTCCTCTTCCGGCTGGGGCTCCGTGTCCTGGGTGATGATCGGGTCCGGTAGGTGCAGCGCGAGCGACTCCTCGCGCCGGACGTTCCGCGAGCGCAGCATGTTGAGACACACCCGCGAGACGATGGTGGTCAGCCACCCGCCCATGTTCTCGATGTCGTCGGCTCCGGCCCGGCTCACTCTCAGCCATGCATCCTGGACGGCGTCGTCGGCCTCGGTGAGTGACCCGAGCATCCGGTAGGCGACCGCCCGGAGACGGGGCCGGTGCTGCTCGAAACTCTCCGCTAGCCATTCTCTTTCGTCCATCTGTCACATCCTCGTGTCGCCACGTGTCATACAGGTGACTCCCAACACGCAAGCAATGTGACAAGGAGACAGGGATGCAGAACGCAAACGCCGACCAGGGCAGAGTCCTGGTCACCGGAGGAACGGGAACACTGGGCCGACTCGTCGTAGATCGGCTGGTCGGTGCCGGGCGCGACGTCCGGGTGCTAACCAGACGCGCCAACGACCACGGTGCGGGCATCGATTACTTGACGGGTGACCTGGCCACGGGCCGGGGGATCGAAGCCGCCGTGGCCGGGATCGCGACCGTCGTCCACTGTGCCGGCTCCGCCAAGGGCGACGACGAGAAGGCACGCCACCTGGTGCGGGCGGCGACCGAGGCGGGAGTGAGCCACCTCGTTTACATCTCGGTCGTCGGAGCGAACATCATCCCGATGTCCCGCCCCATCGACCGGATGATGTTCGGCTACTTCGGGGCGAAGTTCGCTGCCGAGCAGGTGGTGGCCGGATCGGGGCTGCCCTGGACGACCTTGCGCGCCACCCAGTTCCACGACCTCACACTGAAGACCGCCGCCGGGATGGCCCGTATGCCGGTGATACCCGTCCCGGCGGGTGTTCGATTCCAGCCGGTCGACGCCGGAGAGGTGGCGGATCGATTGGTCGAGCTCTCCCTCGGACGACCTGCCGGCCTCGTGCCCGACCTCGGTGGTCCGCAGATCTACGAAATGGAAGAGTTGGTGCGCACCTATCTGGAGGCGACCGGCAAAAGGAGGCCCATCGTGACCATGAAGCTGCCCGGCGAAGCAGCCAGAGCGTTTCGGGCCGGGGCCAACCTGGTGCCCGACCGGGCGGTGGGCCGCAGAACCTGGGAGGATTTCCTGGCCGAAAGGGTGAGCGGAGCGAGCGAGCCCAGTGCCACCCAGCCCAGTCGCGACTGAACGGAGAGCCCTACAGATCGGGTATCGGCACTCGGTCGTCCTCGGTGATCTGGCGCAACGGCCGCGCCGGCGAGCCGGCCGCCACGACCCCGGCGGGGAGATTCCGGGTGACGACCGAACCGGCCCCCACGACCGTGTCATCCCCGATGGTGGTCCCGGCCAGGACGATCACTCCGCCACCGAGCCACACGTTGTCACCGATGACGACCGGCGAGCCTGATTCCCAGCCGAGTCGCCGGGCAACCGGGTCGATCGGGTGGGTCGCAGTGAGGATCTGGACGCGGGGAGCGATCTGGCATGACTCGCCGATGGTGATCTCGGCGACGTCGAGCATGATGCAGTCGTAGTTGACGAACGTGCCGGCTCCGATGGCGATGGTGCGGCCGTAGTCGCACCGGAACGGTGGCTTGACGACGACGCCGTCGCCCATGGACCCCAGCAGGTCGGTCAGTATCTGGCGCCGCCGATCATCCTCATCGTGCAAGGTGGCGTTGAAGGTTTCCACCAGCGCTTGAGCGCGGGAGTTCTCCTCGAGCAGTTCCGGGTCATCGGCGAGGTAGAGCTCGCCGGAGAGCATTCTGTCCTTCATCGACACGGCACCGTCAGCGTAGGGCAGGCGCTCCGTGACCTGCGTGCTCGGAAGAGTCGCCGATCTGCAGGTCGAGCGACACCCGACAGCAGGTGGTGGCAGGATCGGTGTGATGGACGAGATACAACCGGTCGCCGCCGCTCGCTTCGCTCAGGTGAACTTGGTCGTCTCGAACATGGAACGCTCGATGGACTTCTATCGACTGCTGGGGATCGAAGTCACCGAGATGCCGGAGCCATGGAAGGCGCACCACCAGCAAGTCACCAGCGTGGCGGAGAAGGTGACCGTCGAGTTCGACAGCGCCGCCTCAGTCGTCAACTGGGCTTCGACGTGGGAGTCGGGCCGAACAGGAGTGGTGATCGGCTTCGCGGTCGACCGCGATGAGGACGTCGACCGGGTCGTGGCCGCGATCGCCGGCGCCGGCTATCGCGTGCTTCAGCCGCCTCATCTGGCCTTTTTCGGAGCGCGGTACGCCGTCGTGGAGGATCCCGACGGCATCCCGGTCGGCATCATGGGGCCGATCGACGATTCCCGCCGCCGACTGCCCCAGCCTCCCGGTTGACTCCTCATCAGGCTCCGAAGGCGGCTGGCTGGCGGGTGCGGAGTTCGAGTGTGATGGCGGCGGCCCAATCGTCGATGGCGGGCCAATCCCTGAAGTCGCCGGCAGGCAAGGTCTCTTTCGAGCCGGCCATCCGCCTGAGCAATTTCTCGGTCATGCCGATCGGCGGGGAGGCCGGATCCCAGGCGCCGAAGAACACCTTCTGGCCACGGGGGCCCAGCCAAGCCTGGAACTCGTCGAATTCCCTGGGCCGCGACACTTCGAGGACATCGTTTCCTTCGGCGTCGACGAGGTCGGTGCCGAGCGGGCCACTCGAGAAGAGCCACACGGGTTTCTCGGCTAGGGCCTTTCGGTGCCGCTTCACGAATGCGGTGCCCTCCTTCATCCAATGGACCATGTAGGCGGCGCTGCCCACGACGAAAGCGTCGTACGCCCCGAGTTCGTCTCCAGCCCGGCTCACTGCCGCGCGTGACCGAGCTCTTCCAGACGGCGTATTGCGTCCTCGGCTCGCTCGACCGGGACGAGTAGATGATCGTGGTGGTAGCCCGCGACCACATTGCAAGGGATTCCTTCTGCAGTCAGGGCAGCCGAGACGGCGGCGGTGAGCCCGACCGCGGTGAGGGAGCTGTGCACGTCGAGTGTGAGCCACGCCCCTTCGAACCCCACCTGCCAGCCCCGGTCCTGGGCGGCCTCGATGGTGGCGATCAACGTGGTGCCTTCATCCTCGACGATCACGGCATGAACGCCTTCGTCGGCGGCCACAGGTCCCTCGACCGTCACGAAGGTGAACGTCCCCGGACGGCGGCTGACGCTGAGCCCCCCCAGGAGCGTGTCGAGGTCCGTCTCGCCACTCATCCAGCCGACGGTACTGCTCGACGGTTTGTCCGTGAGTTCTAGAAGGACAGAATTCGGAAGCCGGAGGCGAGTCGCTCTAGGAAGATCTTTCGCGATCACTCGCCATCTCGGAGGAGGTCGCCTATATTCGATCGGGCAAGGCCCGAGCGGCGTGTACGAGAGCTAGGCGACTTCCTGGCTGAGAGGTCGGCAAGAGGAGCCGACGATCGTCTATACCTGAGTCCGGATAATGCCGGCGCAGGGACACGTTGGTCGGGTCTTGCACCTTTCTGGCGCCTTCGACCGACAGGCCTTCTCTTCGGCGGCGAGTCGGATCAAATAGGGTGGGTCACGTGGAGCGATTACGACTCGCCGAACTGTGCGCGTCGACGTCCCTGTTCACCGATCTGGGGACCGGCCAGCCGGCCGAGCATGGCTTGAGGACCTGTCTCGTCGCCATGCGCCTGGCCGAGGCCCTCAGCCTGGGAGAGGAGGCGGGCCGTGAGACCTTCTACGTATCGCTGTTGCGCTTTCTCGGGTGCACGGCCGACGCCCACCTCGTGGCGGAACAAGCCGGAGGCGACGAGACCAGATTCTTCGCCGGAATGGCAACGGTGGCCATGGGGTCGCCGCGCGAGGAACTGGCCAGGCTCATCCGACTGGTGGCCCAGGGCGAGCCCCTGCCGCGGCGGCTACTGACATTCGCCCGCATGGTGGCCGACGCGGATGGGGAGGAGCGGCTGCTGGAGGCACACTGCGAAGTGGCGGCCCGCCTGGCGTCCGAGTTGGGCTTACCCGCGGGCGTGGTGGAGGCGCTTTCCGTCGCCTACGCCCGGTGGGACGGTCGCGGCGTTCCGCGCGACGTTGCCGGCGACCAGATCCCCATCTCGGTTCGAGTGGCGATAGTTGCCCGGGATATCGAGTTGTGGGAGCGGGAGACGAGCGTCGAAGCGACCGCGCAGATGTTGACGCGCAGACGCGGCCGCGCCTACGACCCCGCCATCGTCGATGCCGCCCTCGCCATCGGGACGGAAACCCTCCGCCGCTGTGACGACGACATGTGGGATGTCGTCTTGGACCTCGAGCCAACTCCTGCCGTCGAGATTGCCGGTCCAGCCGTCCGCCCCGCCCTCCAGGCGATGGGTGACTTCGCCGACCTGAAGAATCCGATGCTGACGGGCCATTCGCGGCGGGTCACCGGCTTGGCTTCCGCCGCCGGCCAGGTCGCCGGGCTCGAACGCGACGAGGCCGAGATCCTGGCGCGGGCCGCGCTTCTCCACGATCTGGGCATGGTCGCGGTGCCTGCTTCCTTTCTAGGAGCCACCGACACGACGGCGGACTGGGAGCGATTCCGTCTCCATCCCTTGTGGACTCAACGGATCCTGACCCGATGCGCAGGTCTGGAGCCGGTTGGCCTGGCGGCTGGGAGGCACCATGAGCTCCTGGACGGCTCCGGATATCCATCCGGGGTCAGGGGAGGGGAGGACGAGGTGGCCGGCCTGTTGGCGTGTGCCGAGTTCTACGAGGAGGGAATCGCTGCAGGGAGAGGGCGACCAAGCCAGGACCCGTCGATGGTTGTGGAGGAGATGGTCGACCTTGCCGCCCGTGGAGCTTTCCGCTCCGACCACGTGAAGGCCGTGCTGGCGGCGGCTCAGGCACCGGTTCCTGTCATGGAGATCGAGCGACCGGCCGGCCTCACCGAGCGTGAGATCGACGTGCTCGCACTGCTGGCCAAAGGTAAGTCGAACCGGGAGATCGCGGCGCGGTTGAAGATCTCCCCCAAGACGGTGGGTACCCACGTGGAGCACGTCTACGCCAAGGCAGCGGTCAACAGCCGGGCTGCGGCCACCCTTTTTGCCGTGGACAACGGTCTCGTCCGATGATCGGGTGAACACCCGATGTGGCCAGAAGGTCTCTTCCTGAAGGATCGAGTCATCCGACGACAGGAGAAGGTTGTGCCCACCTACACCACAGACGATCGGGTGGAGATCTATTACGAGACGATGGGGCGGGGTGAGCGAATCGTTCTCACCCATGGGAGCTGGACCGATTCGGGAACGTGGGTGGCCATTCGAGAGCCGCTTACAGAGCGCTTCGAGGTGGTCGTCTGGGATCGGCGCGGCCACAGCCGGAGCCAGGACGGTACGTCGCCCGGCACCCACCGCCGCGACGCGGCCGACCTAGCGGGCTTGATCGAGCATCTCGGACATGCTCCGGCGCATGTCGTTGGCAACTCGGCAGGTGGAGCAATCGTTCTGGCTCTCGTCGCCACCCGACCCGAACTCGTGATCACTGCCGCCGTCCATGAGCCAGGCTTTTCCTGGCTGCTGGACGACACCGGGGACGAGGCCCTCGAGCAAGCGGCCCTCGACGAGCGGCGCGCCCTGGAGACGGTTCGTGAATTGCTCGAAGCGGGTTCCTATCGGTCGGCGGCAGAGTCGTTCGTCGACCTGGCGATCGGTCCCGGAGGATGGAACCAGCTCCCCGAAGAGACGCAAAACGTCCTCGTGTCTAACGCCTCGACCTTCCTCGACGAGATCGATGAGGCGTACGAGAAGGACTCCGTCGACTGGTCCGGAATCAGGGCTGCCGACGTGCCGCTTCTAGCCACGTTCGGGACGGAGAGTTCGCCAACCCTGCAGGAGTCCACCCGGGCCCTCGCCCGATTGCTGCGCTCGGTCCAGATAGAGGCCATCGAAGGGACGGGTCACATTCCCCACCGCACCCATCCGGAGAGATATCTGATGGCGCTCGAGCGCTTCGTCGATCGGTCGTGCGCACCAGCCGGATGAGATCGCCGGGAAGGCAGCAGCGCCTCGAAGCGTTGTGCACGGGCGATGCCTTCACTCAACGTGCCTCTCTCTGTGCTCGATCTCGCCTCCGTCAGCCGGGGCGCCACCTCGGCCGATGCGCTGGGCGACGCAACCCGCCTTGCTCGGGCGGCTGACCGACTGGGCTACCACCGATTCTGGGTGGCCGAACACCACAACATGCCGATCGTGGCTTCCACTGCTCCGCCGATCCTGATCGCCCATCTCGCCGCCGTGACGGAACGCATCCGAGTCGGGTCGGGCGGCGTCATGCTGCCCAATCACCCTCCTCTTGTCGTTGCGGAGCAGTTCGCCCTGCTAGAGGCGATGTACCCCAAGCGCATCGATCTGGGGATCGGGCGAGCGCCGGGCACCGATCCCATGACGGCGGCGGCGCTCCGCCGGGGGACCGACACGCTGGACGCCCGCGAGTTCCCCCAGCATCTGATCGATCTGATGGGTTTGCTCGGCGACGTGCGGGAGGGCTCCCGGCTCCATCAGAGATTCCGGGCCACGCCGCTGGCCAGCACCTATCCGCCCATTTTTCTGCTGGGATCGTCGGGCTTCAGTGCCCAACTCGCCGGGATGCTCGGCGTGCCGTTCGTACAGGCACACCACTTCGACATGGGCGGCACCGACGAGTCGATCCGCCTCTACCGCCAGCAGTTTCGGCCCGGCGGCTCTCTCGCCGAACCCTATCCGATCGTCAGTGCCACGGTCGTCGTCTCCGACACAGACGAAGACGCCCACCGGCTCTCCCTCCCCGGACGGCTGGTGCGGCTCTGGCTGCGCACGGGTCGTCCTGTGTGGCTGCCCACGATCGAAGAGGCGCAGAACCATCCGGATCTCGAGGCGGCGTTGGCGATGCCGACCGAGTCGATCATCGGATCGCCCTCGCGCGTCGCCCAGGGACTGCACGAACTCGTCGAGCGGACAGGTGCGGCCGAATTGATGATCACGAGCACGACGGCCAACTACGACGAGAAAGTCACCGGGCTCGAGCTGGTCGCCGGCGCCGTCGGCCTGACCGGCGCACCGGTCTAGGCGAGTTCAGACGAGATCGATCAGGTCGGCGATCGATTCGACCACCGAGCTGGGACGGAACGGGAACCGCGCCACGTCCTCTGCTCGGGTGGACCCGGTCAGCACCAGGTAGGTGGTCAAGCCGGCTTCGATGCCCGCCACCACATCGGTATCCATGCGGTCGCCCACCATCGCCGTGGTCTCCGAATGAACTCCGATGGCGTTGAGGGCGCTACGGAACATCATCGGGTTCGGCTTGCCGACGAAGTAGGGCTCGACCCCGCTTGCCCGCGTGATCAGCGCCGCCACCGAGCCGGTGGCGGGGATCGGGCCTTCGGGGGACGGTCCGGTGACATCGGGATTGGTGGCGATGAACCGGGCACCCGACTCGATGTGACGGATGGCGTCCGTGATCGCCTCGAACGAGTACGTCCGGGTCTCCCCCAACACGACGAAGTCGGGGTCAGTGTCGGTGAGGATGAAGCCGGCTTCGTGGAGAGCGGTTGTCAGTCCCGCTTCACCGATGGCGAACGCCGAAGCTCCCGCCATCTGGTCGGAAAGGAACTGTGCCGTGGCGAGGGCCGAGGTCCAGATGCGGCCCTCGTCGACTTCGATCCCGGCGTGACCCAGCCGGGCGGCCAGGTCGCGCTGGGTGAAGATCGAGTTGTTCGTCAGGATCAGGAAGGGCCGGTCGGCGGCGATCAGCCGCTTGACGAACTCCGCTGCTCCGGGGATGGGAATTCCCTCCCGCACCAGCACGCCGTCCATGTCTGTCAGCCAGGCGCCGATCTCTCCGCTTCTCGTCAAGCTTCTCGCCTCGGTGGGTCTCCGTTGGGAGACGATAGTGATGGAGTGGTCACTGGCCCGCTACCTTCCGGCCATGCGGATCCGGAGCATCCACCACGTCCAGTTGGCGATGCCCCCCGGGGGTGAGCAGCTGGCAGCCGCCTTCTACGCGGGCCTCCTCGGCATCCCCGAGGTCGACAAGCCAGAGCATCTCCGAGCGCGTGGCGGCTGCTGGTTCGAGTCGGCCGAGGTCCGGGTCCATCTCGGGGTCGAAGATGGGTTTCGACCGGCCCGCAAGGCCCACCCAGCCTTCGAGGTGGACGGACTGTCGACGCTTCGGGAGCGGCTCAAGGCCTCAGGCGTCGAAATGATCGACGATCAGCCATTGCCCGGCTACGACCGCTTCTACGTCGACGATCCCTTTGGCAACCGGCTGGAGTTGTTGGAGCGGCAGCCTCGAGGTCTCACTGCGTCCCTTCGACGATCATCTCCCGCAGCCGGGTAGGCAGCGACTCTCACCGGAGATTTCCGGCATCGGTTGCCCAGGGACCGGCCCCACAGCCAGCGGTCCAGCAAGCAGGCCTCAGCCGAGATGCGGCCGTCCGGCTGGTCCTCGTCGATCACCAGGGCGACGGTGGGTTCGTCGTAGGTGGCGCCGGTATCGGGCGACGTCCCGCGGAACCCGCCGAACCGAAGAGTCCGCTGAACTTGGTATCGGCGGTCTCCAGACGCCGGGTCGAGGCCTTGAAGCACTGGCGAAACCGGCGGCTCTCGTCCGGCGAGTACGGCCGTGTAGTCGATACCGGAAGGCATCGGGGCCAGCCTAACCGTCGAGGGTCCGTGACTTCCGCCGGCTTCGGCGCGACCATGTATCTCCATCAGCCCCAAGGAGGAGCAAATGGTTACGGCGATAGTGGCGTACGTGGTGGTAGGACTGGCGATCGGGCTCATCGTCCATGTGATGGGCTCTCGCACCACGACTCTGGCCGGAATGACGGGGATCGGCGGTGCGGCCGGCGTGATCGGTGGCGTCGTGGCCAATCTCATCTTCTCGGATGACATCCAACTCGACCTGGCCGGGTGGGCGGGGAGCATCATCCTCGCCATCGTGGCGGTTCTGGTCATCACGACCCGGGCACCCCAACCCCAGGAGACCACCACCGAGAGCTGAGCTCCCAGGATACCGGTAGGCCCCTCGAGAACCGAGAATCACACGGCGACGGCTCGGAACGCTACCCGGGTCCGGTGCGTCTAAGCGTCTCTAGTTCTCGAGGTGACAACCATGTTCGTCCGCGCCCTTGTCACGATCCTCGTGGCGTTGATGCTGGCGGCCTGTGGCACCGACACCACGGCCACCACGACGGCCCCGCTCGACCCGGCGGCCACATCCACGTTGCCCCCCACATCGACCACGACGTCCTCCACGAGCACCACGTCGACGGCTCCTCCTGAGACGACGACCATCACGGATCCGGTAGTCGAAACGACCGCGCCCACGCCCCCGCCGGGCGGTGACGAGCTCGCCCAGGCGACGGCGGTTTTCGAGACCTGGGTAGGTCATCTGGCGGCGGGCAACCACCAGGAAGCGTGGGACGCCATGGCGCCCACCTCGCAGGCCGCGGTCGGCGAGGACCTGTTCTTCGACAGCATGGTCTTCCCCATGGCGGAGGGCTGGGGCTCATGGTCGGCCTCCGAGGATGTCACCTACCGCCTGGAGCAGGACGAGAACGGCCGCACTCTCCTCTGGGTGAGCGGAACTATCCAACCGGAGGGGATGACCGAGTACCGCGAGGTGGCGGTGCCGATGGTGGAGACGGAGGACGGCTACCTCGTTTCGCCATTCGAGGAGTTCGGTAACGTCGCCGAGGGCGTGGAGGAGGAACTGGAAGGGGCCGCCGCCCCGCCCGTTCCTGCGGACTCGGGCACCGGGCGGCGGGTCGTCTACTCCAACTCCGACCAGCGGGTCTGGCTGGTGGATGACGACGGCGCCGTGGTGGACACCTACCTCGTCTCCGGCAAGGCCGGGGTGCCCGAGCCCGGCGCGTACGAGGTGTTCTCTCGTTCCGAGGTCGCCTACGCCGGTCACGACGACATCACCATGCGATACATGGTCCGCTTCGCCCACGGGGAGAATCTGGCCATCGGGTTCCATTCGATCCCGAACGACGCCAACGGAGCGCCGCTCCAGTCCGAAGAGGAACTGGGCGAGTACCACAGCGCCGGGTGCGTGCGCCAGAGCGTCAAGCACGCCGCCTTCCTCTACGAGTGGGCCTCCGAGGGCACCCCGGTAGTCGTCCTCGCCTGAATCTTTTCTCTGGACCGGGGCAGTCGGAAATGGAGCGTCCACGTCGAAGGAAGGTGGGAGGCATCCGCCGCGTCGAAAGAAGACGGCGGCTTTTACCCTGACATCCGATGATCACGGTCGGCATCTCCAGCCTTCCGCCAAAGGGAGTAGACGACTCCGATTTCCTCGACGGCCTCCTCGAGCGAGGCTTCACCGCGCTGGAATTGCCGTTCGTCACGGAGTTCCCGTGGAAGGAGAAGCGCTGCGCCGCCTTCGGTGAGGTGGCGGCCGACAAGGGCGTACGGCTGTCGGTCCATGCTCCCTATTTCGCCACCCTCACCCCTGAGGAGCCGGATCGCGGGGCCCAGTGCCTGGCCGCCCTCGAGCACACGATGAAGCTGGGCCGGGCCCTCGGAGCGCCCGTGATCGTCGCCCACGGTGGCGCCACCCACGGCGAAGAAGCCGCCGTGCTGATGGACCGGATCAGCGAAAGGCTGGAACGGGTCGCCCCCAAGGTGGAGCACCTCGGCGTCGGACTCGGCCTGGAGACGGCCGGCAAGGAAGGTGCCTGGGGAACGCTGGGAGACATCGCCCTCGTCTCCTCCCGCTTCTCGTTCGTCCGCCCGGTGGTCGACTGGGCGCACATCCACGCCGCCACCGGCGGCGGCCTCACTTCCAAGGAGGCGTTCTCCCAGGTGTTCGCCTTCCTGACGTCGGAATTCCCGGGCTGGATGGTCGATCCGCTCCACTGCCAGTTCACCGACAACCAGGTGGGGGACAAGGGAGAGGTCCGTCATCTCCCGTATGGGGAGGGTACTTTGCGGGTGGGACCGCTGGTCGAGGCGGCCCACGCCGCCGACGTGAGCCTCGTGATCATCTCTGAGGCGCGGGAGGAGTCGAGCCACCTCGCCATCGCCGACGAAGCTCGGTCCACCGCCTCGTCCATCGACGCAGCGGAGGCCCGTCGCATCGATTCCGACCGAGTGGACTTTCCGGCGCCCGTCCGGGCCGAGAAGGAGGGGGAGCGCTATCGGCCTCGGACCAGGGCCCCTCTCTCCTTGTCCAACATCGACAAACGATTCTTCCCCGACGGCTACACCAAGGGTGATCTGATCCAGTACTACGCCTCGGTGGCGGAGGTGCTGCTGCCGCATCTCGCCGGACGCCCGCTGTCGATGTCCCGCTACCCAGATGGGATCGATGGCCCGCAGTTCTACGAGAAGCGGGCCCCTGGCCATCAACCGGAGTGGATGGAGACCACGCCGGTCCCTTCGGACTCCCAGGGTGGAGTGATCCCGTTTCTGCTGGCAGACCGCAAGGAGGCCCTCATGTGGTTCGCCAACATGGCGTGCATCGAGGTCCATCCCTTCCACTCCCGGGTGGGATCATTGGAGAGCCCCGACTACGCCATCTTCGATCTCGACCCTGCTCCCGGCGCCGAATGGTCCCAGGTCGTCGCCGGAGCGAATCTGATCAAAGTGGCGCTGGAGCAGCTCGGCCTGAGCGGATATCCCAAGCTGTCGGGCAGTCGGGGAATCCACGTCTATGTGCCGCTCGAACCGGTTCACAGCTTCGAGCGGGTGCGACGCTTCGTCGGCGAGGTGGGCCGCTACCTGGTGGCGGCCAATCCCGACGATCTGACGATGGAATGGGACAAGCCCAAGCGGGTGGGAAAGGTGTTCGTCGACCACAATCGCAATGCCTCCGGTCAGACGATCGCCTCGGTCTACTCGATCCGGCCCCGCCCGGCAGCGCCGGTGTCGGCTCCGATCCGATGGGAGGAAGTGACACGACTTCGAAACGGCGATGTGACGATCGCCAACCTTTGGGAGCGCCTCCAGCGGCACGGCGACCTCTTCGCCCCGGTGCTCGGGCCGGGTTACCGCCTCGACGGGGCGGAACAGGCGTTGGGTCTGGCGGCGGTATAGGGTCCGCTCGTGGTCGCAGTCCCGGTCGCAGACGACATCCGGAACCTGGCGTCCCTGGTGGCGGCAGGGGGAGTGGCCGTCTTGAGCGGGGCGGGAATTTCCACGGAGTCCGGAATCCCCGACTACCGGGGAGACGGCCGCCGCCTGCGGCATACACCGA
Source organism: Acidimicrobiia bacterium (assembly GCA_036259475.1). GTDB lineage: Bacteria > Actinomycetota > Acidimicrobiia > Spongiisociales > ZC4RG35 > ZC4RG17. The sequence continues at coordinate 47,619 of DATABS010000006.1, read as the reverse complement.
TGACCTACCTCGACTTCGCCTCATCCGGCGAGGGGCGACGCCGCTACTGGGCCCGGAGCCACTCCGGCTGGCGGCGGATCGCCCGAGCCACGCCCAATGCGGCTCATCACGCCGTCGCCGACCTCGAGTCGGACGGCCTGGTGCACTCGGTGATCACCCAGAACGTGGATGGCCTCCACTCGGCGGCGGGGTCGCGCCGAGTCCTGGAGCTGCACGGTTCACTCGCCCGGACGGTCTGTCTCGACTGCGGTGACCGGCGCAGCCGCCTCGAGCTCCACCACCGACTGGAGGCGGCGAACCCGGATTTCGAGCGACTGCACGTCGAGATGGCGCCCGACGGTGACGCCCGGCTGCCGGACTCGCTGGTAGAGCGCTTCGTCGTGGTCGACTGCCTGTCCTGCGGGGGACGACTCAAGCCAGACGTGGTGTTCTTCGGCGAGAACGTCCCCCGGGACCGGGTCGACGTGGCCTACCGGTGGGTGTCGGAAGCATCCACTCTGCTGGTCCTCGGGTCGTCGCTCACGGTGATGTCCGGCTACCGCTTCGTGCTCGCCGCCCATCGGGCCGGGACACCGATCGCCATCGTCAACCGGGGACCCACGCGGGGCGACGCTCAGGCGACGATTCGGATCGACGCCAACCTATGCGAGGTCCTCACCCGTTTTCGCGCATGAAATGCACGCTATGGCGTGCATTTCATGCGCGAAAACGGGATGGGGCGTCCGTTTCGGTCTCGGTGGAGCGCAGCCAGGCGACCAGCAGTGCCAGGGCGGCCCCGACGTACACCATCCCGGCGGGTATCCACATGATCACTCCCGCCAGCTGCTGATCCTCCAGGGGGCTGAGACCCCACGGCTCGGTGGTCGAGCGGTACGCCGAATACCAGGGCGTCCCCGCGAAGGTGAGCAGCGCCGACAGGAAGATGCTCTGGAGGGCCATGGTGAACAGCAACATGAACCCCAACCCGTTCGTCACCCGCCCGGAAGCGGTGCCTCCGACGACGGCCCTCCAGAAGAGGAGGGCGGTGACGAGAAACGAGGCGTGTTCGACGACATGGATGACTTCGTTGCCCACCGCGGCGTCGTACGGGCCGGCTGCGTGCCAGAACCACAGAGTGGCAACGGGGAGCAACCACACCGTCGCCGGGTGGCGCAAGACCCCGAGCCGCCGGCGGGTGAGGCCCAGGCGCCGGCGCCAGCCGGCGTTGACGCGCCGCAGCAGGGGACTGGCGCGAAGAAACGGCCCAGCCGGGGAGCTCAGCGCGAGCAGCGGCGCCGCCACCAGCACGAGGAGGATGTGTTGGACCATGTGCGCAGAGGCCAGAGCGTTCGACAGGGCGTCGAGCGGAGAGAGGAGGGCGACGGCGAGAGTGGCGATGGCGGCGATGAAGCAAGCCGCCCGCCGGTCGTCGGCCGGCCGCCGGGGACCGGCCAGACGGCCTCGCTGGTGGACGAATAGCGCACCGACGAGAGCGGTGATGATCAGCGGATCCAGGTTCCACGACGACCACAGGTCGTGAGGCTGGGGCGGTTGTCCGGCGTGGGCCAACACGGTCAGCATCCCGTGAAGACCAGGGCGGGGAGCCCTTCGAGCAGGATCGCCACCACGGAGAGAAGTGAGAGCAGCATCCCCGTGAATGCCATTCCCACCCGACCGTCGTCGTGGTCCTCGCCCTCGCTGTATTGCCAACGCCGATAGGCCCAGCGGGCGAACTGAAGACAGGCGAGAGTGGCGATCACGGTCGCCGCGATCGTGACGATGGCGGTGATCGGCGGATCGAACAGCTCCAGGCCCGGACCATCGCCGGTGCATCCCGCTTCGGCGACCAGGTAGACGAACATGAAATGGCTGATCCAGATCACCGGGCCAGCCAGGAACAGCACCCAGGTGACGCGCGCTCGCCGGTCCCGGGTGAAATCGACCGGGAAGGGGGTGCCCGAGGTCCCGGTCGTGGCGCCATGGGCACGCTCCTCCTTGTTCGTCATGTGAGGCGAGGTCCCAGGTAGACGGTGGCGAAACCGACCAGCCAAATCAGCTGGGCGGCGGTCCAGAACCAGATCATGTGGGCGACCGCGGCGTGGCGGCGGGCGGTGTACTGGCCCTGAATCGTCCAGTACAGGACCATGGCGGTCATGATCATCATGCCGGCCGCCACGCCGATGACGAACCCGCTGAGGGTGTAGAAGATCGATCCGTAGGCATGGGCGGTCCAGGTGAAGTCGTAACCGAGATGCTCGGCGACCTGCAGTACGATCCCCGCCCCCGCCATGAGCAACGTGCCGGCGAGAGCGCCGATGAAGCTGCCGCGCCGGTCGTCACGCAGCCGCCCCAGCCCCCAGCGGGCGATCAGTCCGCCTCCGATGACCAAGGCGGCGGCGATGGCCGGCCGGACGAGGCCATGCTGGGCGATTCCCTCCGGAGGCCACTGCGGGTTCTCGAGGCGCAGATAGAAATACGAGAGGAGCAGTGTCCCGAACGCGATGCTGACGAAGAGGATCCCCAGGGCGGTGGCCCATTTTGCGATGACGACGCTTCCTCCGGCGTTGACCGGGACCCCGTGCTCTCTTTCGAACGCACTTTCCTCCTCGACGGTCATCGGCGCCTTCTTCGGCCAGTTCCAGGCGATGACTCCGGCGATGACCACGAGGGCCCCGACGCCGATAGCCCAGCGGATCTTGAAGAGCTCGGCGGCGAAGATGATCAGAACGCCTGCGGCGGTGAACAGTGGCCAGATCGACGGGTCGGCCACGCGGAAGACCTCCTGGGGACGCCCGTCGGCCGTCCCGACCGTCACGCCGGCCCGCCACCGGAGCGGCCAGTTGCCGATGCCGTGGACGAACTTGACCAGCCAGGGCTCGCCCGAGTGGAGGTCGTCCTGATCCCAGAGCGGGTGGCGGCTGGTGACCAGCGGCAACACACTCCAGCCGTGCTGGGCCGGAGGCGAGGGAGTCCCCCACTCCAGAGTGTCGGCTCCCCACGGGTTGGCTCCCGCCTCCTCGCCCCGGCGAAGGGTCCGGACGACGTTCCACACGAACACGGCGATGCCGGGCACGATGAACGCGACCACGCCGATGGTGGAGATGAGGTTGTAGATCCCCCACCCGAGGCCGTCGTCGTACGTGTAGACCCGTCGTGGCATCCCCATCAGCCCAACGATGTGCATCGGGAAGAAGGCGACGTTGACGCCGATGAACAGCAGCCAGAAGTTCCAGCGACCGAGGCGCTCATCGAGCAGCTTGCCGGTGAACTTGGGGAACCAGTAGTACACGCCGGCGAAGATCGGGAACGCCACGCCGCCGATCAGGACATAGTGCAGGTGACCCACGACGAACTGCGAATCGTGCGCCTGCATGTCGAACGGCGGCGCCGCCACCATGACTCCCGTGATGCCGCCGATCAGGAAGATCACGAGGAATCCGACACAGAAGAGGAAGGCGGTCCGCCACGCCGGCCTCCCCGACCAGATCGTGGCGATCCAGGCGAAGAACTGGACGCCGGTGGGTATGGCGATCGCCATGCTGGCGGCGGCGAAGAAGCTCAGGATGATGGGAGAGAGGCCCACGGTGAACATGTGGTGGGCCCACAGACCGAACGACAGGAAGCCGATGGCGACCAACGCCGCGACGAGCCAGTTGTACCCGACGATCCGGGCGCGCGAGAAGACGGGGATGATCATCGACACGATCCCCGCCGCCGGAACCGACTGTATGTACACCTCGGGATGACCGAAGATCCAAAAGATGTGCTGCCACAGCAGTGAGCTGCCTCCCAGCTGCGGGTCGAAGAACTGTGTCCCAAAACCCCGGTCGAGCTCGAGTAGGAGACTGCCGACGATCAGCGGAGTGAACGCGAACAGGATCATGAACGCCATCACGAGGAGGGACCAGGCGAACAGGGGGATACGGGTCAGGGTCATCCCCGGAGCCCGCATCTTGAGGACACCAATGATGATCTCGAAGGCGACCGCGATCGCGCCCACCTCGGCCACACCCAGCCCGAGCACCCAGAAATCGAGCGCCAGGTCGGGGGAGAATTCGGGCCCGCTCAACGGCGTGTAGGCGAACCAGCCCGCATCGGGGACGGCGGCGAACAGCGTCGAGCTGTAATACAGCAGGCCGCCGAAGAGCAAGGTCCAAAAGCCGAATGCGCCCAGCCGAGGGAAGGGCATCTCGCGCGAGCCGAGGATGAACGGCAGCAGGAGCACGGCGAAGCCCTCGAATATCGGGAGGATGACGAGGAACATGGTCACCGTGCCGTGGTTGGTGAAAAGCTCGTTGTAGAGCTGGGGACTGATGATCGAGCTCTCGGGCATGGCCAGCTGCAGGCGCATCAGCACCGAGTCGAAGCTGCCGCCCAAAAGGAGGAAGAAGAAGCCGGTCAGCATGAGCCGGACGCCGATCAGGTCGTTCTGGACTCCGGTTAGCTGTCCCCACAAGCCCTTGGGGTCGGACCACAACCGGTCCAGCTCCTCGTGCGTCATCGGCTCGTGGAGCGTCGGTGTCTCCTTTCCGGACGGAACCGGCTCCGAGGGCGGCGGATCGGGCGGCAGGCTCATTTCAAGCCCTTTAGGTACGCCACGACCGCCGCCAGCTCCTCGTCGTTCAACTGGCTGGCCGGCATGTCGACACCTTCTTTGATCGTGTGGGGATCGGCGACCCACTGGGCCAGCTCTGCGGAGTTGTTGGGCGCCGCACCCGCACCCAGCCGCCGCCGGCTGGCGAAGTGGGTGAGGTCGGGTGCGGCGTCGCCGGCGGCCGGCGTGCCGCGGACCGTGTGACACTCGACACAGCGGGAACTCAAGAAGATCTCCTCTCCGCGGGCGGCCGACTCGTCGGCGGGTTGAGCGGCGGGCTCCATTTGGCCGGCCACCCACACGGCGAACTCCTCCGGAGGCTCCGCCACGACGGTCAAACCCATCTCGGCGTGCTGGAGGCCGCAGAACTCGGCACATGCTGTGTTGTGCACGCCTGCTTCGTCGGCCTGGAGGACGAGCGTGTTGGTCCCGTCAGGCAGTAGATCGAGTTTTCCGCCCAACGCCGGCGCCCAAAAACTGTGGATCACATCCGCCGATGTCATCTCGATGGCGATCGGGCGCCCGACCGGCAGGTGCATCTCGTTGGCAGTGGTGAACCCGGCATCCGGATAGTGGACCTCCCACCACCATTGGTGGCCGACCAGCTCTATGACGAGCGCATTCGCCGGTATCTCTTCAGGCGTGTCGGTCATGGCCAGGACGGTCGCTCCGAATACGACGATGAGGATCACGACGGGGAGCACCACACCTCCGCCGAGGACCCACCAGTCGTAGCTGCGAGGCGACTCGTTGGATGGGCGTTCGTCGGTGGGAGGCCGGCGGCGAGAGAGGCCCCAGATCAGCAGCGCCATGACCAGGATGAACACCGCCGTGCCCAGCACCAGCATGAACCACCACAGGTCGGCCATCGTCTCCGCTACCGGGCCCTGCGGATCGAAGCTGCCCGTCGAGAACAGTGTCATCGCCCAGGCCGGCTGGTTCGGGGGATTCCCGCTGTCGCGGGCCGGCCGGCGCGATCCATGATGGAGAACCGGTTGCCCGGCTTCCCGCCTTCTCAAACGTCTTTCGCCCGTAGATGACATGAGAAGCTCTCCCACCCCGCCGCCTGCCGGACCGTTTCTGTGAGCGTTTCCGGGGTCGTTAGCCTCGGGACATGCTGGAAGAGAAAGCAAAGCAACTCCTGACCGGGACCAACTACGCCGCCATCACGACGCTGATGCCGAACGGACAGCCCCAGACTCACCCAGTGTGGGTCGACACCGACGGCGAGCACGTGCTCGTCAACACCGAACGGCATCGGCAGAAGGCACGCAACGTCGTGCGCGACCCACGGGCCACGGTCATGGTCTGGAACCGCGACGACATGTGGAGTTGGGCCGAGATCCGGGGTGAAGTGGTGGAGGTCGTCGGCGGCCCGGAGGCGCGGGACCACATCGATCAGCTGGCCAACAAGTACCTCGGTGTTGAGAAGTACGGGAATCCGATCCAGACTGAGCGGGTGATTCTCAAGATCCTCCCGCACCGCCAGTTGGTCCGTTAGCCACCTCCGTGCAGGAGCGGCAGATCCTCCTAACCGGGGGCCCGGTCTGGACCGGCGACCGCACCGTGGATGCGCTGGGCATCCGGGACGGTCGGGTGGTGGCGGCCGGGGGCGTCGACGAAGTCCGGGAGGCACTCGGTCCCGGATTCGAGGAGATCGACATCGACGGCCGGCGGGCAGTCCCTGGGCTGATCGACTCCCACGTCCATGTGCTGCGCGCCGGTCTGACGTGGAACCAAACGGTCCGCTGGGATGATGTCGCTTCTCTCCAGGAGGGACTGGAGCGGATCGGGGCTGCGGCTGCATCGAGACCGGCGGGTGCCTGGACGCGGGTGCTGGGAGGATGGCATCCCGGCCGATTCGAGGAGGGTCGAGGCCCCAGCCGTTTCGAACTCGACCAGGTGGCGGGAGACCAGCCTGTCTACGTGCAGCTCCTCTATGAGGAAGGCCTCTTGAACTCGGCCGGGATAGGGCGGATTCTGGCGGGCGGTGACTTGGAGGGTGTCGAACGGGGAGCGAACGGCGAGCCTACTGGTCGGATCACCGGGCCGGCGGCCTTTCGCCGTGTCCTCAGCCTGTTCGAACAGCCGAGCCGCGATGAGGAGGCGGCTTCCACGGGTGCGCTGATTGAGGACTTCGCCTCGAGGGGGGTGACGGGGGCGATCGATCCCGGCGGGTTCGGCATCACCCCCGAGTCCTACACCACCATGTTCGGCCTCTGGCGCCGGGGCGAGCTCGGCATGAGGATACGGCTCTATCTCGTCCCCGGCACCCCCGGCGACGAGCTCGCCGATATCCGCCATTGGGTGCGCTATGTCCAGCCGGGATTTGGCGACGACATGCTCCGCTATGTCGGGATGGGTGAGATCCTCAGCTTCGCCTGCCATGACATGGAGGGCGTGACGCCGTTCACAGTCAGCGACGCGGCGCGCAAGCAACTGGCCGAGATCACGGACGTGCTGGCGGCTCATGGATGGCCGATTCATCTCCACGCCATCCTCGACGACACCATCAGCGCCGTCCTCGACGTGTGGGAGGAGGCCGACCGGGTCCATGGGCTGGTCGGGCGGCGTTTCTCCCTGGCTCACGCCGAGGCGATCGGACGGGCCAATCTGGAGCGCGTCGAGCGGCTCGGTGTCGGGATGGCGATCCAGAACCGGCTCATGTTCCGCTCGGCCGACTCCGCCGCGATGTGGGGGGAGGAGGTCGCCCACAATTCCCCTCCGCTCGGCGACATCCTGGACTTGGGTATTCCTCTCGGCGCCGGAACCGACGCCACCGTGGTCACGCCCCACAATGCCTGGGATGCCATCTGGTGGCTGGTCAGTGGAAAGTCCTACGACGGGGCGCCACCGCGGGCCGAAAGACACCGGCTCACGATCGAGCAGGCTCTCACCGCCTACACCCGGGGCAGCGCCTGGTTCAGTTTCGAGGAAGATCGCCGGGGCCACCTGGAGCCGGGAGCGTGGGCCGATGTGGCGGTCCTCGACCATGACCCGTTCACGATCGAAACGGACCGGCTGCCTGAAATCCGTTCTGCCTTGACCCTGCTCGGCGGGGTGCCGACCCATCGCGGGCCCGCCTTCGCCGGCTGACCCTCAGTCAGATGGGGTGGTCGCGAAGGTAGACCGCCAGGGCACTCATGTCCTGGGCGCCCATTCCTTCGCCAATGGCGCGGTCGGTCACATCGGCGGTCACCGCCAGCTGCTCCATCGGCACCGAGTGGCGTTCGGCCAGGGCCATGATCAGATCGAGGTCCTTTTTCATGAGGTCGACACTGAATGCCACAGGTGTCTCGTCCGGACGCTCGAATGCGGCCCGCTTGTAGAGCACGAACGGCGAGGCGCCTGCTCCGCTGGCGAAAACCTCATAGGCGGCGGCTCGGTCGATCCCCGCCTCCTCGGCCAGAACCAGCGCCTCAGACAGCGCATGGTTGGTGGCGTGGACGAAGGCGTTCACCGCCAGCTTCATCGTGGCTCCGGCGCCGCTCGGGCCCAGATGGAATATCGCTTTGGACAGCCCCTCGATCACCGGCCGGGCCTTTTCCAACGCCGCCGCATCCCCTCCCACCATCGATGTGAGGGTCCCTTGTTCCACCAGCGTCACGCTGCCCGAGACGGGGGAGTCGAGCAGCGACGCTCCGGCGGCGGCGAACCGGGGGGCCAGCTCTCGTACGGTGGAGGGGTCGACGGTGCTCGTCTCCACCACCACGGTGCCGTCCCGAGCCCCTTCCACGGTGCCGTCGGCGCCACCGTGTGTTTCGAGGACTGCGTCGTCGTCGGCGAGGCTGGAAACCAGCACTTCGGCAGCACCGGCTGCTTCCGCCGGCGTTGCGGCGACGTCGGCCGCGATCTCGGCTGCCACCCCGGCGGCCCGGGCGGCGGTCCGGTTCCACACCGTGACGTCGAAGCCCTCTCCGGCCAGGCGTTTCGCCATCGCCGCCCCCATCCGTCCCATTCCCAGTACCGCTACGCGAGTCACCTCGTCCTCCGCTCAACAATCGTTTGCAAGCCATTGGCTAGAGTAGTGCTCGCCGACCGTCCCCGCCCACCGAGTTGGCCGTAACGGCAAACGTTTGAAGTGGGTACAGTGGGACAGAGAGATAAGGAGATCACCATGTCTGAGTTCCCCGTCGCCACTACCCCTGCCCCGGGCGTGATGGCGGTCGATTGGGAGCAGCGGGTCGATTTCAATCGGCTCCGAGAATACCGGCTGGCCCGAGCCCGCCAGTTGATGGAAGAGGAGGACCTGGCCGCTCTACTCCTCTTCGAGACGTCCAACATCCGTTACGTCACCTCCACTCAGATCGGCTACTGGGCGTTCAACAAGGGTGAGCGCTACGCGTTGCTGACACGCGACGGCAAGCCGCGGATCTGGGACTTCGGCTCGGCCGCCAAGGCTCACCGTCTCCAGCTTCCCGACTTCTTCGACAAGAACAACTCGGTCGGCGGCAACACCGGGTTGCAGGGAGCAATCGGCCCCAAGACCGGTCTCCAGGCCAACGCGGCCACCGAGATCGCCCGCATCCTCGAAGACGAAGGGCTGGCCGGAGAGCGGCTGGGCGTCGACATGGCGGAGACCTCGGTCTTCTTGGCGCTGCAGAAGGCAGGCGTCAACGTCGTGGATGGCCAGCAGACGATGATGAAAGCGCGGGAGATCAAGAACCCCGATGAGATCATCATGCTCACCCAGGCCTGCGCCATGGTCGACGGGGTGTACCAGGACATCTTCGAGGCGCTCAAGCCGGGAATAAGGGAGTCCGACATCGTGGCTTTGGCCCATGCCCGTCTGTTCGAGATGGGCTCGGAGTATGTGGAGGCGATCAATTCCATCGCCGGGGAGCGCTGTTCACCCCACCCTCACGTCTTCTCCGATCGGCTGATCCGCCCCGGGGACCAGGCCTACTTCGACATCATCCACGCCTACAACGGCTACCGGACCTGTTACTACCGGACTTTCGTCGTGGGACGGGCCACCCAGGCGCAGAGGGATGCCTTCAAGCAGTCCCGGGAGTGGATGGACGCGGCCATCGACAAGGTCCGGCCCGGCGCCACCACCGACGAGATCGCCCTCGTCTGGCCGGAGGCGCACGAGTTCGGTTTCGAGGACGAGATGGACGCATTCGGCCTCCAGTTCGGTCACGGAGTAGGTGTCGGCCTGCACGAGCGGCCGATCATCAGCCGTCTCAACTCCCTCGACGACCCGATCGAGATCAAAGAGGGAATGGTGTTCGCCCTCGAGACCTACGCCCCCGCCGCCGACGGCCGTTCGGCCGCCCGCATCGAGGAGGAAGTGGTGGTCACCGCCGACGGACCGGAGATCATCACCCTGTTCCCCTGCGAAGAGTTGATGGTGGCGAATGAGTACTGACACCTTCGACCCGCAGCTGGTCGACTACTCGCAGCGTCAGCCGCGGCTCCCCGAGCCGCCCAACGAAGAGAACGACCGTCTCGACATTCCGATGGACCAGCGGCTGCGGATGTACGAGCTCCAACAGGAGCTGCGCCAGTTCGAGAAGCGGGCCTACGACCTGTTCATGCAGAACCTGGTCAAGGGCACCAGCCACCTGTCGCTGGGCATGGAGGCGGTGGCGACCGGGTTCGGACGGGCGCTCCGTCCGGACGACTACACCTTCGCCACGTATCGGGGGCACGCCCACACGCTCGCGCGGGGAGCACCGATGGGGCCGGTCATGGCCGAGTTGCTGGGCCGGAGCGGGGGCATCCTCGGCGGGAAGGGCGGGTCGATGCACCTCACCTCCGTCGAGCACGGGATGATGGGATCCTACGCCATCATCGGCGCCCACCTCACCATCGCCAACGGGGCCGCCTGGTCGGCGCGCATGCGGGGGACGGATCAGGTGACGGTCGCGTTCTTCGGCGACGGCACGACCAACATCGGAGCGTTCCACGAGGCCATCAACTTCGCCGCGGTGTGGGAGTTGCCGGTGGTCTTCGTGTGCGAGAACAACCTCTACATGGAGTACACGCCGATCGACCTCGTGGTGCCGGTGGAGCATCCGGCGGCGGATCGCGCCTCCGCTTACGGCCTGGAGAGCATCGTGATCGACGGCAACGACGCCGACGCCGTGTACGACACGGCCACGTCCCTGGTCGAGCAGGCACGTTCGGGTGGTGGGCCGTCGATGGTGGAAGCCGTTACTTATCGCCACGGTGGCCACTCAAGGGCGGATCCCGGCAAGTACCGCCCGGCAGAGGAGGTCGAAGCGTGGCTGGCGCGAGACCCTATCACCCTCTACCACCAGCGCCTGTTGCGTCTCGGCGTCCCGGAGGGCGACCTCACTCGCATCGCCCAGGAGGTGGCTCACCGGGTGGACGAGGCGACCGAATTCGCCAAGGCGTCTCCCCAGCCTTCGCCCGAAGTTCTGATGACCGACGTCTGGGCCGATGGAGGTGCGGCATGGCGGAACTGAGCTATCGCGACGCGGTCGCCTACGGCGTCGCCCAGGAGATGCGGCGCGACCCTCGACTTGTGATGCTGGGTGAGGACATCGCCGCCGCCGGCGGTGTCTTCAAGACGACGGTGGGGCTGCTGGAGGAGTTCGGACCGGACCGTATCCGCGACACCCCGATCTCGGAGCAGGCGATCGTGGGAGCTGCCATGGGGGCGGCGATGACCGGAGTGCCGGTGATAGCCGAGCTCATGTTCTCGGACTTTCTCGCGGTCTGTTTCGACATCGTGGCCAACCAGATCGCCAAGTCCCGGTACATGACGGGCGGTCAGCTATCGGTGCCGATGGTCATCCGCAGCGCCAACGGTGGCGGGTCCCGCTTCGGAGCCCAGCACTCCCAGTCGGTGGAGAACTGGTGCATGATGATCCCCGGTCTGAAGGTGGTGGCGCCATCCAACCCCCGAGATGTGATCGGCTTGCTGGCGGCTTCGGTCCGCGATCCCGACCCCGTGGTGTTTCTCGAGCACAAGTCGCTCATGGCCTCGAAACAAGAGATCCCCGACGGTGAGATCGTCGACGACCTCGGCAAGGCGACCGTGGTCCGGGAAGGAACCGACTGCACCATTGTCGCCCTCGCCCTGATGGTCCCCCGGGCTCTGGAGGCTGCGGAGCGGTTGGCGGACGAGGGCGTCTCCGCCGAGGTGATCGACCTGCGCACCCTTGTGCCACTCGACACCAAGGCAATCCTCGACTCCGTCGCCAAGACCAACCGGCTGTTCACCGTGGAGGAGAACCCCCGGCTGTGCGGCTGGGGCGCGGAGATTGCCTCCATCGTCGCCCATGAGGCGTTCTGGGATCTGGACGGGCCGGTGCTGCGCATAACCACCCCGCACATCCCGTTGCCGTCGGCCGCCAACCTGGAGGATCTGGCCATCCCCTCGGTCGACCGGATCTACAAGGAAGTCGTGGAGGCGATCGACTGACTCGCCGCAACTGACAGGCAATGTTCCGTCTCGATGACGGAATATTGCCCGTCAATCAAGTGCCATGATGTGATCAGCGCAGGACCTGGCGGCCGATTCGGCGGAACTCCCCTTCGAGCATCGAGTAGAGCGTGTGGTCCACCCAGTTGCCCCGGATCAACAGCTCCTCTCGGAGCAGTCCCTCGCGGGTGAACCCGAGCTTCTCCGCCACACGCTCCGATCCCCGGTTGCCCACGGCGATACGCAGAGTCACCTTGTGGAGGCCGAGGTTGTCGAACCCGGCTTTCATCATCGCCCGGGTTGCCTCGGTGGCGTAGCCTCGGCGGCTGAGGTCGGTACGGATCCAGTACCCGATCTCTCCGATCCGTCCGGTCCTCGACGTCTGCCAGATCGAGATGTTTCCGAGGTGGTGGTCCGGCTGTTCCTGGGTCCGGATGGCGTAGTCGAACGCCTTCTCCTCCCGCCAGGCTTGGATCGAGTCGCGGATGAAGGCAACGGCATCGTCGCGGGTGTAGTCCATGTGAGCCCACGGGAGCCACTCGTTGAGATCGGCCAGCGAGGAGCGGACTCCTTCCTCGAGAGAGGAAACGTCGCGCCGGTGGAATCGCCGGATTACGAGCCGCTCGGTTTCGAGAATCTCGGGTGGCACGCGAGCCATCGTCCTAGCCTATCGTCCGGCCGAGGAACCTTCCGCCCCCCCCGGTCTCGGCCCCCTACGCTGCGTCGCCGTGACACGTGACCTCGCCCCCTGGAGTGGATGGGTGGCATTGTCGTGGGCGGCGACGTTCACCTATCTCGGGCTGGTCGCTCACGCACCGGTCCCCGAACTCGGTTTCGACAGGGCCGACCTCGTGGGCCATGCCGCCGCCTCGAGCCTCCTCACCATGCTGATCGCCGGGTGGCTGCTCCTCCGACGTGATCTCTCGCCGGCCGTCGGGTTGGCGCTGGCGGCAGCGGCCAGTCTCGCCTGGGGTGTCGCGATCGAGATCCTCCAGTCGGGATCAGCCACGCGCCGATTCGAAGCTCTCGACCTCCTGGCCGACGCGGCAGGCGTCCTCGCCGGCATCGTGCTCTACCGCCTGGTCGGCCAACGGGCAAAGAACCGGCACCGGCTGACGAATGGGCTTCTCAGGCTTGGGATTTTCGCCTGTCTGCTCACCCTGTGGGCGGCGTCTGTGGCGCCCAGGTGAGGCCTACGATCAGGCCGGTGTGGGACTTCGACCTGGCGCCCGATCCTCCCCCTCCCGGTGACCTCGATCGGGCGGCCGTGCTCATCGCGGTCTACGACGATCCCGACGGCCTCACCCGCCTGATCCTCACCAAGCGCCCCGACACCATGCCCACCCATGCCGGTCACATCGCCTTTCCGGGTGGAAGACCCGACCCGAGCGACGCCGGCCCCACGGCTACCGCCCTGCGCGAGGCGAACGAGGAGGTGGGGATCCACCCCGACGACGTGGAGGTCCTGGGCTTCCTTCCTCCGATCGACACGGTGCAGTTCCGGCTCATGGTCGTGCCGGTCGTCGGCCGTCTCGCCCAGCCTCCTCGTCTGGTGCCTTCGGCCCGGGAGGTCGTGAAGGTGTATCACCCGACCCTGGAGGAACTGGCCGACGAGTCCCTATGGAACTCGGAGGACTGGAACGGTCACACGGTCTGGTTCTACGACCTCGAAGGCGACTCCCTGTGGGGAGCCACCGCCATGATGACCCGTCGGCTGTTGGGGCTCGGCAGCTACTGAGCCTTGAGGTAGCGGTCGAGGAAGTCGATCACGCCGGCGATCGCCTGGTCCTGGACCTCGTTCACCTCGTACTCGCCGTCGGACCCGCGCAGGGGATACACATACCCGTGGAGCGGATGGTCCCAGCTCACCCACTCCACGTCCTTGCCGGCCTCTTCCAGCAGCTCATAGCTCACCCGGAAGATCCCTTGCAGATGATCGGTCTCCCGTCCCATGACGAGGATCGGGGTGGCGATGGAGGAAATGCGCGCGTTGGCTCTTTCCAGGTCGATCCGGGAGCGCACCTTCTCGGTCTCTGCCATCTGCATCTCCTCGATGTTGCGCATGCCGCTATCGGGGTTCACGAAGGCTGTGTTGTCTGGATTGAGAGCCAGGAACTCGTGCGAAGCCGGTTCCGAAGCCACGGCCGCCGCCACGCCGTCGTACTCGGACGTGAGTTTCAAGATCATCTCGCCGCCGTGGCTCATTCCGATCAGGCCGATGCGGTCGGGGTCGAATCGGGGCTCCTTCTTGAAGTGTTCGATGATGGCGATCTCGTCCTCGTATTCGAGGGGGGACCGGTTGAACATGTCCCTGCCCTGACGGGTGTCGCGGACGAGCCGACCGCCCTTGTCGTAGCCGAGCTCGACTTCGGTTCGGTAGCGGATCCAGGCGCAGGCGTAGCCGCGCTCGAGGAGGCGTTCCATTATGTAGCCGCGGTTGGCGACCGCCTCGCGGATCCAAGCCATGCCGCCCCCTCCGTTGCCGGAGGCGAGCAGCACCAGCGGGTGGGGTCCGTCCCCGGGCGGGACACGCAGGCCGATGGGGGCATACAGCCCGTCCCATGTCTCGATGTACATCAGCTCGACCGGGATATCGGAGTCGGGGGCCGGTTCGGTGATGATTACGTTCTCGGGGTCGACGGTCACTTGTTGTCTCCTTCTACTCGAGCTGCGCAAACGATAGAGCAGGACCTGGTCGGGCGCCTTTCGATCAGGCCGGTTCCAGCCACTCCTCATGGAGGTCCGCCGTCACGAGATCGGGACCAGGCACGCCGGAGAGTTCCTCGACTCGGAACTCGACTGTGTAGAGCGGCGGATAGGGCTCGTGATGGTCGAGCGGATTGACGACCACGCCATAGCGGGCGGTTATGACACCGCGCTTGTCGCGGACGTATCGGGGCGTGCGGGGATTGCCATCCTGCACCGTCGCCAGGACCCTGACCCGATCGCCGACGGTGAACCGATCCGCGCTCATCCCGGCGAGGCGATCTCGGCGCTGCCCACGAGGCTCTCGGCCGTCACCAGCTCGGCCAGTTCCTCTTCCGACATCCCTTCCGTGCCGTCCGGACGTCGGGGAAGCACCATCCACCGGACGTCGGAGGTCGAGTCATGGACGACGACCTTGCGGTCGGGATCGATCTCGAGTCCGAACATATCCCGGATCGTCTCCCGCGGCTCGGTCACGATGCGCGTCTTGTACTCGTCGGTCCGATACCACCAGGGCGGGTTGCCGAGCAGGTCATGGGGGTAGCAGGAGCACAGGGTGCACACAACGATGTTGTGGGCATCCTCGGTGTTTTCCGCCACTCCCAGCCTCCCGAGACGGCCGGGAGGAATGTCGAGCTCGCGCACGGCTTCCCGCCCCGTCTCGAGGAGCCTTTGCTTGAACTCGGGATCGACCCATGCCCGGGCCACGATCCGGGCACCGTTTCGGTGGCCTAACTCGCTGAGCCGGCTCCGATTGGCCGCCAGGTCTTCTTCGGTCACCTGTCCGGCGAGAACGAGCGCCCGGGTGAAGGCCGCCACGAGATGCCGCGCGTCAGTTATGGCCTTTTCGAGCAGACCGATGCGAGTCTCGATGTCGCCTTCGTAACTTCGGGTGGGAAGCCGGAACTCCGGGTTGTAGTCGCCCCGCTCCGTTCGGTTGTCGTCGATGGCGACGGTGTGATCGGCGAGCCGGACCCCGGCAGTGACCGTGGCGCTTGCGAGGATCAATTCATCGAGCGAGTCCTCCAACGCCCGGATGCGAAGTTCCAGATCTGCCTGGGGCTCAGGCTCATCCGCCGAGCCGATCTCGTCGTGGCCGCCGAAGAGGTCGCCCCAGCCGATGATCCCTCGCCGGAGATAGAGGAGGACGCGGGGCTCGATCCGCTTGCGCCGGAAGTACTCGAGGTCCGAGGCCACCGCCTCGACATGGCCCTCGAAATCCTGCATATGGGGATGATCACCGCTCATCCGAGCAACTCTACCGCAGCGCTCACAATCGATTGCCGGCGCCGTCCTCAGTGACGGGCCAGGAATTCTGTCACGACCTGGTGGAACCCTTCGACGTTCTCCTTGTAGATGAGGTGTCCGCCCTCGATCATCGAACTCTCCGCTCCGGGGATGGTCGCTGCGAGTTCCCGCGACAAGTGCGGAGGGGTGCAGGCATCGGCCGATCCCACCAAGACGAGGGTGGGGGCGTCGATTCCCCCGATCCGGTCGAGTTCGTCGTGCTCCAGGATCATGTCGATCCGGGCGGACATCACGCCGGCGTCGCCCCGAGAGGCGGCGGCGTGCCACTTCTCGATCTCGTCGTAGTGATCGCGAAAGAACTGCGGCGAAAACAGCAACAAGGCTGAAACGCCGGCATACGCCGCCGTGCCCTGGTGCTCGAGCACCCCCTTTCGGGCGGCGAACTGGTGACGGAAGAAGGCGTCCGCGCGAGCCCAGGACGACACGAGGGAGATGCTGCGGACTACTTCGGGGTGGTCCAGCGCCAGCAGTTGCGCGATGGCGCCTCCCGTCGACGATCCGACGATGTGCGCCGGGCCGGTCCCCAGCTCCCCGAGCAGCCCGGCCATCGCGTCGGCGTGGTGCGTGAGAGTGAACTCGGAGGGCCGGGACGAGCCGCCTGACCCGGGATGGTCCGGCACGATGACGTCGAAGTCCGCCGCGAACAGTTCGACCTGGGGGCCCCACTCCTGTCCCCGTCCGGACAGCCCGGTGATCAGCATCAGGGGCGGCCCGCTGCCTGTCCGCGTGTACGCCAACTCCACTCCTTCTACCTGCGCCGTCGACACTTCGGCCTCCTGATCTTGGATGCGAGCCTGGATGGCTCGAGCTGGAATCTAACCGGACGCTTCGGAACGAGGGCTCCGGTATGCGACGATGACGTCGCCATGCAATTCACGTCAGTCCAATGAGTTCCGGTCGCTTCGGTCAGCACCTCGTCTCCCACCACGAAGGCTTCCCGCGGTACTCACCGGAGGAGATGAAGCGACGCCACGAGTGGCTCGGCGGCATCATGGTGGAGAGAGAACTGGACGCAGTCCTCGTGGGGGGAGCTACCGGACCCTTGGAGACGTCTGTCCAGTACTTCTGCAACTGGCCGCCCCAGGTCATGTCGTATCTACTCTTCCGTTCCGGCGAAGCGCCGATTCTTTCGGTCCGACTCTGGAACCACCTGCCCGACGCCCAACGGATCTCCGTCGTGAGCGAGGTGATATATGGAGGCGACACGCCGACGGACCAGGCAGAAGCGGTTGCCGGCCGTCTGGCAGGATCTCAACGGGTGGGCTTGATCGGCTCCGTTCCCCACGACGATGTGGAGATCCTGCGCACGGTGCTTCCTGATGCCCGGTTCATCTCCCTCAATCCGGCTTATCAGGAATTTCGCCTCGTCAAATCGAAGGAGGAGATGATGTTCACCCGCATCGCCTCCCGGATGAATGACGCGGCAGTGGAGGCGCTGGCTGCAGAGTTGGGCCCCGGAATGAGTGAGCGGCAGGTCGCCCGCATCGTCGAGGAAACCTACCTCGGCGAGGGAGGGGTGAACCTGATCCATTTCAGCCTCACGACCCCGATGGAGGATCCGCGGGTTCAGGTACCCCATCAGTACCACCCGGACCGCACTCTGGAGGCGGGAGACGTGTTCGTGACGGAGATCAGCACGACGTTCTGGGGTTATGCCGGCCAGATCCTCCGCACGTTCACCATCGGGACCGACCCGACGTCGGCCTACCAGCGGCTGCACGAGGTCGCCACCGAGGTCTACCAGTCCATCCTGAGTGTCTTGAAGCCGGGCGTTAGCGTCGGCGAGTTGCTCGATGAAGCCGATGGCGTGACCCAAGCCGGTTTCGACATCTGGGACGACCTCGTGCACGGCTTCGGCGGTGCGTACCTGCCGCCGATCCTCCGGACTCGTGCATCGCGGGGTGCCACTCACCCCGACGACTGGACCTATCCCGAGGGTGCCCTGGTGGTGGTCCAACCCAATGTGGTCGACGGACTGGCCGGTGTGCAGGTCGGCAACTCGATCTGGATCGCGGGTGACGGTCCTGAAGTGACGCAGGCCTTCCCGATGGAGATCCGCCGCTGCGGCTGAATCCGTCGAAAATTCTTGCGACGGCCCCCTGGTTTGTGTCGGTGGGGTCTTGTGGGTTGGCGGTATGGGCGAACAGACGTTCGATACGGGGGTTGGGTCGGGTTGGGTGATGGACGAGGTGGTGGAGTTCGACGAGCCGATCTCGGGTTGTCGGCTGATGCGCCTGGCGACGGTCGCCCGCTTGGATGAGGGGAGAGGTTTCGAGTACGTCGGTTACACCTCGACTTCGGCGTTCCTCACCCACCGGTGTGGGATGTCTTCGGGTGAGGCCAGCCGGGAAGTGTTCGTGGCCCGGTCGCTGGATCACATGAGATACGCGGTGAAAGCGGCGTATGCGGGGAAGATCTCGTTGACCCAGTTGGAGTTGTTGGCCCACGCCCGGGTCCGCCACCCCGAAATCTTCACCGAAGACCAAGAAACACTGACGGATGCTGTGTCGGGTTTGACGGTGGCCGAGACCCGCCAAGCACTTGGATTACTGGTGCCAGGCCCACGACCAACCCGACGATGTAGACGATGCCGAACCGGAGCCGTCGCGGGCGTACCTGTCGAAGACGTGGAAAGGACGCTGGCGTCTCGACGGCGACCTCGACCCCGAAACCGGTGACGTGTTGGACACGGCGCCCACCACCTCAAACCCTGGACCCGAAACCGCCCCACAAACCCCACCAACCTGGTCCTCATCTGCCGCCACCACCACACCCTCATCCACCGCCACCGATGGAAACTCACCGGCACTCCCGGCCACCCCACCCTCACCCGACCCGACGGAACCATCCTCAACCACAGCCCGCCATAGCCACCCCGCCTCACCACGTCCGAGGCTCGGCTTCCAGGCATCACGACAGTCAGATCGAGCTGATCGAATTGCGGAGGGCGTCGGGGATGCCGCCGTTGTCATGGTCGACGGGAGTGGGTTGCCCGAAGAAACCATCAACGCGACAGATCAGCCCCGTCGAAGGCTCCAGAGTGACGACGTCGAGGCCCTCCATCAGTGTTCGTCCCCGATGGACCATGTCCCACCGGTATCTCAGTCGGCCGTGGTGATGATCGATTTCGGATGCGATGACGAACCGATAGTTCGGTTTGCTCGTCCGCAGGCGCCGAATCGCAGACTCGAGCGGAATGATTCCAATGAACGAATCGCGTGGATCGCTCCATTCGACGCTCTCGGTGACTGCGTAGGCCAGATGCCGTGAGAGCAGGCGCAAATCTGGCTCGTTCCAGGCAGTCCAATACGACACCAGCTGCTCCGGCATCGGCACGTCCCATTCGGGAAGGCGAAAGCGCACACCAGTTTGACTGTGCGCTCGGCGAGTGGTTACAGCAGGGAAGCCTGAGCTGTCGCCAACGAATCCGCCAAACCAGGATCAATCGAGTTAGCGACGCTAGGCCGGCTCCGCCCGCCTTGAGGCGATGTCCAGGCCGGTTGGACATCACGGCGTCGCCCCCCATCGATAGGGACGATACTTACAAGGAGTCTGCCGGAAGACCTTCCTCCGGTATGCGGATTGGACATTTTCGGTGTCGGCGAGTCTGGGCGTCACGGATTGGCCTTTTGCGGTGTCTTTAGGGATGACGACAGGGAGAACCTCGGTTGCCGAAGCGATCTTCAATCAACGAGATGGAAAGGGAGCTGATCACTTCCCTTTATCCGTCCCTGCGGAGGATGGCGGCGGTGGCGGGCTCGGTCGATGTCGAGCCGGACGATCTGGTTCAGGAGGCGTTGATGCGTACGTTGCGAAAGGGCCCGATATCGGACCTCGACAACCCGCTCGCTTTCCTCCGGAAGACGATCGTGAATCTGGCGTCGAACCAACGACGGAGTTTGGGTCGGAAACGGAAAGCTCTCGCCTTGCTCTCGTTCGATGAGGGCTGGTGGCCGAGCTATCCGGCCGACATCGAGGCGATCCTCGATCTTCCTCCAAGGCAGCGGGCGATCCTCTACCTCGTGGAGGTAGAGGATATGCCCTACGCGGAGGCGGCTGAGCAGCTGGGGATGACCACGGTGGCAGCACGAGCGATGGCCAACCGGGCCCGCAAGCGGGCTCGAATTGCCTTGGAGGTAGCTGGTGGCTGACTTCGAAACCAAGCTGCGGTGGCTCAGTGAGAGAGGCGACCCTGTCGGCGCGGAGGAGTTGATCGAGCGGATTGAGGCCGATCTGGCCGGAGTCCCACTTGTCGTCGTAGCCAAACGACGAGAAGGAAGAGCAATGACCAAGACACAACAGCCACCTACCGCCACGCCACGGAAACGATACAGGGGCCCCGCCTTGGCGGTCGCGATCTTCGTCGCCGTCCTCGTTCTGCCCGCCCTGTACTTGGCCTTCTCTGGCGAGAGCGACCCGGTGGCCGACACCCAGCCCACCCCGACAACGGTGGCTCCGGAAGCCGAGATCATGACCGATCTCGAGGTGATCGAAGCCGGAGTGGCCGCCGTCTATTCGGGAGACGCCGACCGAGCCGTCGAGTTGTTCGACCTATCGGACCGCGACGACGAAGCGATCCGCCAGGAGGCGGCCTATCAGGCGGCCATCGGAGGGCAATTGACTTTGAACTGCAGGGAGTTGGACACGCCCGGGGTGTTCAGCTGCCGCACGCCGTACCACAACGCGATGACCGATGCGATCCATCATCGCGATTCCGGGGACACGAACCGTGTCGTGGTCGAGGATGGCGTGATCAGAGCCTTCGGATTTCCCGAGCACACGTTCATCGCGCTCCAGATGGGGACGTTCCTGGCGATGGAAGGGCGCTACGAGGGTTATGAGAACTGCGTGTTTGGCCCGTTCCCCGAGTTTTGCGCCACGATCCAGATGGAAAGCCTCGACTCGTGGATCGAGTGGCGCCAGAGCTTGGAGCCGGCGGCCTTGGTGGAGTTCGCAGTGGAGTCTTGGTACGAAGGGGACTGCATGAGTGCCCGGCACGTCAGCGATTTCGCCGCCTCTGACTGCCAGCTATCTGCAGATACGCCAAACCAGACGATGGAGTATGAGTCCATTCTGGGAGCCGAGGTGTCCGTCGACGGCTGTGAGGAAGCAACAGGCGGCAGCCTGGAACAGTCGAGACTCACATGCGAGGTGCATTACTCGAACGCCATGAGTATCGCGGTAGGGAAGCCTCCGTCTGTGACCGTTCGGGAGTTCACCGTCTACACCAACACTGGAGTCATACATCTCCCTGACGACCGCGGTCCCTGGTACACGTTTGAGTACCCAGAGGACACTGAGCTCCGCGAAAGCTTCAGGCTGTTCGCTGAAGCGGGGGCCGTGCAGGACGAATTCGCCGAGGCAGGCTGCGCCAACCTACGCACTCCGGAGTGCGCCGATCTCATCATGGACAATCTCGACGATTGGGCCGCCTGGTACGAGACGAACAGTTGAGCCATGTCGGCGAGGGGGTGCGGCCCCTCGCCGACCACTCGTGTGGTTCAGTACACTGCGGAGCGAGTAGACTGGAAGCGCGGCCGCCGCGCCGTTCACTTTGACTCCTGAGAGCTTCGGTGCCCAACCGGTTTCCTCATCTTGGAGCAGTGACCGTCATCGCCCTTGGCGTCGAGAGAGCGATCGTCCGAGGAGCCGATATGGAATCCAGATTCAACGCTTCCATCGCGTTTGTCGGTACCTACGCGCCGACGGTCTGCGGGATAGCCACCTACACGGGCTCTCTGATCGCAGCCTTGGCGGCCGACGCCAACCGACCACGCCGTGTGGCCGCAGTCAGTCTCACGGACCGCCCGATGACTGCCGTCGAGTGGCCGGTTGTCTTCCATCATCGACCGGGGGATCCAGCGTCGCGTCGGAAGGCGGTGGGGATCCTCAACGGCTACGACTCGGTGTCGGTCCAGCACGAGTTCGGAATTTTCGGGCCCCGCGACGGGGCCGAGGTGTTGGAGCTGCTGGAGGAGTTGACCGTCCCGACGGCGGTGACTCTTCACACCGTGTTGCGCGAACCGTCGGCCAGTCAACGGGTCATCATCGAAGGAATCGGACACATCGCAGACCGGATCGTTGTGATGAGCGAGACGGCGTCCGACCGACTCACAGCCTGCTACGACGTCGATCCG
This sequence comes from Acidimicrobiia bacterium, assembly GCA_036259475.1. Classification (GTDB taxonomy): domain Bacteria; phylum Actinomycetota; class Acidimicrobiia; order Spongiisociales; family ZC4RG35; genus ZC4RG17. The sequence continues at coordinate 25,499 of DATABS010000006.1, read as the reverse complement.
GGTCTGATTCGAGTGATCCCTCATGGCGCCGACCCGGGCTTTGCAGGTCCCTCCCGGGCAACCGGTTCTCGGCCGCTTGTGCTGACATGGGGTCTCATCGGCCCCGGAAAGGGTCTGGAGCTGGCGATCGAGGCCTTCGCCGACCTGGTGGACCTCGACCCGCTTCCCCGTTATCTCATCGCTGGAGCAACCCACCCCGAAGTTCGGCGCAATTCGGGTGAGGCCTACCGCCGGAGTCTCATAGGACTCACCAGTCGGCTGGGTATAGGCGACTTGGTGACGTTCGATGATCGCTTTCTCACGCGCACGGCGCTGGCGGCTTTGGTCCGCAGCGCCGACCTGGTCGTGCTGCCATACGAGTCGGTGGAACAGGTCACCTCGGGCGTCCTGGCAGAGGCGATTGCCGCCTCGAAACCGGTGATTGCCACCCGGTTTCCCCACGCCGTTGAAGTTCTTTCGGATGGAGCCGGATTGCTCGTGCCGCACGATGAACCGGAGGCGCTGAGCGCCGCTCTGCGCAAGTTGCTCTCGGACGGTGATGCGATGGCCGCCATGACACAGCAAGCGCGGAAAATGGCCGCCGAGTGGTATTGGCCAACAGTCGGGCGGCGATTCGCCGACATGATGGCTGAGATCTCCGGAGTGAAAGAGACTGTGGCGGCCGCTAGCGCCAGTATCGCCGGGTGACGTACCCGCATAGCCGGCCGAGGTCAGTACCATTCGAGGCACATACCCGGACACCCTCTCTTGGAGTGAGTCAGAGTCTCCGGCATTGCCCTAAGGAGGCAACATGTTGGAAATGCTGGCCGCTCTCGCGGTGCTCTCTGCGCTGATTCTGATGGGAATCGTGTTCCGCCCCACACCGTTGCAAATCGCACGGCGTACCGACGCGGTCGCCGCACGGGAGACGGACATGTTCTCCGTGCTCGGCGCTTTCCCGACGCAGGCCGCGATCGATAGCTATGAGGCGGTGATGCGGAGCGCCTCCCAGGCAGGGGTCACGGTCGATTGGGATCGAGCGCGCCGGGAGCAAGCCGCCTCCAGCGATGCGCATGTTTCGTTGCCGGTCATCGCTCTTCGCCAGGTCTGACCGCCCGAGTTCTATCCCGAAAGCGAACAACCGGCGCCAGCCGGCCATCGGTTGACTGGATCGCGGTGTCACGTCGGTGACTGTTGCGCCCAGCGGAGAACCCGCCGCGCCCGGAGCGTGTTCCAGTGGCTCGGGAAGCCGTCGGGTCCTTCCATCTCGAAATGGGTCGGTCCAGAGTGGGTGTTCTCCAGCGGCCAGCGACCCTCTTCATCTTGCTTGCTCGACACGAGTTCGATCGCCTCGGCGCATCGGTCGTCGAGGCTGGCGCCCGTCGAGCGGAAGTAGTCGAGGCCACGGAGCACGTCGTAGTACCAACGTGTGGGAAACGAGAACATGGCGAACCTCGGGTCGATGACCTGTCCGGTTGAGCGTCGCCTGAGCAGGCCCCGTTCCAGCAGATATTCCTCGCCTCTGCGTCGCGCGGTAGTGACGTAATCCGACGATCCACCGGTTAGCTCCCATTCGAGCAGCCCTTCGAGAACGCAGATCGTGGTGTGGAAGGACGATACCTTGGCGCCATATTCGGCCCAACAGTTCCAGCCGCCATCTGCCAGCTGATCCTCGAGTAGGAGATCGACGATGCCGTCGACTTCTTCTCCGAAGTACGCCCCGATGGCGAGTGCGATCCCGTTGATGCAAGGTTCCGTCTCGCCTTGGAAGTAGGTGGCGCCGTTTGCCTGCCAGCAGACGTTCTCGCGGACGAGGGCGACACTGCGCCTGGCTTCGGGGCTTTCAGGGTCGAGACCGAAGTCTCGCAATTGTTGAAGGGAGAAGTGCGTGGCGGTCCAGGCGTCGAAGAACGGCTTCGACTCGTCCACCCAGCCCGGCCGATAGGTACCGCCGTCCCATTGCCCCCCGCCGTCTTGCAGCGCCAGCAAATAGGCGCCCCATCCTTCGACCGCGACACGCGCCCGCTCGGATGCCACCTCCTCGGGAGAGGAGTCGGTGAGGTCGCGCATCACCTGCCAGCGGATGGCGGGATCCGTATCCAGCAGCCAGTCGTGACCCGAGTCCTCCACGCTTCGCAGCCTATCGGTCAGCGTCACCCGGAGGGGCGGATGCTCACCGCTGATTTTCAGGAAGGCGATTCAGACCGCTCAGTCGTTCCAGATGTCGGCACAGAGCGGCGGCGTCGAGTTCACCCAATCCCTCCTCTTTCGATGCCTCGTACACCGGCAGAGCCGCGTCGAGCAGAGGCGTCGGAGCTCCCACCGAGCGGGCAAACTCGGCGATGATGCCAGCATCCTTCAGGATGATGTCCAGACGGGCCGCTGGAGGCTCATACTGATCGGCCACCATCATCGGCCCCCGGATGTCGAATATCTTGGATCCGCCGACGCCATCGCTCATCACTCGCTGAACCAGCGCCGGCTCCAGGCCGGCGGCGATGCCGAGGGCGTGCGCCTCTGCAGTCGCCAGGTTGTGCACCGCCACGAGGAGGTTGGCGATGTACTTCATGACGGAGCCGGTTCCGAATCCGCCCAGGTGGTATGAACTTCGGCCGACGACTTCGAACACCGGCAGGGCGCGGCGATATCCCTCCTCGCTTCCGGAGGCGAGAACCACCAGTGTGGCGTCGGCTGCCTGGAGCCCGGTGCCGCTAACCGGAACGTCCATCAGCTCCACACCGACTTCAGACAGGCGTTCACGCGCCGCCTCCTTTGCCACCAACGGGAACGTGCCCATCTCGAGAACGAGCATTTCGGGATGCGCGCCGTCAACCAGGCCGGCGGTGACGTCCTCCAGCGCAGCTACCGAAGCAAGAGACAGCAAGATGAGTGATGCCTGCTCGGCTACCTCCGCACTGGATGAAGCCGATCGGCCGCCCCGGTCTGCCAGCACGCCCGCCTTCTCAGGATCCACGTCGTAGCCGACGACGGTGAAGCCGGCATCGAGCAGATGGCCCGCCATGGCCGATCCCATCACGCCTAAGCCCACGATCCCCACGGTTTCCATCAGCGTCACCTCACCAGTCGGTCACATACAGGGTTCCCGATGACCCGTCGAGAGCGAGCGCGAAGGCGCCGCTTGCCTCGTCGGGAGACGTGCCCAGGGCTTCTTCGAGACGCACTCCGCATATTGCGGGAATGGCGAGCGCCCGGGCCGACTCGAACAGATGGGCGGCGGGACCCCCGCCAATGGTCGCCACTCCCGCCGCATCCCACAGAAGGGCGGCGAGATAGGGAGTGGGATAGGGGGCGACGACGACGTCGCGTGGCCGGAAATCCGTCAGGTCCTCCGGCCCCCCGATCCAGCACAGCTTCCCCCGGCCGATTCCCGGTGCCGCGGGTGTGCCGTGCGCCGGCGTTCCCTCGGCCATCACTACCGCCGCGTCGAACGGCTCCCATCGGTCGTACCCGATCCTCGGGCGCTTGATCGCCGGCTTGCCGGCGAGGATCTCTCCGATCTCATCGGGTTTGAAATGCCAGCCGACCTCCGGCCAGGTCACCGCCCCGGCTTCGGCCAAAGCCGCCCGGACGGTCGCCAGGCGGGCAAGGACTCCCGTCGCCCGCTCCGGGTCCGGACGACTCAGCCTCGTGAGCTCATCCCATGAAGGGTCCGGTCCTCGCAACGAAGCCAGGGCCTGGCGGGCAGCATCGGCGGCATCCCGAGGCCGCCGCGACCAGACCTCCGCCGTCAGCTCCGCGGCCTGCTCTATGGCTTCCCGGAACGCGTCTGAAGGGCTCGCTCCCAACGGCCCTACCGGGTCCAGAAAGCTGGCCGGGTCTCCCAGCGCCCAAGGGAGCACCAAGGCCTCTCCCAAAGGACCCGGGTAGCGGCGAACCAGGCGACCGATCTCGCCCGCTGGTCCCGCCGGAAGGGCCGTCGAGTTCACTCGTACCGGCGGGCGAGCGGCCGGGATCGTCTGGGTCAGCTGCAGGAGGACGATTTCGTCGTCGACCACCACCCACTCGCAACCGGTGGATCCCATCGAGCTGTGGGCCTGCCGCAACAGGTTCGTCACCTCGGCCACCAGCTCCCCGCCCATGAGATCGATGGCGGGTCCGCTTGCCTTGCCTTCGGCTGACAGACGAGCTCGAGCGCCCGGCTCCCAACCCTGCACCAGCGGTGCAGGCGAACCGGCAACGGCAGTGATCACCATTTCACCGCCTTCGAGTCGGGCCGTCCCGCCGAATTTCGGTTGCGCGGCCGGCTGGATGAGAACCGCCATGTCGGCCGAGCCCGGCTCGATTCCGGCCGCGGCGTAGCGGTCGAGGGTTGCCACGCCGAAGGCCGAGGCCCAGCATCCTCGCACGGCCTGTCCCACCTCTTCGGGCCGGATGTCTAGATAAGAGGTGAAGGCGCCGGACCATTCCGTTGCCGCCTCCAGCACGCTGGAACTGCGGACCACGAGCACGTCGCCGAGTGCTCTGGCCTCTTTCAACAGAGTCTCGATCAGGTCATCGTCGAGTGAGGCGGCGGACACCTCCAGGCGGGCGCCGCCCGAGCCACGGCGGGCCAATGCTTGAACGCCAAGCTGCATGTGGCCGCGGGAAGCGGGTGCAGTCACGACCAGTCCGGGCAGGACGGGGAGCCCGGAGGCTCGAGCGACCGAGAGAGCCGCGGCCTTGCCGCCGGCGATTCCGCCTTCGGCGCAGCGTGGATCGTCGAGGTCGAGTAGAGCCGGCACGTTTGCGACGGTAGAGCCCGTCAGTCGATGACGATGATCTCGTGGTTCTTGTATGTCGACACGAGTTCGATGCCGGTGTCGGTGACGTAGATCATCTCCTCGAGGCGGACGCCGTGGTCGTGGAGCTTGCCATGCTGGGTTTCGAGGGCGAAGGTCATTCCCGGCTGGATCTCGACGGGATGGTCGAGCGACCAGATGCGGGAGATGACGGGCGGGTCGTACTGGGCTAATCCGAGCCCGTGGCCCCAGTTGTTGGCCGCCGCCTGGTCTTCTTCCTCATAGCCCCATGCTTCTTTGGCCGACGGCCACTTGGAGGCGACGTCGGCGGTGGTGACCCCGGGCTTGGTTGCCTCGATCGAGTCCCACAGCCACTTGTGCGCTTCGTCGTACGTGGCCTGATGCTCGTCGGTGGGCTTGCCGCCCACGCAGTAGGTGCGATAGACGCACGACTTGAAGCCGTTCCAGGTGAGAGCGGCGAGGTCGATGATGACCAATTCTCCTGGGCGGATCATCCGGTCGGAGAAGTTGCGCCAGTTGGGCCAGGCGTTGGGACCGGACGAGACGATGACGTCCTCGACATCTTCCATGCCGGGGATGGAGTAGAGCTTCTCGAACCCGAAGGCGGCCACCTGGTTCTCGGTCATGCCGGGCTTCATGAAGTTGGTGATCTCGTAGTGGACGTAGTCGCAGATCGACCCCACCATTGAGAAGGCTTTGATCTCGTCGGCACTCTTGATCGCCCGGGCTTCCATCATCGGTGACATGCCGTCGGTCCAGGTGATGCTGCGTCTCTCGAACTCACGCATCAGGTTGATGTCGATGAAGTCGACGCCGAGCGGCTGGTCGCTCACGCCGGCGTCCTCCAGGTCGTTGGCCAGGGCGTCGACGAACTTCTTCACCTGCTGGTCTGCCGCCGGGCCGACCGCTCCTTTGATCCAGATGTAGGAATGGCGGATGTTCTCTTTGGGGATCCACGGGTTGTGGACCTCGAGGTGGAGGCCGATGTCGCCCTGCTCGTAGACGATCGGCTTCTTGCCGGCGGGGAGCACGACGTAGCGGAGCCCGGGCTTGAGGCGGTTCCAGCCGGGAGTGAGAGTGGAAGAGACGTAACGCATGTTCTCGTCGTAGAACAAGAGCAGCGCCCCGAGACCGGCCCGCTCCATCGCCTCGTGGGCCCGCTTCAGACGCCACTCGCGGACGTTGGCCCAGTTGATGCCTTCCTTCCAGTCGGTGTTGAGCACACCGAATGCTTCTCTCATCGGTCCTCCTGTTCGGGTGCGACCTCGGTCGCGGTTCAGTTCGCTTTGTCGGGAATGAGCTTGTCGACGATGGCCAGGAACTCCTCGTCGTCCAACAGCCCCTTCTTCTCCAGCGAGCGGGCCTTCACCTCGCGGAGTATCTCTTCGATCTCGCTGGACGTGGCGTCTTCGATACCGTGGCGGTCGAGCCATAGGGCAACGGAGTCGAGCCCGGACCCCTTCCCGAGCACGACCTGGGGGTAGGCCTGTCCGACCAGCTCCGGCCGGTAGGGGAACGCCTCGGTCAGGTTCTCGTCGCCCACGTTCTTGAACCAGGTGGTGATGATTCCCGACTCGACATGGAAGAGGCGCTCGCCCGTCACCGGCCGGTTGGAGGGCTGTTGGACTCCGGAGAGCTCGCCGACCAAACGGGCGATGTCGTAGAAACGCTCGGTCTTGATGCCCATGTCGATGCCGTACATCGTCAACAGAGCCAGCACCGTCTCTTCCATGGGGGCGTTGCCGGCGCGTTCCCCGATGCCGTTCACGGTCGTCTGGATCACAGTGGCACCCTCGGCCACCGCCAGGGCGGTGTTGGCTACCCCCATCCCGAAATCCATGTGGAAGTGGGTTTCGAGGGGAACCTCGAGCCGGCGAGCCACCTGGCGGGCGAAAAAGCGGATGGCATGCGGCGACGTCACCCCGAAGGTGTCGACCAAGCCGACGGTGTCGACATGGCCGTCGCGGGCCACCGCCTCCAGGTCGTCCAACAGCTCCACCATTCCGGCCCGGGTGGCATCGATCGGGAAGAACGAGACTTTCAAACCCGCCTCGTGGGCCATCTTCGTCGTCTCGACCGAGGCCTCGATGGCCCGCTCGACCGGCCACTGGTAGGCCTTCTCGATCAGGTGGTGGCTGGAGGGAATCTCCATCACCACTCCCGATACGCCACAGTCGATAGCCAACTGCACGTCTGGCACCATGCAGCGCGAGAAGGCGTAGATCTCCGAGTCCAGGCCGGCGTCGACGATCTGGCGGACCGCCGCCTCATCCGCCGGTGATACGGCCGGCAGGCCGGCCTCGATCCGGTGGATCCCCGCCTCGCTCAACGCCTCCGCCAGCCGCAGCTTGTCTGCGGTGGTGAACTCGACTCCTGCTTGCTGCTCGCCGTCGCGCAAGGTGACGTCGTGGATCTGCAGGCTGTCGGGAAGGTTGAAATCCGCGGTGACGTCGGGGTGGTAGTTCCAGGGGCTGGAGAACCAGCGGTCAGTCTTCCAGGGCTCGGCTGCCATCACCGTCCTTTCCTCGGCCAGGTTCTTGCATCATATAGGATCCCTCCACCAGCGCCTTCCATACGGTCGCGGGGCGCAGGGGCATGTCGATCGACCTCACCCCATAGGGAGCCAGCGCATCTAGGACGGCGTTGACGATCGCCGGTGGTCCACCGATACAGCCGGCTTCGCCGGTCCCCTTGGCCCCCAGTGCGTTCGAAGGAGCCGGATGGACCAGGCGCTCCGAGACGATGGGTGGAGCATCGGCGGCGCGCGGGAGGGAGTAGTCCATGAGGGTGGCGGTGAGGAGCTGACCGTCGTCGCCGTATTGGATCCCTTCGTACATCGCCTGTCCGATGCCTTGCATCAGGGAACCATGGAGCTGTCCCTCGACGATCATCGGGTTGATGACGTTGCCGCAATCGTCGACGGCCACCATCCGCTGGAGTCGAACCTCGCCGGTTTCCAGGCTCACCTCCACTACCGCTACATGCACTCCGTAGGGGAACGTCTGGGCTCCCGGCACATACCATTCCTCCGCCGCCAGCTCGATGCCGCGTTCGGCGGCGGCGGCCGCCACCTTCTCCCAACCGATGCCGGATCCCGGCACTCCGGCCACCGAGAATTTGCCCTCGCTGAGCACGACATCGTCCGCCGAGGCCTCGAGTAGGTCGGCCGCGATCTCGATCGATCGCTGGCGGACCACTTGGGCGGTCCGCCAGACGGCCGAGCCCCCGATCTGAGTGGAGCGGCTGGCGGCGGTTCCCGTACCGCGGGCCACGCTGTCGGTGTCGCCGGCTACGAACACGACGCTGTCAGGGTCGACTCCGAGAGCTTGAGCCGCGATCTGGCTCCAGGCGGTCTCGTGTCCCTGGCCCGAAGAAGTCGATCCAGTCCGGACTACGACGGTGCCCTCCGGTCCGACTTCGACCTTGCCGTACTCGCCCGTGTTGACAGTTCCTCCGGCTCGCTCCACGAATGCGCCGAACCCGACGCCAATGGGGTCAGCCCCGGTTTCTCGGCGCCTCTGCTGCTCGGCGCGGAGCTCGTCGAGGTCGACCAGCTCCACCGCGCGCCGGAGGGCGGCGGCGTAGTCACCTGAGTCGTACAGGGCTCCGGTGGCGGTGAGGTAAGGCAGATCCGCGGACGGGATGAAGTTCTTGAGCCGCACTTCGGTCGGATCGAGTCCGGCGGCGCGGGCGAACGCGTCGAGAGCCCGTTCGATGGCATAGGCAGCTTCCGGACGCCCCGCTCCCCGGTAGGAGCCGGTGGGAGCCCGGTTCGTGACGACGGAAGTGGTCGTGAGCCACAGGTCGGGGATGTCGTAGAGACCCACCGCCACCAGCCGGGAGAAGGTCGGGATCGGGGTGCCGTTGTGGGGATAGGCGCCTACGTCGGCGAGCATGTGGATCTCGGCTCGCTCGACCCGGCCGTCCGAGGTGCCGGCCAGACGGACCCGGTGACTCGACCCGCGCCCATGGGTGCCGCCGCTCAGGTGCTCTCGCCGTCGCTCAGCCCAGAGCACGGGTCGTCCCAGTCGGAGGGCGAGCGCCGCGGCGACCGTGTACTCGGGATAGGTCATGCCTTTCATCCCGAATGCCCCCCCGACGTCGGGAACGATCACTCGCAGCTTCTCCGGATCGATGGGGAGAAGCTTGCTGAGGCGGGCCTGGAAGCCGTGCGGTCGTTGATGGCTGATGTAGACGGTCAGGTGGCCGTCGTCTTCGGGGACAGCGAGCATCGCCAGCGGCTCGATCGAAGTCGGCGCCAGCCTCTGATTGCGAACCTCGATCTCCACGTCTACGTCGGCCCGACCTGGCCAGTCGCTGGATCCCAACTCCCAGCGCTCGACCACGTTGGTCCCGGCGGCGTCGTGAAGCAGGACGTCGCCTTCCAGGCTTCGCCTCGGGTCGCTGACGGCTGGGAGCGACTCGTATTCGACCCATACCAAGTCGGCGGCATCGGCGGCCCGATAGGGTGACTCGGCGGCTACGACCGCTACCGGTTCGCCCACGTAACGCACCTTGCGCCGTGCGAGGTGGGGGCGGGGAAAGTCGGGCGATTCGACGGCGATGCTGTCCCCCGGGATGTCGGCGAGATCGAGATCGGTCGCCGTGAATACGCCCACGACTCCCTCTGCCGACACAGCCATCTCCGTGTCAATCCCTGTGATCGAGGCATGCGCCTCCGGGCTACGAACGAAAGCGAGGTGGAGCGTCGTCGATGGAGCCAGATCGGCGACATAACGACCCGCCCCCGTCACGAAGCGTCGATCCTCGCGTCGACGCCGGGATACGGGCGTGAAGGTGGGAGTATCGGGCACGACTCCTTTATAGCCTTGCCTGCAATCGATTGCTAGCACGCACGCCCAGCCTGGCCGGAAAACTTTGCAACGTATAAGATCCGGCCCGACCCCGCGAATCGAGGAGAGAGCGCCCGTGACGGAACCTGTGAGAGCGGCCAGCATCGGTGTGGGATGGTGGGGCAAGGAACTGGCCCGGGCGGCCGCTGCCACGGGGCAGATCGAGATCGTCTCGTGTTATGCCCGCACTCCGGAAAAGTGTGACGAGTTCTCCGCTGCGCTCGGATGTAGGACGGCGCCCGATCTCCAATCGGTTTTGTCTGACGACGACGTCGAAGCGGTGCTCGTGGCCACCTCCCACTCCAGTCATCGGCAGATCGTCGAGGAGGCGGCGTCGGCGGGAAAACACGTCTTCATGGAGAAGCCTTTCACCCTTACGGTCGATGACGCCCGGGCGGCAGTAGACGCGGCTGCCAAGGGCCGGATCGTTCTCCAAGTCGGTCACCAGCGCCGCCGACTGGCGGCCCATCGCGCCATGCACCGGATGATCGCCGAGGGCGAGATCGGCGACATCCAGATGCTCGAGGCCAACCACTCGTTGCCCAACGGGTTCACGATGGCGGACGAGGCGTGGCGCCGAAACGCCGAGGAGAGCCCGCTGGGCTCCATCACCTCGCTCGCCATTCATCAGGTCGACAACTTCCTCTACCTTGCGGGTCCCATCGCTCGTGTCGCAGCGGTGACCCGCCCGGGCCGGGCGTTCACGATCGACGAAGCCACCGGCTTGCTTCTGGAGTTCAGCAGCGGGGCGGTTGGCACACTGCTGACTTCCTTCTTCACTCCCTGGAACATACGTCTCGCCCTCCATGGAACTGAAGGGGCCGCCTTCACCGTCGACGACGGTGCCGTGCTCGAGTTTCAGGTGAGGGGCGAGCGGGAGCGCCGGATCAGGGCGCTGCCCCAGGTCGACCCGGTGGTGGACCAGCTGGAGGAGTTCGCCCGGGTGGTTCGCCAGTCCGGACGTCCGGAGGTGGGCGGAGAGGAGGCCCTGGCGGTCGTTGCCGTTCTGGAGGCGGCAGTCGAGGCGGCTCGAAGTGGCTGCTTCATCGAGGTGGCGAACGGTCGGTGAGCGACGGGACCGACATCCGCCAGCTCGCCCCTTTGGCCCAAGCCACCTTCTCGGGCGCTCGGCAGACCGCCCACGAGTTCGTCCGGAATGTGCTCAGGCGCGTGATCCTGAGCGGCGAGCTCGCCGGCGGGACCCGGCTGGTCCAGGCCGACCTGGCCGCAATGCTCGAGGTGAGCACCACGCCGGTGCGCGAGGCCCTGCGCGACCTGGCCTCCGAGGGGCTCATCCGGTTCGATCCCCATCGGGGGGCGGTGGTGCATGAGCTGAGCGGCGACGAGCTTCGGGAGATCTACATGATCCGCGAAGTCCTCGAGCCTTTCGCCCTCCGTCTGGCGGTGCCCAAGGTGACACCTGCGCTGCTCGCCAAGCTGGAAACCCTTCATGCCAGGATGGCCTCCGAGCCCCATTCGGCCGAGTGGGTCGACGCCAACCGACAGTTCCATCTGACGATCTACGAGGCGGCCGGCTTCCGCCGTCTATCGGCGATCATCCGGGGTCTGGAAGATGCGTCGGTCATGTACATCGGGGCCTCGCTGAAGGAGGTCGAGAACCTGCGGGAGACTGCCATACACGATCATGCCGAGATCCTCTCCGCTCTCGAGAAGGGCGACACCGATGCCGCCGTGGCGGCGGTCGTGAACCACCTCCGGCTGGCGATTCAGGCCTTCGAGGCCCGATCGGTCAACAGCGAGGAAACATGAGCGATCAGCCCACGGTCGACATCCACTGCCACCTCGCCACGCCCGCCACCCGTGAGCTAGCCGCCCCCCATTTCCGGCCCGAGTACGAGCCGTACGACTACCACATGAGTGAGGATTCCAGGCAGCAGAACCGGGCGATGTTCCCGACCATCGTCGCCGCTCTCACCGACCCCGAGGCGCGGATCGAGCACATGGACCGAATGGGGATCGACCTCCAGGGCCTGGCCACGTTCGTCTCCGAGTACTTCTACTGGACGCCGCCCAAGCTCGGCTCTGAGCTCGCGCGGATGCAGAACGATCGGCTCGCCGCCGCGGTGGCCGACCGTCCCGACCGGTTCGTCGGATTGGGGGCCACCGTGCCGCTCCAGGACATCGACGCCGCGATGAGCGAGGCGGAACGGGCTGCAGCGATCGGATTTCGGGGGCTCCAGATCGGTGGAACGGTCAACGGGCACAACCTGGACGAACCTCGCTTTCGACCATTCTGGGAGGCGGTCAGCGAACTCCAGATGCCGGTGATCCTCCATCCGAGCGGCTACCCCGAAGGTCAACGGCTGGGCGACTATTTCCTCACCAACTGCATCGGCAATCCCCTCGAGACGATGGTGGCGGCCACCCGCATGATCTTCTCGGGGCTGTTCGAGGAGCTGCCCGAACTCGAGCTGGTTCTCGTTCACGGGGGCGGCTACCTGCCCTTCTATGCCTCCCGGTCCGACCACACCTGGGAGGTACGGCCCGAGACCCGTGTCAACATCCCCGAACGACCACCCAGCCACTACATGAAGAGGCTCTTCTACGACACGATGGTGTTCCAGCCTCTCTACCTGAAGCACCTCATCGAGATAGTCGGCGTCGACCGGGTCATGGTGGGCACCGACTTTCCCTTCGACATGAGCGAGCCGGACCCCTTGGGGCTGGTCGGCCAGGTGGAGGGGCTCTCGGACAACGACATCGCCGCCATCTCGGGGGGGAACGCCGCCCGACTCTTCGGTCTTTGACGGTCCGGTTGCTGCGCAATCGATTGCTGTCCTACACTCAGCCGCGGTGGACTCCTCGCGGCCCAAGGTGGCGATTCTCGGTACCCGCTTCGACGATTTCGATCTCGAGCGTGGTGTCCTGGGTGACGTGGAGGTGGTGTTTGGGCCGGGACGCGACCGTTCCGAGGTGGTCGGGGTAGCCAGCGGCGCCGATGTGATCCTTGCCGGGGCGGCACCCCGTTTTGACGCCGAGACGCTGCAGGAGTTGAACTGCCCCGCCATCGTGCGTCTGGGTGTGGGCGTGGACAGCGTCGATCTAGAGGCGGCGCGCCAACGGGGGATGTGGGTCTCTTACGTCCCCGACTACGGGACCGAAGCGGTGGCCCTCCATGCCGTGACACTGATCCTGGCGGCCATCCGCCGGCTGCCGATGGCAGACCGGCACATACGGACCGGAGCTTGGGGATTCGCCCATCTCCGACCGCTCCATCTACCAGCCTCATTGGCCGTTGGGGTTGTCGGTTACGGGCGGATCGGCCGGCGAGTGGCCGACATGCTGGCCGGGGTGGGGTTCGAACGATTCCTGGTGTGCGATCCGCTGGTCGAAGAGGTGGCCTCAGGGACTCTGTGCAGTTTGAAGGAGCTGCTTAGTCGAGCCGACGTCGTCACGCTGCATGCTCCTCCCAAGGTTGGTGGTCACCTGTTGGGCTCCTCCGAGCTCGAGGCGATGCGGCCCCGCTCGGTTCTCGTCAACACCGCCCGGGGTGCGCTCATCGACACCCCGGCCCTGGTCGACGCCCTCGAGAAAGGTCGCCCCGCTATCGCCGCGCTCGACGTTTTCGAGAACGAGCCGCCCGACATCGGGATGCTCGAACCGGTCGCCGACCGGCTCATTCTGACCCCCCACATGTCCTGGTACACCGAAGAGACCGAGCTGGAGCTTCGCCGGCAAGGAGCGGAGGAGGCGCGGCGCATCCTGAACGGTGAGCCGCCGCTCCATCCAATCGTGAGCCCCACGGAGGCATCGGTATGAGTGAGCGAAGATCGATCTACGACCTCACCTCCCCGGACGTTGCGGCTGTTCTGGGCCGCCGCGGCGTGGCCGTGATGCCGTTTGGCAGCGTCGAGCAGCACGGTCCCCACCTTCCGTGCGGCACCGACACCATGGCCGCCGCGCTGGTGAGCGAGGTGCTGGCCGACCGCCTCGATGCCCTGCTCGTCCCGGCGGGTCAATACGGGGTGACGCCGATCCACGCCGGGCATCCCGGGACGATCTCGCTCCGGCGGGATGTGTTCGAGGCTTATGTGGGCAACCTGTGCGAGGAACTGATCGACATGGGGGCGAAGACCCTCGTATTCGTCAACTGGCACGAGGGGAACAACGCCTCACTCGACGCCGTGGCCACCGACGTCCAGAACCGCCACGGGGCGCTGGTTGTCACTGCCCACGCCTGTTACGCCGCCCAGCGCATCTACGAACCGCACGGCGGTGAGCTGACTCACGGCGGGGGCATCGAGACGCTGGCGGTCCTCGCTCATGACCCCACTCTCGCCAAGCTCGATCGTGTGACGGAGCCGACGCGTCCGGAGGGGGCCGACGAACTCGACGCCATGCGGCGCTCGAAGGAGACCTACGGCTACATCACCGATGTCACCGAGATCGCCGACGACGGCTGGTACGGGAATCCCGCCTGGGCGGACCGAGAACGTGCCGGCGCCTTCGCCGCCACGGTGGCGAATGAGATCGCCACCACCGTGCAATCCATCGTGAAGATTCGGAGGCGAGGCTCGTGACGGTCATCGGCCCAGGGGAGCTGGAGTACCGCGACTTCCCGGGTCGCCGGACCGCCAACCCGTTCGCGGTCGCCGGCCAGGGCGAATCGACGGTACGGCAGGTGACGATCGAGCCGGTCGAGCGACGTTCCCCCCACGTCCATCGCCGGAGCGAAGAGGTCGTGTTCGTCGTGTCGGGCTCGGGACGGGTGTGGATCGACGGCATCTTCCATCCCGTCGGTCCGGGCTCGTGGTATCGGATCCCAGCCGGTATCGCCCACGCCACGTTGGCGGACGAGCCGATGAGCCTCGTCTGCTTCTTCCCTCACGACGATTTCAAGAACAACATCGAGGAACTGGATCTGGTCCTCGAGGGACGAACAGGAGAGAACGATGGATGACAGGGTGAGGCTCGCTTCGATCGGTCTGGGACGCTGGGCCCGGGTGCTGGCGCGGGGTGCCCAACGGGGCGACCTGATCGATCTCGTCAGCTGCTTCTCCCGCTCAGAAGAGAAGCGTTCGGCGTTCCAGGAGGAGTTCGGCATTGCCCGGTCGGCTGGAACGCTCGACGAGCTTCTGGCCGATCCCGAGGTCGAGGGGGTTCTCGTCACCACTCCGAACGACACGCACAAGGACGTCATCCTCCAGTGCCTCGACGCCGGCAAGGCTGTCTACACCGACAAGCCGATCGCCCACACGATGGAGGACGCCGGTGATATCGCGCGGGCGGCCTCCGCCTCCGGCCTGCCCTTCGCAGTGGGTCACAGCGCCCGCCGTCTCGGCGGTCACCGGGTGATGAAACAGTGGATCGACGAGGGGAAGATCGGGCGGGTCTCCCTGGCGGAGGCCAACTTCTCCAACGAGCGCGGGCTGGAGCTCACCACGGACACGTGGCGTTGGTACGCCGACAAGAGCCCGGGCGGAGCGCTGATCCAGCTGGGCGTACACCACGCCGACAACCTGCAATACCTGCTGGGCCCGGTGGCGGCTGTCTCCAGCCACGCCCGCAAGCTCTACACCAAGGCCGAGGTGCCCGACGCCATCATGTCGATCCTCGAGTTCGAAGCCGGCGAACTCGGCTATCTGGGCACGGGCTGGGCTTCACCCGGTGTCTACCAGCTGCGTCTCCAGGGCACCGAAGCGAACCTGTTCTACGACCTCGACTTCAACAACTGGGACCAATCCCATCTGGCCGACGCCAAGAGCAGCCTCGTCAGCCAAGCCTACCGGGAGTCGGTGCGCCCCAAGGTGGAGATCCCCCACACCGACATGTTCCGCGAGCAACTCGACGAGTTCGCACTTGCGATTCGTGGCGAGGCCAACATCGAGGTGGGAGCCCTCGAAGCGATCCGGGCGCTGGCGATAGTCCACGCCGCCCTGGAGTCGTCCCGGCGCAACGGCCAGGCCGTCGAGGTGGCTCCGATGGTCGAGATGGCGGGCACCCTGGCGTGAGAGTCGATCCTTCGTCGACCCGAACGCTCCGTCATGCCGATCCGATCGTCCAGGAGGTTCTCGACATCTGGACGGCGCGCTTCATCGCCGGCCAGATCCCACTGGGTGACATCACCGCGGCTCTCGCCAACATCGACAGCTGGCAGGACTGGGGTCCTGAGTGGATGCGCATCGCCGCGGTCCATGAAGACCAGGGGACGACGGCATGGGAGGAAGGGCGCCGGATCTCGGCCGTCGGCTCCTTCCTGACGGCGGCCCGGGCATATCACCTGTCCTACTTCCTCTCCGTCGAGGACGAGGAACAGCATCGCCGTGGTTTGGAGAAGATGGTCGAATGCCACGACCGGGTCCTCGACTATCAGGAGCCATCCGTCGAGAAGGTGGCGATCCCGTTTCCCGAGCACGACCTCACGGGATTGCTGAGCCTTCCCCGAGGCGACTCGCCATCGCCACTGGTGATCGTCCTGCCCGGGTTGGATTCCACCAAAGAGACCCGCCACGGGTCCCGTGGCCCGCTACTGCGCCGTGGAATGGGCGTGTTGAGCCTCGACGGTCCCGGACAGGGTGAGATGAGCACGCGGCTTCCGCTCCGTCACGACTACGAGGTGGCCGTCGCCGCTGCCATCGACTCGCTCGAGCAGCGGGGAGACGTCGACACCCGAAACATCGGATTGATCGGAGCCAGCCTGGGCGGCTATTACGCCTGCCGGGCGGCCGCCTTCGAACCCCGTCTTCGGGCGGTCGTTGCCAACGGCGGGCCTTACGACTGGGGAGAGGTGTACGACGAATTGCCTCTGGTGACCCGGAGCGCCTTCCGTCACTACTCGTGGTCCCAGAGCGAGGCGGAGGCCAGGGAGATGGCCAAGGCGCTGACCCTCGAAGGAGTCGCCGAGAAAATCCTCCAGCCGCTAGTGGTGGTGCACGGCCAACAGGACCCGCTCATCCCCGCCGAGCACGCCCGTCGGATCGCCTCCGAGGCAGCCGACGCGGTGCTGATCGAAGTCGAAAACGGCGTTCACGGGGTCAACAACCTGTCCTACCGGTTCGCCCCCTGGGTGAATGACTGGATGGCCCGCCAGCTGGGAGCAACGACGGCGTGACCGCCGACGACCTCACCTTCACCCACGAGGCCGACGGGATGGTGATCGACTACCAGGTGCCGGTGCGCCTCAGCGACGGGGCGACCCTCCGCGCCGACGTCTTCCGGCCCCCACGGGAGGGTCGTCATCCGGTGATCCTGTCGCACGGCGTCTATGCCAAGGGGCTGCCCTTCAGCGGTCCCATCTACCACATGCAATGGGACAAGCTGTTGGCCAAGGACCCCACCGTGTTGCACGGATCCACCGGGAAGTACCAAGCCTGGGAGGTGACGGACCCCGAGCGGTGGGTTCCCGACGGCTACGTCGTGGTCAGGATCGATTCCCGGGGAGCGGGCTGGTCGCCCGGCGTGCTGTGGCCTCGCAACCCCGGCGAGTACGACGACATCGCCGAGTCGGTCGAGTGGGCGGCAGCCCAGCCGTGGAGCAACGGGCGGGTCGGAATAATGGGAATCTCCTACTACGCCGTCATGGCCTGGGCCGCCGCTGCCCGCCAGCCGGAGCACCTGAGGGCGTTCATCGCTTGGGAGGGCTTCACCGACCCATATCGGGACGCCTACTACCACGGCGGGATCCTGAGCGAGTTCACGAAACGATGGCAGGAACGCCAGATCAACCCGATCCAGTACGGCCAGGGGGACCGCGCTCCCCGCAACCCCAACACCGGCCAATCGGTGGCAGGGCCTGTGACGCTGCCGGAGGATGAACTCGCCGAGAACCGGATCGAGTCGTTCCCCGACATCAAAGCCCATCCGCTGTGCGACGAGTGGCATCGGGAGCGAACGATCGACCTGAGCCGGATCACCGTGCCGTTCCTCTCCGCCGCCAACTGGGGAGGCCAGGGAATCCACCCCCGAGGCAACTTCAACGGCTTTGTCGAGGCTCCGTCCGATGAGAAGTGGCTAGAGGTGCACGGCGACACCCACTGGACGCATTTCTATTCCGCCTACGGGCGAGACGTGCAGAAGCGGTTCTTCGACCACTTTCTCAAGGATGTCGAGAACGGCTGGGATCGCACCCCCCGGGTGCAGCTCAACGTCCGCCATCCCGGCGAGCGCTTCGTATGGAGAGGGGAGGATGAATGGCCGTTGGCACGCACCCGATGGACACCGCTCCATCTCCACGGCAACGGCTCGCTCGCCGCGACTCCTCCCTCGGCGGCCCAACTGGAATATGAGGCCCTCGGCGAAGGACTCCGGTTCACCACCGACCCTTTCGCCTCCGAAGTCGAGATCACAGGCCCCTTGGCCGCCAAGGTCTTCGTTTCGTCCTCGACTATCGACGCCGACGTGTTCTTGATCGTCCAGCTGTTCGATCCGGAAGGTAACGAGGTGACCTTCGAAGGATCGACGGACCCCAACACGCCGATCGCCAACGGCTGGCTGCGCGCCTCACATCGGGCACTCGACCCGCAGCGGAGTCGGCCGTGGCAGCCGTTCCACTCCCACGATCGGGTCGATCCTCTCACGCCCGATGAGATCTACGAGCTCGACATCGAGATCGTCCCCACATGTATCACCATTCCTGCCGGATACCGGCTGGGACTCTGGATACGAGGCCGCGACTACGAATACCGAGGCCCACTCGACGAGTACGGCGAGCGCTTCTACTACGCCACCCGCGGCACGGGCGGAATGACACACGCCGACCCGGACGACCGGCCGGCGGCGGTCTTCGGTGGAACGGTCACCGTCCACGTCGGTCCCGACCATCTCTCCCATCTACTGATTCCCGTCGTACCACCCAAGGAGGAGCGATGACCCACACCACCGATTTCGTGATTGCCGGAGGCGGGCACAACAGCCTCATCACCGCCGCCTACCTGGCGCGAGCCGGCCATGGTGTCGTTGTGCTGGACGCCCGGGAAGTAGCCGGAGGCGGGGCGGCGACCGAAGAGATCCTCCTCCCCGGGTACGGATTCGACACCTGCTCCACCGGTCACACCCTGATCCAGGTCAACCCCGTTCTCGCCCGGGACGAGCTGGGGCTCGTCTCCGAATTCGGCCTGGAGTATGTCGACCCCGACCCGGTGGCGCACGTGGTGTTCCCGGACGGTGACCACTTCACGATGTGGCTGGATCTCGATCGGACGTTGGACGAGATCAGCCGTTTCTCGAAGGAGGATGCCGCCGCCTACCAGCAGATGCTCGACGAGTTCGAGCGGGTGAAATCGGTGTACGGGAAGTATCGCTTCACGCCCATCGGATACGGCCCCTCGCTGGACGAGGCCCTGACCACCCACCCCGACGGCCTCAAGTGGCGGAGGCGCAACGTCATGTCCGCCTGGGAGGTGATCCGCCGGGAGTTCGAAAGCCGTCAGATGCGTGCCTTCATGGCCTGGATGGCATTCCAGACCGCCCAGCCCCTCGACTCGCCTGGCTCCGGCTATCTCGCCTACTCCCTGGCGGGTGGGCGGCAGCGCCGCAGCTGGTCCGTGCCCCTCCAGGGCTCGGGAAGCCTGCCGCGGGCCCTGGTAGCCGCGATCGAGGCGGCGGGAGGCACGGTCGTGACCGACACGCTGGTCACCTCTTTGATCATGGAGAACGGCCGGTGTGTCGGCGTCGAGACGTCCGCCGGAGAGCAATATCGGGCCCGACAGGCAGTCGTCTCCTCGATCCACATCAAGAACCTCGTCGGGATGGCGCCGGAGCATCTGTGGGGCGAGGACTTTCTGTATGGCGTCGACACCTACGACGAGGGACTGTCGTCCTTCGCTTCCTACTACGCCACGACCGAGGCGCCGCGATTCCCGGTCGAGGACGGTGAGGCGTTGGAAGTGGTGTCCGCAGGCCCGGCGCCCTGGGCCGAGGATGTGATCGAGTTCGGCCGAGGTCTGCGCCGGCGGCACCTGCACCGGCCGGGGACGTTCCTACTGTTCGCCACGCCGACAGTCGTCGACCCATCTCGGGCACCGGAGGGCCATCACACCGTCAAGATCCTCAGCATGGCTCCGTACGAGGCGCCGGAGGAGTTCGGGGACTGGGAAACCGGCAAGGATCCCCTGGCGGAGGAGCACTTCCGGGTACTGCAACAATGCGCCCCCAACCTGACCGACGACAAGGTTCTCGCCAAGAAGGCCAAGAGCCCGGTCGACATCGAGGCCACGAACCCGCACATGTGGCGGGGCACCATCCACGGAGGCGATCGGGGCCTCGCCTACGGGGGTGCCCAGCGGCCCGTGCCGGGCTGGGCCCAACACCGCATGCCGATCCCGGGGCTGTACCAGACCGGCGCCACCACCCATCCCGGGGGGTCGATCACGGGCGGTCCCGGCCGCAACGCTGCCATTGTGATCCTCGACGACCTGGGCACGTCGATCGAGGAAGTGGTGGGCAAATGACGTTCTCGCCTGCGACGGGTGACGGAAATAAGAGGAGGATGAGATGACGACGAAAGAGCTGGGATTCGCTCCCAACGAAGATCCGTTCGTGGTGGTCCATGGCGGCTTCTACCGCCGGTGGTTCTCGATGATCGATGACATCGGCGAGCTGGAGTCGACGGTCGCCAGGCTGGAGGGAACGACTCAGGACAAGTGGGTTCCGGTCTGGCGAGAAGTAGCGAGCCGCCACGAAGCGGAGGGTGACCGGTTGGAAGGGGCGGGCGACTACGACGGCGCCCGACGCGAGTTCCTCCAGGCCAAGACCTACTACGCCATAGCTCGCTTCCCCGGCGAGATAAGCGATGTGAAACGAGAGGTGTCGGAGGAGTGTGCCCGCGCCTACCTCAAGGCATGTGCCCACCTCGACCCGCCGATGGAGGTGGTGGACTTCGACCACCAGGGGAAGACGATCCGTGCCCACTTCCGGGCCCCGGCCTCCGACGTGCCGGTCCCGGCCGTTCTCATCATGTGCGGCGCCGACGTATTCAAGGAGGACCGCGGCTGGGCGCAGGATCTATCCATGGAAAACGGGCTCGCCTCCCTGGTGATGGATGGTCCCGGGACCGGCGAGAATCCTTTCCCGTGGGCCCCCGAGTCGGTGTCGGCCTGGGAGGCGGCGATCGACTACCTCGCCTCTCGTGAGGAGGTGGACGGTGAGCGGATCGGAGCATTCGGCATCAGCCGGGGCGGCTACTCGGTCATGCAACTGGCGGGCACCGTGCCCGAGAAGGTGAAGGCGGTCGTGGCCAGCGCCGGACATCCCTTCGGCTACGTGATGGGGGACGAGGAACTGGAAGAGTTCGTTCGGGTCCGCAATGAACGGGCGACATGGCGCTTCGGCGCCCCAGACGACCCACCGTCGTTCCCCGGAACCTCGGTCGAGCAGGAGCGGGAAGAGTTCGGGCATTGGGCTCTCTCGGAGCAGGGGATCCTGGACAACATCACGATGCCGGTGTTGATGATCAACGGGAAGCACGACCATCTGGCTCCTATCGGCAACATCTATTTCATGCTCGAGACGGGACCCGCCACCGGCAAGGAGGCACGGGTGTACGCCGATGCGGGGCACTGCGCCTTCAAGTACTTCGACCACTGGGCGCCGGCGACCTTCCAGTGGTTCGCCGACAAGCTGGCTCGATGAGATTGCCGTGAAGCTGGATCCGGACGCCTATCGGGGCAAGTACGACCAGTGGGTGGAGTTCATCGCCGCCAACCATCAGGGGTCCAATC
This sequence comes from Acidimicrobiia bacterium, assembly GCA_036259475.1. Classification (GTDB taxonomy): domain Bacteria; phylum Actinomycetota; class Acidimicrobiia; order Spongiisociales; family ZC4RG35; genus ZC4RG17. The sequence goes on along the minus strand of DATABS010000006.1, from coordinate 4,229 downwards.
CCCGGGAGGTCGAGCATCAGCAGTTCAGTCCATTGGCCAAACCCTTGTCGGAAGCCCGGGTCGCCCTCGTCAGCTCGGCGGGCGTGCACCTCGACGATCAACCGCCATTCCACGTCGAGACCGTCGCCGGCGATCCGAGCTACCGCCTGATCCCCGACGGAGTCGATCTGCGGCGCCTCCGCTTCACCCACACCCACTACGACACCGCTTCAGCCGAGCGGGATCCCAACGTGGTGTTTCCGCTCGACCGGCTCCACGAGGCGGTCGCCGATGGACGGGTAGGGTCGGCCTCGCCGGTTCATGTCGGGATGATGGGTTTCAATCCCGATCCGCGCCCGATCGCCGATCAGACCGCCCCCGCTCTGGCAGGGGTCCTGGGTGACGCCGAAGTGGATGTCGCGGTGATGGTTCCCGGCTGACCGATGTGTCACCGGTCGGTCGGACTGGTCCAATCGGAGCTCGAGAAGGCCGGTATCGCCACGGTCAGCGTCTGCCTGCGACCGGAGATCACGCTGGCGATGAAGTCCCCTCGTGCCGCCTACGTACGATTCCCGCTCGGCAACCCGTTCGGTGAGCCCGACCGGCCCGACCAGCAGCGAAGAATTTTGGAGGACCTCTTCGAATTGATCGAGACCGCCGACGAGCCCGGAGTGGTCGAGCTGCCATACCGTTGGCGGAGGTGGATGTGAAGCCGCACGAGGTCGTAACGGAAAAGACGAGGGCGTTGGAGCAGTCCTTCTATGGACTGCTCGACAGCTGCGACGACTACCGGACGGCCATCGAGCGGCTTCTCGCCGAGGAGATCGATTCCGGCGAGCCGCGCCAGCAGCTCGTGCATCGCTTGGAGCAGATGTCGGTTCGAATCTCGACGATCGTCCGCATCCTCGAGGACGAGGCGCTCACCGAATTGGTCCCCATGCTCGACCGTCTCTTCGCCCTCGAGCGAGCAGAGCGAGGCGAGGACATTTGACCGCTAGATGACGATCAGCTCGTGGGGGAACATCGTGACCTGCTCGTGACCGCCGTCGGTGATGACGTACGTGCGCCCGAAGAAGATTCCGAGGCGGCCGTCGGGGGTGATGATCGTCGGCTCGAGCATCGCCACGACCCCCGGCTCCAGCACCTGATCGCCGTCGTCGAAGGTCACCCGGTCCCACATCACGTGAGGCGGATGGCTGATGAAGTCGATGCAGTGGAGATACAGCGGGCGAGAGTCGTACCCCTTCTCCCGGAAGAAGCGGCTCTCGACCATCACGTCGTTCCAGGTGTTTCCGCCCTTGAGCTTTTCGACCATCAGGTCGTAGCCCTCCGTCACGTCGGCGAAGAACGCTCGTATCCACGCCGGCGGCTCCCCGATGCAGATGGGGGAGCCGATCTGAACGGTGTAGCCGTTGTAGCCGCAGGCGAGCTCGTTGATGATGATGTCGCCCTCCTGCAGCCGTCTTCCTGAGGGCCAGGGGTTGCCGAAAACCATGCCCGGCTTTTCCATCGGCGTGGAGCCGATGATGTTGAAGTCCATCTGGCCCCCGCCTTCCAGCACCGCGTTGGTGGCGGCCGCCGCCAGCTGGTATTCGGTGACTCCGGGCCGGGCGGCGGCGACCATGGCATGAAACGCCTGGTCCATGAGCCGTCCGGCCGTCCGGACGCATTCGATCTCCTCGGGGCTCTTCCGGTGCACCAGCTCGTGGAAGAAGTCTCCCACTCGCTCGAGGTTCGCCCCGGGTAGCCCTGCTCTCAGCCGCTCGTATTCGTTGACCGGTAGGTAGTGCTCGTATACAGGATCGACGAACGAGATTCCGATGGTCCCGGTGTCCAGGCCCCACTCTTTGATGAGGTCGGCGATCACCTCACCCGACTTGCCCCATCGCGAGTGCCTCACGTCCTCGAGAGGAGTGGCCCGGCGGACTGCTTCCCGGTGAGCTCCGCCCGGCCCGCACACGAGAACAGGCTCGCCCTCGGGCGGCACCACCGCGTAGGCGGACATCCCGTGCCATTCCCAATGGTTGCTCAGCCACCGCATGCCGCTGCCCCAGCTCCAGTGATTGGGACCGCCACAGGCGATCAGGACGTCGAGGCCCAGGCGCTGCATCTTCTCCTGGGTGGCCGCGAAGCGGCGCTGGTACTCGGCGTCGGAGAACCGGTCGTAGACCGCGTCGGCGTACCACGGTGAGTTGAAGACCTGTCCGAATGCCTCGGTGTGGAGACGTCCGGCGGCGTCAGCGAAATCGATGTCACCCGGGACCATGGCGGTTTCCTTCCTCCCTCGGAACTCGGGCGCACGATACCAGCGCATACGTTTGCTCCCGGGCGGAGGTCGACCCCGCCGTGGGGATCGGGGAGTCGGATACCGATCGTGCCGTGCTTCCGGATGGGCCGGGCACAAGACCCCCGGAATCGGTTGACAGCCGTTCGCGGCCCCGGTTAGCGTGCAATCGATTGGTAGCCGCTCGAGGCGGCGCCCGGGTATGACAGGAGAGGAACCTCATGGCACGGAGACGGACTGCGCAAACGTTCTGGCTGGTGGGGGTGCTGTTGGTTGTGTCCCTGATCATGGCGGCATGTGGCACCGCCACCCCTGACGGGACTGGACCAGCCGGTACCGGTTCCGACGGGACGACGGACGACGGTGCCACGGGCGGTGATGTCCCCAATCCCGACACGCTGGTGATCACCGTCAACGACCAGCCAGCCAATCTGGATCCGGCTGCCGTCGCCAACACCGACGTCGGGATGAACACCATCTTCAATGTGTACGATCGGCTGCTCGACATCGCGGCGGACAGTGCGGACCTCGTTCCCACTTTGGCCACGGAAGTGCCGAGTATCGACAACGGACTCATCTCCGAGGACGGGCTGACCTACACCTTCCCGCTGAGGGAGGGCGTCACGTTCCACGATGGGACCGACTTCACCGCCGACGACGTCAAGTTCTCCTGGGACCGGGTGGTAGAGATGGACCTGCCCGAGGGTCAGTCGGAGCTGTTCGCCAACATCGCTGAGACCCGGGTCGTCGACGATTTCACCTTCGAGGTGACCCTCGAACAGCCCGATGTCTCCTTCCTGTTGACTGTCGCCTCCGCACCTCCGGCGAGCGTCGTCAGCCCGGAGGCCGTCGAAGAGAACGGCGGCGTCGAGGCCGGACAGCCCAACCAGTGGATGGCGACGAACATGGTTGGAACCGGCCCGTACACGATGGAGTCCTGGGAGCGCGGCGATCGCATGACCTTCGACATCTTCGAGGACTACTGGGGCGAGCCGCCTCACCTCCCGGTACTTTGGGAGTTGATCGTCGACTCGCCGGCCGCAGGCTTGCAGGCCCGGGAGTACGACATCGTGGACATCAGCCCCACCGATGTCCCCACCGTCGAGGGGATACCCCATGCCGTCATAGACACGACACTCGATCTGCAGGTGCTCCAGATCGGTATGAACATGAACATCGCCGAGATGCCGGAAGGCGACACGATCCCACCCGACTTCTTCCAGGATGTACGGATCAGGCAGGCCTTCAATTACGCATTCGACTACCAAGGCATGATCGAGGGGATCCTCGGCGGAATAGCCGATCGGGGCAGCTTCGTCTTCCCGCAAGGGATGACGGGCTATGACCCCGATGCACCCATATATGAGCACGACCCGGAGATGGCTGAGCAGCTCTTCCGGGAAGCCGGCGTGTGGGACGAGGGCTTCACCGTGTCGATCGCCAGCGATCAGACGCACGAGGCTTTCACAGGCGCCGCTCTGACCCTCAAGGACAGCATCGAGGCCCTGAATCCGAACTTCCACATCAACGTGATGGCGGTGCCTGAGGCTCGCTTCGACGAGATTTTGGCGACGGATCCGTTGCCAGTGGCCATGTGGTCGTACACGAGCCAGGGCTATCCGAGCCCGATTCCCTATCTGCTCGACAGTGCCCTCCCCGACCAGGGGTATGGCCTGGTGAACAGCTTCGCCGACGGGTACAGCGACCCCGATAGGATCACTGAGCTTGTCAACTCGGCCCGCACGGAGTTGGACGATGATGCCCGTATGGAGATCTTCACGGAGCTCCAGCAGGTGCTCTACGAGGAAGCCATGTGGATCATGCCCGCCCAGGAGGGAGCGCCGACCACCTACGGCGACTGGATGCAGAACGTCGTCGAGAACCCCATGTGGCCACGACCCAATCAGCGATGGGCCATCTACGACAAGTAGTGGCACGGAAGTCAGGGAGCGCTGGTGCGCTCCCT
>DATABS010000005.1:0-28913 GCA_036259475.1 Acidimicrobiia bacterium | reverse complement strand
GAACTGACGGGACACGCCCGTCAGTTAGAGGACCGGGGTCGTCGACTCTCCTGGGGTCTCGATCATCCGCCGCCGAACATCAACTGCAGGACGTTGCCCGGCACCAGCGAGGTACCCGACACGACCGGATTCGCTCGGTCGGGGTCGCAGTCGTCGGCGGTCACTTCCCGCATCACATGTGGCACGGTGATCTCACCCGGGACCTCATAGTCCTGAAGCGTCAGCATCGCCGCCGTGACTCCCACCCGGGACTGGAAGTTGCCTCCCGCCGTGTAGAAGATGTTGTACGTCGGCTCGTTGCGCTCCGCCCAGTCGCAGAACAGGCTCTGCTCGTCGGTACGCAGGGCGAGGGTGAGGTTCTCGACCGGAACCCCCAGCTCTTCGTATGCCTGCAGTCCGGAGAGAACGCCGTCGGCGTACTCGTAGGCGTAGCCCCGGATGTCGGGATCGGCGGTCAGCAGGCCCCGGAAGATGTCCGGGATTATCGGGTTGAACCAGTTGGTGTCACCCGTCGTGCTGTTCTCGTCGGCCGGCGGGTTGACGAGTTCCACCCCGTCAGCCAGGGCGTCGATCGTGCACCGCTGCCAGCCGAGGGAGAGGGCGTTGCCGGGGGTGCCACCCAGCAGCGCCACCTTGCCGGTCCCTACCCCGGTGTTCAGGGTCTCGGCGAAGGTCTCGCCCAGGGCACACAGGTCCTCTCCCACCACCGACGTGTAGTCCTCGCCGGGCGTGAGGGCGCCTTCCTGTCCGGGCAGACCCACGTAGCCGGCGGAGAAGGCGATGTACGGGATTCCCGCCGCCTCCGCTTCCTGCACGACCGGTGCCAGGAGCGCACCCATGTCGGGATAGCCGACGATGAAGTCGACTCCGCTCTGGATCAGGAACCGGATGTCGTTCTCGTGCACCGCCGGGTCGGCGTCGAAGTTGGCGGCCGTCGAGATGATCGTGCCGATCTCTTCGTAGGTGAGCGCCTGAAGGATCGCCTCCATGTGGCTGACGGCGCGCCAGACGTTGACGTCGTTTCCGCCTCCGTCGGCATAGCCCATCACCACTTCGCCGCCGGTGCCGGTCTCGCACTGCTGGTTGGACCAGCACTCCATCGCCTTGTCGATGGTGGCCTGGTCGAGGTCCTGGTTGGCACGTGCCACCGAAGCCAGAATGATGTTCCAGCTCTCCTCGTCCGAGGGATCCACCGGGCCGAGCGCCTTGTCGACCAACGACATGTCGACCGCTTCGGGGTCCTCGCCGAATTCCGCCAGCGGATTGTCGCCTCCGCCCGCCGTGGTTGTGGTGTCCTCGCCGGCCTCCGAGGTGGTCGGCGCCGCCGCCTCGGTCGTGGTGGGTGCTTCCGCCTCCGTGGTGCTCGGCGCTTCGGCCCCGACGGTGGTCGACGGCTCCTCCTCCGCCGTCCCGCACGCCGCCGCCACCATGGCGAAAACGGCGATCAGGCTGATGAACCTGATTCGTTTCATGTCTTCCTCCATCTCTGCATTACTGCCCTTCCTTGGTTTCTGGTTCGAGGGGACGGTCCGCTGGCCGGATCCATCCCCGACATTTCCTTTCCTCTCATCGCTCGTCGGTCTCGCTTTCCGGTCGAATCGAACGTCGCGGTTCACGCAGCACCCGCTCCACGCCCTTGATGATCCGGTCACCGGAAACCAGCATTCCCCCGATGATCACGAGGCCGAAGACGAGGAACTGAATCGCGGTGGGAAGCCCCAGGGCGAGCAGCATCTGGTTGAGGCCGGTGAGGAAGATGGCGGCGACGAATGTGGACAGAGAGCTGGCCAGCCCTCCGGTCAGCGAGGCGCCGCCGATCACCACGGCGGCGATCGGCCCGAGCAGGTATTGGTTCGTCACGGCCACACCGGGTGTCCGGAGGAGTCCGGCGAGAGCCACGCCGGCGATGGCGTAGAGAACCGCCGCCGCCACATACACCAGGATGCGGTTGAGGTTGACCCGGATACCCACGACGTGGGAGGCGACGGGGTTGGCCCCCACCACCTGAAACCGTCGACCGACCGCGGTGTACCGAAAGCCGAGGATGAGGGCGATGGTGATCAGCGCCCCGATCCAGAAGACCGGGCTGATCCCCAGGATCCGGGTTCCCGTCCACTGCGACCACCCGGCCGGCACGGGACTCTGAACCGGGAAGGAACGTCCGTACCGATTGAGGACGCCGATGACGACCTCGCCGATCGCCAGGGTGACGATGAGGGCGTTGAGCCTGAGACCGCCGATCAGCAGGCCGTTGACCAGGCCGATGAGCGCCGCCACCCCGACGGCAGTGAGGATGGCCACGCCGATGCGAGCGTCGGACTGCTGTCCGACTCCCACCATGATCACCGCCGCCAGCGTGACGGTGCCGGGGGTGCTCAGGTCGATTCCCCCCGTCATGATCACCAGCATCTGGCCCAGGGCGGTGATCCCGAGGAGGGCGCCGTACGGAGCGATCGCCCGCAACGAGACGCTGCTGAGCGTGGACGGGGCCCAGATGGCGGCAACCCCGACGAGGAGGAGGATCGCCAGGTAGACGGGCAAGTAGCGGGAGGAGACGACGAGGGAGGTGACGGCCGAAGAAGGAGCGCGTTTGGCGGTGGTGGTCATGCCTCTACTCCTGCGCCCGTGAGGATCCCGGCGGCCGACGCCACCCGCCGGTGTGCCTCCGAGGCGAGGGATCTGACGCGACTCAGATCGGCCTCCACGATGCCGTGTCGCATACGCGGCTGGCCCGCCACGAAGACCCAATCCAGATTGGAGGTGTCCATCCCCCACACCACCGCCCCGATCGGGTCGTTGATGGGAGCGATGTTGGGCCGGTCGGCTCGAAGGACGATGACGTCGGCTTGCTTGCCGGGCGTCAACGATCCGGTGACGTGACCGAGTCCGATGGCCCTGGCGCCGTCGATGGTGGCGTAGCGGATCACCTCGCGGGTGGTGAGGAGAGTGGGGAGGCCACCCTTGCCGGCCAGCTTCAGATCGAAGTGGGTGGCGTGCTGGATCGAGATCGCCGCCCGCATGGGGGCGAACAGGTCGCCCGGCGCCAGGCGCTCGGTGTCCACCGCCAGACCAGGTCGTATATGGCGATCGATCAGCCGCTGCATGGGTGGCGGCTCGTGGCCCTTCGCCATCTCGCTCGACGGGGCGAGCGCAACCGAGGCTCCGGCGGCAGCCACGGCGTCGAAGTCGCTCTCCCCCAGGCTGGAGCAGTGAACCAGCGTGACGTCGGCGTCGAGCAGGTCGGCCGCTCCGGCCACCTCGCCACGCTGGGACGGGTCGGTGCCGCTGTGGGCGTGGATCCGTAGGTTCGACTGGCGGGCTCTCCCCCACTCGGCCGACAACCGGGCGAGGTCCTGGAGCGGAACGGGCGGGCCGGCCGCTGCGGTGAGCAGCGGGGATTCCTCCACGGCCACCGAAGCCGCCTGCCAGTCGCCGTCTTCGGACCAGCTCGCCCCGGCCGGAGCGAAGACGGTGCGCACGGCGGCGTCGGCGTGAGCCTGGAGGGCGGCCGGCACGTGTTCCGGTCGGATGTCGGCCCAATCGGCGACGCTGGTGATCCCCGCCTCCACGGCTCCCAACAACCCGATCAGAGTCGCGGCGTAGACGTCGTCGGCCGAGTAGTGGGGCCCGAGGAGTGGCGCCGGGTCGGAGCTGCCGGCGAGGTCGCCGAGACCCCGGAAGAGGGATTCCCAGACATGACGGTGGCTGTCGACGAAACCGGGCATGACGATGGCGTCGGAGGCGTCCACCACCTCGGCGTTGCGCGCCCGCAGGTTGGAGCCCACCTCGACGATTCGATCGTCTTGGATGAGGACGTCGCCGACCAGGTGGTTACCCACCTTTTGGTCCATGCTGATGACACAGCCACCTCTGATCAGGTAGCCGCTCACGGCGTGTTCCCGATCATGGTCTCAGCTCTGCCCAAGCCACTTCACTCCGCGCGACGATCCGGCCATAGGATTCAGTGACACTACACAATTCACACGATTGCTGGGGCGGATTCGGACCGGTTCGGGGCGAAAACGCTCAGTCAGGCTGGACATGGTCGCTCGCGGCGTGTCTATCCTCCGCTCGTGGTGAACGCCAACGACCACCTGGACGGAATCGGAGAACGGCTCCGCCAGGAGCGTATGAAGGCGGGGCTGAGCCAACGGGAGCTGGCCCGTCGCCTGGGGGTGTCACCCAGTCTCGTCTCCCAGCTCGAGTCCGGGCAGTCCAATCCGTCGGTCGGAACCCTCTACTCGCTGGTCAGCGAGCTCGACCTGTCACTCGATCACCTCATCCGGGGCAGCGACTACGTCGACAACGGACCACCGGCCGACCCGGCCTCCACCCCCCTCGTGCACCCCGACGAACGCAAGAAGATCGAGCTGGACTCGGGTGTCCGTTGGGAACAGCTCACTGCGCCGAGTGAGGAAGGGGTCGATTTCCTGCTGGCGGTCTACGAGGTGGGAGGGGCCTCGACTCCCGACGAGTCGCTGATCCGCCATCAGGGGCGGGAGTACGGCTATGTCATGACCGGGACGCTGGGCGTGCAGGTGGGCTTCGAGGAGTATCAGCTCGATCCCGGCGACTCGATCTCGTTCGACTCCACGATCCCCCACCGCCTCTTCAACAAGGGCCCCGAGCCGGTGAACGCGGTGTGGTTCGTCGTCGGCCGGGGCGCCGACCCCGGCTCACACGCCTGACCCAGGGCTTTCTCTGGACGCCGGGGAACGCCCCTGCGCTTCTTCGGACCGTGGCAGTCGGAAGCCGGGCGCCGACGTCCAAGGAAGGGGTTTTCTCAGGCGGCGGGACGGAGTTCCAGGCCGCGCAGGAACTGGGCGTTGACGGCCACGATGACCGTCGAGGCGCTCATCAGCACCGCGGCCACCGCCGGGTCGAGCACCACCCCGGCCCAGGCGAGGGCGCCGGCCGCCAGCGGGAGAGCCACGATGTTGTAACCGGTCGCCCAGGCGAGGTTCTGAAGCATCTTGCGGTAGCCGGCCTCGGACAGGCGACGGATCCCCACCACGCCGCGTGGGTCGTCGGAGGCGAGGACGATGCCGGCGGACTCGATAGCCACGTCGGTGCCGGCGCCGATGGCGATTCCCACGTCGGCCTGGGCGAGGGCCGGAGCGTCGTTGACGCCGTCGCCGACCATCGCCACCTTGAGCCCCCGAGATTGCAGCTTCCCCACCTCCGAATGCTTGTCCTCTGGCAGCACCTCGGCCAGGACCTGGTCGATGCCGAGGTCGGCGGCGACTGCGTCGGCCACCTGACGGGCGTCTCCGGTGATCATCGCCACATCCACGCCCAGCCGGTGGAGCTCGTCGACGGCGAGCCGTGACTCGGGCCGGATCTCGTCCGCGACCGAGAAGGCGCCGGTCACCCGATCATCTTCGATGACATAGAGCACGGCGGCGCCCCGCTGTCTCCATCTGGCCGTGGCCGCCTCGACATCGGCGGGCACGTCGACGCCGCGTTCGTCCAGGAGGGCGGGGCCGCCGACCGCCACCCGCGTTCCGTCCACCTGAGCCTCGACGCCCCGACCGCTCATCGTCCGGAAGGCGGTGGCCGGGGGGAGGCGACCCCTGTCACCTGCGGCGGCGACGATCGCCCGGGCGAGCGGATGCTCGGATTCGGATTCGGCGGCGGCCGCTACCGCCAGGAGCCGGTCGGTGTCGCCGTCAGCGGCGGCGATGTCGCTCACCGAATGGTTGCCCTTGGTCAGCGTGCCGGTCTTGTCGAAGAGCACCACATCGACCTGGCGCATCCGTTCTAGGGCGAGACGATCCTTGACGAGGATCCCGTTGCGGGCCGCCAGCCCCGTCCCGATGGCGATCACCAGCGGGATGGCGAGCCCCAAAGCATGGGGGCAGGCGATCACGAGGACCGCCACCGTCCTCACCACCGCCTGGTCGGGCCGGTCGGCCACCAGCCAGGCGACCACGGTGATGACCGCCGCGGCCACCGCGACGTAGAACAGCAGGGCCGCCGCCCGGTCGGCCAGGAGCTGGGCGCGGGAACGGGATTCCTGGGCCTGGGCGACCAGGCGCTGGATCCCGGCGAGCGCCGTGTCCTCCCCCACGGCGCCCACCTCGACCCGGATCGAACTGTCGGTGGCCACGGTCCCCGCCACTACCTGATCTCCCGGCCCCTTCGAGACGGGCCGCGACTCGCCCGTCACCATCGACTCGTCGACCTCCACCTCGCCGCTCACGATCTCGCCGTCGGCGGGTACCCGGCCGCCCGGACGTACGAGGACCACATCCCCCACCTCGAGTTCGGTGATCGACACGGTCCGGGTCCCTTCTTCGGTCACCCGCTCGGCCTCGTCCGGCAGCAGCTCGGCGAGGGCAGCGAGCGCCCCGCTCGCCTGACCGATCGCCCGCATCTCCATCCAGTGGCCGAGCAGCATGACGGTGATCAGAGCGGCGAGCTCCCACCAAAAGTCGAGATCGAACCAGCCGAAGGTGGTGGCCACCGAGGCGAGGAACGCCACGCTGATCGCCATCCCGATGAGCAGCATCATCCCGGGCTGGCGGTCGCGGATCTCGCCGGCCGCTCCTTTGAGGAAGGGCGTGCCGCCGTAGATGAAGATGATCGTCCCCAGGACGGGGGCGATCCACCGAGATCCGGGGAAGGAAGGTGCGGTATAGCCGAACCATTCCTGGACCATCGCCGAGTAGAAGACGACCGGAATTGTCAGCGCCAGCGACAGCCAGAACCGATCCCGGAACATCGCCACCGAGTGCCCGGCATGCTTGTCGTGGGAACCGCCGTGCCCGCCGTGCTCATGCGGACTGTGATGGCCGTGGTCCACGACGGCGGCATAGGCAGGTTCGTGCCCGGAGCGCGCCTCGACCAGCTGACCGTCGTCGTGATGGGGGTGGTGGTCGCTCAACGGGCTGCCTCCCAAACGCTACTGGCCTGTGGATTTCCTCACGCGCCGGCCCAGTCGACGTGGGCTACCTCGACCGGTTCCTTGACACCTTTGAGCGAGGCGGGGCGCGATTCGGCGACTTCGCTGCCGGCTTCGGTCAGGGTCTCGACGGACGCCACGATCTCACCGCCCCCGGCCAGGGCTGCCACCCGGGCGGCGACGTGCACCCCGACCCCGGTGTAGTCGGCACCGTGGCGGTTGGCCTCGGCGGCGTGGAGTCCGATCCGTACCATCGGGGCGAAGCCTGTGCCTCGGCGATGGTCCTCCAGCAACCGCTGGACCGCCCTGGCACAGTCGACAGCCTGGCGGGCCGTGTCGAACGCGACGAAGAACCCGTCGCCGGTCGAGTTGACCACCTCGCCGCCATGCCGGGCGAACTCGGCGCGAAGCGCCTCGTCATGCCAACGCAGCAGCTGATCCCACGCCTTGTCGCCCAGCAATTCCGCCAGGTTGGTGGAACCCACGATGTCGGTGAACATGAATGTCTTGCGGGTCTGAGTCGGTCCGGTTCGCCGGTCTTCGGCTCGCTCGATTTCCTTCCGCACCGCCTCGGCCGCGGGCGTGGCCCCGAGCCGCTCCAGCTCCGTGTAGGCGGCAGAAAGTTCCAGGTCGGCGGCATCCTCATCGTGCAGCGCGCGCAACGCCGCCGCCAACAGCGTCCGGGCCACCCCCACCTCGTAGGGGGCGTAGAAGGAACCCCACTTCTCTATAGCCTGGCGCAGCCGACGGGAGGCACCGAGCGGGTCACCTTCGGCCAGCAGCAGACGGCCCCAGGCTGCGTCGGACTCGGCCTGCACCGCCGGCGCGTCGTAGGTGGCCGCCAGGTGCTCCAGCTCCTCGGCGGCAGACCGGGCGATGTCCAACTCACCGGCGGCGATGGCGATTTCGACCTGGGCAGGCAGCAGTCGGATCCGGGCCCACTGGTCCCACGTCTGCTCTTCCAACGCGGCGGTGATGGCCGACAAGGCGGAGCGAGCCTGGCCCTGGGCGAGACGGATCAGCGCCAGAATGGGCTGGGGTGACTTTCCCAGGGCGTGAGCCTGGCGGAGGGCTTCTTCCGCCCGGTCGTAGTCTCCGCGGCGATAACGGATGTGGGCAAGGGCGAAAAAGGCGTCGGCTCTGGGCGGTGTGGCGTTGTATGCCTCCAGCTCCGCCGCCGCCTTCTCCAGTTCCTTCTCGGCCTGCTCCCAGCCCCCGTTGACAGCCACCACTTCGGCCCGATGCACGCGGCACACTCCCGGAAACCCGGAGATCGACTGCTCGTCACACCACCTGGTGGTCGCCTCGGTCCACTGACCGGCCCGGGCGTAGTCGGACAGGTCGCGGCAGACGGAGATCATCTGACAGTAGGTGACCCCGGTGGTGAACGGGGACAGCTCCCCATTGGCGGCGGCGACGGTCGCCTCCTCCAGCAGTTCAAGTCCCTCGCGCACTGATCCGGTACTGATCTTGGTGGTGCCGAGGGAGGCGAGGGCGTGTGCCTCCAGGTCGGCATCGTTGTAGCGTGAGCCGAGTCGTACTGCCTTCTCGCCCAGTTCCAGCGCCTCGTCCACCTCGCCCGCCTGCAGCGCTCTCTGGGCGTGAGCCAAGGCGAGGTATCCGTGAGCGTATCCTTCCGGCTCATCCTCGAGCAGCCGCTCGGCCCGGCGCAACCACGCCGAGCCGATCGACCCCCGGCCGGTGTACAGGTACTCCCGGCACAGGTCGACCGCCAGGGCCGCCGCCCGGGCCCGGTCCCCGGCCGCCAGGTCGGCCTTGAAGGCGCGCTCTTTGGCCTCGATCACGAGGTTGCCCTGGCCGTTGAAGAAGGCAGCTTCGGCCAGTTTCTCCAGGTCGGGGCCGGAAAGCGGTTTTTCCCGGTCGGCCTCCTGGAGTAGTCGCAGCGCCTCGGGCCAGGCATGGTCGGCGAGGGCCCGATGGGCCTCGCTCAAAAGGTCAGGGGTAGCCGTCTCCGTGCTCAGCAGGTTCTCCTCCGCGCGCATTCTGCCAGGTATGACAGGTCAGCGGGCGGGGTTGGCGGCTGAGCGACAGTCGGCGTCCCGGTTTACTCGACAACTGCGCGGGTATTTGCTCCGGTCGTGACCAAAAAGAGACGTCTCCGACCTCGTCGATCAGGCGCGGCCGCAGGAGACTACGACACCCGATGGTGCGGTGACCGAGACCGGAACCCGGATCTGGCTCTACGACCGCGAAGGCGAGGACGCGCCGGTGCGGCTCGAAGACAAGAACATCCCGCATCTCGACGACAATCAGATGCTGTGGGTCGACGCCGACCTGTCGGCGGCTGACGAGCTGGCCGAAAGTGGGACATGCTTGATCGCCGTGGACGTTTTCGCCGTGGACGCGAGCGCCGACTTCCTTCCGCTGGCGCTGCATTGCTTCGTCGGACCGAACTGGGTGGCCACGCTCCATGTTGGGTGAACTGGATCTGCTCGACGAGTTCAACAAGCCGTTCCACGGTGAAAGTCGACTGGGTCAGCTGGACGTGCCGCAGTTCCTGGCGTTGCTGCTCGACTGGCAACTCACCGGCAACTTCAAGGTCATCGACAAGGTGCAATCCGACGTCGACCGTCTCGACGAGGATCTCCTCGAGCATTCCCCGACCAGGACGAGCTGCTACGCCGTCTTTAGCGGATGCGGCGGCAGATTCGTCAGCGGCGGCACACGCTCAGCGCCCATCGCGGGGTGCTGGGCATGCTGAGCCAGCCGGAGTCCGAGTTGATAACCGGGTCGGATGCCGTCGACGAACTATCAGCGGCTGGCCGAGCGCCTGGAACGGGCTCTCGACGCCGTTGACACGACCCGGGAGATGGTCGTCGGCTCGTTCGACATCTTCATGACCCGGACGGCCCAGGAAACCAACGACATCATGAAGCGCCTCACCATCATCTCGGTGCTGCTACTGCCCGGCGGCGGTGATCGCGGGGATCATGGGGATGAACTTCGAAGTGTTCTTCCTCGACATCCGGTGGATGTTCTGCGCTGTGCTGGGGATGATGGCTCTGCTCGCCGGCCTGACGCTCGTCGTGGCCCGGCGCACAGCTGGATGTAGCCGGACTAGGCCGCCGCTTCCCCGAGCACCGAGGCGATGCGGTCCCGGTCGAGGGTCTCTTCCTCGAGCAGCGTCGCCACCAGGCGCTCCAGAGCCTCCCGGTGGGCTGCGACCATCTGGCGCGCGTCGTCGAGGGCCTCGTTCATCAGCCGGGAAATCTCCTCCTCGATGAGCTCCGCCGTCCGGGGTGACGAGGGCGACGAGCCGTCGTCGACGAACATGGGGCCCAAGGTTCCCATGCCGTAGCGGGTGACCATCTCCCGGGCGAGGCGGGAAGCCGAGGCGAAGTCATGGGCGGCCCCCGAGGTGATGTCGTCACCGAGAAGGATCTCCTCTCCCGCTCGTCCCCCCATCATCGCCCGCAACGATGCCAGGGCCCGGTTGCGGGTCATGAAGGCGTCCTCGGAAGGCGTGAAATGTGTCACTCCTCCCGCTTGTCCCCGCGGCACGACCGACACCTTGTGGGGGCGGTCGGCGCTGGGCTGGAGGAAGGCACACAGCGTGTGTCCCGCCTCGTGGTAGGCGACGATCGAGCGGTCCTTTTCGGTGGGCACGGCCGACGGACGCTCCAATCCGAGCACGATCCGGTCGAACGCCGTCTCCAGATTGGCGGCGGTGACCGCTGCCTCGCCGTCCCGGGCGGCGAAGACAGCCGCTTCGTTGACCAGGCGTTCCAGGTCCGATCCCGAGAATCCGACGGTGCGCGCCGCCAACGACGACACGTCCACGTCGGCGGCGGCCTCGACCGCCTCCATGTGGATGGAGAGGATCTTGTGGCGACCTGCCCTATCGGGCAGGCCGACGTGGATGTGGCGCCGGAAGCGACGCAACAGGGCGGAATCGAGGATGTCGGATCGGTTGGTGGCGGCCATGACGACCACCGGCGCCTTGGTCTGGTGGAATCCGTCGATCTCGGTGAGCAGTTGATTGAGCGTGTTCTCGCGCTCCTCGTTCCCATGGGACATTCGCCCGCGATGGCGGCCGACGGCGTCGATCTCGTCGATGAAGACCACGGCCGGGGCCGCCTTCGCCGCTCGTTCGAACAGGTCCCGCACTCGTTTGGCACCTACGCCGACGAACATCTCCACGAACTCGGAGGCGGATACGGCGAAGAACGGCACTTCCGCCTCGGCGGCCGCCGCCCGGGCCAGCGCCGTCTTGCCCGTGCCGGGTGGGCCTTCGAGGAGAACTCCCCGGGGCGGTTTGGCGCCGAGCCGGGTGAAACGCTCCGGGCTGGCGAGGAAGTCGACGACCTCGGAGACTTCGACTATCGCCTCGTCGAGACCGCCCAGCATGTCGAAACCGAAATCGGGTACCTCGGCGGGACGGGTCATCTTCTGGTGGGAGACGACCCCTCGCGACCGGGCCCGGACGACAACGAACCAGAACACGACACCCACGAGGACGACCATGACCACCGTGCCGATCACGTCACCCAAGGAGCTCGAGGGAGCCCGGACCTGGAAGTCGGGGGCGTACGTCCGGAGCTCGTCCAGCACGTCCTGTTCAGCCGATTCAAGGTAGCGGAAGCGGAAGGAGAACTCGCCCTCGCCGTCGGTGCCGGTGCCCGACACCACGTGGGAATCGGGAGACACGTTCACCGCTGTCAGCTGCCCCTCAGTCAGGGCGGCGGCGAACTCTCCCTCGTTGAAGGTGAGGGTCCGGGAGGCCAGGGCAACCACCGTCGAGGCGGCGATCACGGCCACCGCCACCACCAAGACCGGTACCCAGGGTCGCCGGCGGAGGAAGTCTGTGAGCTTGGTTCGGTCCAATTCGTTCCTGTTCGTGCCGGAGACCACAGACATCGGCCCGGCGGCGGCTTGGTTGAGTAGTTGTAGACGGGTACGGCGGGGAAACGGAGGCCGCGTGGCGGGCCGCATCATATTCCGGCCTCGATATACCGGGCACAGGCCAGGAGACCCGGAGTGCCGGAGTCCGTGATGGCGCGTCCCGGCCGCAGGGATCGGGGAAGACTACTTTGGTTAGGGTGACGCATCCGGCAACGACGGAAGGGGCCGAGGATGATCGAGACGACCGCCACCAAGCTCCTCACCGGTGATGAATATCTCGAGAGCCTGCGGGACGGCCGCTCGGTCTACATCGACGGGGAGAAAGTGGACGACGTCACGGAGCATCCGGCGTTTCGCAACTCGGCGCGCTCCATCGCCCGACTCTACGACGCGCTGCAGGACCCGGGCCAGCCCCAGCTGCTTCCCGCCGAAGACTGCCAGGGGATCGTGACCCACAAGCTCTTCATGCCCAGCTACTCCGGCCAGGAGTTGGTCGGGGCCCGCGACGCCATCGCCGCCTGGGCGCGCCCTGACCCATGCCACATTCGTGGCCCAGAACTCCGCCGTCCAGCTCGAGAAGGGCAAGGCGGAGGACTCCGCCCTCGTCTTCATCGCTCCCACCGACACGGTGGGGATGAAACTCATTTCCCGGCGCTCGTTCGAGGCGACGGCGGAGTCGCCCTGGGACAACCCGCTGTCCCGCCTACGACAGGATCAAGTTGTTCAAGCTGCTGTGGGACGCCGTGAGCAGCGAGTTCGGGTCCCGACACACACTGTATGAGCGCAACTACGGCGGCAGCCCGGAACTGGTGCGGCTCAACGTGTTGCAGTTCGCCCGAGGACCGGGTCGCCTCGACGACATGAAGACCCTTGTCCAGGCATGTATGGACGAATACGACGTCGACGGCTGGGTCGACGGACCGTGGACGTGAGGGAGCGCTCGCTCAGCCAGTCACACGACTGCCGCCACCGCCACCCAAACGGCCAGGGTGGAGACGATGACCGGGATGAGACGCAACTCTCCGCGGATGGGATTCTCGGTCGGTTCG
Organism: Acidimicrobiia bacterium; assembly: GCA_036259475.1. GTDB lineage: Bacteria > Actinomycetota > Acidimicrobiia > Spongiisociales > ZC4RG35 > ZC4RG17. Next base: position 16,097 of record DATABS010000005.1, on the reverse strand, counting down.
TAGCAAACGAGCGCGTTGAGGATCACATGTACCCACATCGCCAGTGTCACAAGCATTCAGCCCACTCCTCCATGCTCAAGTGATACCACAACCCGTCACCGATAAACACTTGTACGACCCGAAGCCGTCTTGGGCGCCGTTTTGCTGCCATGGCGGACGAGCGCCGCGCGACAATGTGACACGTGAGCAGGAGGCACGGCGATGGAAGTCGATGTCACCACTGAGATAGTGATCGAACGCCCCCGAAGGGAGGTGGCGGCCTACGTCACCGACCCGGGCAACGCCCCCGAGTGGTATAGCCGCATTCGGCGGGTGGACCGCGAGTCACCCGGGCTACTGGAAATGGGCTCACGGATGGGCTTCGTCGCCGACTTCCTCGGCCGGGAACTGGTGTACACGTACGAGGTGAGAGAGTTCGTCCCCAACGAGAGGCTGGTGATGAGCACCAGCGACGGCCCCTTCGCCATGGAAACCACGTACACGTGGGGCGACACGGACCGGGGCGGCACCATCATGGCGCTCCGTAACCGGGGGCGACCGTCCGGCTTTTCCGGTATCACCGCCCCGGTCATGTCCATGGCGATGAAGCGGGCCAACCGGGGCGACCTGCGCCGTCTCAAGGCGATTTTGGAACGAGGGGCGGGTTGACGGCTCTCCAGCTGCCTTCCTCACCGATCCGACCGAAGAGTGACGCCGGGAAGCGCTGGCGTACGGTGCCGACATGAGGCAGCTCTTCACCGGCCTGCTGATCCTGGCGATCGTTCTCGGCGCCCTCGTGCTGCTCGGTCCGGCGCTGCCGCAGGGCCCGATGCGTGACTTCGGCGAAGCGCTCCGGGCGGTGGGCCGCGGTATCGCCGGAGGGTTCGGGGGTGGATACAGCCAACCGCTCACCGGCTGACACGACGGTCAGACGGCGGTGGCGAGTTGCAACGCTCGCGCCCCCCGGACGCCCAGCCGGATCAGTCAGGCTCTCCCGGCCAGCCGGCTGACCAGCCGCCTCTCGTCCGGGCCGAACCAGGGCGGCTGTCCGGCGGCGGTGTTCTCGGCGACCCGGCCCGGCTGGGAGGTGGCCGGGATGGCGACATGGCAACGACGGTCGCTGAGCCCCCACTTGAGCAGAGCCTGAGGCCACGTAGTCACCCCGAAGTCCTGCAGCGGCGCCAGAGCCGAATCCTGGGGCGCCGCCCTGAGCAGGCCGCCTTCGCCAAAGGGACGCATCACCAGCACCCCCAGCCCGAGCTCCTCGGCCAGAGGCAGGATCCGCCGCTCGACTTCAAACTGGCCCGGGTTGTACGGAATCTGGATGGCGTCGATGCGTCCCGACTCCATGAGCTCCTCCAGGTCGGAGAACCCCGAGGGCGAATAGTGGGTGGCCCCTATGAGCCGGACATCGCCCTCGTCTCGGGCCCGCTCGAGCATCGGCAGATGCTCCTGCCAGTCGACCAGGTTGTGGATCTGCATGAGATCGATCCGCCCACCGAACCAGCGCTTTGCTTGGTTCAACTGGTCTCGACCTTCGGCTGCCGAGCGGGCCCAGATCTTGGTGGCGACAAATGCCTCCGACCGCCGCCCTTCGAGAGAACGGGCCAGAATCGCCTCCGCCCGCCCGTACATCGGTGATGAATCGAACACGCGCACGCCGTGATCCAGCGCCTCGACCACGAGCGACTCGGCCTCTCCCGCACGGTCGGCCGCTTCGAGCCGTTTCCACGTTCCCAATCCCACCACGGGCAACCTCGGGCCCCTCTGCCCCAGCGGACGCGACTCAGGCGGCATGAGTTCGAGGGTAGTGAGGATCGCCAATCCGCCCCGCCCGGGCGTGCGATGAGTACGACGCCGCCGGGACGTCTGTATCCGCAACGAGGTGCAATCATCCAACGAAAGGATCCGAGATGAGACGGCTGATAGTGCAGACCTTCCTGACGCTCGACGGCGTCATGCAGGCTCCGGGCGGACCGGAAGAGGACCCGAGCGGCGGCTTCGAGTGGGGTGGCTGGTCGGTGAACTATTGGGACGAGCAGATGGCCGAAATCATGGATCAGGCATTGAGCGAGCCCTTCGCCATGGTCCTCGGGCGCAAGACGTACGACATCATGGCCGCTCACTGGCCTCATGCCGGCGTGGAGGAAGGCGCTCCCATCTTCAACGAAGCCACCAAGTACGTGGTCTCCCGGGGGAACCCGTCGCTCGATGAATGGAGCAACTCGGTCCTGATAGAGGGCGAGGCCTCTGACGGCATCGCCGCCCTGAAGGACGAGGACGGACCCGAGCTGCAGGTACATGGCAGTAGCAACCTCGTCCAGTCGCTGTTGGGCAACGATCTCGTGGACGAGTTCCGTTTGTGGGTCTTTCCCGTTGTTGTTGGAAGGGGCAAACGGCTCTTCGATGAAGGCACCATCGCGTCCGGCCTCGAGCTGGTCGAGAGCCGGACCTCGTCGACGGGGGTGGTCATGGGCACGTACCGGCCCTCCGGTGAGATTCCGATCGGGTCGTTCGCACTGGAGTGAGCATCGCCTCTACGATCGCCCGACCCGACGATTCGACCGCCACCGCCAGAAGGAGACCCCGGTGCCGAAGGCCTACTGGATCAACACGTTTCGTGCGGTTCACGACCCTGACCTGGTCGCCGCCTATATCGAGCTGGCCGGTCCGGCGATGCGCCGGCTGGGAGGCAAGTTCCTCGCTCGAGGAATGCCCTCCCGGGTGTTCGAGGGGGGTCTGATGGAGCGGACCACGATCATCGAGTTCGACAGTGTCGAAGAGGCCGTCGCCGCCTACGAGAGCGACGGCTACCAGACCGCCTTGCGGGCCCTGGGCGACGGCGCCGAACGGGATCTGCGCATCATCGAAGGCGCCTAGCCCGGCCTGGTCAGATTTCGATCAGACCCTCGATGGCGGTCACGGTCCTGCCTGCGACCCAAACCGTCCCCTCCCCGTCCCGGGTGATCGTCACGCGCCCCCTCCTCCCGAGGACGGTCCCCTGCGAGACCCGATACGGCGACTCGGCCCGGCCGGTGGAGAGAAGCCACTGACCGACGGAGGCGTTCAAGCTGCCGGTGACCGGGTCCTCTCGCGCCATCCCCCGGTCGTCGGAGAACAGGGCCCGGATCTCGAAATCACACTCGGATCCGTCCGGATAGGGCCCGACCAAGCCGAGGTCGAGGGCCCCCGGATAGCGCCGGAAGTCCGGCTCCACGCCGAGCACCGCCTCGGCGTCTGGGAGCAGCACTGCGATCCAACCCGGCCCGTTGTCGGCCCACTGCATGTCCACGATCTCCGAGTCGTCCAGTCCCAAAACGGCCGTCACCTGGTCCGCCAGCGGCTGTTCGACCGGGCCGTCTCGGACCAAGGGCGGGGCGGCGAAAGCGAGACCCTCAGAGTTCTGTCCGACTCGGACGAGGCCTGCTCCGCATTCCTGGACGACGACCCCTGCCTCTGCCGGGCTACCGCCCGCTTCCAGCCAGGCGTGGCAACTCCCCAAGGTGGGGTGGCCGGCGAAGGGCAGCTCGCGTGCGAGGGTGAAGATCCGCACGCGGTAGTCGGCCGCCGAGCTGGTGGGTGCCATCAGGAAGGCCGACTCGGACAGGTTGGCCCACCGCGTGAACTGCTGCATCTCTTTGGTGCTCAGGCCGTCGGCGTCGTGCACGACCGCCAGCGGGTTGCCCGAGAAAGGGTCCGATCCGAACACATCGATCTGCCGGAAAGCCCGCGTCGTCATCAATTCTCCGTCAGGGTTCGGCGACCGCTACGCCGGTCAGCCCTGGTTGCCGGCGATGTTGACCATCCAGTTGATGCCGAATTTGTCGCGGCACATCCCGAAAGCGTCGCCCCAAGGGGCAACCTCCAGCGGCTCGACCACGGTGCCCCCGTGTGACAGGCCTTCCCAGTAGCGGCGAAGCCGGGCGTCGTCGTCGCCACTCAGGGAGACGGCGAAATGCTCGGCGGGGGCGTAGTCCATGCTGTTGGGGGTGTCGGCGCCCATCAGGACCATCCCGTCATCGGTCTCGAGCTGGCCGTGCATGATCTTGTCCGCCTCGGCCGGGTCCTCGCTTGCTTGGAACTCGGCGAAGGTGTTCAACGTCAGCTCGCCGCCCAGGACCGAGTGATAGAACTCGAACGCCTGGCGGGCGTCGTCGCGGAAGTTGAGGTAGGGGTTGAGCCTGACGGCCACGGGCACTCCTTTCGCTCGTGTCCCGAACTGTAGGTCGATCCGCCTTTGAACCGCCGGTGTCCCATGACAGGAACGAGCCGGGCGCTAGATCGCCAGCGCGGCCGGTGTCCAGGCTCCCCCATTGGCACTCGACTCGAGCATCGCCTCGATGAAGCGCATCGTCTTCGCCCCGTCCACCTCGTTGGGAAACTGGAGGGCGAGCGGGTCAGCCGACTGACCCGTCCGGCGGGCGGCGATCGCCTCGGCGGCGTCGGAGTAGAGGTTGGCGAATGCCTCGATGAACGCCTCGGGATGGCCGGCCACGATTCGGGTCGACCGGCCCGCCAGCGGCAACGTCCCCGGCCCATTGACCGTCCTGACCTCCGCGGGACCGGACACGGGCTTGTACGCAAGCGAGGTCGGCGCCTCCTGTTCCCATTCCAGGCTGCCTAGCTCACCCGAGACGCGGATACGGAGGGCGTTCTCGACACCGGCGGCGGCCTGGGTGACCCAGAAGGCACCCCGGGCGCCGCCATCCAGCCGGATCAGCGCCCCGGCATAGTCGTCGACGGTGCGCTCGGGCACAAGGGTCCCGACCTCGGCCGACACCTCGGTGATCTCGACTCCGGTGACGAAACGAACCAGGTTGTGGGCATGGGAGCCGATGTCTCCCAGCACGAGGGAGGGACCCGCCTTTCGCGGGTCGAGCCGCCATGGGACAGGTGCATCGATCGGCGGCTTCGTGGCGTTCCATCCCTGCACGTACTCCACCTGGACGAGGCGAACCCGGCCGAGGTGGCCGGCGGCGACCATGGCGCGCGCCTGGCGGACCATGGGATAGCCGGTGTAGTTGTGGGTCAGACAGAAAATCGTGTCCGATTCCCGGACGGCGGCCACAATCTCGAGCGCCTCCGCCAGCGTGTTGGCGATGGGCTTGTCACAGATGACGTCGAACCCGCGTTGGACGGCGGCGACCGAGTAGTCCCGGTGCGTCTCGTTAGGCGTCATGATGGCGACCACCTCGGCCCCGTCGTCGCGTTGGGACTCGGCATCCAACAGATCCATCGCCGAGCGGTAGGCCCGGTCGGGCGCGACTCCTATCGAGGAGGCCGCCGACCGGCTTCGCTCCGGGTCGGAGGAGACGGCGCCTGCCACCAGCTCGTAGCGGTCATCGAGGCGCGCCGCCATACGGTGCATCCCTCCGATGAAGCTTCCCGCTCCCCCGCCGATCACGGCGAGGCGCAGCCTCCGGCCCAGCATCTCGACGACCGGGTTGGCGCCACCCTGCATCACCAGAACGGACCTCCTCAGGTGTACCGGCCGGACCGGTGCGGCCAAGGAGGCTAGCTGGCGAAGCTCAGGAGCGGGCGCTGCGCGCCCGGGCGGGACGGACCGTGAGGTCGCGACCCTCCAGCGTCGATCCGTTGAGCCGATGGATCGCCTTCTCCGCCTCGCGGGGCGGCATGTGGACGAAGCCGAAGCCGCGGGATCGGCCCGACCTGCGGTCGACCACGACGGTGGACTGGTGAACGGGGCCGAACGAGCCGAACAGTTGGCGCAGGTCGTCGGATGTCGTGCTCCAGGGCAGGTTGGCGACGTAGACCTCTTGGCCGGAAGCCGGCTCGGGCACCGCCGCCACCGCGGGCGTCCGGTGGGAGGGAACAGGATCAGTTTTCCCCGGCTTCTCGAAGCGGGCATCGAGGCCCACCTCGCGGGTCATCTTCTGGACGTCGCGGCGCTGTGACTCGGTCACCAGGGTGACGACTTTCCCGCCGGCGCCGGCTCGGGCGGTGCGGCCGGAGCGGTGCAGGTAGTCCTTGCCGGCGGCGGGCGGATCGAAATGGATGACGGCCGCCACGGCATCGACGTGGATCCCGCGAGCGGCGACGTCGGTGGCGACCAGGGCCGCCACCCGTCCGGACGAAAAGGCGCTCAGGGCGCGGTTCCGCTGGCTCTGGCTACGACCCCCGTGCAGTGCTTCCGTCTTCACGCCCAACCTGTCCAGCTGCCGGGCGAGCCGGTCGGCGCCGTGACGGGTACGGGTGAAGACGATCGACTGGCCCTCGGAGGCGACGAGCTCGGCGACATGGGCGGTCCGCTCCTGTTGTGCCACAAGCCAGAAATGGTGAGTGGCGGGATCGCCTTCCGGTTCGGTTGTCCCGGTCTCGTGTCTCACGGGACCGTTCTGGTAACGACGGCTGAGAACGGCGATGTCACCGTCGAGGGTGGCGGAGAACAACAGGGTCTGACGGTCCCGTGGGGTCAAATCCATGATTCGACGGACCGCGGGGAGGAACCCCATGTCGGCCATCCGGTCGGCTTCGTCGAGAACGACGACGTCGATCTCTCCGAGATCGAGCGACCGCTGGCTGATGAGATCCTCGAGGCGGCCCGGCGTGGCGACGACCAGGTCGGCGCCCCGGCGGAGAGCAGACTTCTGGGGCCCGTAGCCGACGCCACCGTAGACGGCGACGATCCGTCGCCCGGCGGCCTTGGCCAGCGGACCTAGCTCGCGCACGATCTGGTCGGCGAGTTCCCGGGTGGGAACGAGGACGAGGGCGCGAGGCCGTCCGCCGCGGCCGGCGTCGAGGCTCGACAGCACGCCCAGCCCGAAGGCGAGCGTCTTGCCGGAGCCGGTCGGCGCCTTGGCGCACACGTCACGTCCGGCGAGAACATCGGGAATCGAAGCGGTCTGAATGGGGAATGGCTCGGTGATGCCGCCCGAGGCGAGTACGTCAACGAGTCTGGTCGGTAGGCCGAGTTGGCCGAAGGTAGTGGTCATGAGATGTCCTCTTGCTGGTTCCGGGTCTCGCTCGATACGTGCAGCAACGCAGCAACGAGATCGAGGCACGGCCGAAGAGGCGGTCCAACCGGTGAGAAGTACAGGCCAGTAACCGTCGGGGAAGCGAGTATCGCTGGCCTCCACCCGACGTGGCTGATGCCATGATACCACGCCTGGCCGGTTGTCCGGTCGCCCCCCTCCAGTATCGACCTTCCGGGAGTTCGCCTACCCGGCGATGGCCGATATCTTGCCCGGCGTGGACACGGATCTGAATCTTCAGGCCTTCGACGAGGCGCTCGCCGAACTCCGCTTCGACGACGCCGAGCGGCTCATCGAAAGCGCCGGGGGGCGAGCTGTCGAGTCTCTTGCCCGTCGTGTGGAATCGGAACGGAGTCGAGCGCGTGACGCCGCCCAGCAGGTGTATCAGCAGATCGTCCAGTTCGGGGCGGAGGACGACTACGCCGCCATCTTCGCCCTCGAAAAGGATCCCTCCACCCGGCCTCTCCTCGGCCAGCTGGCCGAAGCCGATCAACGTCGGGCCGAACTGCATCTCGCCGCCGGGGTGCGGTGGGCGGCTGTCGGAAGCGAGAGGAACGAGCGCCGTCTGTCCGAAGCGCGACACGCCCTCGACCAATTCGACCTCGAGCTGGCACGGGGACTCATCGTCCTTCTCGACGACCGGTTCATGGACGAGCAGGCGGTGGAGCGCAAGGACCGCCTCCTCCTGGACATCGAGGCCCGACGGATGGAGCTGGCTCCGCTGAGGGAGGCGCAAGAGCGCCTCGCCTCTTCATCCCCTTCGGACCAGGCCTGGTGGAAACGCTTTCGGCGCTGAGTCACCGGCGAGATCACCGCTGCGGACGGTGAAGGTCAAAGGGTGGTATCCTGGGGTGTGCTGCTTCGGCGGTCACTCACTTCTCTCCTTCTTCGGATCATTCGGACGGGACTGCGGCAGAGTCGGTCCCGGAACAAGTACCGAGGGAGACAACAAGGTTTCCCCCTAGGAGAGGAATCGTCCATGAACATCTATGTGGGAAATCTCCCATTCGACACCCGGGAGAGCGATCTGCGCACCCTGTTCGCCGACTACGGCGGCATCGACTCGGCGTCGGTCATCACCGACCGCGACACCGGCCGGTCCCGCGGCTTCGGTTTCGTCGAGCTCTCCGACTCGGAGCAGGCAAGACAAGCGATCGAGAAGCTCAATGGCCAGGAATGGAACGGCCGTCGACTGACAGTGAACGAGGCCAAGCCCCGCTCGGATCGGCGATAGTGCCGGCCGAGCGGCGAGTGGAGCACACGTTCTCGCCCCACACGAACTCCCCGACCCGGGCCCGTTGATGGCCCGGGGACGAGAGGGCATGGCGAAACGGGAGCGCGAACGGGTTCGACAGGAGCGCCAGGAGGCGAAGCGCCTGAAGAAGGAAACGCTGGCAGCCGAGGAGGAAAGCTCCCCCGACGTCGACGAGGGTCGCCTGATGGAGGAGTTTCGCTTGCTCAGCGAACGGCATGCTGCCGGCAACGTCTCGGAAATGACCTACGAAACCGAGCGTCGCCGCATCTTCGACGAATTGGGTATCGACGGCGACCATTGACCAGTGCCGGAACCAGGAGGATGACGAAGTGGCTGTGAAACAAGGAAAGCCCATCGACGGTCTGCGACGCCGGTGCCGGGGATGCGGGCACCCCCAGATCGAGCACCGCCGCCAGACGGAGTGCTCTGTCCCCAAGTGTGCGTGCCACGGTTACGAGGCGCGACCGGATCGCTCGGAGGCTTCGTCCAAGACCTGACCGGCGGGTTCCACCCGCCGACAACGGCGTGCGGGTTGCCGCACGCCTGTTCTATCTAGGACGCCGCCGCCTCGAATAGCTCTATCGGGTTGCCCGAGGGATCCTCGATGACGAGCTGCCGTCCACCCTGGCCTTCCCTGATGTCGCCGCGGACGGCGATGTTCATCCTTTCCATCCGGGCTTTCGTCTCGTCGATATCGGACACGGTGACCTGGATGCGGTTCCAGCCGCCCGGCTGAGGGGGGTCATCGCCGTTCCCCTGGCCCCCGCCGCCGGAGCCGGGCATGTTCAACAGCAGTCGCAGCCCATCACCGGCCAACATGGCGAACCCCGGGCCGGGATGCATCTCGACTTCGAAGCCGAGGTATTCGCGATAGAAGTCCACGGCTTCGTCGACGTCGTAGACGATGTATCTGACACTCGCCTGGGTCATCGTTCCCTCCGGTCTGCGAGGAGCTGTCTCTACCCCTCGAGCGGGTGCGCAAACCCGCGCCGGGTCGTAGGCTGGGGTCTCAATGGCGTACAGCAAGCCTCTGGCCGACGATGTTCGGATGCGGATCGGGCGCCATTCCGGGGTCACCGAACGGGAGATGTTCGGCGGGATCGGATTCATGGTGGAAGGCAACATGGCCGTCGGAGTGAGCGACGATGAGCTGATGGTGCGGGTGGGAAAGGACGCCTACGAGGAGGCTTTGAGCCGTCCCGGCGTTCATCCATTCGACATGTCGGGCCGTGAGATGAAGGGATGGATCCTCGTCTCCGCCGCCGGTCTCCAGACCGACGCCGCGCTCGATTCCTGGATCGAACAGGGCGTGGCCTTCGCCGGGAGCCTTCCGCCCAAGTAGCCGCGCCCCCGTCCCCGGCTACGCTCGCCGGGATGGAGTTCGACACGATAGAGGTGACCGTCGACGGTGCCGTGGGGAGCCTCACACTGGGCCAACCAGACAAGCTGAATCCGTTGTCGTGGAAATCGCTCAGTGAAATCGAGGCGGCGGCCCGCTGGTTGGACACCCACGACGAGCTCAAGGTGGTGGTCGTGTCGGGCCGGGGACGGGCTTTCTCCGCCGGAGCCGACGTGTCTTCTTTCGACGAGGCGACCCTCCGCTCGGCCCCACCCTCCCGGGAAGACGCCGACCTCGGGTGGCGCATGGCCCGGGCGATGGATGAGCTGCGCGCCGTGGCGGTCGCCAAGATCCACGGATGGTGCGTCGGCGGGGGCATAGTCCTGGCCTCCACGTGCGACCTCCGGGTGGCGGCGCAATCGGCGAGATTCTTCATCCCCGAGGTTCAACTGGGAATACCGCTCGCCTGGGGCGGGATCCCGCGCCTGGTGCGCGAGCTCGGCCCGGCGCTCACCAAGGAGCTCGTGATGACCTGTCGCGAGTTCGGTCCGGAAGAGGCGCGGCAGGCGGGATTCCTCAACCGTGTCGTCGGCGACGAGGACCTCGACTCGCAGGTGGACCAACTCGTCGCCACGTTGGTGCGGATGCCCAAGTTGGCGCTGCTGGCGACCAAGGTCCACACCAACGCCGTCAGCGAGGCAATGGCCTCGACCGGACGCAACTGGTCCGACGCCGACGGCCTTCTCGCCGGTCTCGCCGACCCCGAGGGCCGCCAATCGGCGCGTCGCTACCTGGACCGGATGCGCTCCTAGCCGAGCCACGGCTTGATCCTTCTCTGGACGCGAGCAGCCGCGAACCGAGCGCCATGGTCGAAAAGAACGGGAGGGCAAGCGCCTGCGTCCAAAGAACGGCTATCTATGAAGATATGAGGTGGCTTTCAGATATCGCTAGCCTTAATCGATGGCTGACGTGGTGCCGATCGACGAAGAGTGTGAGGTGCGGATGGTCCATCCCGACCGGGTGGACTCAGCCCGTGCCGCCCTTCTCTCGGCCGGCCAGACCGAGGTCTTGGCCGATCGCTTCAAACTGCTGTCCGATCCCGGCCGACTGCGCATCGTCTACGCCCTGTTGGAAGCCGGCGAACTGTGCGTGTGCGACCTGGCAGCGGCAGTGGAGGCATCGGAGTCCGCCACCAGCCATCAGCTGCGCCAGATGCGGCTGGCAGGCCTGGTCCGGTCGAGGAAACAGGGCCGCACGGTGTACTACCGGCTGGCCGATACCCACGTTCGCCTGCTTCTCGATATGGCGGTCGAGCATTACCTCCACGACCACGAGCGATGAGCGGCGAGCACTCGCACCTGCCCGCCGTCAGGGCCGGCTCGGCGTACAAACGGCGCCTGATCTGGGTGCTCGTACTGGTCGTGGCCTTCATCGCCGTCGAAGTGGTGGGCGGCCTCCTCACCGGCTCGCTGGCACTGCTCTCGGACGCCGGCCACATGGCCACAGATGCGCTCGGCCTGGGCATGGCGCTGGCCGCCATCGTGGCCGCCGACCGGGCGAAGGATCGCCTCAGCCACCAGACATTCGGACTGTATCGGCTGGAGATACTGGCGGCTCTGGCCAATGCCGTCCTGCTCTTCGGAGTGGCGGGCTATGTCCTGTGGGAGTCCTATCGGCGCATCCAGGATCCACCCGAGATCCTGACGGGCCCGATGCTGATCGTGGCCGTGGCCGGTCTGGTAGTGAACCTGATCGGATGGGGGCTGCTCCGGAAGGGGGCCGAGGAGTCCATCAACGTCGAAGGCGCCTACCTGGAGGTGGTAGCGGACCTGATCGGCTCGCTCGGCGTGATCGTCGCCGGCCTGATCGTCCGGTTCACCGGCTGGGTGTATGCGGACCCGCTCATCGGAGCGGCGATCGGGCTGTTCATCCTTCCCCGGGCCTGGCGCCTCGGTCGACGCGCCGTGCGGATACTCGTCCAGGCCGCCCCCGAAACCCTCGACCTCGAGGAGCTGCGCTCCCGGCTGGGTGAGCTCGCCCAGGTGACCGACGTCCACGACCTCCACGTCTGGACCCTCACCTCGGGCATGAATGTGGCGTCGGTCCATCTGATGACACCGCCGTACGCCGACGCACACTCCGTTCTCGATCAGGCCCGCCATCTGCTGGAGTCGGACTACGCCATCGCCCATGCCACCCTCCAAGTCGAGCCCGACACGCATCTGGGATGCTCGGAGTTGTCGTGGTGACCGTTAGCCGGCCGGTGCCCGAAGCGGATCCCGCCAACTGACGTGCGATTTTCCGTCGTCACGACGGGAAATTGCACGTCCAATCTCGAGCCGACTCCTACTCGTCCTTCCAGCGGCACCACGCCCGGAGGACGCCAGCCAACTCCTCGGATCGGCGGTGCACGTCGTCGACGTCGGCGAAACGCATCACCCGGGCCGTCTCTCCCTCCCCTTCGAGACCGGGATGATCACCGGGGATCTTGGCGCCCGTGTGAAAGAGAAGACTGACGAAGTTCTTGGCGGGGTTGAAGCTGAAGATGTTGCCCCTGTATGAATAGGTCGGAGTGCTCCACTTGATCGACTCCTCGATGCGGGGGTCGGCGGAGAGCGCCACGTCCCGCACCGCCTGCATCGCATCCTCCAGAGGGTGCTTCTTCTTGTCGAACCAGGCGTCTACTTCGGAATTGCGCATGTTGAATTGTTACCGCAGAACACCCTCTCAGGTAGTCGACAACAGGTCCCGACGACGGAAGCCGACGACCCCCGCGGCGAGCAGACCAGCGGCTATCAGTGCCAACACGATCAGGGGCACCCACTCCATCTCCTGAGCGGGAAGCCGGGGGACGTTCCCGAACGGGGATAGGTCGAGGAGCCAGTCGGAAAACTGGAGGATCTGGCCGAGGTACCCCACCACGAAGCCGTAGACGGGAACCAGCCAGGCGAGGACGGTCCACCGGGGGGCGAACCCGATGAGCACCGCAGTGACCCCGGCGGCGAGCCACAACGCCGGGGCATAGGCGAGCGATGCTCCGAAGAAGGCACCCACAAGGCCGGCGTCACCGGTGGCGGTGGCTCCGGCCAGGCCGAAGGTCAATCCGGCGGCACCCACGAGCAAGGCACCGGCCACGACCGCGATTGCCAAGTGACTCATGAGCCAGGTGGTTCGGGACACTCCGGCGACGATGAGGGGCTCCCCCCGGCCCTTCGCCTCCTCCGATCTCGAACGCAGGGCGGCCATCGTGACATAGATGGATCCGATCACGGCCATGATCATCATGATCAGGGAGGCGAAGGACTCGACGACGGTTGCGCCTGCCATGTTTTCGATCGCCTCTTCCAACAGGTCCACTCCTGAGAGCATCTCGTCGGCATCTGCCAAGACCGACCCGTAGCTCAGACCGAGGAGGACCATGCCCGCCGTCCACCCGGCCAGCAGGCCCCGGTGCAGACGAAAGGCCAGACCCAGAGGAGAAAGCAAGGATCGACGGGCTGCCGGCCGACCGGCCCGGGGTCGGCGCAGGCCGGCGCCGACGTCGCGGGCGTTACTGAGCTCGAACGCGACGGCGGTCAAGACCGCGGCTGCCGCGACGGCAATCGCCAGGGGCCACCAGCGGTTGTCGAGAAACACGAGGGTCGCCTGGCCCCACCCGATCGGCGACAGCCAGGACAGCACGCCGTCGCCGATGTCACCCAGCGCCCGGAGCACGTAGGCGAGACCGATGGCGGCCATACCCATGCCGGAGGCGGCGCGAGGGTGCTCGGTCACCTGGGCGGTGACGGCGGCGATCGCCACGAAGACGAGTCCGACGGCGGTGTGCGTGGCGCCGTACAAGAGGGCTCCGGCCCAGGTGGTGTCCTCGAGCCCGAGAGCAGCAACTCCCAGGGACATGAGCAGTCCGAGGGCGATGTTGGCCACCAACCCGACGCTGACGGCGGCGGCGAGATGGGCGTGGCGTCCGACGACGCTCGACCGGATGAGCTCGGCCACCCCCGACTCCTCCTCGGCGCGAGTGTGGCGGACCACGATCAAGACGCTCATGATGCCAACGAGAACCAGGACGAAGCCGAGGAGCTGGTGGGCCAGCATCGCCCCGGCGCGGTAATCGACCAGGTAGGCAGCGGGGCCTGTCATGGCCAGGCCGGCCGGGGAGTTCATCGCCGCCGCCACCGACTGTTGGGCTTCCTCGGTGGCGTAGAGCTCGGCCAGGCTGGCGGCGGTAGCCACCGTCCCCAGAACGAGGCCGCCGACCCACAACACGAGCCGCAGCCTGTCACGCCGCAGGGCAAGGCGCACCAACGGCAGGATCCCGGTCAACGACTCCCTCATTTGGCGCCGGCGGTGTCGTAGTGACGCAGGAGCAGTTGCTCGAGTGTCGGGGGGTGGCTGGTGAGCGTCCGGATACCGGTTTCGGCCAGCCGGCGCATGGCGGCATCCAGGTGCTCGCCATCGACGGAGAATCGGACCCGGTGATCGGACACCTCCAGGTCGTGGATACCGGGGAGCGTCTCGAGGCCGGTCACAGCATCCGTCGTGTCGGCCACGACGGTGGTCCGGGTGAGATGGCGCAGATCGGCCAGGCTGCCGGTCTCCACCACCCGGCCCTGGCGGATGATGCTGATGCGATCGCACAGCTCTTCGACCTGGGCCAGGATATGACTCGAGAGAAGGACGGTCTGCCCGTTCGATCGCGCCGCTCGGATGTAGTCCTTGAACTCCGCTTCCATCAACGGGTCGAGTCCGGCCGTCGGCTCGTCGAGGATCAGCAGGTCCACGTCGGCGGCCAACGCAGCGACTATCGCCACCTTTTGGCGATTTCCCTTGGAGTATGTGCGTCCCTTCTTGGTGGGATCGAGATCGAATCGCTCTATCAGCTCCCGGCGCCGGGCCTCGTCCACCGGGCCCCGGAACCGGGTCAGCACGTCGATCGCCTCGCCGCCGCTCAGATTGGGCCACAGTTCTACGTCACCCGGCACGTAGGAGAGCCGGCGGTGGAGTTCGACGCTGTCGTCCCACGGATCACGCCCGAGCACCAAGACGCTTCCCGCGTCGTGACGGAGCAGCCCCAGCAAGATCCGGATGGTGGTGGTCTTGCCCGCTCCGTTGGGACCCAGAAGCCCATGCACCTCGCCGGGTCGCACGATGAGATCCAGGCCGTCAAGCGCCACCGTCTTCCCGTAGGCCTTGTGGAGGCCGGCGGCTTCGATCCCGGGGTTGTCGTAAGCGGTCATCCGCAGCACGTTACACAGTTTTCAGATCGTTGTGAAATGTATTTCATGTGTAGAATGACGGCTCGCTATCATCGGACGGGCAATTGACATCGCAAGACAACGATCAGCTCCTGCGCTTCGTCGAGCGCTTCGCCATGGTCATGGAGGAGGCTGGGCTACCGCGGATGGCCGCCCGAGTCTTCGCGTATGTGCTGGCGGAGGATTCCGATCATTACACAGCCGCCGAATTGGCCGAAGGTCTACGGGTGAGCCGCGCTGCCATCTCGGGGGCGGTCAGGGTCCTGGTACAGACGGGGATGCTCACCCGGCAGCGACGTCCGGGTAGCCGAGTCGACGAGTACCGCATCGACGACGACGACGTGTGGGCGGCGATCAACGATCAGCGGGTTCCTTATCTGTATCGGTGGGCGGATGCCATTGCCGAGGGCGTCGATCTGGTGGGACGCGACACCCGGGGCGGGCGGCGGCTGCGCCAGTCTCAGGCGTACTTCCTGTTCATGGCCGAGGAGCTCCCCAAGCTGGTCGAGCGCTGGCACCGGGAGAAGGACCGCCTGACCGAAGACGTCTGAGGGCTTCTCCCCACAGACGTCTCGGGCTGCCGCCGCAGCGCATACGATCGTGCCCATGACGCAAGACACCCCGACAGAGGAGGCGGCGCGCCGGCGACTCAGGAGCCTCCGCATCGCCCGGGGGTGGTCCATCGACGAGCTGGCGCGCCGCTCCGACATCAGCGCCTCGACGATCAGCCGCCTCGAGACCGGACACCGGCGCCTGGCCCTCGACCACCTCGTCATCCTCGCCCAGGCACTGGATACGACGATCGACGAGCTGCTGACCGACAATGAGCGGGGCGACGTCATCATCCGCCCGACCCGCGACACCGCCAACGGCGCCACCTACTGGATGCTGAGCCGCCCCGACAACCCCTCCGGGAGGAGCGTGGCGAAGATCCGGCTTCCGGCGAGGAAGCGACCGCCCGAGCCGCGGGTTCACCCGGGTCGGGACTGGCTCTACGTCATCAAGGGAACCCTCCGGCTGCGGCTCGGAGAGCAGGAACATCTAGTCCGCGAAGGTCAGGCAGCCGAATTCGACACCATGACCCCGCACTCGATGATCGGCCACGAGGGGCCGGCCGAGATACTCACGATCCTCGATCGCCACGGCGAGCAAAACCATCTGCGCTGAACTTGTATTGCTATTTTGGCAATATAGATTGCGTAAATCGACGAGGGGTCGTACCGTCCGCACATGACCAACCACACATTCCCCGACATTGTCATCGTCGGCGGCGGAGC
>DATABS010000004.1:0-18973 GCA_036259475.1 Acidimicrobiia bacterium | reverse complement strand
ACCAGTAATCCGACGGGTCGGCGACGACCCGACAGCGCAGCCCCAGAGCCAGGGCCATGACGTCGAAGGCCGGGCCGAGGTTGGCCGACGAGGCAGGCGCCGACGCCTCAGCCACGTGCGCAGACCGATTCGACGTTCTCCCCGGGAGAGGCTGATAAGGCCGTGAGCATCGAACTCAGCCTATCGGCCGATGCCCGATCCCGCCGATTCCCTTTCGTCGCGCGGCAATTGCGGCGTATTGGCCGGGAATGTCGCGCGAGAACCAGGTCAGCCGGCCGCCCGACGGCCGTGGACCCGTCCCAGGGCGTACAAGCTGGCGCCCATGCCGGCCACCGCCACCCCTGAACCGACTGCGGTGGCGGTGATCTTCGCCTTGCGAGCGAAATGCACCACGGGCCAGTTGCGGCTCCGGGCGATCCTGCGCAGGGTGGCATCTGGGTTCACCGCCACGGGGTGCCCGACCATTTCGAGCAGCGGCAGGTCGCTGCGGGAATCGGAGTAGGCGTAGCACAGGCGGAGGTCGTATCCCTTCTCGTCTGCTAGCTGCCGGACCCGACTCACTTTGCCGGGTCCGTAGCAGAAGTCAGCCATCAGCCGCCCGGTATAGACGCCGTTCACGACTTCCGACTCGGTGGCGATCACGCCGGTCATGCCCAGCGCCGCCCCGAGGGGGTCGACGATCTCTATCGGCGAGGCAGACACGATGTAGGTGTCGCGTCCCAGTTCGTGGTGTCGCTCGACAACCTGGCGAGTCTCGGGGCGCACGGAGTCCAAGAGCCGCGGCAGGATGTCGTCGTTGAGGGCGGTCAACTCCTCACGCCGTCGCCCAGCGACCGCATCCAGGATCCGCTCCCGCACCTGAGCAGGCTGGTCGTCGCTGCCTCCGGTGAGCCGAAAGGTGAGGGCGTTGGCGGCATCGCCGATCAGCTCCGGAGTGGAAAGGAGTCCCCGACGCCAGGCCACCCAACCGAAAATGAACGTGGAAGCGCCGGCGATCAGGGTGCGATCGAGATCGAAGAAGGCGGCGGCATCGCGGCTGCTGGAAGCCGTGGTCATCGCTCCGATCGTAACGACCGGCAGGCGGGAACCACCACGCCGCTACGGTTCGACCTCCAATGACCGACGTGCTGGGCCTGGATGAGATCTTCGCCGAGATGGTGCTGGGCCTCGGCCTGGCGATCCTCGTGGGCAACGGACTCGCCTGGTATCGCCACCGGCGGGGCGAGCGGCCCGAAGGCGTCGAAGGAGATTTTCGGGCCGGCCGTGTCTGGTTCCTGCTGGCCGTGGGTCTGCTCATGACGGCGTGGGGTGCCGCCTCCGTTCTGGGCGGTTGACGGCGTTGCCTCTCGGAGAGAGGCCTGTGGTAGTTTGCGGCGTCCACCCCGGCCGGATCGAAAGAATCAGCCATGCCCAAGATTTCCCGGTGGCGCCTGTTCCTCACCGTCGTGGCGCTGGGAGCCGGCGTCTATGCCGTCGTCACAACCCCGATCCAGCTGGGCCTCGACCTGCGGGGTGGCACCCAGATCGTGCTGGAGGCGCAAGACACCCCCGACGTCGAGGTCGACAGCGAGGTCACCGCCCGAACGCTGGAAGTCCTTCGGCGACGGGTAGACGCCTTCGGCGTGGCGGAGCCGACCCTTCAGCTGTCAGGTGACCGTCGAATAATCATCGAGCTCCCCGGCCTCACCGACCCGGATCAGGCCCTGGATGTGATCGGCCGTACCGCCCAACTGACGTTCCATCCGGTCATCGATTCCTACTCCACGGGCGAGGTGCCCGACGACGTCGACGGCCTGGTCGTCCCCGGCGACCCTGGTGAAGAGATCGTCCTCGGGCCCACGGCCCTGAGCGGTGAGCAAGTCGCCGGAGCGGGCGGCGTCTTCGATGGCCAGGGAACCGGTCAGTGGGTCGTCTCGATCGAGTTCCGCCCCGAGGGTGGACAGGCGTGGACCGAGCTGACGGCCGAGGCGGCATGTGCGCCTGTTGGCTCCCCCCAGCGGCGAGTGGCCATCGTGCTCGACAACCGGGTCATCTCCAGCCCCGGAGTCGCCCCAACCGTCGCCTGCGACGTGGGGATCACTGGCGGGGGCACGATCATCACCGGCGGTTTCGCCGAGGAGGAAGCCGAGGAGCTGGCGTTGCTCATCCGAGCGGGAGCCCTGCCGGTGCCTGTCGAGGTGATCGAACAGGGGACGATCGGTCCGTCTCTCGGTGAGACCGCCATCGACGCCAGCGTCAACGCCGCCCTGATCGGAGCCGGCTTGACGATCCTCTACATGATCGGTTTCTACCGGGTCATGGGCGTCGTGGCCGCTGTCTCCCTCGGCGTCTACGGGCTTCTCTCCTATGCAGCCCTGGCTGCCCTAGGTGCGACGCTGACCTTGCCCGGGATCGCCGGATTCGTCCTCGCCATCGGGATGGCCGTCGACGCCAACGTCTTGGTGTACGAACGCGCCAAAGAAGAGCACGCTCAGGGAGGCTCTGTCGGCCAATCCCTCGTCGCTGGCTTCGAGCGGGCCTGGAGTGCCATCGCCGACGCCAACGTGACCACTTTGCTGGCGGCGATATTGTTGTTCTTCTTCGCCTCCGGTGGCGTCCGCGGCTTCGGCGTGACTCTCTCCATCGGCGTAGTCGTTTCCATGTTCTCGGCTCTGGTTGTGACCCGGGTCCTCCTCGAGCTGCTCACCCGATGGTCGGCGCTCGACAACCGGCCCGGTGTGATGGGAATGACCGTCGGCCGGAGGTTCCAGACCTGGCTGCGCGACACCCAGCCGAACCTGCTGGGACAATGGAAGAGGTGGCTGATCGTCTCGGTGGTGCTGGTGGTGCTCGCGCTGACCGGTATCTTCGGAAGGAGCATCCGCCTGGGCCTCGAGTTCGAAGGCGGCCGTCTGGTCGAGTTCTCCACCACCCAGCCGGTCGACCTCGAGGTCCTTCGCTCCCAACTCGCCGAGGAAGGCATGGCGCGAGTCCTGATCCAGGAGTCCGGTGAAGGCAACGTGATCATTCGAAGCGGCGACCTCAGCGGCGAAGAGGAGGCGGTGCTAGAGCAGGCCGTCTCCGCCGTCGGAGGGGACGTAACGGTCGTCCGCGACCAGTTCGTCGGTCCGACCTTGGGAACGGAACTGCGCAACCGCGCCCTGATGGCCCTCGGCCTGGCGTTGGTGGTCCAGCTCGCCTATCTCGCTGTGCGGTTCCGATGGACGATCGGGCTGGCAGCCGTAGTCTCGATGTTTCACGACGTCGCCATTCTCATCGGAGTGTTCGCCTGGCTCGGCAAGACGTTCGACGGCGTGTTCCTGGCGGCCCTGCTGACCGTGATCGGATATTCCGTCAACGACTCGGTGGTGATCTTCGACCGCATCCGCGAGCGCTACGGGATGGAGCCCGATCGCCCGCTTCCCCAGATCTCCAACGAGGCCTGCCTGCAGACGGTACCCCGGACTATCAACACCGGCTTGGGAGCGATGCTGATCCTCGTTGCTCTTTGGACACTGGGCGGTGACACCCTGGCCGACTTCGCTCTCGCCTTGCTGATCGGCATCGTCGTCGGGACCTACTCGTCCGTGTTCACCGCCACGCCGACGTTTCTCGCCCTCGAAGAGAGATTCCCCCGGCCTCCACCGGAGCCCGACAAGCCGTCCGACCGGCGAGCCCGCGAGCGGGAGCGAGCCCGCCCCCGCCGCTGACCAACGACCCCGGGCGACACCACCCGAGTGCCGTGGCCCCGACCCGCAAACCACCCGGCGGCGGGCAGCCGTGGGGGTGTGGGAGGAGTACCCCCACAGAATCAAACCAGATGCAGCCGGATACCTGCCAGGGCGATCGGGACCCAGTCAGGACGGTTGTTCAGCTCGTAACGGAGCTCGTAGACGGCCTTCTCTAGCACGTAAGCGTCGAGCATCACCCGGACGTGGTTCTCCTCGGGCGGCACGATCGGTGTGCCCTTGACCTCGGTGAGGTAGGCCTCGAGAAAGGCGGCCGCCGTCCACTGGAACCAGCCGTCGACCCACGGCTCGAGCGAGGCGACCTCGTTCGTGTCACGTCCGATCACGCCTTCTTCCACCCGTTTGCGCAGGCCGGCGCGGGCCGCGTAGTGATAGGAACGAATCATCCCGGCCACGTCCCTGAGCGGTGACCGCTTGATCCGGCGCTCGCTCAGGGGACGTAACGGCTCCCCTTCGAAGTCGATGATCACGAAATCGTTCCCAGTGAACAGAACCTGCCCGAGGTGGTAGTCGCCGTGGATGCGAGACCGGGAGGCGGACACCTTCTCAGTCGATATCTGGCGGAGCCGATCGAGGATTTCGCTCTCGAACCCGAGCACCTCGGAAGCCAGCTCGGCCGTACTCTCGTCGAGGGTGGCGCGCCGGCGGCGGAGCAGCGCGAAGCTCTCCCTGACGCCCGAACGCATCCCTTGGTACAGCGAACGCTGATAGAGGGTCGTCATGGGCTCGGGATCGAACGCCGGAACCTCGGAAGGACTCATCAACGCCCGGTGGAGCTCGCCGGTCCGTTCCCCCAAGAGCCCTGCTGAGGGCAGCGCCACGTTGACCAGGTCCGCCAGCGCCTCAGGTGGCTCGGAACCGATCAGCTCCAGCGGATGACGGAGCTTGCCAACACCGCTTCGTTCCCCTTCCGGGATGGTGGCCACCTGATCGACGAAGTTGCTGACCAGGTCCACTGCATAGCTCCAGGCGTCACCCTGGTTCGGGATGTAGTCCTGCACGACCGCAACCGACACCGAGTCTCCGTCGATCTGGCCGCTGACGACTCCCCGAACCGGGGCTATGGCGTGGAACACTCCCTGTTCGGTGAGATAGCGGCCGATCTCGATGTCGGGGTTCTCACCCCACTCGAGCTTACGGAACAGCTTGAGAATCAGGTCCTGGCCGAAGACCACCGAGGTGTTCGACTGCTCCGTCCCGAGGACAGTTATCGGTGTCTCGGCCGCGTCGTACCCCGCAAGGTCTCCCCTTCCCGAGAGTTCCATCTTGGCGCCGCGCAGCCGACGGCGGCGATGCCGGGTCAGGTCGAGCAGGCGCCTCGCCACCCGTTCGTCGCCCATGGCGTCGACGAGCAGTGCGGTCGTGTCCTCGGGCCCGGTCACCTCCGCCACGACCCGATCAGGGTCGTGATTGGAGATGAAGTCAGCCTCTTCCCCCCGCACAAGGGCGAGAGGCAATACGTAGGTCTCCGGGTCCTGATCGATGTACTCGACTGTGGCTACGACGAGATACGGCCCCTGGGCCCCGATGGGGATGGCATCCACGACGTCCACCTGGCGGATGGCGTGGGCCTTGGAGCGAAACCACCTCCGGTGGGGAAGGTCGGTGGCGAGGGCCCGGCCGAGCTGGGTCCGGGCTCGGAAGACCGACTCGTTGTCGATCTCGGATCGGAGACGCAGCCGGGGCCGAGCGTACGTCGAAAGCTCCTCGCGGGAGAGCTGGAACCAGTAATACTGGTAGGGGCCGGGTGTGAGGAAGTAGGGAAGCTCACCGACGGTGGGGAAATCGGTCTGGCCGAATATCTCGACCGGTTTGATGCCTTCGTGATGGGATAGGTCGATCTCAACCGCCTGCGTACGCTTCGACAGGTTGGCTACGACGAGGACGGTTTCCTCGCCCAGGGTCCGCTCGAAGGCCAGCACCTTGGGGTTGTCCGGGGTGAGGAAGCGGATGTCTCCCCCGGCCAGCGGGGCGAGGGCCTTGCGCTGGGCGATCATCTGTTTCATCCACCACCACAGCGACGAGGAGTTGGCCTGTTGCGCCTCCACGTTGAGCGCCTCGTAGTGGTACTCCGGCTCGGTCACGACCGGCAGGTAGAGACGTTGCGGATTGGCTCGGGAGAAGCCGGCGTTGCGATCGGGCGACCACTGCATCGGGGTGCGGACGCCGTTGCGGTCGCCCAAATAGATGTTGTCTCCCATCCCGATCTCGTCGCCGTAGTAAATCACCGGGGTCCCCGGCAACGAGAGCAGGAGGGCGTTCATGAGCTCGATCTGGCGCCGGTCGTTGCGCAGCAGCGGCGCCAGACGTCGGCGTATCCCCAGGTTGATACGGGCCTGGGGGTCTTCGGCGTAGACCCGGTACATGTAGTCCCGTTCCTCGTCGGTGACCATCTCGAGGGTGAGCTCGTCGTGGTTCCTCAGGAATATTGCCCACGCCGCCGAGTCGGGTATCGGAGGCGTCTGGTCGAGGATGTCGATGACTGGAAAGCGGTTCTCCATCTTGGCCGCCATGAAGAGACGGGGCATGAGAGGGAAGTGGAAGCACATGTGGCATTCGTCTCCCTCGCCGAAGTAGGCGACTGCGTCCTCCGGCCACTGGTTCGCTTCGGCCAGGAGCATCCGATCCTCATAGTTGGCATCGATGTGGGCGCGCAGCTTCTTGAGGAAGGCATGCGTCTCGGGGAGGTTCTCGCACATGGTTCCCTCCCGCTCGTACAGGTAGGGAACCGCATCCAGCCGGAGCCCGTCGACGCCCTTTTCGAGCCAGAAGTCGAGCGCCTTCAGGACGGCGTCGTGCACCGCCGGGTTGTCGAAGTTCAGGTCCGGCTGATGCGAGAAGAACCTGTGCCAGTAGTAGGCGTGGGCCACCGGGTCCCACGTCCAGTTGCTCGGCTCGGTATCCGTGAAGATGATTCGGGCCTCGGAGTATTTGTCGGGGGTGTCCGACCACACGTAGAAGTCCCTCTCGGGAGACCCCGGCGGCGCACGTCGCGCCCGCTGAAACCACTCGTGCTGGTCCGAAGTGTGGTTTATGACGAGCTCGGTGACGACCTTCAAACCACGGTCGTGGGCGGCCGACAGGAACCGGCTGAAGTCGCGCATGGTCCCGTAGCTCGGATGGATGTTGGTGTAGTCGGCGATGTCGTAGCCGTCGTCTCTCAGTGGCGACGGGTAGAAGGGAAGCAGCCACACCGTGGTGACCCCCAGCTCCTGGAGGTAGTCGAGCCGGGTAGTCAGACCCCGAAAGTCACCCACGCCGTCGTCGTTGGAGTCCTGGAACGCACGGACGTGCAGTTGATAGATGACTGCGTCCTGATACCAGTGGAGCTGGCCCGTCATAGGAAGTAGTCGAAGTCGTGCTCGGTCCGGACCCGGCGCCGCAACGCGAAGACGTGAGCAGGCATCACATGTGGATCGAGCCGGACGAAGTTGAACGCCCCCTGCCAGAGGTAACGCCGCTCCACGAGAAGGTCGTGGACCTGGTAGGGCTGGCTGTGATCGATACCCAACTCCGTCAGGTCTAGGTTCGTCCATCCCGCCTGGGTGTTGTGAGGATCGAGATTGACGATCACCAGCACCAGGTCGTCACCACTCCGCTTGGAGTAGCACAGCAGCATGTCGTTGTCCGTGGGGTGGAAATGGATATCGCTCGTCTGCTGGAGGGCAGGGTGTTGGCGGCGGATGCGGTTGACGGCGGCGATGATCGGCTGCAGCGAGTCGGGCCGATCGAGTTCCCAGTGACGAATCTGGTACTTCTCCGAATTGAGGTATTCCTCCGAGCCCATCTCACGGGGCGTCGCCTCCATGAGTTCAAAGGCAGGCCCGTAGATCCCGTAGTTCGATGAGAGAGTGGCCGCGAGAACCAGCCGATTGATGAAGGCGCCCCTTCCCCCCGACTGGAGATACTCCGTGAGGATATCGGGAGTGTTGGGCCAGAAGTTGGGACGAAAGTATTCGGCCGGCTCGCCCTGGGTCAGTTCGAGCATGTACTCGCGCAGCTCCCAGGCGGTGTTGCGCCACGCGAAATAGGTGTAGGACTGGGTGAAACCCGCTTTGGCCAACCGGTACATCACCTTGGGACGAGTGAACGCTTCGGCCAGGAAGATGAGCTCCGGCCGGTCCCTCTTCAGGTCGGCGATGACCCACTCCCAGAAGGGAAACGCTTTGGTGTGGGGGTTGTCGACCCGGAAAACGCTGACTCCTTCACCGGCCCAGAAGGCGAAGACGTCACGCAGCGCCTGCCACAGTCCTTCGCGGTCAGACGTCTCGAAGTCGAGCGGATATATGTCCTCGTATTTCTTCGGTGGGTTCTCGGCGTACTGAATCGAGCCGTCGGGCCGGTGTCGGAACCACTGCGGGTGCTCCTTCACCCAGGGATGGTCCGGGGAGCACTGGAAGGCGATGTCGAGGGCGATCTCGATTCCCCGGTCGCCGGCCCGACCGAGCAGCTTTCGGAAGTCCTCCAACGTTCCCAGGTCGGGATGGATGGCGGTGTGCCCTCCTTCCGGTCCGCCGATCGCCCACGGCACACCAGGGTCGTCCTCTCCGGGGCTGAGCGTGTTGTTCGGGCCCTTCCGCAGCGTGCGGCCGATGGGGTGAATGGGTGGCAGATAGAGGATGTCGAAGCCCATGTCGGCCACGTAGTCGAGGTGGTCGGCGACGTCGACCAGCGTTCCATGCTCGCCGGACTCGCCCCATGAGCGAGGGAACAGCTCATACCAGGCCGAGAAACCGGCCAGCTCGCGGTCGACCTCGATCTCGTAGACGATGTCGTGGACGGTTGCGCCGCTGCGATCGGGAAATGAGCGCATCGCCACCCAAGCGTCTTCGGCAACCGCCCGCTCCACGCGGTCGGCGGAACTCGCCTTGGATTGGCGAAGGACGACCGCCGTCTCCGCCAGCATCTCCGCCATCTGGCCGCTCGCCCGTCTCGAACCATCCTCGATGAGGCTCGCCCCGATCTCCAGGTCGGCCTCAGTGACCACCCCGGCGGCGTGCTTCTTGATGATGCCGTTGCGCCAGGTGGCGAAGTGGTCGGTCCAGCCTTCGATAGTGAACTGGTAGCGGCCCAACTCCGCCACCTCGAAACGCGCCCGCCAGCGATCGTTGACGACGAACTCCATCGGGACCTTCTGCCAGGTACGGGCCGACCGATGCCGGTAGCGAAGCATGGCGGCCACGGCGTCATGGCCGTCCCCGAACACGTCGGCCTGGACGGTGACCACATCTCCCCGAACTCGTTTTGCGGGAAAGCGACCGCCGTCGACCCGCGGCGTGACGTCCTCGATCACGACCCGGTTGACTGCGAACTTGTCGGAACTCACGGACCCCAGGCTAGAAAAGCCCGACACCTTTGTCCCCCCCAGGACGATGAGGAGGAAGGGGGGGAGGCCCCGAAGGGTGCCGGGGGAACCCGTCTTGACGTCTTCTACGGGTTCGGCGGCCCCTACCTCCCGAGCCTCCCTAGCGGGAGCCTCGGCAGGCGCCTTCCCCCAACTTCGTTGGAGGACAAATACCCTGTCCCTTCGGGGCTCAACGATCCAGTGTCACGACTCGGGGCGGAGGCGGCGCAGGACGACCGTTGCGCGACCCTCGACGGCGAACGACGCGTTCACCTCGGTCGGCTCGTCGAGGAAGCCGCCGTCACCAGTGTCGATCAGCAAATGCCATCCACTCTGGAGAGCCGACGGGATCTTCCAGTCGATCGGTTCGGGACTGGCGTTGAGGACGATCAGGTAGGAGTGGTCGACGACCGGCTGGCCGCGTTTGTCGCGCTGCCCGATCGCATCCCCGTTCAGGAACATCGCCAGCGAGGCGGTGTGACCTATTTCCCAGTCGTCATCGCTCATCGACGACCCATCCGACTTGAGCCACTGAATGTCAGCCTCGCCACGGATGCGACGTCCGTGGAACCAGGTACGCCGTCGAAAGGTCGGCGACTCGGACCGAAGCTCCACCAGCCGAATGGTGAAATCGAGAAGCTCCTCATCGATGTCCTCCCAGTCGACCCACGAGATCTCGTTGTCCTGGCAGTAGGCGTTGTTGTTGCCCCCCTGGGTGCGCCCCAGCTCGTCACCTCCCAGGAGCATCGGCACGCCCTGCGACAGCAGGAGCGTGGTGAGGAAGTTGCGCTGCTGTTGTCGGCGGCATGCCACCACCTCGGGTTTGTCGGAGGGGCCCTCTTCTCCGCAATTCCAAGACCGATTGTGGGATTCCCCGTCGGCGTTGTCTTCCTGATTGGCCTCGTTGTGCTTTTCGTTGTACGAGACCAAATCGGCCAGCGTGAACCCGTCGTGAGCCGTGACGAAGTTGATGCTCGCCGCCGGGGTTCGGGCGTCCGCCTGGTACAGGTCAGAGCTGCCCGTGAGCCGGTAGGCCATCTCGCCCAACGTGGCCGGCTCGTTCCGCCAGAAGTCGCGCACCGTATCCCGATACCGACCGTTCCACTCCGACCACTGCACGGGGAAGTTGCCCACCTGATAGCCACCCTCACCCACATCCCACGGTTCGGCGATCAGCTTCGCCTGCGAAAGGATTGGATCCTGGTGGATTATGTCGAAGAAGGTCGAGAGGCGGTCCACTTCATACAGCTCGCGGGCGAGGGTCGAGGCGAGATCGAAGCGGAACCCGTCGACGTGCATCTCCGTGACCCAGTACCGGAGAGAATCCATGATCAGCTGCAGGGTATGGGGATGACGCATGTTGAGGCTGTTCCCGGTCCCCGTCGTGTCGAAGTAGTACCGCTTGTCGTCGGGCACCAGCCGGTAATAGGCGGCGTTGTCGATGCCCTTGAAAGACAGCATCGGTCCGAGGTGGTTGCCTTCGGCGGTGTGGTTGTACACGACGTCGAGGATGACCTCGATTCCGGCGGCGTGGAGCGCCTTGACCATTCCCTTGAACTCCGACACCTGCTCACCACCGGTCCCGGTCGACGAGTAGTTGGAGTGGGGAGCGAAATAGCCGATCGAGTTGTAACCCCAGTAGTTCGACAGTCCTTTCTGAACCAGATGGTGGTCGTGCACGAAATGGTGCACGGGGAGCAGCTCCACGGCCGTGATGCCCAGCCGCTGGAGGTAATCGATCACCGCCGGGTGCGCCAGACCGGCGTAGGTGCCTCGTCGGTCGGGCGGGACGTCGGGATGCTGGGCGGTGAAGCCCTTGACATGGAGCTCATAGACGACCGTGTCGTCCATGGCCGTATCGAGGGACCGATCACCATCCCAGTCGAAGAAGGGGTTGGTGACCACGGACTTGGGGATGTGGGGGCCGCTGTCGGAACCGTCCGGTTGGTCGGGCTTGGCGGCCACGTAGGGGAAGCAGGACGGATCCCAGTCGATGTTGCCATCGATAGCCTTCGCATATGGGTCGATCAGGAGCTTGGCCGGGTTGGCCCGGTGGCCGGCCTCCAACGCCCAGGGCCCCTGAACCCGATATCCGTACCTCTGACCGCTGCCGACTCCCGGTAGGTAAGCGTGCCACGAGAAGGCGTCCACTTCCTTCATCGGGACGCGGATCTCCTTGCCGCTCTCGTCGAACAGGCACAGATCCACTGCCTCTGCCACCTCCGAGAACAGAGCGAAGTTGGTGCCTGAGCCATCCCATGTCGCCCCCAGCGGGAAGGGACGGCCCGGCCAGGTCTCGGGTCGGTTCATCTGCTCATCTTCTCTCGCCTGATTGCCCCATTGAAGATGGAAGCCAGGTCCTCGGCCAGTTGGCCGGTCATCAATTCCTCCAGCGGCCGGGGCAGAGCCAGGCTCCAGTTGGCGCTCCGTTGCTCGGTCCCGGGAATGTTGGGTCGGCGTTCGCTGAGCGCCAGATCCTCCAGGGTGGCACAGATCAGATGAGACGGCGCCTCGGCCAGTTGCCGGTGAACGCCGACTACCACCTCTTCCAGGTCGGCGTCATCGTCGAGCCGTGTCAGGCCGGCGACAAGACGACGAATCTTCACGGTGGACTCCTCATTCGGCGACAGGTCGAGTTCCCTCTGCTCTTGAAGGTCGGCGCCCGACCACAGTCCGGCGACGGTTGGGAGGTCATGGGTGCTCACGGATGCCAACGACAGCACGGGCCAGGAACGGGGCGCCTCCGGTTCGAACCACAAGAGCCGGTACGACAGCACCCGGCGCCGGGCTAGCTCTTCGCGAACACCTTCCTCCACCGTGCCCAAATCCTCCCCCACCACGACGGCCCCCGCTCTCGTGCTCTCGAGGGCGATGATGTCCAGCAGGTCGCGATGAGGGAAGCGAACGTAGGCCCCTTCGGTCGGCTCGGCTCCCGATGGGATCCAGAACTGGCGAAAGAGACCCATCACGTGATCGATGCGCAGCCCGCCACCGGTGAGCAGGTTGGCCCGGATAGTTTCGACGAACGGCCGGTAGCCGCCGTTCCGGAGCAGGTGGGGGACGAACGGCGGCAGTCCCCAATCCTGACCGCGGGTGTTGAACTCGTCGGGCGGGGCGCCGATTGTCACGTCCCGCGCCACCATGTCCTGCCAGACCCAGGCGTCGGCGCCTCCCGGGTCGACGCCGATCGGTAGGTCTTGCATGAGCAGCAGTGGCCGGGCAGCGTGATCCAATTGGCGCCGGCACAGCCACTGAAGCCATTGGTGGTAACGCAGGCGATCGAGGTACTCGGCGCGAACCCGGCGGAGGGCGGTGGTCGGCCGGATCAGGTCATCCGGCCACCTCGACCAGTCACCGCCGTGCTGCTCGGCCAGAACGCACCAGGCTGCGAATTCGTCCAAAGACCCGCCCCGCTCGCCGGACCAGTGTTCGAACTCCGGGGGCGGCGGAGCGGAACGCCAGATGGCCTCCAACGCCGCCGACTTGAGTCGCCACACCTCGTCGCGGTCGATCAGCGAGCTCCGGTTCAGGGCGCGACCGGCCGCCGCGGCCTCCTCGAGGAGCCCCGTCGCGGCGGTCGCGCCGGGGACCTCCTCGACCCGCAGGTAGAGCGGATTGAGGTAACGGCGGCTGGCCGGGAAATAGGGGCTCTGAGCCTGGGCCGCGATCGGCGCCACCGCTCCGAGCGGGTTGACGAGGACCAGCCCGGCGCCTGAAGCTGCGGCGTGTTCGGCGATCCATCGCAAGTCGGCGAGGTCGCCCATTCCCCAGCTGGCGGCCGATCGGGCGGCATAGAGCTGAACGGCCCATCCCCAGCGGCGCACGCCCTCCTCCAGGTAGCAGCGACCTGGCGAGACGATCAGATCCCGCTCCCCGTTCATCCGGTGATAACCGAGGGGCAGGTCGGGAGGCAGACGGTCCTCGACGACGAGGGTGGTGCCGTCCTCCAGGACCACCTCCGCCGGCCCCAGCTGGGGTGTCTCGCCGGGATGGACGATGACGGTGGTCGCGTCGGACGGCTCCCCGATGGCCGCCTGAAGGGCGTCGAGCGTCGAGGCGGACACGAGGTGCTCCTCACCGAGAGCGTCGACGTAACTGCGTTCGATCATCGAGCCGAAAGCGTCCCTGGAAAACTGATGAGCTCCAGCAGGGCTACTGAGGCGGGGCCGAGTTGGATCGGGTGGCCCGGAAGGTCCAGGTCCCGATCCGCATCGGACAGATTCGCCGCCAGTACGAAGGAGCCCCGGCGCATCACCAGTGTTCGATCTTCGTCGTCGCTGACGACCTCGATCTCGTCGAGGCGTCCGCCGTTCAAGTCGGGGGTGTCATGGCGGAGTTGGATGAGTAGGCGGTACCACCGGAGGAGATCCCGGCTCGGGGAAGCATCGGTCTCCTCCCAGCGCAGCATGGAGGCGGCGTAGGTGGACCGGTCTTGCGGATCGGGGATCTGCTCGGGTTCCCAACCGAACGCCGCGAACTCATCACGGCGGCCACGCCGCACGGCCTCGCCTATCTCAGGATCTTCGTGGTCCGAGAAGTAGAGGAAGGGCGAAGAGGCTCCCCACTCCTCGCCCTGGAACAACATGGGCACGAACGGCGCCGTCATGACCAGGGCCGCCGCCACATACAGATGCGGCTGATCGACGAGGTGACCGATCCGCTCGCCCCTGGCCCTGTTGCCCACCTGGTCGTGGTTCTGGGCGTATCCGATGAACCGGTCGCCCGCCAGCCCGGTCACGGGACGGCCATGCCGCCGATCCCGCGAGGGCGAATACCGCCCGGCGTACACGTAGACCGACCTGAGGGCGGTGGCGAGGTCACCCAGAGTGTCGAAATCCTGGTAGTAGCCGGCTTGCTCGCCTGTGAGCGCCACATGGAGGGAATGGTGGAAGTCGTCGCTCCAGGCGGCGTCGAGCTCGTAGCCTCCCTCTGCTCGGGACCAGAGCAGGCGGGGATCGTTGAGATCCGACTCGGCGATCAGCCACAGCCGCCTCCCCAGTCGTCGTTCCAGAGCGTTCACCTCGTTCGCCAGTTCCTCCAAGAAGTGCACCGCCGATCGATCGACGAAGGCGTGGACGGCATCGAGGCGCAGTCCGTCGACGCCGTAATCCCGCAGCCACATGCAGGCGTTGTCGATGAAGAAGCGACGCACCTCGTCGCTTCCGGGGCCATCGAGGTTGATGGCATCGCCCCACGGTGTCTGGTAGGCATCGGTGAAGTAGGGACCGAAACTGCCCAGGTAGTTGCCGACCGGTCCCAGGTGGTTATAGACGACATCGAGGAGCACTCCGACGCCGCGATCGTGGCACGCCTCGATGAACCGGCGAAACCCTTCCGGTCCGCCGTATGTGTCATGGACTGCGAACAGGTCGACGCCGTCGTACCCCCAGCCGTGGCGACCCGAGAACTGGTTGACCGGCATGACTTCCAGGGCGTCCACGCCGAGATCTACGAGGTGGTCGAGGCGCTTGATCGCTCCCTCAAAGGTCCCGTCCCGCGTGAACGTGCCGACATGCATCTCATAGATCACCGCCGTCTTCAAGTCGAACCCCGACCAGGCACCGTCCGAATCCGAGGACAGCTCGATCACCCGACTAGGCCCGTGAACACCGTCAGGCTGAAAGCGTGACCGAGGGTCGGGAAGGGGAGTTCCCTGGTCGAGGGAGAAGGCATAGGAGTCGCCGGGAAGGAGCTCGACGTCGGCGTGCCACCAGCCCTTTTCCTGCCGGCTCATCCCGACGCGCTTGTCGCCGACCACCACGTCGACGTGGTCG
Organism: Acidimicrobiia bacterium; assembly: GCA_036259475.1. Lineage (GTDB taxonomy): Bacteria > Actinomycetota > Acidimicrobiia > Spongiisociales > ZC4RG35 > ZC4RG17. The sequence continues at coordinate 4,127 of DATABS010000004.1, read as the reverse complement.
GCATACGGCGCCCACACCGACGGCTTCATACTCGAGCCAGCACTGACACGGGGAACGAATGAAGCAGGCCAGATATTTCGACCTCACCCTGGTGGGACCGTCCGGTGAAGACGTCCTCCCATACCCCCGGGGGCAAGGCAACCGACGTGTCTTCCCAGCCTCCCGATCGTTGCAGGCGATAGACGAGCCGTGGGACCACGACCGCGATCTGCTCGCCTCGGACGTAGCCGAGCGCGTGCGAGGAGGCCGACCCGAAGGTTTCGAGTGCGACATAACCGCCTTCCTGGCCGAGCGCCCGAGTGAACCTTCGTCGGAGGTGGAGCAGGGTGTGGATCAACCAGAGCTTGGGGAGTCCCTCATCCATTCGCCCCAGGACTTCATCCGGGCCTATTCCAGCCAGTTCACCGAGCAGGCGCTTTCTCCCCTCGAATTCGACGGGGCGCCGATTATCGGGGTCGACCAAGCTCAGATCCCACAGCTCCGTCCCCTGATAGGTGTCGGGCACCCCGGGGGCGGTCAGCTGGATCGCCTTCTGTGTGAGCGAGTTGATCCGCCCCGCCTCCACCACCGGGGCGGCGAACCTGTCGAGGTCCTGGCGGAATTCGTCGTCACCGTCCAGTCGACGGACGAAGTCGGCCACTTGTCCGTCGTAGGCGGTGTCCGGATCGGTCCACGTTGTGTGGACCTTGGCCTCCTTCGTCGCCTTCTCAATGTATGGGCCAAGGCGGTCCGCCCCGATGGGGTGAGCTCCGACCAGCGTCTGGTAGATGAGGTACTCGGTGGCGCCATCGACCAGCTCCGTCCGATGACGAACGTTGTGGCGACCCCACCGAAGCACCGCCTGCCGCCACTCCGCAGGAATCTCGGTCAGCACGGCCAGGCGAGCTCGGACGTCCTCGGAGCGCTTGGTGTCGTGAGTCGACAGGGCCAGCATGGAGGTCGGCGCACGCTCATGGGCATGCACGAAGCGGCGATGGAACGCCTCTACACCTTCGAAGCCGAACCGGCCGGGATCACCGCCCACCTCGCACAGGGCGGTCAGCCGCGAGTAGCGATAGAACGCCGTATCCTCCACCCCCTTGGCCATCACCGGGCCGCTCAGCTGCTGGAAACGCATCCGGAGTTCGGTCTCACGGGCTCCTCTCATCTCGCCGATGAGGACCGACTGCAGCAGATCGAAGAGCTCACTGTCGAGGTCTGGGGAGGCGTGGCGGGCCCGGCTGACGGCGCCTGTGATCCGTTCAACGTCCGCCGGGGAGCTCTCGCCCAACTCGGAGACATACGTCCGGTAGACGTCGAAAGCGACGAGCGTCTCGGTCAGCACCGCAGCCAGCTCGGAACGGGTGAAATCGCGGTATCGCCGTCGCTGCTGGATCAGCCGGTGGAATACGTCGGTGAGACGGTTGACGTCGGCGGCCAGCACATGTTCCACCACGTCGCGCTTGGAGGACTCCGCCACCCGATCCCATGGCTCATCCGACCCGCTCACCCGATTCCATAGGCGAGTCAGCTCCTCCTCACCTTCGGGGTCGACGAGGAGGCGGGTGAGATCGTTGAGGAACTCGTAACCGGTCGTCCCGTCGACCGGCCACTCAGCCGGCAGTACTTCGTCGCTCTCCAGGATCTTTTCCACCACGATCCACGAGGTCGGAGCAGCGTCGCGCAGCCGCCGGAGGTAGTCGGCGGGACGGCGGAGCCCGTCGGGATGGTCGATTCGCAAGCCGTCCGCCTCGCCGTTGGACACCCAGCCGAGGACCGTTTCGTGGGAATCGGAGAAGACCTCTTCGTCCTCGACGCGCAAGCCGATCAGGGTGTTGATGTCGAAGAATCGTCGGTAGCCGAGTTCTTGTTCTGAGACCTGCCAGCGGGCCAGCCGGTAGTGCTGCATCTCGAGGAACTCATCCAGGGCGTCGGCATCTGCATTCAACTCCTCTACCGCCTGGTCGACGGCCTTGCCGACGTCCGGCCTGGTGAGGAGGTCGGCGAGGAGTGTGCCGAGGACGGCGAAATCGCGGTGGCGACGGCGACGGCTCGCTCCGTCGCTCACATCGGCCGGCGGCAGATCTGCCATGGTCCGACCAACGAAGGCGAGCTCGTCCGAGGGTCCTGGGCGAGCGGCTCTCGCCAGCAGAGTGGCCAGCGAGCGGGGTGAGACAGGGAACGGATGATCGTGGTGGCAGACGACGAACCGGTGACCCTGCCGCTCGACGCGAAGCGCCCCTGCTTCGATTTCGCGTCCGTAGTGGTCCCCGAGGACCGGCAGGAGGATCTTGTTCTCCGTCAGCGATTCGGCCGGATCCCAGTCCAGGTCGAAATGGGCTGCGTAACGGCTCGAGCGTCCGTGCTCCAGCACATCCCAGAACCAGCGGTTCGAAGGCAGGCTGACCGACATGTGATTGGGCACGAGGTCGAGGACTATCCCCAGACCTGCGGAAGCGGCCGCCTCCACCAGTCGACGGCGGCCTTCCTCGCCGCCCAGCCGATCGTCGACGCGGTGATGGTCCACGACTGCGTACCCGTGGGGAGACTCCGGTGCCGACTGGAGGAACGGCGAACAGTAGATGTGAGTGACACCCAGGTCGGCCAGGTAGTCGACAAGGTCGGCGGCTCGGTGAAGATCGAATTCGGGACCGAGTTGGAAGCGGTAGGTGGCACCGACCGGCATCACTCACCGACAGTGTGTTTGAAGACCACCACACCCAGTGGTGGCACCACGATGTCGATGCTGTCCGGACGCCCATGGAATGGAACCGGCAACGGGCCGGTCTCGGCCCCGCCCAGGTTCCCGTGACCGCTCCCTCCGTATATCTCGGCGTCGGTGTTGAAGATCTCTTCCCACCGCCCCGAGACTGGGATGCCGACCCGGTAGGCATGACGCGGCTCCGGAGTGAAGTTGCAGGCCACCAGGAGGGTCTCGCCGTTGGAGGCCAACCGCAGATAGGTCAGCACACTGTTGGTGGCGTCGTTGGCGTCGATCCACTCGAAGCCGCCCGGGGTGGTGTCGAACTCGTGCAGCGCCTGCTCGCTCCTGTAGAGGCGGTTGAGGTCCGAGACGAGGCGGCGCAGCCCTCCATGGGCGTCGCTCTCCAGCAGGTGCCAGTCGAGGCTGCCGTCGTGGGTCCACTCCGACCACTGTCCGAATTCCCCTCCCATGAACAGCAGCTTCTTGGCCGGCTGGGTGAACATGTAGGCGAAGAGTGCTCTGAGGTTGGCGAGCTGCTGCCACTGGTCGCCCGGCATCTTGCGAATCAATGATCCTTTGCCGTGTACCACCTCGTCGTGGGAAAGGGGCAGCATGAAGTTCTCGGTGAACGCGTACATCATCCGGAAGGTGAGCCGGTCGTGGTGGTACACCCGGAACATCGGGTCGCGACTGAAGTAGTCGAGCGTGTCGTGCATCCATCCCATGTCCCATTTCATCCCGAACCCGAGACCGCCCAGATACAGCGGCCGTGACACCATCGGCCAGGCGGTCGACTCCTCGGCGACGGTCTGCACGTCGGGATACTCCGCGTACACCGTCTGGTTGAGGTCACGCAGGAACTCCAGCGCCTCCAGGTTCTCCCGTCCGCCGTATTTGTTGGGGATCCACTCCCCCTCCTCCCGGGAGTAATCGAGGTAGAGCATCGAGGCGACGGCATCGACCCGCAGACCGTCGATGTGATAGCGGTCGAGCCAGAAGAGAGCGCTGGAGATGAGGAACGCCGGCACCTCCGCCCGCCCATAGTTGAAGATCCACGACTTCCAGTCGGGGTGGAATCCCTGACGAGGGTCGGCGTGCTCGAATAGGTGAGTCCCGTCGAAATAGCCGAGGCCATGTTCATCGGAAGGGAAATGTGAGGGCACCCAGTCGAGTAGCACGCCGGTGCCGGCTTGGTGCAGCGTATCGACCAGGAACATGAAGTCTTGCGGCGTCCCAAAGCGGCTGGTGGGAGCGAAGTATCCGGTGGTCTGGTAACCCCAAGACCCGTAGAACGGGTGCTCCATCACCGGCAGGAACTCCACGTGCGTGAATCCCATCTCTGAGACGTACTCGGCCAGCAGTGGCGCCAACTCTCGGTAGGTGAGGAACCGCTCGGGATCAGAGGGATCCCGCCGCCACGAGCCGAGGTGGAGTTCGTAGACGC
>DATABS010000003.1:0-54716 GCA_036259475.1 Acidimicrobiia bacterium | reverse complement strand
TGGGGCCTCGCCGGGGGAGTGATGGCCCTCATCACCGGTTATCTCGGAGGCCACATGTCGTTTTCCCGGCAGGTGGGCACCGGATCAACCGAACCCGGATACCACTCGGTGAGAAGCTGGGACGGCCGCGTGCTCCGGTGCCCACCTGCCGGGAAAACGACATGTGGCCTCCGAGATAACCGGTGATGAGGGCCATCACTCCCCCGGCGAGGCCCCACATCATTCCCATGGCCTGGTGCTGGCGTCGGCGCAAGAGCCACGAACGCCCGAAGGCCGCCGCGGCCAGGGTGTTGCCGATGGCGTGGATGGCCGCCACCCGTCGATCCTCCGGTCGCTCGATCGTGTCCCATTCGGACAGGCCCGCTGCCGCCGTCAAAGGAACGGCCGCTATCCCGGCGGCGATCAGTTGGCGGCTCGCCTCGCGGTTACCCGGTGTGAAGTCGAGGAGCAGGGCAGCGATCCAACACCCCAGAGGGATGTCAGTGAGGAGAGGATGCAGAGCATGTCCCAGCCATTTCCCCCGCAGCACGTCCGACAGCGGCTCCTTGTTGAACGGCCGGGCGACGGCTGCCACCGCAGGTGACAGACGATCGATCCCGCGGTTGGACTCGAGCCACCTGGTCGACTCATCGAGCCAGGCGATCCGCTGGTCTGTGACAGACGGCTCACTCACCATACGGCTCCGTCGTGCGACCGTAGGCGTCCGCCCGCCGGCCGTTGGCCGCCAAGGCGAGACCCAAGCCGATCATGACGACGGCGAGCCCAAAGTGCAGCCAGTTATCAGCCGCATTCAGCGGCACGAAGTTGGCGTCACTGTCCTGGGGGACGACCAGTCCGTAGAGCCAGAGGAGCGCATAGATGATTCCTCCGCCCAGGAGGAACACCCTCGAGCCGCTGAAAGATCGGGCGGCCGCGATGCCCCAGGCACCGAACGCCAGATGGACGATGTTGTGGAGGATGGAGACCTCGAAGATTCCCAGCAGCAGCGCGTCGGACTCTGGACCGGCGAACTGCATCGAGTCGTAATTCGTCGTGACTCCCGGGATGAAGCCGGCCACCCCCACGAGGAGGAAGACCCCCCCCATCGCCAGTGCGGCGTTCTGCATCGCGGTGCGGGTCCCTGTGGTGGATCCACCTGTCGTCGCCATGATCTCTCCTTCTGGGGTTTCGCCACCCCTGGTAACCCGTGTCCTCCCGGTTCAAACCCGAACCTGGCCAAAGCGGCGGGTTTGCGATCCGGCGGTGGGGGTATCGACCCGTGCGATGAGGACTCCCTGTTCGGCCGGAGCACCAAAATGAATAGACGCGTGCTGGTGACCGGCGCCAACTCCGGCATTGGACTGGCCACGGTGCTGGAAGTGGCACGACTCGGCTTCCACGCCATCGGATCCGCCCGCAACCAGGGAGGAGCCGAGGACATCCTCCGGGCGGCGGAGAAGAAGGGAGTCGAAGTCGACACGGTGGTTTTCGACCTGGCTGACCGAGAGTCTTATCCCGACGTGGTGAGCGGGCTCGACCTGTGGGGCCTCGTCAACAACGCCGCCTTTGTCAATGCCGGAGCCATCGAGGACGTTCCTCTCGACGATGCTCGCCGCCAACTCGAGGTCATGACGGTCGCTCCGGTGGCTCTGGCCCTGGCGGCGGTGCCGGGCATGAGGCGACGGGCTGAAGGGCGCATCGTCACCATCGGTTCAGTGGCCGTTGGTTCGGGGGTCCCCATGCTCGGCTGGTATCAGGCATGCAAGCATGCCCTCACGGGGGCAACCGACGCCCTCCGAAACGAACTCGCCTCGTCGGGAATCGACGTGGTCATCGTGGAGCCGTCGACTGTCGACACCCCTATCTGGGCGAAGGCCAGAAAAGATCTCGAGAGCCGCTACCGGGGCTCGTGGCATCGAGCCTCCTACACCCGGGCACTCAAGATCATCGACAATCTGCAACCGTGGATGCGATCGCCGGAGGCGGTCGCCAGCGTGGTGGGCGGGGCGCTCACGGCCGGCAAGCCCGATCCGGTCTACTCGGTAGGCATCGACGCGATCGCCGTCAACACCGGGATGCGTGTCCTTCCCCGCCGGATAACCGACTTGATAGCCCAGCGGGCTCTGCGAGCCTGAGATGTCCCTGGACTCCATCGTCGTCGACGCCCCGCCCTCCTCGGTGTTCGGCGTCCTGTCGGACCCGCGGCGATACGAGAACTTCGTTGTGGGGAACGCCCGTATCCGCCGTTTCGACCCGCGTTGGCCGGAAGAAGGATCCACCTTTGCCCATTCGCTCGGGATGGGTCCACTGGTGGTAAAGGACACGACCACCTCGATCGCCACCGACGACGCCTCTTATCTGGTGCTGGAAACTCGTATGGGCCCGCTGGGGACGAGCGTGACAGTGTTTCGGATCGGCTCGACGGAGTCGGGTACACGGGTAGAGATCCAGGAGGATCCGATCAGCGGGCCAATGGCGTGGGTCTGGAATCCGTTGCTGGACAGAGCGCTCGGCTGGCGCAACCGGTGGCTGCTCAGGCGCCTCGGCAAGCTGGCCGAGCGGCGGTTCGGAAACGAACGCTCAGTGCCTCCCGCGGCGAACGATCCCGGCACCGAGCGCCACGCCGGCTAGGGCCGCCGCCGCCGTCCGGACCCGACCCTGAAGGAGCGCCGCCCGTGCTGCGTTGGAGCCAGGGATGCCATGAACCCCTCCTCCGGGGTGGGCGGAGGCAGAAGCGAGGAACAGGCGCTTGATGGGCGTCTGCGGCCGTCCCAGGCTAGGCACCGGCCGAAACACGAGCTGCTGGTACAAGGCGGCCGTCCCACCGTTGATGGCGCCGCCTACGAGGTTGGGATTGATCGCTTGCATCTCGACGGGGCCTAGGACCGAACGCCGATCCACCAGTTCCTTGAATCCGGGGGCGCATGCCTCGATCTTGTCCTCCATTCGGTTCACGACGACGGAAAGGGTTTCCTTGTCCCATTCGCCTTCGAACCGCCCTCCATGATCGACGGATTGCGGAATGTGGGTGTAGGCCCACAGTGACTCTGTTCCATCGGGGGAGCGCGAGGGGTCGGCGGTCGTCATCTGCCCCACGACCAAGAACGGATCGCTGGGGAGGCGCCCAGTCACCATGTCGGTGTTGTACCGGGTGAGCGAATCGACGCTGTCGGCCAGGTGGACCGTGCCGGCTCGGCGGGCGGCAGCGGCCTTCCAAGGGACGGGGGCGTCCAGCGCCCAGTCGACTTTCACCGTGGCGTTGTCATACTGAAAACGAGACAGGTCCTCTAGGAAGTCGGCGGGCAGGGCATCCTCGCCCACCAGACGGGAGAAGAGCTGGGGAGCGCCCACGTCGGCGAGGACTGCCCGACGGGCCCCGAAGTACCGACCGTCGACCGTCTCGGCTCCGCTTGCCGTGTCGCCTTCCAGCGTCACCTTCGACACCTCGGCTCCCAGCTCGACTCGTCCTCCCCTGTCCTCCAACCGCGCCACGAGGGCGTCGATCAGCCGGTAGGCCCCGCCGACCGGCACGGGGAAGCCGAGGTCCTGACCGAGACATGTGAGGAGCCAACCGAAGAAACCACTCAGCACGTCCTCGGGAGCCAGATCGGCGTGGAGGGCGTTGCCGGCAAGGAGCAGACGCGCGCCTTCTCCCGCGAAATCCTCTTCCCCCAGCCGACGAACGGGAAGGAGGCAGCGGCGAGCGAAGCGCAGGGTGTCCTCCATGCCCAGGCGGGCCACCAAACGCGAACCGGCCCCTACGGGGGGGAACGGCGTGAACAAGGCAGCGAGCACGTCCTGGCCGATCCTCTGCCAGTCCTCGAAGAACGCCAGCCAGCGATCCCCGTCGCCCGGTGCGAACTGCTCCAGAGAGGAGGCGGTTTCCGCAGGATCGGTGCTGAGTGCGGCGCATCGTCCATCGGTGAGAACATGAGCCAGGACGACCGGAGCCCGCGTCCAAGTGAGCCCGTACGCCTCCAGGCCGAGACCACGCAGCACCGGAGAGCTCGCCGCCAGGGGGTAGAAAGCGCTGAAGACGTCGTGAACGAATCCGTCCTTCAGATCCGACTGGACGGCTCCTCCGGCGGTGGGTTGTGACTCGAGGACGACGACGTCCCAGCCCCGATCCGCCAGGAGGTTGGCGGCCACCAGTCCGTTGTGGCCGGCGCCGATCACTACCGCGTCGTGGGATGGGCAAGACATTCCTCCGCCATTACCCGGCGGAGAGCCGCCAAACACCTCCGGCTGGTTCGCTTCCCCGACGAAGGGGTATTACCTGTCGGGGGTCACTCAGACGAGACGTATTTCGAAGTGGCGTTTTAGATCAGTCAGTTCGAGAAGCCGATCGACCTGACTCCCGGAGGCGACTACCAGATCGAGCCTGCGGGGAGCGTGCGACTCGAGCTCCACCAGGATCCCCAGGCCCGTTGAGTCCATGAAGTCGACCTTGGTGAGATCCACGACGAGGTCTCGCTCCCCGAGATCCTCGAGAGCACGGAGGACGCTGCGGGCATTGGACAGGTCGACCTCGCCTAGCACACGCACGACCCGCTCATCAGTCGACTGTTCCCACTCGAAACGGGAGAGGGAATTCGGATCGCCGAAATCCGGGCCGGACGACGGGACTTCCGTCATGCCTTCGACCCTATACGCGGCTCACCGGTGATGGGCGACATTCCGAGCTCACCCCCACGTCACGCCCGATGGGGGAGGACGATGGGTTCCATTTCGTCATCCGTGTCGCGCGTTCCGGCGCATTGGGGGTGGCCGCACTCGCAAAGTTCTGGCGCCAGATCCATCGATGAGGCCACCGCGTCCCGGCAATGATCAGAACAGAATTTGGCACCGCCCTCGATCAAGCATGTGCAAGGGTCGTGTTTGCATTCCATCCTCGGCCTCCCGTGGTGCGTGTGGCTGTGGGTTACCCGGGTTCGGGCGAGGACAAACCGCGACCGGTCAGTCCGACGAGTAGCGCTCCGGCTCCTCACTCGGCGATCCCATGATTCGAGCCCCCGGCGTGGCCCCGTCCGGCTCGGTGAGCTCGCCCCTGTGGTCGCTCTCGAAGAGGGCCAGGAAGTCGTCGCTGAGCCGGTCATCGAGACGCTGTACCTGGTCCGGCGTCATCCGGTTACGGATCGCTTCCGCGACGATTCGGGCGTAACGCGCCGCCGTCGCGGTGCCGAGCTCCTCACGGTCGCCGACGTCAATGAAGAAGTCTCTGACGCTCTGCTCCTCCTCGGTGGAACCGGGCGTCCCCTCACCGACATACTCCGCCGGCAGGACCGCCTCGATCACCTCCCAGGCCGCAGGCTCGAAGTGGTCGATCATCGCTCCTGTCACGGAGCGGATGATCCGTCTCGCTTCGTCCCACGACTCGAGGCGAGCCTCATCGGCGACCGCCGCCGCCATGTCGTCGTTCCGGCCGGTACCACGCATCGTGTTGTCCTCCGCCGTCACAGTGGCTGATCCGGGTCGGTAGCCGCTTCGGGCGGCTCACCCTGGTGGGGGTCGATGGCCACGACGGGCGGGTCGATGCCTCCCGACTCGCCGACAACCGAGCGGCTGAAACGATTGACTATCGATCTGATCCGATCGCCGGCCGACTGGTCGGAGCGCTCCAGGTCGATGACCAGCTCACCGGTTCCCTCGCCGGCGTCGATGAACTCGATTCGCCCTGACTCGACCTCACCGATGGTCCATTCCCAGGTCCGGCCATCCACCCTCTCGACATCGACATCGACATCGTCGGCGTCCAAGTCGGACTGGAGGATCGTCCTGGCGTTGGCCTCCCATCGTTCGGCCGCCTCGCGAGCCGGGATTCCGATCCGGATCGGCCGCTTGTCGTCGGTCATGGGTGTAACACCACCTTGATGGCTCCTTCTCTCTTTTGTTGGAACATCTCGTAGGCGTCGGGGGCCGCTTCGAGCGGGAGGCGGTGGGTGGCGAGGCCTTCGGTGTCGAAGGGATCGCCGTCGTCGAGGAGGGGCAAGATGTCGGGCACCCACCGCTTGACGTGGGCCTGCCCCACCCGGAATTGGATGCCCTTGTCGAACATCTCCATCATGGGCATCGGATCAACCGCGCCCCCGTAGACGCCGACCACCGAGACGGTGCCCCCGCGACGGACCGACATGATCGCGTTGTGCAACACCTCCATGCGGTCGACTGCCATCTTGTCGATCACTTCGGCCGCCACACCGTCCGGCAGCAAGCCGGTCGCCTTCTGGAGGAGTGAGGCCACCGGCGCGCCGTGCGCCTCCATGCCGACCGCGTCGATCACCGAGTCGGGACCCCGACCATCTGTCAACTCGCGGAGAACCTCGACCACGTCCTCGGTGTCGCGGACGTCGACCGGGTGAGCGCCGTGCCTGGCCGCCATCGCCAGACGCTCCGGTACGAGGTCGACACCGAAGACCTTCTCGGCTCCACGGTGCAGAGCAACCCGGGTGCAGAACTGGCCCACGGGGCCCAGCCCGAACACGGCCACTGAGCCGCCTGGGGGAACGTCGGCGTACTCGACCGCCTGCCAGGCGGTGGGCAAGATGTCTGACAGGTACAGGTAGCGCTCGTCAGGATGGTCGCCGGAGATCTTCACGGGACCGAAGTGCGCCTGGGGTACCCTGAGGTACTCGGCCTGGGCGCCGGGCACCGACCCGTAGAGGCGGGTGTAACCGAACAGGGCGGCACCCTTCTCCTCCTCCCGAACTTGCGTGGTCTCACACTGGGCGTAGAGCCGGCGGTCGCACATGAAGCAGTGTCCACACGAGATATTGAACGGGATCACGACCCGATCGCCCGGCGAGATGTGCTCGACTTCGCTGCCGACCGCCTCCACCACCCCCATGCCCTCGTGGCCGAGGATGTCGCCTTCGGTCAGGAACATCCCCAGGATTTCGTAGAGGTGGAGGTCCGAGCCGCAGATGGCCGTGGAGGTCATCCGGACGACGGCGTCGGTGGGCTCCTCTATCTGGGGGTCGGGGACCTCCGTGATGCGGACGTCTCGGGTTCCATGCCAGGTGAGGGCTTTGATGTGATCTCCTGTTCGGTTCTGTCACGGCTACCACCGACGGCCCGCCCCAAACTCCCAAAACGGCGGTCCCCTCGAACGTTTTCGCGCATCCATTGCACCCTCTGGCGTGCAATCGATGTGCGAGAACGGAGGAATGATTCCCGGGACCCCGGGGATTGACACGACTTTTCCCGCCGATCGGACACAATGTGGGTCATGGTCGCCGTCACCCGCAGCGAACAGGCTCTTCTCCCCGACGCCTCCCGGGTGCTCGCCCTGCCGTTCCGTCCGGGTGAGAACAACTTCGGCGGCGACCCCACGCGGGTGGATTCGATCGCAGGGCGCATAGAGCTCCTCACGGACGAAGAGGTCGTCGACCAGATCGAGCAGACGGAGAAGCGGTTCACCGGCCGGCATCGCGACATCGAAAAGGTGTGGGCCCGCCACACCGGTGCCATCTCCGACATGTCGGCGCTCGTCGAGGGATTCACCCCGGAAAGGCGGCGCCTCACCGGAATGGTGTTCACCCAGGAATACGCCTTCGAGTCGACCGCTCTGTGCAACCCGTCGATCGTTCCCATGGGCGACTCGACAGACGATGAGGACCTCGAGTTCGTCATGAGCACCCGCTCGATCGGCGAAGGCCACCTGTCGTCGATCTCCTTCCGCAGCGGCCGGGTCACCGCCCAAGGCGATGTCGTGATCGACCCCGTCTCCCGGTGGGCCGAGAATGGCACCCGGCGTTCGGCCCGATTCGAGGCGACAATCTTCGGCGACCGGCTGAAAGAGATGCGGGCCGACAATTCGTTGTCCAAGCGAGTTCTCGGTGAGCTACCGAGCACCTTCACCATCCAGGAACTGGAGACCGTCCTCGACCGCCTGACCCACAGCGACGAGCCACCCGCCCTCCGCTTCGAGACGCAGCGGGCGATGCACTGGCTGGCCTCCTCCAGCTACGAGGTGGAGTTCGATGACGTCCCGCTCACCGAGCGGATCCTGTCTCCCTCGGCTCCCACCGAGAGTCGGGGTATGGAAGACGCCCGGATGGTGCGATTCGTCGACGATGACGGCTCTGTCCGCTACTACGCCACCTATACCGCCTACGACGGCTTCGACGTTCTCCCCCAGCTCATCGAGACAGGCGACTTCCGCAGCTTCCGAGTGGCGACATTGACGGGGGCGTGTGCCCGCGGCAAGGGACTGGCGATCTTCCCCCGCCGCATCGGAGGTGATTTCGTCGCCCTGGCGCGGACCGATCACGAAAGCACCTTCGTGGTCCGGTCGGACCACGTCCGACGATGGGACATGGCCGAGCTGGCGCTTCGCCCCAGCGAACCGTGGGAACTGGTTCAGGCCGGAAACTGCGGATCACCTATCGAGACGGCCGCCGGCTGGCTGGTGCTGATGCACGGGGTGGGTCCCATGCGCCGTTACGTGATCTCGGCCGTCCTTCTCGATCTCGATGAGCCCACCAAGGTGGTTGGCCGCCTCCGCCAGCCACTCATCGAGCCGGACGACTCCGAACGTGACGGCTACGTCCCCAACGTCGTCTACTCCTGCGGTGGCCTGGTGCACGGTGACCGGCTGGTGATCCCCTACGGCTTCTCCGACATGGGGGTACGGGTAGCAACCGCCTCCCTGGAAGAAGTCCTCGCCGAGATGGCCTGACCGATGGCCCGGCGATAGGCGTCGACATACCCCTCGGCCATCGTGCCGTGACCGAACCTGAGCTCGGCCTCTCGGCGGCAACGCCCGCGGTCGATGGCGCTCAATTCATCTGCCGCCGCCGCGGCAGCACCGTCCACATCGTCGACCAGGAAGCCGGTCGATCCGTCCCGAATCAGCTCGGGCATGGCTCCCCGCCGCCAGGCGATCACCGGCGTACCCACCGCGAGACTCTCGACCACCACCAGGCCGAACGGCTCGTCCCACCGGAGCGGCATGACCAGACCGCCCGACTCGCCCACGAGACGGGCGACTTCTGAGCGACTCAGAGCACCCACATACTCGATGGATCGGTCGCTGAGATGTGGCCTCACCTTTCCGTCGAAGAATTCGCGGTGTTTCTCCTCGATCCCACCCGCCAAGGTGAGGCCCGTTCCCGCCCGGCGAGCCACCTCGATGGCCAACTCCGGCGCCTTCTCCGGAGCCATCCGCCCCACGAACACCAGCCCCTCCCCTCCACCACCGAGAGGGAAGTCATCGAGGCGAATGCCGTTGCTCACCGTGGCGACGTAGTTCAGCTCCGGCAGGAACCTCCGCTCGGATTCCGACAGCGACACGAACGGCTGCTCGCGAAACGCCCGCAGCAGGAGGTGGTGGCTGCGGTTCCAGGCGGCGCCGTGGAGTGTCGTGACGAGCGGCATGGGAATGAGCCGGGCAAAGCCCAACGCATGGACGTGGAGATGGGAATGGATGACATCGAGCTCGAGTTCGACGGCCTGGCTGATGGCCTGCGCCAGATGGAACTCCTCCCACACACGGGGATCGGGCAAGCTTTGCGTTTGCGCTCGATCCAGGGACGAGGGGACCGTCTCAGTCAGCTTGGCCGATGTGACCGAACCGGCGGGAGCAAAGGCGACCACTTCGTGACCGAGGCTGACGAGGCCCTCGGTCAGGTCATGGCACACCCGCTCCCACGGGCCGTAACCGTCGGGAGGAAAGCGATGCGAGATCGGGGCGATCATCCCGATCCTGAGATGCGTCTCAGGCGTCATAACGCCGCCACGGTGGCCGGAACAGCGAGGAGACGCTCCCGCACCTGCGCCGCGCCCAGCGCAGACAGAGTCGACTCGGCGCCGCAGTTGAGATTGGCGCCGTCGGCTTCGAGGCCGTCGTAGCCGGCACCGGTCGCCGGGTCGTACATTGCCACACCGACGTCGTTGCGGCCGTGGAACCATTCGAAGGCGCGCAGTGCGTGGGTGCGCCAGGCGGCACCGCCGGTGGCGAGGGCCGCCGTTTCGCAGGCGTCGGCCATCGCCCAGGCCTCGATCGGCTGCTGGTCGAAGGCCGGACCTGTCTCGCCCGGACCGCGCCCGGCCACCGGGGTGAAGCTGAACCCCTCTGGACCGGTTTCGACTTTCACGAGCCAGTCGAGGAGGTGGAGGCCGATGTTGCGGATGAGGCGATCGCCGGTCGTCTGGCCGACGAGAATCATCGCCTGAGGAATCCGGGCGTTGGCGTAGGTGAGTCGGTCTTCGGGCCAGGGCCACGAACCGGGGCGGACGGCGGGGAGGGCGCCACCGAGACGTGCGATGGCGGCCCGGGCGGCGGGGGCGGCATCGACATGGTCGACGGCCGCAGTCGCCCCCAACAGGGCATAGGCGATGGCTCTTGGAGCTGTCAGTGGACGAAGGCACGCCACATCGAATGTCGGGAGCAGCTCCGGCGGCAGCCGGTCGTAGCGGGCGGCAACACCGAGCCCCCAAACGGCTCGCCCGTGAGCGTCCTCGGATCCCAACCCGTCCAGCCAATCACCCGAAGAAGACCGGCGGTTGCGAAAGCCCTCAGGGGTGAAGGCGTCGGCGACGAAGCGCAGACACCGGTCGAAGATCGCATCGGCCGCTGCGTCCTCCATGGCGGCCGTGATCACCACCGCCCGGGCGTTGTCGTCGGTGCAGTAACCATGTTCGAGCCGGGGTTCCCGGAAAAGGGCGTGCTCGAACAGCCCATGGGGGCCCATCAGCTTGAGGAGGTGCTGGAGGTTGATCCGGTTCTCGTTGGGTGGGACGGTCAATGATCCTCCCGATCCGTCGACGCCAACCTTCCCCCACCCCCTTCCATCAAACGAAGCAATCGGAATGAGAGTGGGCGATGTCTGTGGTGGCGGTGACCAGCGTGAGTTTATCCGGCCGAGACAGGCCTTCTCGCTCACTCCTGGGTAACACAGCCATCGACGCTGATCCGCCGGCCGTCTTGTGGGTCGTACAACCGCTCGGTCCCGCTTTCCCCTCCACGCTTCTCACGGACAGCGGTCGGTTTGAGGGGTCCTTCCACGGGTAGGAATTCGGTCAGTCCGAAATCCGAGGGAGCATGCCATGGCCGAAGAACTGGAACCCGGCGCCGCTGAGGAAGCGGAGCGGCTGCTCGTCGACACCAACGGCATGCTGGAGGTGCTCGATCGGGTGATGAAGGCAATGAGCGACTCAGGGGTGCCCTACCTGTTCGCCGGGGGGCTCGCCTCGGCGGTGCTCGGTCGCTACCGGCACACCGCCGACATCGACATCCTCGTCCACCCGGCCAAGGCCCGCGAGACGCTGTCGTCGCTCGAGAACTCGGGCTTCGAGACCGAGGAGACATTCCCCCACTGGCTGTTCAAGGCCCGCACCGGCGACTGGGTCGTCGACGTCCTCTTCCGCTCCACCGGCGACATCTACCTCGACCCCGACATGGAGGATCACAGCGAGACGGGCGAGTACGAGGGCCGCAGCCTGCGGGTGGTCGGTCCTGAGGACATGATCGTGATGAAGGCTCTGGCCCATGCCGAGGAGACCCCGCGCCACTGGTTCGACGCACTGGGGATTCTCGGCAACTGTGAAATCGACTGGGACTACCTGGTGAAGCGGGCCCGCAAGGGGCCGGCGCGAATGCTGGCGCTGCTGTCTTATGCGGCCAGCCAAGACTTGCCCGTTGCCCGTTCGGTGCTCGAAGACCTGCTGCGGCTGATCGACCCGCCCCGAACATGACGGCGAAGCCGGAGTACGTCGAGCACACGCTGATCAGCGCCATCGCCCAGGACCGGGGCCTGGGCGAACTGGAGGTAGACGTCGCCGTGGTAGGCAACGCCATCCGTCTGACCGGGCGCATCGCCTCGCACGAGCACCGTCAGCGGATCGTTGATCTCGTGCGGGAGAAGTACCCGACCTATCAGATCGAAGACGGCATGGAGCCGGTGGAGGTCCCTCCTCCACCATCGGACGAGGGGGAGACGTGATAAGGATCGCGGCGGTCGGAGACATCCATCTCGGCACAGAGAGCCGGGGCACCCTGCGTCCCGCCCTGGTCGACATCCACAAGCGGGCGGATGTCCTGCTCGTAGCCGGCGACCTCACCCATGTGGGATCGCCCGAGGAGGGCGAGGTGGTGGCAGAGGAGCTCTCCGACGTCGACGTCCCCGTCGTCGCGGTCCTAGGCAACCACGATCATCATTCCGACCACCCCGATGTGATGGTGGAACTGCTCGAGGATGCCGGCATAACCGTCCTGGAAGGCACTTCGACCATCATTCCGACGACCGACGGAGACCTGGGAATCGCCGGTGCGAAGGGCTTCGGCGGCGGCTTTCCTCCGGCGATGGCCTCGTGCTTCGGGGAACCGGAGATGAAGGCCTTCGTGCGCACGGCCGAAGACTCAGCCCACTCGCTGCTGGCCGCCCTCAAAGGCCTGGCCACCGACCGCCGGGTCGCACTGACCCATTACTCGCCCAGCCGGGAGACGCTCGAAGGCGAACGACCCGAGATCCACGCCTTCCTCGGCAGCGTGGCGCTGGCCGAGGCGGTGGACGAGGGAGGCGCCGTCCTGGCCGTCCATGGCCACGCCCATATCGGCGCACGCAAGGGTGTGACACCCGGAGGGACGCCGGTGAGGAATGTGGCACTACCGCTACTCGACAGCGCCTACGACATCATCGAACTGGAGTAGTCGGCGCTTACTGGCCGGCGCCACTGAATCGGATCATCCGCCGACCTTGCGACCGAGGATGAAGCCGACGACGGCGGCGGACAGGCCCAGGCCGACCGGATTCATCCACGCCATCTCACGCAGGCGGGTGAGACCGTCGTTGACCACAGACCGCATCTCGTCCATGGGCCGCTCGCGCCACCCCGCCGTCGCCTCCCTTACGCGATCCCCAACCCGATCCGCAATACGTTCGGGCGAGAGCCGATCCTCGATCTCCAACAGCGTCAGGTCGATCTCGTGGCGAGTCGTATCGATCTCGGCCTTCAAGTCGGCCACCCTGGCGGCCGTCGCCTCGTCATTCACATCGTCGCCTCGTTCACGGGTCATGCCGGGTCCCTACCTTTCGACCGGGCACTCGACATGCCGATCCAGTAGCCGACGAGCAAGCAACCGAGCATGAACGGAATCGGATTGCGGCCGATCCACAAGCGGGCCTGCAACTTCGAACCCGGTGCCGGCTCGGTCATGTTCGTCCTGGTTTCACCGACCGACGGCGGTGTACTGGTTCTCGTCGTGACCATGATCATTCTCCTCGGTCAGGGAGTCGGCTTCCCGTTCCTACCCTCGCTCCAAGGCCACAAACCTCGATCGAGCCCAGACAAGACCGTTTATCCGACGAGTGGCGGGGTATGCCCGGTGTCCCGGCACCAGGAGTCAGAGATGAGGTCTGAGCGTATTCCGATCGATGTTGCGGCCGCCGCCGTGTTGGGAGCACTCTTGGGGGCCTTATGGGTGGTGTTCGAAGGCTCGACCGGCGACGCCGTGGCCGACATCGCCACCGGAGGGATCGCTTTCGGCAGCCTCGGTGCAGTCCGCTGGCTCAACCGCCTGGGCAGTCGCGACACCCGCGATCCATTGATATGACCTCCGTTGGCGAGCGCCCATCCCATTTCGAGTGGCGTCAGGACTCGCGTCGGCGAGTACTCAAGCTGTCGGGAACAGTCGACGGGTCGAGCGCTGACCGGCTCAGTAGCGGCATCATCGACCTGGGAGCGCGCCGTCTAGTCATAGACATCACCGAAGTCACCTCGATGGACGAGGCCGGAGCGTCTTCCCTTCGCGATCTGACGCATCGCCTCGGTGACGGTCGGGTCACCGTGGTTCCCGACCCCTCACATCAGTTCGGGCCGGGCGACATCTGACGCTTTTCTTGGTGCTGGACACACTCGAAGTGACCGCACTGGCAAGTATCGCCTGCCTGGCCGGCGTGGCTACGGCAATGATCGCTGCAGTACTCGTCTCCACTCACGTTGCACACGCAGGGCTCGTGGCGGCATTCCATCTTCGGCTCCGTGGGTTGCTTCCCCACTTGGTTACCCGGCGGGAGCTTTGGCAAACGCCCAACCGGTGGTCTCAGCCGTCGCGCCGGCCGAAGTCCAAGACGACCTTTACGTCCTCGGTTTGCTTCCCAAAGGCCTCCGCCCAGTGGGTTACCGGCACCCGACGTGTGATGAGCCGCCCCAGCCAGGCCGGATCAGCTTCGGCGAGGGCTGCCACCGCCGCTTCGTAGTGGCGACGGTTGGCGTTGACGGACCCGACGACGACATCGTTCTCGAGCACCATTCGACGGTTGACCGATGCGGCGTCGATGTCGAGGGTCCGTCCCCCGGTCGAGATGCCGGTGAGACAGACAACGGCATTGGGGCCAGAGACCGCGATGCATTCGAAGACGAGAGAGCCGACACCGGTGCACTCGACCACGATGTCGGGGGAGGCGATTGCCTCCTCGACCGGGCCGACGTGGTATTTGGCGCCTAGGTCGGAGACGAGACCGGGTTTGGGACCGGTTGTCACGCGATCGAGGACCGCCACCTCGTACTCCCGTTGGCGGGCCAGCAAGGCGGCGAGCAGGCCGACCGGACCCGCCCCGGTGATGAGGACCCGAGAGGGGCTCCAACTGGCGCGGGCGCCGATTCGCTCGATCTGCTCCCACGCCTTGGCCACCACACTGGCCGGCTCTACGAGGACGGCGAGATCTCCGAGCGTCGCCGCGACCGGAACCAACCGATCCTCCTCGATCTCGAATCGTCCCCGAGCAAACCCGTCGGCTTGTTTGATTCCGTGCTCGGTGAAGAGGCCGTTCTGGCACATGTCCCACTCCCCCACGGCGCAACTGGGGCAGGGGACTGGATCCGGCCGGCGCACCATGGGCACAACCAAGTCACCGGGCTCGAGGGTACGGCTCTTCGGTGCATCGACCACCCGGCCGACACATTCGTGGCCAAGGATCAGACGCTCCCGTCCGGGGGGGGCGGTGCCGTACTCGCCGGCGACGATCTCGGCGTCGGTGCCGCACACGCCCACGAGGAGTGTGTCGACGAGGAGTCCTGACTTCGCCGGCTCGGGAGCGTGCTCCAGCCGGACCGAGCCGGCCACGCCGGGTTGAACGGTCAGGGCCTCCATGGGCGCAACCTAACGGCTTCTCATGTTCAAGACGTTGCGCCTGACGCGACGTTTTGATGATAAGAAAGGGTGGCAAGTGGCAACGTGCCAATCATCGGATTCCATGCCTCTCATGAGCAGTTGTCGCCCGGCGCGCTGCTGAACGCCGTCCAATCGGCCGAAGCCGCCGGGTTCCAAGCCGCCATGTGCTCCGACCACCTCGCCCCCTGGAGTGAGCGCCAGGGCCACTCCGGCCACGCCTGGACGTGGCTGGGGGCGGCCCTTCAGGCGACATCGCTTTCCTTCGGGGTGGTTACCGCCCCCGGCCAGCGCTATCACCCTGTCATCACCGCTCAGGCCGTCGCCACGCTCGCCGAGATGTTCCCAGGGCGCTTCTGGGCCGCCCTCGGATCGGGCGAGGCGATCAACGAGCACGTGACCGGAGAGCCCTGGCCGCCCAAGGAGACGAGGGACGACCGCCTGCTCGAGTGCGTAGACGTTATCCGCCGGCTCCTCGAGGGCGAGGAAGTCTCCCTTGACGGACTCATCACCGTCGACCGGGCACGACTATGGGTGAGGCCGACACACAGTCCCCCGC
The DNA here is from genome assembly GCA_036259475.1 of Acidimicrobiia bacterium. Classification (GTDB taxonomy): domain Bacteria; phylum Actinomycetota; class Acidimicrobiia; order Spongiisociales; family ZC4RG35; genus ZC4RG17. Next base: position 39,069 of record DATABS010000003.1, on the reverse strand, counting down.
TGGTCGGAGCGGCCGTGACCGAGGGAACCGCCCGCCGAGTCGGCGGCTGGGCCGACGGCCTGATCACGGTCAACCAGCCGATCGAGACCCTTCGCCGGGTTCTGGCGGCCTTCCGGGAAGGAGGCGGTGACGGCAAGCCTGCCTACCTCCAGGTTCACCTGTCATGGGCCGGCGACGAGACGACCGCCCGGGACATAGCTCACCACCAATGGCGCAGCAACGTGTTCGGTGGCGGCCTGGCCTGGGAACTGGAGACCCCGGCTCAATTCGACGCCGCCGCGGCCCATGTCCGCCACGACGACATGGACCAGTCGGTCCTCATATCGTCGGATCCCCGGCGTCACGTCGAGTGGCTGAGCGAGTTCATCGAACTGGGCTTCGACGGCCTGTACCTCCACCACGTCGGCCAGGATCAGGCGAGCTTCATCGAGACGTTCGGAGACAAGATCATACCGGAGTTGTCCTCGTGAGCCATGCCCAAACCAGCGACCTGTGGTGGAAGAACTCGGTCATCTACTGCCTCGACGTGGCCACCTACCTCGATTGGGACGGCGACGGCTGCGGTGACCTCCAGGGGATGACGGAACGCCTCGACTACCTGGCGGGGATCGGCGTCAACTGCGTGTGGCTGATGCCCTTCTTCCCCTCACCCAACCGGGACGACGGTTACGACATCATCGACTACTACGGAGTCGACGAGCGCCTGGGTCATCTGGGCGACTTCGTCGCCTTCGTCCGCACCGCCAAGGACCGGGGCCTGCGAGTCATCATCGACCTGGTCATCAACCACACTTCCGACCAGCATCCCTGGTTCCAGGCCTCACGCTCCGATCCTGAGTCGCCGTACCGGGACTTCTACGTGTGGCGGGACGAACCCGGAGACAAGCCCAAGGACCAGCCGGTCTTCCCCGACACGGAGGACAGCATCTGGAGTCGCGACCGCGAGGCGGGCCAGTGGTATCTCCACCACTTCTACTCCCATCAACCCGACCTGAATATCGGCAACCCGGCCGTCCGCGACGAGATCGCCAAGGTGGCCGGCTTTTGGCTGGAGCTCGGCGTCGACGGGTTTCGAGTCGACGCCGTGCCCTTCCTGCTCGAGACCGGCGGGATCCCTGGCGACGTCGACCTCAACCCCCACGACATGCTGCGCGACCTGCGTGCCTTCATCGCCCGGCGCCGCGGCTCGGCCATGATGGTCGGAGAAGTCAACCTCCCCCCGAAGCCACTACGCCAATACTTCGGAGACGAAGACGGCGACGAACTTCACATGCAGTTCGCCTTTCCGGTGATGCAGGCGATGTACCTGGCGCTCGCCCGCCAGGATGCCACACCGTTGGCGTCGGTGCTACGTGAGCTGCCCCCGATTCCCGACGACTCGCAGTGGGCGCACTTCGCCCGCAACCACGACGAACTGACGCTCGACCAACTCAGCCCCGAGGAGCGCCAGGAAGTCTTCGACGCCTTCGGTCCCGATGAGGACATGCAGCTGTACGGCCGGGGTCTGCGCCGTCGGCTGCCGACGATGCTCGGCGGAGACCAGCGGCGTCTCCGCCTCGTGTACAGCCTCGTCTTCACCCTTCCGGGTACCCCCGTGCTCTTCTACGGCGAAGAAATCGGAATGGGCGAGAACCTGGATATCGAGGGACGGCTGAGCGTCCGCACGCCCATGCAGTGGAACAGCGGCCACAACGGAGGCTTCTCCACCGCCCACCCGGCTGATCTGCAACGGCCCCTGGTCGAGGGAGGCTTCGCCCCCGAGAACGTCAACGTCTACGACCAGCGGCGCGACCCCGACTCCCTCCTCAACTGGATGGAGCGGGCGATCCGCCGGCGGAGGGAGGTCCCCGAATTCGGATGGGGCGACTGCACCATCCTCGACACCGGAGACGACGCCGTTCTGGCACACAGGTGCGACTGGGAAGGATCGACGGTGCTAGCGGTCCACAACCTCAGCGACAGCGGCCGCTCGGTGTGGATCGACCTCGGCAAACGCCCACTACCCGAGGGTCCGGGCGAGCTGGAGGATCTGTTGACGAACCGACCGGGAGTCGAGATCGACGACCGTGCGATCCAGCTCGACCTCGACGGGTACGGCCACCGTTGGTTCCGGGTCAGGCCGGGCGGTCACCCCTCCGCCCCCTGAACCTTCAGCTGGAGCAATCGACGGCAACACCCAGCGCTCGGCGGCTGAAGGTCAACAGGTGCTGTGGATGAGGGCCCCCACCGCCACACCCCGACCGGCGAGATCGTTGTAGCGAGAGATCGCCTCTTCGGTCCGCAAGACCTCGACGTCTATGCCCTGCCGATGGAGATGGGCGACAGTGGCGTCGGGCACACCGAGACGCCCGCCCCGCCCGGTGGAGAGCAGAACCACCGCGGCTCCGGCATCGACCACTTCGTCCACATCCGCCGGAGTTATCCCGGGTAGGTGTGAGGTCCCCGTCTCGGTCCAATTCCACTCCCGGACGCCGCCAGGCCACAACTTCGCGTCCTTGTACGTGGCCCCGCCGACCCGCAGGAGTCCCCAGCCGTCGGACACGATCGCCGGGGATAGGCCACTGGACTTGCTCATTCGCCTCTCTCCTGAGATGACTGCTCGCTAGATGAGACTCCCCGCGGTTTCGATACTCATCGCGGAGAAGCGAGCTATCGCTTCGATGGATTGCTCCGAAGGCAGTGTGCGCATCCAATCCCAAAGGCTATCGGCTGCGATGGCCGATTGTCGGGAGGTGGTGGGTCACCGAGCGTCGGCACCTGCCTTCCACTCCTCGACCTGGCGCTGCACCGCGGAGGCGTCGAACCAGGCGTTCTCATAGCTGATCAGCCCATCGCGCAGCTCGAAAACGTGGAGAATGCGAATCCGTACCGGGGCGCCCTCACCCTCGATGCCGGCCCACGATCCTTCCACGTGACCGGTGAGCACCGACTCGTCGACCACGTAACGGCCGCCTTCACCTTCGAAGCGTCGAACCGTTTCCAGCCTGACATCCGGTATGGCATCGATTATCGACCCGTACACCTTCCCTACCTCTTCCTTGCCATGAAAGGGAGCGTCTGGGTGGGTGACGTCGTCCCAAACTATGTCGTCGGTGTAGGTAGCCAAGGTGTCCTCGACGCTGTGGGCGTTTTCGGCCGCGAAGTGCCGATCGATGATGTCCATCGGGCGAGGATATCGTCCCCCACCAGAGGCCGCCCCACCGTCTCTTTTGTGCAATGCTTTTCCTCACCGAGGGTACGGACAGGTCCAAATGCGGGGAAGACAACCAGCGCCAACCGAGACGGTTGGGGCCGATCGTTCGAAAGCGCTGAAAGCCGAGTTGGTCACCCGCCTGCTAGACGCATCACCGCTCGGGCCGAACGGCGAGCAGAGACTCCTTTCGATCGTGGCCGGCACAGTCGGCTGGAAGGCGGCGGTGTTGTGGGTACCAAAAGGCGAAGCTAGGACTCTGCGAGTGGAAGCAGCGTGGGGTGGACCGGAGCTCACGACGAACAGGCCGGTTCCGGACGGGGTCCTTCCCGGCGCAGATCGCGTCACAGCAGCCGCTTCCACCGGATCCCCACAGTGGTTGTCGGCCGACAACGCGGGTCCCCTGAACGAATCGGCCCTCGTTTTTCCGATCGTCGACGACGACGCTCTCCTCGGAGTGATCGAGCTACTCGACGACGCCAGACACGATGAGCTCGAGGCGGAGGCCGAAGTCGTCGTTACACTGGCGAGACCTATCGGTGCCGCTCTCCGGCAGATCGCGTCCGAGAAGCACCAACTGCATCTCATGGAACGCCTCTCGGCGGCCGAACAACGCCAGCGCTTTCTGGCCGATGTCGGCTCCGTCCTGGCCGGCGCCGGTGGAGTGGCCGCGATGATGAGAGATCTCGCCGAAAAATCGGTCCCGGCAATCGCCGACGCCTGCCAGATCCACATGTTGGAAGAGGACGGCAGCCTGGTGAGAGTCGCCGCCACCCCGACCGAACTCCCCGATCTCCTGATCGGCCGCGTCGGCCGCGACCGGGATGGAGCCGCCGGACAAGTCGTGGCGACGGGGCTTCCGCTGCTCTATCCGCACATGTCCGACTCGTTGCTCCGCGCCCTCTCAGCCGACAGCTCCCAGTTGGAGAGCCTCCGACGCCTTGGGCTCGTATCCGGACTAGTGGTTCCCATCCCCGGCCCTCTCGGAGCACTGGGGAGTCTCACTCTCGTCACCACAAGGTCCGGACGAGTCCTCGGCACTGAGGACATGTCACTGGCAGAGGATGTCGCCCGCCGCGCCGGGCTGGCCACCGCCCACGTCCGGATGTACGAGCGGGAACGTTCGATTGCCCACACCCTCCAGCAGAGTCTGCTGCCACCGGTTCTGCCCGAGATTCCCGGTGTCGAGTTGAGCGGCCGTTTCCGACCAGGTGGTGAGAGTCTGTCTGTCGGCGGAGATTTCTATGACGCCTTCGCGATCGCCGATGACACGTGGGTGCTCGGCATCGGTGACGTGTGCGGCCACGGAGCCGCGGCGGCGGGCCTGAGCAGCCAACTTCGACACTCGGCTCGCGCCGCGGCGTTGTCCTGCGCCGGACCGGCTGAGCTGCTCGAGACGATCAACCGGCTCATGACGGGCGAGGGGCGGGACAACGTCTTCTGCACTGCCGTCTATGTGTGGCTCGAGCGCCTTCCCACCGGACTGCGGGCGACCATGGCCCGGGCCGGACACGAGTATCCCCTGATCATCCGGGCCGGCGGGACCGTCGAGGAAGTCCGGGCACCCGGGACGGTGCTCGGAGTGTTCGACCGCCTCGACGTCACGGAGAAAACGCTCGATCTCGACGGCGGCGACGTGCTCTTTCTCTACACCGACGGAGTCACCGAGTCCCGGCGCGGTAGCGAGCTCTTCGGACGTGAGCGTCTGACCGAAGTTCTGGTATCGATGGACGGCAGCCCCGCCGCGGCGGTGGCCGAGGCGGTGGAAGAGTCGGTGCTCCAGTTTTGTGGCCATCGGACGAGAGACGACATAGCCCTTCTCGTCTTGCGTGCCGGCCACTCGTGATGGGTCCTGCGTTCAGGACTTGGACCGCCTGCCTCCTCGCGGGCCTGCTGACGGTCGCCTCGGCCTGCGGCGAGCAATCGGCGACTCTCTCTTCCAGCCGTATCGAGACCAAGACCATCGCAATCCTTCGAGCCGTTCCCAGCACTCCCAGTACCATCCCCGCCCTTCTCGATGAGTTACGCGCCGCAGGCTTCAGTCAGGGGCTCAACCTCACAGTGCTGGGCGGCGATCCAGAGGCGACCTACCCGGACGCCGATGATGCCCGGGCAGTTGTCGAGGAGTGGCAGGGCATGGGGGTCGATCTCATCCTTGCGCTGTCATCCGGTGGGGCACGGGCCGCCCTGGACGCCTCGGACGTCCACGTTCTGTTCATCTCCAACGATCCATTGACGGCCGGGCTGGTGGACGACGAGCAACGACCCGGGGGGCGGGCTACCGGCGTGACATTCCGGGTGCCGCCCGACCGGACTCTCGATCTGGCCCGCCGACTGCTTCCCGATCTCGAATCTGTCGGCATCGCAGTGCCAGAGGACGACCCGGCCGCGGCGGCGCATCTGACGACCGTCCAGACAGCCGGCGACGAACTAGGCATCGAGCTCGTGGTCGAGACCTTTGGGGATGACAACGGAGTGCGAGCTGCCGTCGGCCGGGTGGCCGAAAAGGGCGTTGGGGCCCTTTGGCTCTCCAACTCGCCGGCGGCATCACTCGTCACTGAGGAAACGGGAGCGGCGGCCGAAGAACTCCGACTTCCCGTCATATCCAACTCCCCGCTGGCACCTTGGGCGCTTGTCGCACTGACGCCCGACACGGACGAGCTGGGACGCCAGCTCGGTCGTCAGGCGGCCCGCCTCCTGTCGCGCAGCACCGTCCAGGCGGTCCCGGTGGAGGATCCGCGCCGTTTTGTCCTCACCCTCAACACCTCGGTGGCCGACGATCTCGGTATCGAGATACCCGACGGCCTCCTGCGTGAGGCGACCGTCGTGATCCCATGAGGCCATCATGGTGAACTTCCGGCGGCTCTTGGATCGACTGGTGGTCCGTCTGGTTCTGGTAGTCATCGCCGCCGGAGTGGCGGCGGCAATTCTGGTAGCCGTGCTGGTCGGCAACCTGGCGCGCTCGACCATCCGCAGCGAGATCGCCACCGGGAACCTGACCCGTGCCCAAGACTTGGCGGTTCGGTTCGATACGCGGGTAGACACCGTCACCACCAATCTTCTCATCGCTGCCGGTCATCCCGCCATCCAGGATCTCGAGCGGTCGGCTGAGACCACGTTGCGAGCGCTGCTCGCTCGATCGGAAACCTTCGACGAGCTGGTTCTCTTCGACGCTGATGGAGCTCCCGTGGCGGCGGCAGCCTCCCGCTTCCTCGCCACGCCGGAGGACTACCCCGACCGGCCCGACTTGGCGGCACTGTCCGAGCCGAGCGCCCGGACCCTGGAGGTCTTCCCGCCGATGCTGGAGGTCACGACCCCGGTGGAGTTTCCGCCGGGAAACGTGCTGGGGACGCTGCTCGGGAAGGTTCCCCTCGAACTCGTAGGCAGCCATATCCAACAGCAGAGCCTCACGAATGGCACGGACCAGTTTCTGCTCGACGGGTCCCAGCGGGTCCTCGTCACCGCCGCCCGGGATCTGATGGCCCAGGAAACGGTGTATCCCCTGCCCGCTTTCTATACCGGCTCAGCCGTCCACGGGGTCACCGAGATCGACAACGACCGGTGGCTCGTGGCGGTCGCACCCACAGAATCGTTCGAGGGCGCTGTCGTGGTGACTCAGCAGGAGGCCGCCGCTCTCGCCCCCGTAGCCAGCCAGCTCAGACAACTCTCCCTGATCGTCGTGGCGCTGATCGGCGCCACCGTGGTAGGCGTCAGCCTGATGGGACGCTTCCTGCTGCGTCCGTTGCAATCCCTGACACGGGCGGTGGAGAAGTTCGGACAGGGGCACTACGACGCTCGGGCCGAGGAGGCCAGCGGCGAAATCGGCGCCGTCGCCCGGGAGTTCAATCACATGGCCGACCGGCTCAGCCGGCGTCGCAGCGAAGTCAGCGAGATGCACGCCCTCTCCCTTCTCGTTACGTCGCGGGAGGATCGTCAGGCCGTGGCCGACGACATCGTAAGCGGCATCCGACGGCTGCTCGGTGCCGAGGCGGCGGCATTCACAGCCGTCGACGATCAGGGCGCGCTCGACCCGGTGTCGACGAGCGGTCCCATTTCAGAGTGGCCGAGCGCCGAGGAAGTCAGCCGGCGGACGCTGGGGAGCGGGGAAGTGGTGGTGGCGGCCGAGCAGGATGGAGTAGTCATCAGCCTTCCGATTTCGGAGATCGACGGCGAGTTGAGCGGCGTGCTGGTGGTCGTCCGGCGCGAGGGACAGCCCGATATCGAAGAAATCAGGCTCGCCGAGACCTTCGCCTCGTTCGCCGGCGTGGCGGTCGAGAACGTCCGCCGACTCGAACTGCAACAGCTGCTCGTCCATGAACTCCAGCAGGCGCTCGATCGCCGACGTGAATTACTGGGCAACATCACCCATGACCTGCGCAGCCCCGTCGTCTGCATCTCCAACTTCTCGGCCCGGCTGAACGACGAGTGGCGTGACATGGAACCGGCCGCGGCCGAATTGCTGAACGAGATCATGGCCCAGGCTGAAATTCTGGACTCGCTGATTGGCTCGCTACTCGAATTCAACGCCGCCGAACGGGGCCCCCACCGTCTCACGTCCGCACCAGTTCCCGTTCACCGTCCCCTGAACGCGGCCATCGATACCCTCGGCTCGTTACTCGACGGACGGCCCATCCGCGTCGACGTGGCCGACATCGAAGTCATGGCGGATTTCATCCTCCTCACCCGCGTGCTGATGCATCTCCTCTCCAACGCCGCCAGGTTCTCGCCGCCCAGCACACCGATCACTGTCCGGGCTGATGTCAACGGCGGCATCGTCACGATCGAGGTCGAGGACGAGGGGGTGGGCCTCACCGAAGAAGAGGCTGCAATCGCCTTCGAGCCATTCTGGAAGCGAGTCGAATCGACCGATCAGCCCCAACCGGGATTGGGTCTGGGGCTGTCCCTGACCAGGGACTACATCAAGGCGATGGGAGGCGAGTTGGGAGTTCGCTCGCGTCCGGGACGAGGGTCCGTCTTCTACTTCACCCTGACCTCACCCGCGTCAGTCGGCGGTGAAATAGGACTCCATTCCGGTGATCTGCAATACCCGGGCGACTCGGGGCTGAGCTCCGATCAAAATGAGGCGCCCGCCGAGGCCTGACATTCTCTGACGCGCTTGGATCAGAACGCTGAGGGCGGTCGAGTCGATGAACGAAACGTGTCGCAGATCCACGACGACGTCGTTCGAGTTCTCCGAAGACAGGCGAAGAAGAGTCGTGCGGAGATTGGCGACGTTGCCGTAATCGATCTCCCCGCGAGGTGCGACAACAACCTGGCCCGCCTCATCTTTCGTGTCGATAGCCATGTGGCGTTGGGTCCCCACCTTCTCTCCCGTCTGGGCCGTCCTGGCCGCCGCAATCGTTTCCAGTCCGCGGGGTCACTCTATCGGCATCGAATGTGCAGTGGCGGGAGGACGGCCAACTCGCGCGATTAACGGGATGGGTCAGACGCGGTCGGTGGTGGTTCGACCCGAGGCCATGCCTTCGGCGATTCCGACGAAGATGATGGCAGCGATCACAGCCACGATGAATCCGAGGACATTCAGTTCGAAGATGTCACCCGTGCCGAGCAGGTTGGCGATCAACCCTCCGACCACCGAGCCGGCCAGGCCGATCAGCAATGTGGCGATCCAACCCAGGTTCTGATTGCCGGGCCGTAGCAAGCGTGCCAACGCGCCTATCACCAATCCGGCGATGATGAATCCGATCATTTTGTAGCTCCTTTACTCCCACCCCGGGGCGTTCACTTGGGGTGTGTTGGGCTCTTATCTACCCAGGGGAGGCGGAGCGGCAAACGTCAGCCGGTCATCTCGGTGGCGGCCCCACTCCGCGGATGAGGGTCGCACCCCGGAACCGGGGGCCGACGACGAAGGTCGCCCGGGGCGGCGAGATCCCGTCGGGGAGCTGCACTTCGAGCTGCACATCGGAGTAAGAGGCGAGGTTGGCATCGATCGAACCGACCCAGCGTCCTCCCGCCGTCTCCTGGACTGTCAGGCGCCGGTCGGTCTCGATGCGATCATCGACCCCGGCGACATAGATGTCGACGCCTTCGATGACTCGGTCACGGGCCGCATCCAAGGCCGACCCGGCTTCGTGCGATTCGCCAGACAATCTCCCACTCCTGTCGCTCAGGTGCTTCCCCATCGGCTCCAGCGTCGAAAATCTTGAACGGGCGACCCGTAGTTCTGCCGCTCAGAAATGTCCAGCGGCACGTGTGACGGGCGCCACATGGGGTAGGCCGTTCGCTTGAGCAGACAGCGAAGCCAGGTCGTTCGGGTCGCCCGGGAGCAGCTCGGTCTCGAGGAGCTGCGTCCTGGTCAACGAGAAGCCGCGACGGCGGTCGTGGAGGGGAGAGATTCCCTCGTCGTGATGCCGACCGGCTGGGGCAAGTCGGCCATCTACCAGATGGCCGCCGTCATGATCGACGGCCCGACAGTGGTGGTGTCTCCACTGCTCGCCCTACAGAAAGACCAGGTAGAGGCTCTGGAGGACAAACACGCCGGGGAAGCCGCGGCCCTCAACTCCACTCAGACGGAGAGCGAGCGGAATGGAGTGCTGGAGAAGGCCGACGAAGGGGAGCTCGAGTTTCTGTTCCTGGCACCCGAGCAGCTCGCCAACGAAGAGGTCCGTCGGGAGATCTCATCCACCGAGCCGTCGCTCGTGGTGGTGGATGAGGCGCATTGCATCTCAGAGTGGGGCCACGACTTCCGGCCCGACTACCTGCGGCTGGGACCGATGATCGATGCCCTCGGATCCCCCCGTCCCATCATCCTCGCCCTCACCGCCACCGCCTCGCCGATGGTGCGAGAAGAGATCACCAGTCGGCTCCGCATGCGCGACCCTCACATCACGGTTCTCAGCTTCGACCGACCCAACGTGTCACTCTCGGTTGAGATCTTCACCGAGGAGGAGCCGAAGCGGGACGCCTTGGTTGAACGCGTGGCCGCGGCCGACCCGCCGGGAATCATCTATGTCGCCACCCGGCGGGCGGCCGAGGAGATCGCCGAGGAACTAGCCGGGCGGGGCATCGCTGCCCGCGCCTACCACGCCGGAATGGCCGACGGAGCGCGGGAGACGGCTCAGGACGCCTTCATGGCAGGTGAGTGTGACGTGGTGGTGGCGACCGTGGCCTTCGGTCTCGGGATCGACAAGGCCGACGTGCGGTTCGTCTACCACCTGGACGTTCCAGCATCGCTCGACGCCTACTACCAGGAGATGGGCCGCGGGGGTAGGGACGGCGAAGCGGCCGAAGCCCGCCTGTTCTTCCGAGCGGAGGATATGGCCGAACAGCATTTTCGCGGGGCTCGTCCCCGACTCGGTGAGGAGGACGTCGCAGCCGTCCTCTCCATCCTCGAATCGAACAATGTGGTCGGCTGGGAGGAGTTGGTGGCGGCATCCGAGCTATCCGCGGCCAAGGCGGGGCTGGTAGTGGTGCGGTTGGAGGAGGAAGGGATGGTCCATGTCACCGCCGACTCAGTGGAACTCGTCGCCTCCGGCCCCCAACGGCTGCGTGGTGCCCTCGAGGGCGTGGTCGAACGAACCGAGAGCGACGCCCGCGTCGAGCGCACCCGCCGGGACATGTTGGCCGGCTATGCCATGACGGTCGATTGCCGCCGGGAGTATCTGCTCAACTACTTCGGCGAGGCATACGAAGCCCCATGCGGAAATTGCGACAACTGCCTCGCCGGCCAGGTGGAGGAGGAGGACGGCGAACCGCCCTATCCGCTCGGCTCCAAGGTGGTCCACAGTCTGTGGGGGGAGGGAGTCGTGCACCGCTACGAGACCGATGTCATCACCGTCTTGTTCGACTCAGAGGGGTATCGGACCCTGAGCCTGGAACTGGTGGAGCAAGGCGGCCTGCTCGAACCTGCTCCTGGCGGATGACCGGGCCAGACAAATCGTCCGAGATTCTGGTTTGAGCTGGACGATTCGGGGCATGAGCGGCGCCAATGCTTCCCCCTGCGCCGACGAACAACGCCGAATCTCCCCAGCCCGCCTTCGGGCTCGAGCCCGTTTCGGTTCCGATACCCGATTCGATTCTCAAGCCGCCCAGAATGGCGGAGCGCGCCGAGACAGGGTCCGGACCATTACTCGTCATGGATCCGGCTCTCACCGGCCACTATTACCTCGGGTGACGGAGCCGGGCTGCGCCGCCCGCTAGCCGAGGGCGTCGAGTTCGTCCTCGACAGCTTCTCGACTGAGGCCGGTTGCCTCGCTGATGGCTGAAACCAGCTCGTCGGGGTCGTCGAGCGACTCGTCCAGGTGGGAGAGGTCCTCTTCGAGCCACCGCTCGCGGACGCCGGCGAGCAGGTCTTGTCGGGTCTGCGCCGTCGCCAGTCGGGCGCGCCAGGACTGTTCGTCCAGACCCGCCGGGCCTTCTTCGATCTGCTCGTCGGTCAGGATCTCGGTCTCGTCATGGTCGGGCATGAGCGCTCCTCGTCTCGTCACTGATCCGATACCCCGATCCGTTCTCGGGAAACGCTTAGGTCGGGTCCACACCGGGTGTCTGCTTTTCGCCCATCTGTCGCCTTCGATGGCGTTGAACTAGGTTCGCTTCATGCATATCGGCCTGATCAATCAGCTCCACGGCCGCCCGGGCGGGGACCCACAGCCTCCGACATGGCAATCGATCCGTCTGCGAGCGGAGGCAGCCGAGGAGATGGGGTTCGACATCTTCGTGTTCGAAGATGCGTTGCTTTACCGGAGCGAGCACGCCACCGATGGGGTCTGGGAGTCGGTTTCCATCGCCGGGGCATTGGCCGCGACAACCAGCAGGATCCGATTGGGTCAGTCGGTCGTCAACTCCCCGTACCGCTCTCCGGCGATGACGGCCAAGATCGCCGAGACGCTCGACGAGATCTCCGGTGGGCGCTACGTCCTCGGCATAGGGGCCGGGAACACGCCCGAATCCGACTACGAGGCCTTCGGTTTCCCGGCCGATCGGCGCTACTCGAGGTTCGCCGAGGCGATCCAGATCGTTCACGCCCTCCTCAAGACCGGGTCGGTCAGCTTCGACGGTGAGTTCTACTCGGCTCGGGAGGCCGAAATGGTCCTGCGAGGGCCGCATGCAGAGGGCCCTCCTATCAATATCGCCGCCGGGGGGCCGAGGATGCTGCAACTCGTCGCTCGCTACGGTGACGCCTGGAATTGGTGGGGCTACGACGAGACGCTGGACGAGACGACGGAGAGGCTGAAGCCGATCATCAACCAACTCGACGCGGCTTGCGAGAGCCAGGGCCGGGACCCGTCGGACATCCGGCGAACCCTGGACGTCTATACGGTGATTCCTCCGGCCTTTGCCGACGCCGAAGGGTTGCCGGGCAGGCAGCCGATCGCCGGCGGAGCGGAGGAGATCGCCGAGCACCTCCTCTCGCTGGGATCATTGGGGTTCGAGGAGGTTCGCTGTGACGTCTGGCCCAAGACGCCGGAGGCGATCCACGCAATGGAAGAAGTCGTCAGATTGGTCCACGCCGCCTGAACCAGGTCACGAGGTGCCCTTGGTCCCGACTTCTAGAGTCCTTCGACCCGGTCAGAATGCAGCTCGTCCCCCATTATGGAACTGACCAGGAGGTACGGATGAACGTCGTAGAACTGATCGGTGGCGAAGTAGCGACCTGTGACGTCGATACGCCGGTTCCGGACGCGGCGAGACAGATGATTGACCAAGACGTCGGCTCGCTCGTCGTGGTCCACAACGGGGAAGCGGTCGGGATCGTCACCGAGAGAGACATCATGGGAGCGGTGGCCAAGGGATCGGCCTCGAGCAACGACCGGATTCGGTCGATCATGACGCCCGAGCCCGACTCGGTGGAACCCGACGTCGACGTCGAAGAAGCGGCCCAGTGGATGATGGCCGCCGGCTACCGGCACATGCCAGTCATGGAGGGCAGCCGACTCCTGGGAGTCGTCAGCGTCAAAGACGTCTTGTGGGCGCTCATGGACGACCGGGGTGCCGGGGAAGAGGGGTCCGCGTGACCATCTCGACGGAAGCTCGAGCCGGCACCGCAAGACGGGATCGAGGCGAGGTGGGCACCCTGCGTATCGTGGTGGTGGACGACCCACGAGCTCGTCCGGGACGGGCTGAAGGCGCTGCTCTCCCGTGAGCCGGGCATGGAGGTCGTGGCGGAGGCGGACGGCGTGGCCCAGGCTCTGCGCCGGGTAGTCGCCGAAGAGCCGGACATCGTCACCATGGATCTCAACCTGCCCGATGGGTCCGGGGTCGACGCCTGTCGGGCGATCAAGACCATCTCGCCCGAGACACAGGTGTTGATCCTGACCGCATTCGCCCACGCCGACCTGCTCGACCGGTGCCGGGCGGCCGGGGCCGCCGGGTACGTGCTCACCGGAAATCGGAGGACCCCACCTTCCCGCCGGAGGACTGGTCGCGGCGCTGAGCCGACCGACGTAGGGCATGGGCCGAGGCCTGTGAAGCACCTGGCCCATGCGTCCGTGAGGTATCAGCCGCCTCAGTCCCGGGGTATCTGGTCGAGGTCGAGTCCTACCAGCACGGCGTCGTGGTCCGAACTCCGGTACGGGTTCACCTCGTAGAGAGCGTCCTGGGGGTCGCTCTTGAACGTCATGTCGTAGTCCAGGATGTCCGGCTCCGGAGAGTTGATGTGCCAGGCGGTCGCTCCGGTGACCTGAGATGTCAGCGAGTCGCTCGACATCCCGTAGTCGAGGTAGCCGAACTGGCCGTCGAACACATACGTGTATGCCAGCTCTCCCTGGTACTCGGCCAACAAGTCGGTGTATCCCTCGCTCTCCAGGACGTCGATCGGGTCTTCCTTGTCGTAGGAGTTGAGATCGCCGACGATCAGCCAGTCGTCGTCCTTGATGTTGGTCGGGTTGGATTCCAGCCACTCCCCCAGTTCGGCCGCCGCGAGTGTCCGGGTGACGTTGCAGTTGCCGGCGAACGGGTCGTCGTCGCCTGCCCCGCACTCCGAGCCCTTGGACTTCAGGTGGTTCACCACCACCGAGAACCTCTCTCCGGTCCCCTTCTCGAGGAACGTGGCCGCCACGGCGGGGCGGTTGCGGTCCTCCCCGGAACCGGCCGGATCGAGGAACGCCGGGTCATCGAGGACGGCGGCCTCGCCGACGAACGTGACCGCCGCCGGCCGGTAGATCAGGCCGACCTTGATGGCATCGCTTCCAATGGCACCGGTGTCGATGTAGTCGTATGTCTCCGGTCCGAGGGCGTCGTTCAGCCCGGCGACGATGTCGGCCAGGGGTGACACTCCCGGCGTGTTCTCGATCTCGATCATGCCCACCACGTCGGCGTCGAGGCCGATGAGCGCCTCGAGCAGCTTGGCTCGCTGTCGCTCGAACTCCTCTTGGGTGTCGGCTCCGCGGCACTCCTGGGACTGATCGGCGCCGCATACGTCGCTGCCCTCGTCGATCGTCAGGAAGTAGTTGAGGGCATTGAGGGCGGCGACCCGCAACGTTCCTCCCACCGGTTCCGGAGCGCCCGGACGTTCGGTGCGTTCGTACTCGTCGAAGTCGGTCGGCAGCAACCGGTAGAGGTCGAAAGCGAAATAGACGGGTCCCACCAGGCCGCTCACCTGGTCGCCACCCCGGAACCGATTGTCGAGGGCGAACTCGTCGCGAGTGATTGGATGGATCACCTCGTCCGGATTCTGCTCGTCGATGGCGTCGTCGATCGTAATCCGGCTCAGCGTGTTCCACTCCAGCCGATCGAGCATGGCCGCAGATCCAGGCTCCTCCACCGCCGTCGGGGTGTAGTGGCGATCCTCGCCCGGCATGGGAAGACCGACTACCACTTCACCGAACCGGTCGTAGTTGAAGTACTCGTTAACGACCAGGGTCTGGGGGAAGCGGACGGACATGCCCTCGACTGCCTCCAGGTCGCTCACCGCCGTCATAGGGAACTCGACGACGGCCGGGGTGGTGGTGCGGTCCTTCTCGCCGATCTCTTCTTCGGTGAGGTGCTCGATGACCACGAAGTCGGTGAGTTGCGTGTTGTCGAATCGCTCTTCGACGGTACCTTCCACGCGCACCACATCGCCCACCGCGACGTCGTCGTTGGCGTGGTTGAACACGAACACGCCTTCGGATGTGGCCGGATCGTCGTCGGCGTCGACGTCCTCCTCTTGGACGAAGAAGCCTGCCAGGCGCTCGAACGTCTCTTCGTCGCCTACCACGACCCCTTCGATGATGACCCTGTCATCCTCGAGAGGCGACGCCGAGCCGGAGCCCTGAACCTCATGGATGAAGACCTCCAACACCTCCGGCTCCGGATCAGGATCCGGCTCGGGGATCACGATGGGAAAAGGATCGTCCGCGGCGTCGTTGGTGCTGGTTCCGTCCAGGGCATCGATGCCACTGAAAGACCAGTTGCCGAGAACGAATGTGTCCCCGTCCGGTCCGTCGGCGATGCGCTTGGCCCAGCCGTCGGTGTACTCCCACGGCTCCCCTGTGCCGTCCACGCCTGGCTCCCCGAATGTGTCGACGACTTCGCCCTGGTGGTACAGCAGAATCGCATCGTCGCCGTTGATCGAGGCAACCTGACTGGTGTAGTCCGGTTCGAATCCGAAGTACGCCTCGAATCCGGTGGTCTCCGTCGCGATGTGGATGTATTCGCCGGCCGACACCGACGCAGCGGGAAAGGTGAACTCGGCTCCGGTTGGGAGCGCGCCGTTACTGGCCGCCTCGACGCCGAAGTCGCTCAGGTCCGCGATATCGGTCACCGCGAGCAGCTCTACGACCTTGGGCACGCCGCCCGTCAGAGGACCGTCGACCACGCCGGTGATCATCATCACCTCCCCCTCGGCGGCCACCGCCCCGCTCGCCGGAACCAGACTCATCACGATCGCGGTCACCAACGCTGTGAAGCCAAGACGCTTCATGGGAGTCCCCCTCTCTAGAACGACAGCTAGCGATCAACATAGAGGGTTGGCTCAGACTGTGTCGTGGCAACGGGCCCGATCACGCAACGAAGTGGGCCAAAGTGACGCCCATCACGGCGAGGCCTGCCGAGGCGGCGAATCCAACCAGGAAGGGCTTGGCGCCGACAGTGCGTAGATGCGAGAGCTTGACCGAGGCTCCGACGGCGGCGATGGCCACCGTGATCAACACGGTGGACCCCGTCGCCAGAACAGAGGCCGCCTCGGCATCGATCACCCCGACGCTGCGCAACGCCGCCAGAGCGAGGAACCCGAGGACGAACAGCGGGAAGGCACCCCGCGCTGCCCCGAGCGCCTCGGTCGCTTCGGTAGCGGTTGCTCGGGTCCTACGGCTCCACCAGTAGAGCAGGATGATCAGCGGCGCCATCAGCGTGTTGCGGACCAGCTTGACCACGGTCGCAGTCTCGAGCGCCTGCGGCGAGTGGGCGGCGCCGGCCGCCACCACCTGGCTGGTGTCGTTGATCGACAAGCCCGCCCAGAAACCGAAGACGGTATCGGCCATACCTACGGCGTGGCCGATCACCGGGAAGAGGAGCAATGCCACGGTTCCGAAGACGGTGATGGTGCCGACCGCCACCCCGATCTCCTTTTCGTCGGCGTCGACCACGGGGGCGGTGGCCACGATCGCCGAGTTGCCGCAGACGGCGGTGCCCACGGCGAGCAGGATGCTGAGGCGGGGAGGAACTCGAAACGCCCGGGCGGCGACAGCGACGATGGTGAAGGCAGTGATCATGCACAGGGCAACCACACCCAGGCCGATCTGGCCGATTGCGACGACGTCGCCGAGCGACAGCTTCGCTCCGAGGAGGACCACACCCCAGCGAAGCACCCGCTTGGCGGCGAAGTCGAGGCCGTGCCTGGTTTCGGCCGGCATGTCGATCAGGTTGGCCAGTGCAAGACCCAAGACGACGGCCACGAGAACCGGGCTGACGACCGGTGGCAGGACGGCAGAAACGAGGAGGGCTATCCCAGCCAATACGCAGGCGACGATGACGCCAGGTAGGAACGTCTTTGCCCCGGTCGTGGCGGAGGTCACCAGGCGCTCGGCGTATCGGTCACGGCGCAGGACGATACCAACGACGCCGAACCGTTCCGTGACCGGTTAGCTCACCCCGCTGTGACCGACCGGGGCTATCCAGGTGAGCGTGAAATGAGAAGGGTCCCTGCCTGGCGGCAGGGACCCTTCTGCTTCAGGGCAGATCCACGCCGAAGACGGGTACACCGTCGGGGCACTGCCGGACCTTGGGGTTCCAGTCCTCGAACATTCCCGAGGGATTGTCCTCCCACACCCAGGCATGCAATACCCACAGCGGCAGGACCGGATGCTGATGGAAATGGCGGCCGAAGAGCATGGGAGGTTCCGAACTCGTCCAGGCATCGACCGGCACGATGTACTCGTGGGCGACCAGAGCCGCAATCTCGCCGTTGTTGTCGAGTTCGTAGACGAGAGCCTCAGGCGAGCCGGCCGAGACGCTGTCGTCGAGCAACCCCTCGTTCAAGTAGTGGACTCCCATACCCCCCAGTTCGGGATTCTCGAAGCAGCCGAGCGTCGTCAGGGTGCTCATCCAGCCGTCTGCTTCGGCTACCTCCACATCCTTGTACGCCGCGGTGGCGAGATTGGCCTGAGCCAGCTGCCGACCCAGTTTTCCCGGCTCGTTTGCCGCAACCGAGTCGGAGACGTAGTCACCGAAGCGGTGGAGAAACGCCGCCATTTGCTGGCGGGTGACGTTGTCACTCGGGCAGAACTCCGTGTTGTCCGGTGGGTTACATCCTCGGGTGATACCGGCGTCGGCCAGCCACGAAATGTCGTCGTGGAAGATGTTGTCGTCCGGCACGTCGTTGAAGCGATGGGCCGCCGCAGCCGGTATAGCCACGACGAGCACCAGCAGTGCCAGTCCGACGATCGATCGAGTGTTCTTCACGTAGTCTCCTTTGAGTCGAAGCCGGAGGTGACGTATCGGCACCACCGACGTGAGCGGCCGGAAAGCAAGATCCGACCTATTCGTGCTCCTCGACGGGGTAGATCTCATCGGCCACGAGGCCGTGAGCCTCCCGGTGAACGGTGTTCGCCGAATCCGGCCCGTCGGCCTGAACCAGACAGAAGATCTTTCCTCTGGTTTCGTCCACCCAGTAGCGCAGATACCTCACCCCGTAGCGGCCTTGAGTCTCCAAGTCCTTTTGATGGGCGTCGGCGACGTCCTCGGCGGTGACCCCGCCTGGGATAGTGTGAACGTCCATGTACAGCGGCATGACTTTCTCTCCTTCCGGACTCGCTGACACGACGAACGTATGGAGAGAGGGCCGCCACCACATCGGATGAACTACCTATTTTGGGTTCTCACGCGTCGGGGTACGGATCCGATGGGTAAGCGTATGGGTCGAGCAGCGTGACTTCTGTGATCCGGTCGACGGGAAGTCCGTTGGTGCGTGCGGTCAGTCGTATGGCCTCGGGGCTGGGGGCCTCATACAGGCAAAAGAGCCTTGTCCGGTCGGCCGAGACGTACGAATGGATCCAGGTCACGTGGCGATCGGCGTTGCAAGCGACGATCGACGTCAGGTAGCGCCGGCCATCAGATCCTGGATCCGCCGGAAATTCTTCGGGGAACGTCCTCTCCACGAGATAGCGCGGCATCGACTCTCCCTAGGTGCCAGAGAGAACGTACGTCCTATACCCCGTAACCGCATCGGGGCTTCTACCTACTTTGCGCTCCGGAAATGGGCTGGGACCAGCCCCGGGCAGTGGCCATCGCCGCCGCCTGCAGGCGGCTGGAGACATTCAGCTTCGCCAAGACTGCCGAGACGTGATGACTGGCGGTCTTTTCCGAGATGAACAGTCTCTCCGCGATGGCGGCGTTGGAGAGCCCGGAGACCATCAGGTCGAGGACTTCGGCCTGACGCGTAGTCAGCCCGGCCGGATTGTCTCGCGTAGTGCGCCGCTCGCCCCGGGGAATCCGCTTGACCTCTCTCCGCTGCAACTCCCGGCGGAGGCCGCGTATGACGCCCTCCGCTCCCATCCCGGCCAGATAGGCGAATGCGGCGTCGAGATCGGCATCTGGAAGCATGGCTCGCGTCACCGCTGCATGCACGACGAAGCCCTTCCGCTGCCAGGAATGCGCCGCCTCCTCGATCGCTCCCCGCCATTCGAGGCCCGGGGCACCGAGGATTGACCCGGGAGGAGGATCCAGTCCGAGCCGCCGCGCCCAATAGGCCAATATTGCTCGGCCGACGTCATCTAGGGTGAGCGCCGGCGACCCGAGCAACGCTTCGTATCGGGAGAGTGCGTCGTCCAACGGCACCACACCCAACCACGCGCCTTCGAGAGCGAGACTGCAACCCAGTACCAGACCCCAGTAGTCGCGGGTTCCGTCGACGTGAGCCAGTGCCTGCCCTATCAACTCCTCGGATCCGGGATCCCCTCGGCGAGCCCGGAGTGTGGCGGCGGTGATGAGCGTCTCGACCTCGGTCTGGAGGCAAGTCCTCTGACCGAGGACCACTTCGAGGTCGGTGTCGGCATCGTCCCATCGCCCCGCCGCCACGTTGACCCAAGCCCGGCTCGTGACCCCGGCGATATACCACGCATCCAGCTCATGGGCCGAGCAGTACTCGATCATGCGATCGAACGCCGCGCGGGCAGCATCGAGTTCACCGGCATCCAGGTCGATCAAGGCCAGGTCGTTCAGTGCCCGGGCGGCGAACTCTCCCAGTCCTCGGCTCACGCCTAGTTCGGCCGCTTGTTCCACCTGAGCACGAGCGGCCGGATCCCGCAGGAACGCCCTTGCCATACCCGCCGTTGTGGCGGCGTGAACCTCGACCTCCAGACTGCCGACGGCCCGGGCTAAGTCGATCGCCTGGTCCCCAACGTCGACCGCTCCCTTCGAGTTTCCCTCGACCAACTCCACCCAGGCGAGCACCGCGAGGGCTAGGGCAAGCTCCTCGCACGGCCCGTCCACGCCAAGGGCGTCGGTGGCGAAACTTGCTTCCCGGCGGGACGCCTCGAGGTCGTTTTCGCGCGACTTGAAGTAGGCGTACCAGGCCCGGGCGCGAGCTTGACCCCGGGGGCCTTCCGACGCCCGGACGCGCCGCTCGGCCAGTTCGCTGGCGATGGCGAACTCGTTGATGAGACAATGCTCTTGAGCCCCCTCGAGGAGGGCAACCTGGAGCACCTCGGGAGCCATCACGTCTTCGAACCGCAGGGCGTTGGCAAGGTGGAAGGCCGCCTGGCGGTGGGCTCCCCCTCGGGTCGCGTCACGCCCGGCGAGCAGGGAGTAACGAGCGGCCTTCTCGGACTCGCCAGCCCCGATGCTGTGATAGGCGAGTTTGGCGGGGTCGACTGGGTCGTCGGTGTTCGCCTCGTGGAAGGAGAGCAGTCTGGCGTGAAGGTCGCGTCCCACAACGGGCGGAACCATCCTCAGGAGAGCCTCTCTGATGAGGTCGTGACGGCAGGTCACCTGTCCGCCCGACACCTCGAGCAACCGCCGTTGTACGGCCAGATCGGCCAAGGCGCTACGCCGTGGGTCATCTGTCAGAAGATCGAGGGGCACCCCATCGGAACTGAGCGCCACCGTGTAGAGGAGTTCGTGGGCATCCTCCGGCAGGCGGCTGACCCGGGCCAGCACGGCGTCGCCGATGGTGGTCGGTAGCGACTCGGTAGGGCTGCGCACCAGCTCATCCACGAAGAAGGGATTGCCGAGCGTCGCCTCGTAAACCGACACGGCGTCGACGTCTCGCCCCTCAGCCATCAGCTCCACCCCGGTGAGTGTGAGAGCCGGAAGCTCGACGCGAATGGCGGCAGGTCCGATGTCGGCGATGACCAGCCGGAGGGGATGGGCGAGGTCCACCTCCTCGGATCTGTAGGTGAGGATGAGGCAACTCATCGTCTGGGACATCCGCCGTCCGAGGTATCGGGTCAGACCGAGAGTCGCCTCGTCCGCTCGGTGCATGTCTTCGAGGATCAAGACCACCCGCTCCTGTCTCAGCCACTCGAGCATCTGTGAGTAGACGGCGGGCCGACTCGACCCCGAGCGGATCTCAGCCATCACGTCGTCGGGCAGGTCGCCCATCAGATCGAACAGGGGCGCAAATGGAGCCGGTATTCCCAACGGTTCGCATGATGCGAGCATCACTCGATGGCGGTGGTCGAGGTGATTGATCAACTCGCCGAGTAACGAGGTCTTACCGAAGCCTGCCTCGCCGGACAAGACCACGACCTGGCCCGAACGGGAGGAGCCGGCGACGGCATCCTCTAGAGCCTGAAGCTGCTTTTCCCGCTCGACCAGACATCCCGTGTGGATCACCCGGGTAACAGTACGCCGATCTCACCCATGAGGCTCCGATGAGGGGCACCTGGGAAAAGCCAGGTGCCTTCACGCCACCCTCGGTAGGACGACCCGTCCCTTCTGATCGCGGCTGGCCGTCAACCGCTCCGCCGGGGGCGAATCCGTAACGATCTGTAGGCCTGCGCGAACGAGGCGTCTCTCCCAATCGAGGAATGCGGCGGTCAGCGCCAGCCCAGGGCGGGGGCGACGTGGCTGAGGATGCTCTCGATGACGTGGGCGTTGTATTCGACGCCGAGCTGGTTCGGCACCGTGAGCAGCAGGGTGTCGGCGGAGGCGATCGCCTCGTCCTCCTTGAGATTCTCGACCAGGACATCGGGTTCCGCGGCGTAGCTGCGTCCGAAGATCGCCCGCGTGTTCGCGTCGATCCAGCCGATCTGGTCCTCGTCCTGGCGCCCGGCGCCAAAGTAAGCACGATCGAGGTCGCTCACTAGGGCGAAGATACTGCGGCTTACAGACACCCGCGGCTCCCGGTCGTGGCCGGCGTCGGCCCATGCCTCCCGGTAGGCGGCGATCTGTTCCGCCTGCTGTACGTGGAACGGCTTGCCGCTCTCATCGTCTTTGAGCGTCGAGCTCTGCAGGTTCATGCCCAGCTAGGCGGCCCAACGGGCGGTGGCGTCCGAGCCCGAGCCCCACCAGATGCGCTCCCGCAGCCCCGGCGAATACGGCTCGACCCGAAGCAGCCCGGGCGGATTGGGGAACATCGGACGCGGGTTGGGCTTGGCGAAGCCCTCTCCCTCGATCACGTCTAAGAAAACTTCGGTGTAGGCCCGCGCCATGTCGGCGTCGCTCTGGCCCTCGGCCGGCTCGTGGCCGAAATAGCGGTACCCGTCGATGACCTGTTCCGGTGAGCCGCGGCTGATGCCGAGCTGGAGCCGCCCGCCGGCGATGAGGTCCGCCGCCCCGGCAGTCTCGGCCATGTAGAGCGGGTTCTCGTACCGCATGTCTATCACGGCGGTGCCGATCTCGATGCGGTCGGTGCGCGCTCCGATGGCTGCAAGCAGGGGAAAGGGAGAGCCGAGCTGGCGGGCGAAGTGATGGACCCGGAAGTAAGCGCCGTCGGCGCCCAGCTCCTCGGCGGCCACGGCCAACTCGATCGACTGCAGCAGCGAATCGGCCGCCGTGTGGGTCTGCGATGACGGCGACGGAGTCCAATGACCGAACGACAGGAACCCGATGTGTTTCATCCCACGATTCAACACTCAGGTGGTAGTGCCATTCCCGATCCAAGCACCGGATGGATCACCGTTCCGACCGTCGACCGAATCACAGGTCCGTTTCAGTGCCTTTCGGGACGGGTAGAGCGGATCTCCCGAAAGGAGGGGACCATGAGTGAAGTTGTTGGATTGTTCGACAGCCGCCAGGCGGCGGAGCGTGCCACGGAGCGTCTGTACTCCCTCGGATACGACGCCACCAACGTCGGCTACATCGACCGGTATCGTGACGAGACCGGAGAGATCATTACCGACCCTGACTACACCGTCGACACCGATTCCGACCGAACAGGTGACGCCGGGGAGGAGGCTGCCAAGGGTGCTGGTGGCGGAGCCATAGGAGGCGCGGCGGTGGGAGCCGGGGCGGGTCTGTTGGCCTCCGCCGGATTGTTGTTGATTCCCGGAATTGGACCCTTCCTCGCTGCTGGGACCGTGGCCGGAACACTGGGCGCAACCGCGGCAGGGGCAGCCGGCGGGGCTGTGATCGGGGGAGCAGCGGGCGCCATCTTCGGTGCGGCAACAGACGACGACACCGCCTCGTATTATCGGCAAGGAGTCGACCGAGGCGATTCCCTCGTCACTGTCGACGTGATGGACGGTCGTGACGACGAGGTCGCCGATGTCCTCCGCGACGCCGGCGCCATGAAGGTCGATTCCTACGGCGACACCGGCTGGGTCTGACCCTCTCCGCCGGCGGTGATTTCCTTCGAACCTTGAGGAACTTGCCGCTAGTGGTTGAAGATGCAGACTCCACCTCTTCGGGGTGCCCGCTGTACACCACCACGAAATGACGAATAGTTGGCGGCCGTGCTCTGACCAGGCCAGGTAGTCAACTCGGCTGCTTGGGTCGGCCACTACCCGGGCGTCGTCGAATCGGCGGTCGAGTAACCCGTGGGCACGCCCTTCGCCGTGCCCTCAGAAAGTGCGTCTCATCCGCCTGGTGCAGTTGGGGCCGCGAGCGGGCCGGACGTGGCGAGCCGAGCGGCGAGCCAGGTGGTGAATGGGACTGCCGCCACCAGACCGATGGAGCCAACCAGTGTCCTGACGATCTCGACGGCGACCACTTCGGAGTTGGCAACGATCCCGATCGGCAGATCGGACAGGGTGAACAGCAGCAACAGCGGCATCGCCGCTCCGGCGTAGGCGAGTAGGAGAGTGTTGACCGTGGAGGCGATGTGGTCACGACCGACCCGCAGTCCGCTGGCAAAGATTTCAGCTGATGCAGACGACGGGTTGGCGCGGTGCAGCTCGAAGACTGTCGAGGCCTGGGTGACGGTGATGTCGTCGAGCGCTCCGATCGTGCCCAGGACTGTGCCAGCCAGGACCAGACCCCGGATATCGAGACCCTCTACCAGGGTGAGAAAGAACGCCTCTTCCGACGCGAACCCGGAGAACCGCGCAGCTGCCATCACAAGCGCCGACAAGATCACGGTGAGCGCCAACGCAGCGAACGTCCCAATCGCGGCGACATGCGTCAGGGGACTCCAACCATGAGCCAGATACAAGGCCAGAAGAGCGATCGCCGAGCCTCCAACGGCCGCGACCAGGACAGGGCTGCGTCCGGCGAGGATGGCAGGGGCGATGAAGACCACCAAGACCAGAACCGAGGCCATGAGACCCCCCAAGGCGGCCAAACCCTTGAGCCGCCCGAGCCCCACGACCGCCGCCGCGAAGCAGGCTGCGAGTAGCCATAGGACGAATCGTCTGTCCCGATCCGAGTATTGGTAACGCTCGGACGGCTCCGCCCCCTCGATGACGCTCAGAATCACCCTGTCGCCAGGGGCGAACCGAGGCGACGACGACGACACGTCGAATTCCTGGCTCGCGAGCGTCCCGGCGTCATCCCCGTCGAGGATCTCGAAGGTCACCGCGTGACAAGCCAGATCTGACGCGAAGGTGCAACGCCCGTCGAGCGCCGACGTCACCTGCGCCGGCACGGCGGTATCCACCAATCCCAGGATGTCGCGATCAAATGGCAATTGTCCTCGCGGCCACAAGATGAAAAGCCCGATCACAGTCATTGCTCCAAGAGTGACAATGGTGACAACCAGCCAATCGGCCCGAAGACGGGTATCCGGACCCTGAAACACCTCGAAGTCGGAACGGGACTCAGGCATCACGCGAGCCTAGAGAGATGATCCACAGATGACGGCCATCCTCGTCCACTCCGCGTGACAGCGGCCGGACGCAATGGCGCAGGAAAGATCCCGGCCAGCGTCCCCGACGATCGTAGGCAGATCATGGACACATTCGACGGCTTCACCGGCCGCCGGAGCGCCGTCGAGATGGGGGACCAACGAGCAGACCCATATCTCACCACCGATCGGTGGTTCCGCAATCGCTCGGGCCTAGGCCGTGCGGAGCCATATCCCGACTGACAGACCTGGCGTCGCGGCACCTTGAGCGAATCTTGAGCGTCTGGATCGATCCTGGACACACCAACCGAGGAGCCATCAAGATGCCGCCCGCTTCGACCGCAATCCCGCAGCTTCGCCACGACTCGCCTAGCTATCTTCAAGCCATGAAGGTCCGGGTGCTCGGCTCGCTGGAGGTCGTCGTCGGTGACGAAGTCGTGGCGCTGGGTGGGCCCCGACGGCGAGCGCTGCTCGCGTTGCTCATCGCCGAAGCTCCCAACGCCGTCCCGGCAGACACGTTGATCACCGGCGTCTGGGGGGAAGACGCTTCATCCAACAATCGATCCAGCCTCCAAACTCACGTCTCCAATCTCCGCCATCTCCTCGGCGGTCGCATCATCTTCGATAGTGGTGCCTACAGGCTCGATGTCGACCCGCCGGCGATCGATGCGCATGAGTTCGTCGAGATCCTCAACGCGGCCCGTACCCGGATAGCCACCGACGCGACCGGAGTCTCCCAGGACTTGCGAAGGGCACTCGCCTTGTGGCGGGGTCGGCCTTACTCGGACGTGATCGACGTACCGCAACTCGAGCAGGAAGTGCGGCGCCTCGAGGCCCTCCGCCTGGAAGCGGTCGAGCTGAGGGTCGAAGCCGAGCTGGCGGAGGGCAACCACGCCCAGCTCGTCGCCGAGCTGGAGGCCCTCGCCGAAGCGCACCCCACGCGGGAGAGATTCCGGGCCCAGCACATGATCGCCCTGTACCGGTCGGGTCGCCAGGCCGATGCCCTCCGAGCCTATCGGCGTACCGAGAGCTTTCTCGCCGAGGAGCTGGGCGTCAGCCCGTCGCGCGAATTGCAGGACCTCGAGATGCGAATCCTCGAGCACGACGACAGCCTATCGGCCGGCGTGTCTACGCCTGTCACCCACCGGTTGGCATTCCTCGTCACCGACATCGAGGGGTCCACCACTCACTGGGACCGCCAACCCCAGGCGATGGCGGCGGCGCTCACCACACACGACGCCATCCTGCGGGAAGAGGTGGAGCGGGCCGGCGGGCGCGTCTTCAAGCACACCGGCGACGGCGTCCTCGCCGTCCTTCCCAATGCGGTGTCTGCTGCTGACGCAGCCGAGGGCGTCCAGACCCGGGTGGCCCGAACCGACTGGGGCGAAGTCGGCGACCTGCGAGTCAGAATCGGCATCGACGCCGGCGAGGCCGAGGAAAGAGGCGGCGACTTCTTCGGGCCACCGCTCAACCGGGCCGCCCGCCTGTGCGCCATCGGTCATGGCGGCCAGGTGCTGGTCTCGACCGCCGCCGAACGCGACATCACTTCCACTGCCCCAGCCGGGCTCCAGGTACGCCACCTGGGCGAGGTGCACCTCCGAGGAATGGCCACCCCCGAACGCATTGCCCAGCTCGTCTTCGTGGGTCTGCCCGCTGACTTCCCCGAGCTGAGGCTCGACACCGGATCGACCCTCGAAGCCCGCACTGAACTGCTTTCGCTGCCCGGATACGAGGTCCGCGACCGGATAGGTGAAGGCGCCTTCGGTGTGATCTGGAGGGCCTACCAGCCCTCGGTCGGTCGGGAGGTTGCCGTCAAGGTCATCCGCCCGGAGCTGGCCGCGGAACCGTCATTCGTGCGCCGATTCGAGGCGGAAGCCCGCACCATTGCCCGCCTCGCCCATCCTCACATCGTCCCTCTTATCGACTTCTGGCGCACCGCCGAGAGCGCCTACCTGGTACTCGCCCTGCTCCCTGGGGGATCACTGTCCGACGCCTTGCGCGGAACCCAGATCGATTCCGCCACCGCCCGCCGGATCCTCACCCAGCTGGCCACAGCCCTCGACCACGCCCACTCCCAGGGCATCGCCCACGGCGACCTCAAGGCCTCCAACGTCCTCCTCGACGGAGCGGGCAACGCCTACCTGTCCGACTTCGGTATCGCCGGTCGTCTCCTCGACCGCGAGATACTCCACTCGGTTTCCTCGGCGCCCCAGTACCGGGCACCCGAGGAAGCCGTCACGGGCCCCACCCCCGTCGCCGACCGGTTCGCCCTGGGCGTTCTGGCCGGGGACCTGCTCGGCGGCCATCCGGAGGTCGAGTCGACGCTCGCCCGGGCCACCGCCCACCGGCCCGAGGATCGCTACTCCACGGCCCTGTCATTCGTCCGCGATCTCGAGGCGTCGCTGGGAGGGGACATCGCCGAGCTAGGGCACGTAGCCGTGACCCGCAACCCCTACAAGGGTCTCCGTCCCTTCGACGAAGGTGACGCCGCCGACTTCCACGGTCGCGATGACCTCGTGGCGGCCATCGTCACCGCCCTCCGACGCAACCGGTTCGTCACCGTCGTGGGCCCGTCCGGGTCGGGGAAGTCGTCGGTGGTGCGTTCGGGGGTAGTACCCCGGCTGGTGGCGGGAAGAGAGCCGGGGTTGGAGCGGTGCCTTGTGATGACCTTCACCCCGGGGACCAACCCGGTGGACGGGTTGATCCAGGTCCTGTCCGGAGTAGCCGGAAACGGACTGAGTCCTACCGATCTCTCGAGCTGGTTCGACCGGGTGGCGCTGGACGGTGAACCGGTGTTGGTGGTGGATCAGTTCGAGGAGCTGTACACCCACGTCGACGACCCTCATATACGCAGTCAGTTCATCGATCTGTTGGTTGAGGCGACGGAAAAAGGGGGACGGGTCCTGGCCACGCTGCGCGCCGACTACTACGACCGCCCGCTGGGGGACGAGAGGATCGCCCGCCTGATTCGCGACGGACAGGTCACCGTCTTGCCGCCCACCCGCGACGAGCTGGTGGAGATGGTCACCGCTCCCGCCCGGGCGGTGGGGCTGCGCTGGGAGCCGGGTCTTCCTCACCGGATCGTGGAAGATGTCGCCCACCAGCCCGGAGGCCTTCCCCTGCTCCAGTACGCCCTGACCGAGCTGGTCGAGCGGAGAGCCGGGGACCTGCTCACCGCCTCCGACTATCACCGCATCGGAGAGGTGACCGGAGCGCTGGCTCACCGGGCGGAGGCTCTGTTCGCCGGTCTCACCCCTGCCCAGCAGGCGGCCGCCCGCCAGATCCTGCTGCGTCTGGTCACTGTCGACGAAGACACCGATGACACCCGCCGACGGGTGCGCCGGGGCGAGCTGGAGTCCCTTCCGATCGCGGCCGCCGACCTGGACTACGTCCTCGACCTCTTCACCTCCGAACGGCTGTTGCTGGGAGACCGCGATCCGGTTTCTCGCACGCCCACGGTGGAGGTGTCCCACGAGGCGCTGCTGCGGGAGTGGCCCCGTCTGCGCGGTTGGATCGATGACCAGCGTGAGAGCCTCATCCTCGGTCGCCGGTACCGCGCCGCCATGGCGGAATGGGAGAGCAACGACCGTCACGACGACTACCTGCTCGGTGGAAGCCGGTTGGCGTCGTTCGTCGGATGGGCCGAGGCCTCATCGCTCACGCCCGACGAGCGCGACTTCTACCAATCCTCCCGCGCCCGCGACGAGATGGAACGGTCGGCCCGCCGCCGGCGGCGGCGCACCCTCACATCCATCCTCGCCGCCGCAGCCGTCGTCGGCCTCACCCTGGGGACGGTTGCCGCCCTCCAGGCGGGAAGGGCCAACCGGGAGGCGGAGGCTGCGGTCGAGGCCGAGCAACGGGCCGAATCCGAGGCGCAGCGCGCCGAGCTAAGCGCCGCCACCGCCCGCTCCCGGGAGCTGGCGGCGTCGGCGGAAGCCGCCCTCGACACCGACCCTTCCCTGGCCAAGCTCCTGGCTGTGGCTTCCACCAGATATGGCGAGGCGACGGCGGACACTCTGTCGATCCTCCACCGCACCTTCGCGGCCGACCCGGTACTCAGCCAGTACTCATGGCCAAGTACCGAGCTCCACGGCGCCGACCTCCACCCTGACGGTTCCCTCATCGCGGCGACCGGAAACGACCCAGCCAGGTTGGAGGTCTACGACATGGAAGCCGGCCGCCTGGTGTGGGCGTGGGAGAGCGCCGGCGGGACCTTTGTTGATCGAGCCCACTTCAGCGTCGATGGGCAACATGTTCTGGCTGGGGTCATCCCCGATGGCGAGAATCCCGTGGGCGAGACCGGCATCCACATGTGGGACACCGACACCGGCGAGTTGGTCCGGATCTTCGACATGGGCGCCTGCAGTCGGGATGTGGTGGCAGTGACGGCGAGTCGGGCCTTCACCCTCCACCCCAGCGGAGAGTGCAACGGAGAGTTCGCCACCATCGGAATGCTCGAGCTCGAGTCGGGAGACTGGACCGAGCTGGTGGCAGAGGCTCATAGCGGGGCGGTGAGTGGCGACGGCCAGGTTGTGGCCTATAGCGACGCGCTTTCCTCTTACGTTCTAGAAGTCGACACGGGCGAGGTAGTGCTCGAGTTCGCCCGATCAGATCATCCGGGCTTCGTCCCCGACGGGTTCGTCCAGGCCCTCAACGAAGACGGGTCGCTGCTCCTCGCTGGGGAGCGGCCGATCGCGGTGTGGGATGTGGCCGCGGGCGAAATCGTGGCGCAGTTCGCCGGCCATCCCGGGGAGGCCGAAGAGATGGTGTTCGACGCCGAGGGCGAGACCGTGTATTCGTCGGGTCGGGAGGACACGGTTCGAAAGTGGTCAATCGATGGCACCGAGATAGAGAGCTTCCCAGCCGTGGGAGCCGGCCCGCTGAGCCTCGCCGGCGACCGCATCCTCGTCAGCGACTGGGCGACGGATCGAATAACGCTCGTGGACGGTGCCATGCGGGGAGAAGTGTGGTCGCTGCCCACATGCCCCGGCTTCGTAGTCGGCGGCGGTCTGGCACGGGTGGACAATGGTCTGGCATTGGCCCAGGTCTGCGGCGAGGAGGGTGAATCCAGCACTTTCCTCATCGATGCCGAAACCCGCCAGGTCACCGAGTGGCCTCTGTTCTTCGGCCAGAGCCAGGCCATTTCCCCCGACGGCACCCGGCTGGTCCGTCAGGAACAGGTGTCACCGCCGAAGACCACCGACGACGGGCTCGTGCAGACGGTGGGGCCGCCTGTGATCAGGGATCTCGCCACCGGAGAAAGCCTGCTCGAGCTGGAAGGAGCATGCGTATACGAATTGGGGGCTGCCTTCACTCCCGAGACTGCGGACCAATGCGAGGAGTATCCCCAGACTCCCTTCGCCATATTCAACTGGCAACTCGGGTGGAGTGCCGACGCGAGTCACGTCATCAACGTCCGTCCGGGAGTGACGGTGTGGGATGCCGCCACGGGTGAGATCGTGGCCACGGTGGATGCCGAGACGAACGAGAGCTGCACCCCCTTCCACATGCTCGTGGACCCGGCGGGCGACCGCGTACTGTTCGGGTGCGAGGCCGGCCCTGGTCGGGTGGCGGAACTGTCGACGGAGACATGGGACTTCTCCGTGATCGAGGTGGAGGCCCTGAGAGGAGGAGCGCCGGCCGGTCTCACGCCCGACGGTGAGTCAATCGTCAACATCCGCAACTTCGGTTCCTTCGGGGCCACCGCAATCGAGTGGCTCGACGCCGAGACTTTCGAGATCGAAGCAACTTTCGAGGAGATCACCCAAGGTTCGGTCAAGTCCCATGCCCTCAGCCCGGATGGCCGCCTCCTCGCCCTCGGTACGTCGGAGGGATTCGTCCATGTCTGGGACATCGTCGACCGCCGGGTCGTACAGGAGATCTTCGTCGCCCCCACCCAGATGCAGGGGGTTGCCTTCCTGAGCGACACCCATCTGGCGGTCGCGCCCCAGCCGGGAGGGGTGCTGGTGTACTCCCTGGACCCGGACGAGTTGTTCGCCATAGTGGCGGAGTCGCTCAGTCGGGGATTCACTCCCGCCGAGTGCGACCGCTATCGCTTCGGCGAGGACTGCCCCACGCTGGCCGAACTGCAGGCGGCAGAAGGTGTCGAAGGATCGGCCCAGGGCGGTTGACAGACAACCGCTTCGATCGATGCCGACCGTGTCCATCATCCCGACCGTGACGAGACCGGCCGGCTCGAACGATCGGTTTGGTCCCACCGGGTCGATGAACGGAGCATACGCCTGGTGTCGGGCGGTATCGATGCCTGATGGCCGCGTCCTGGTGGTAGGCATCGATGGGGTCGACAAGGGTGGTCTGGAACGGACAAACACGACGAACAGCCAGATCCGCCACGACGCCCAGCGGAGCAATTCAGCTGAGGTGGCGCTGGCGCCAACCAACCGATGCTGCTCCAAGAGCCAATCCAAGCGAAACTGGAACGCAGCCAGAGAAGGTTGCTCGCCCGAGCCCGCCGACGCGGATCCACTTCTTTGGTAGTCGACACGATGGAACCCGGTCGGATCTCGAGACGACGCTGGTTGGGCGAGGTTTATCTCGCCAGCAGCTCCCGGTATTGACCTGCCAACACCGGACGGTCGGCGAGAGCCCCTCCCGGGAGCGGTACGTCGGTGGGCACACCCTCCAACTGGAAGACAACCGACTCGATCCCCTCCACATCGCCCACGGTCAACACGATCTGGGCGACCGCCAGCAGTTCCTCCTCGCCTCCTACACCGGCGAAGTCCCGGCTGACATCGATGTGGACGGTGCTTCCTTCAGTTTCGACGCCCAACAGGCGCGTCTCCGTCGGAATCGAGGTACGCAGGCCAGTTCGCTCCTCCGGTCCGGTCGTGCCGCTCAGCAGCGATCCGAGGACCGATTCCACCTCGGCGGGTGCGGCTAGGTCTCGAGTGACGGCGACGATCGCCCCGTCCTTCACGAGGTACAGCGGCACCGCCACCAGGTCGCTGGCCGTCTGGCGCTCGACCTGGGGAAGATCACTCAGGTCCGCCTCCACGATCTCGGGCACCGAGTCGGGTGGAACCGTGCAGGCGATCACCGAGAGAATCAGGCCCCCCAGGCAAGAAACCCTCCGGATCATCCGAACTCCGCGCCGAGTTCCACCACGAACCGAGCACCGCCGCCCGGGCGCGACTCCACCCAGATGGCTCCTCCTTGAAGGCGGATGTTTTCGTAGGCGAGAGCCAGGCCCAATCCACTGCCTCCGTGCTTGCCGGAACGCCGGGATCTCGACCCGCGGGCGAATCGCTCGAAGATCCGGTCAACGTCATCCGCGGGCACGCCCGGACCGGAGTCCTCCACCACCAACCGAACCGTCTCAGTCCGCCCTTCCACGAGTAGGCGGGTGACCCCTCCACCGTGGGTCTCGGCGTTGTCGATGAGATTGGCCAGCGCCCTCTCCAGGCGTCTGACATCCACCTGGATCAGGGCACCGGCGGCCCGGTGGTCGACGTCCACCGGGATGTCGGGTCGTCTCAACCGATGCAGCAACCCCCCGAGTATTGCTGCGGCGGGAAGGAGCTCGAGATTGCTCTCTTCATCTCTTGAGATTGCGGGTTACTTGGCGTAGGCTTCAGCTCGAATCCAGCCTCAGACCCCGCCTGGCAATTCCGGCCAAGACCTCGCCGAAAACTGTTCCGCTCGACGCAGAAGGTGGCCGTGAAGGTGGTAGACGGATTCGCTATCCAGCGCTCGGACCTCGACGGTTTTCGCCGCATCGAGCTTATAGGTGAACTGGACCTGGCGACCGCTCCCCAGGTCAGCAAAGAGCTGGACGGCAGCAGCGACGGCGTCAACCGGTTGGTCTTGGATACGACCCAATTGGCCTTCATCGACTCCACCGGGCTCCACCTCCTCCTCGAGGCCCGCCAACGATTCGGGGCGGCCCTGGAACTGATACCGGGCAAGGCGACGGAGCGCCTGCTCGAGCTTGCCGGGCTGCGGGAGTACTTCGGGCTCGAGTAGAAGGTTTCGTCCGCGTGGCGATGGGGCACTAGGCGCGGGTCCGATCGGCCCAAAGGGAACTTGTATGCTGCCCCCGCCGTCGTTGGAAGACAGTTCGAGGCCGAGCCAGAGTCCCTCGTGATGTAAGGCACTTTGTCGAGCAGTCTCTGGAGGGCGTGGCCGCCCTCGACGACATCGTCACAGTTGCATCCGAACTGGCTTCCAACGCGGTGCGGCATGCGATGACAGAGTTCTCCGTGCGGCTCACCTCCGGCCCTGACCTCATCCGGTTAGACGTGTCGAACGGCTCGTCCATCATTCCGGCCGTCGAGGACCTAGCCGATCGCAAATTCGGGCGCCGGAAGCACGGCGACTAGCTCGAAGGACAATCCACAGGCAATGGGATCGAATGTCGACGATGGCGGGCCTGCCGACTGGTCAGGGCTCTCAGAGATCCTCGCCACCTGCACCGGTTTGGTGCGCGCCGTAGCGAGGATGGCCTCGTCGAGAGAGTGGGAGAAGCGGCCGATATTGCGGCCGTGGGCGTCGGTTCCCCTCAGCCGGTTGGCTCCTTGTGCGGTTCCGAAACCGCTGGGTGAGGAACGTCGGCTGGCCTTTCTTCCCGCCACGCCGACTGAGGAGGCGGGCTCGTGCATAGAGAGGCGATGGCATCGATGTTTCCCGTCGCAAGGCCGATCACGGTATCCGCGGCGCCGTAGTAGAGCTTGCAGGTCCCATCTTTCTCGGCGATGAGCCCGGTGGGGAAGACGACTCCGGGCCGGAAGCCGTACTCCAACTCGAAGGGCGTCGTCGGCTGGAGCACTGGTTCCGGTGACATGCCGATGATCCGCCGGGGGTCGTGACGGTCGAGCAGCATGACGCCGGCGGTGTAGCGCATCTTCCAGTCGCCTTCCCAGCCTCCAAAGCCTCTTCCTTCTTCGACGTCGACGGCATGGAAAACGGCGAGCCAGCCGTCTTCTGTGAGAACCGGCGGGGGCCCCGGTCCGATCTTCTCGCTAGCGAACGGCACGTCCTCCACCCTCAGAAAAAGGTCCGAGTTGCCCCAGTGCACGAGGTCAGGCGATTCCGATATCCAGATGTCGAACCGGTCGTTGTCGCCCCATCGCCGCCGCAGATAAATAGGGAACGGGCGCTCGAGCCTGACGTACTTTCCGTTGACCTGTTGGGGGAACAGGACCACGTTGCGCAGGTCGGGGAGGGAAAGCGAGAGCACTTCGAAGTGCTCGAAGTCATCGGTGACGGCGATCCCGGCTCTCATTCCTCGTCGCGTGTCCAGACAGAAGGTGAGGTAGCACCGGTCGTCGATGACCGTGAGGCGAGGGTCATAGGGCCAAAAGTCCTCGCCTTCCTTGAGGTCCTCGAGAAGGCGGCGGGATTCGACTTCCCAGCTGATGCCA
The DNA here is from genome assembly GCA_036259475.1 of Acidimicrobiia bacterium. Classification (GTDB taxonomy): domain Bacteria; phylum Actinomycetota; class Acidimicrobiia; order Spongiisociales; family ZC4RG35; genus ZC4RG17. The sequence continues at coordinate 4,895 of DATABS010000003.1, read as the reverse complement.
TCGTCGCTGAACGCGACACCGAGTCCGATATCGTGGAATTGATGGCCGATTCGGGCCATGTCGAATGCGTGGTCCACCCGGAACACCATCACGTAGCGTCCCTGAAACTTCGTGACTCCGGGGTTGAAAACCAAGGTGGCTGGATAAGGGACGTTCTCGGCGGTGAGAACCGGTTCGGGATGGCGTCGTAGCGGGCCTGTCGTGACTCCCTTCGGGTCGACAGGATGCCCCGAGGTGGCTGGCCGCTGTGTCACTGTTTGCCCTTGGCCGGCTTGCGTGGAGGAGTGAGCCGGAGGGTCACGCGCCGGCCCGCCGGTACTTGCCACTCCAGATGGCCTTCCGGCGTTCTCTGGGGTTGGCGACCAGCAGCCACCTTTTCGCCGTCAAAGAGGAGGGTGGCATCCGGAAGCGGACGGTCGTCCGGGATGAGTCGGATGCGGCATGCCATGCGCTCGTCCCCCTCCAGGTAGAGGGAGATCCGCCGCGGCGAGTGCTCGAGATCACGAAGCGGGTATTCGTTGTGGAGGATGGCTCCGTCGACACGGTGGTAGTGACGGGCGACGATTCCAAAAGCGGAGCCGGCGCCGTATACCTCTTGGCCTACCTGACCGAAGTTCTCCCAACCATCGCGCAGGTCTTCGAGAGGAATCCACAAGTGGGCCTTGATGGTGCCCACCTGGGGTCTGTCGGCGACTGCGCCGGCGGGAAGCCGGGGCGGATAGTAGAAGATGCCCTTGTTCAGGAGATACCTGAGAGCTTCAGGGATGAGAAGGCGCAAGGCGGGTCGTATCTCGGATCCGCTTCGTATCAAATAATCCTTCAGCGCCCCAACTGCCTCTATCTCCTCGTAGGCGGCGACATAAGGCGCGTCGGCTAGCGGGAAGAGCGAGAAGAATGTCGGATAGGCCGAAGCGTGGCCGTAGTCGCACTCCCACAGCCAGGCGTTGGCGAAGACGCTGGCTAGACACAGATGGCTGAGACGTCGATACCGGTCCTCTCCGGTGTGCTGCCAAAGCCGAAGAAAGGCTCCGGCTCCGAAGCATGTGTCGTTGAGTTGATAGAAGATGTCGAAGCCCCGCTCCAGCATGACGTCGGCTGCCCGTTTCGCCTCGAGCAAGTAGCGGTCGTCATTGGTGAGGTCATACGCCTGCATCATCAGCAGGGCATATGATCCGCCGACGTCATATTCGCCGCCTTCTCCTTCGGCCGTCTCCGCTCGTATCACATCGAGCGTGTCGACGTTGAAAAGGACAGGCCATCGGTACCCGAATTGGTGAGCGACTGTGATGGCGTACTCGAGTGAGTCGAATAGCAGCTTGCGTGCGGTCTGATCGCCGTGGATCGCCATCCGAGATAGATTGATCAAGGGGTGGTAGAGATACCACGAATCCATTACCCGGGGCTGGCGGTGCTCTTCAGAGTCGTCGAGGAGGTGAGTGGCCTTGGGATGCCACCGTAGGACACTCCCCACTGCAGGATCGAAAAAGTCCGCGAACTGCGACCACAGCTGCTCGCCTAGCCCAGCGGCACGATCATCCCAATCGCCGAACTCGAGCAACGGCACCAACACGGCCAGTTGGACCATGCTTTCTGGCGGAGTCTTGGGGTCGTCCAGGTAAGCGGCGATGAACCGGCTGCCTTCTACTTCCGTCCACGCGGCGGGGTCTTGAATGTCTTCCAACGAACGGTCCACCGCTTGCAGCCAATCTTGATATTCGGTGTCAGGCCTCGGTATCTCGGGATAGACACCACCTAGCAGGTCGAGAAATAGCTCACCTGCGTCGAGCTCATCCTCGGGGACCACCGGCGTGAGCGTGAGGAAGGCATCGGACACTTCTGTGGAGCGTGCACCGGGAATCTTCTGTTCGGAGGGAGGCAGGCCGAATCCAACCGCCGGCCACTGTCCGCCGACGGTATCGGCGCCGGAGGTCTGGGTAAGCGAGAAATACTCGTTGAGCCTTGAGAGGTTTTGGAAGTACAGAAACGAGCCTGTCGGGGACTGGTCGAAACTACCGAAGATGAGACCGGATCTGGGACCGGACTGGGTGACCCTTATTCGACCCTCGCCCTTCAGGGGGCTAGGGCCGGGGCCGCACATGAGCAGGTCCCTCGGCCAGAACGGCACGGTCAGATCCTCGCCGGGCGTCAAGGTGGTGGTGGCCCGAACCAGGGACATCGTCTCATCGACGACTTGGAGCGTTACGACGAACGTTCCGAGCTCACATTCCATTGCGAGGCGGGAAGCTGATTTCTCCGGCTTTTCGAAGCCGGTGACGGACAGCACGCCGGCAGGCGAGTAGCCGAGCCGCATCGCCACTCCGCCGAGGTCGTCCCGGCCGAAATACCACCAGACGGAGTTGCGGCCCGCGAGGAGAATCGCGGTGAAATCTCCGAGCTCCCAGTTCGCATCGAGCCTTTCTGCCCGCTCCAGATCGACCGCGTCTGCCAGCGCCCATCCGCTCAGTGCCTTGTGCATCGGCCGGTCATTCCCCTTGCCCCGTTTCCCAAACAAGGTTCTGGCGCTCAGTTGCGACTTGGCGAGTCGACGCGATGCGAGCTCAGCTGACTCTGAGGTGGGTCGCCACCCGAGTGGCGCCCAACGCGGTGACCAGAGAATCCCGGCTCTCCTTAGCGCTGATCGTCCGGCGATGCTTGCGGTCTCTGATCCACGAGATCTGATCAGACAGAAGTGAGCGCACCATCTCCCCGTAGCGCTCGTACTTGTCGATCGGCTGATCGCCCTCGAGGTGGATCGTATGGTCGACTTCCCGTCTCTGTTGGCGGGACACAATCTGGCGGTGGGAGCCCCGGTACGTGTCGGTGATGCTTATGCGCTCAGCGGGGAAGATCTTGTGAAGTCTTTGCAGTCCGCTCTCGTCCACGACTGCGTCCAGGTCAAAGCCAGTGGGTATCCAGCCGTATAGCGTTAACTGACCCAGCTCGAAAGTGAGTCGAAGTTCCTGGCTCTCCATCCGGGCCGGGCGGGTGAATCCGTGGTAGTGCTGCGCCAGCACCCCTCCGGCGTGTCGGACCGTACAAACGGCCTGCTCTTCAAATCCAGAATCGGCACGGAAAAGACGTTGGGCGGCGACCACCTCGCCCTCGCCGAGCCACCCGTCGAACAAGTCGAAGAAATGGACGCCGTGCTCGACGAAGATCCCGCCGCTCTTCGCCTCGTCCCAAAACCAATGTACCCCGTCTATGTGCTCGTCGCTGGCGTCGTTGTGGAAGGAGGCGTGGACGAGGTCTCCCAGGACTTTGGAGCGGATCACCGTGCCAACTGCCCCGAAGAGAGGGCTGTATCGCTGTATCAGGTTGGCGACGAGAAGCAACCCACTGCTTTGAGCCAGCGAGACCATCTCGTCGGCCTCGTCGAGGCTCAACGCGAGCGGCTTCTCACAGATTACGTGCTTGCCCGCTTCGAGGGCTCTCATCGCCTGGGGATGGTGCAGGAAGGGAGGAGTGGAGATGTAGACCAAGTCGACGTCTCGGCGGCGGACGAGCTCGTCGACGTCGGTCATGGCGGAAGCTCCGAACCGTTCCGCCGCCGTGGCCAGCTCGGATGGATCCGAGCTCGTTGCTGCAACAACCGAGACGGAGTCCACGGCGGTGAAGTTCTCCAAGGCGAAGAGCCCGAACCGGCCGACTCCCACGGCCCCTATTCGCACCAATCCGTACCCCCGCTCGAATCGGCGGCTTCACCAGTCATGGACTGTACCGTCGGCGAGGCGGTTGAACGGGAGGTACGCCTGTTGGTAGGGGTAGCGCTGGACGGCGTTCATGTCTATGTCCACACCGAGTCCCGGTTCGTCTCCCGGATGGAGAAAGCCGTCTTCGAAACGGAACGACGGCTGGAACAACTGGAGCGTCGGTTCGCCGTGTTTCATGAACTCCTGGATTCCGAAGTTGTGGATCGACAGCCCCAGATGAAGAGCTGCCGCCATGCCCACCGGGGAGACGTCTGTCGGACCATGCATGCCTGACCTGATCTGGTATTGGGCGGCGTATTCGAGGATCTTCTTGAGGTGCGTTATCCCGCCGGCGTGGGTGACGGAGCTCCGCACATAGTCGATCAGCTGCTCACCGATCAGCTTCTGGTAGTCCCAAATTGTGTTGAACACCTCACCTATCGCCAGGGGGATGGTGGTGTGTTGTCGGACGAGGCGCAGAGCGTCTGGATTCTCGGCGGGGGTACAGTCCTCGAGCCAGAACAATGCGTAGGGCTCGAGGGACTTTCCCAGGGTGGCGGCCTCGATGGGTGTCAACCGGTGATGGGCGTCATGTAGCAGCGGCAACTCGGCGCCGAACTTGTTTCGCACCGCCTCGAAGACGGCCGGAATATGTCTCAGGTAGCTGCCCGTGTCCCACACCTCCTGGGCCGGTATGGGACCTCGCACGGCTGGTTCGTGGTCGTAACGCATCCCTGAATCGGGCCGGTACGTGGCGTTCGAAGCGATCCCATAGATCGACTCCAGCCCCGGAACGCCCGACTGGATGCGTATAGCCCTGTATCCCTCTTCCCGGTGGCGGTGGACGCTCTCGAACAACTCTTCGATCGATCGACCGGAAGCGTGCCCGTAGGCGAGCAAACCGTCTCGGGATGCGCCGCCGAGGAGCTGATAGAGCGGCATTCCCGCTGCCTTCGCCTTGATGTCCCACAGAGCAATGTCGACGGCGGCGATAGCCGCCATAGTGACCGGTCCCCGCCGCCAGTAGGCACTGCGATATAGGAACTGCCATGTGTCCTCTATCTGGTGCGCGTCTCTTCCGAGGAGAAGCTGATTGACATGGTCACGCAGATACGCCGCGACGGCCAGCTCCCGGCCGTTGAGCGTACCGTCACCCAGACCGGTGACTCCTTCTCTTGTGGTGAGTTTCAGAGTGACGAAGTTGCG
>DATABS010000002.1:0-21511 GCA_036259475.1 Acidimicrobiia bacterium | reverse complement strand
GGTGATGCCGGGTGATAACACGGAGATGACGGTGAACCTGATAGCTCCTATCGCCATGGATGAGGGGTTGCGGTTCGCGATCCGTGAGGGGGGACGCACCGTCGGCGCCGGCCGGGTCACCAAGATCCTCAAATAGCCAAGGCGGAAGACGGAGGTCGGAGGTCACGGGTACCAGGTGGTAGGTATTAGGTGGCAGGTACCTGACCGGCATGCGGCCTCGTCGTCTGAGACCACGAACCGGCCGGGCAAAGGATCCGTTGTGAAGACCGGTCAGATGGTCGACCGGCAAGCGACCTACCACCTACCACTCAATACCCGAGCGCCACGACACCGTTACCAGCTACTTACCTACCACTCAAATAACCGAAAGCAAGAGGATGCCATCAGACAAGAGACCGCCTATCACCCTGGCCTGCGACGTCTGCAAACGTCGTAATTACGTGACTACCAAGAACAAGACCAATACCCGCGATCGGATCGAGCTGTCGAAGTATTGCAAATGGTGCCGCCAGCATACGGCGCACCGCGAGACGCGCTGATAGATCCAGACCGGCGATGATCGCGGAGCTGGAAGGGAAGATCTTTCCTGACCGCCCCTACCGTGTTTGCACCGAGGTCGTCGGCGACTTCATCGAAGTCACCGGCGACGATCCCGATCGCTGGCAGCAGGCGGCACCCCCCGGATTCGCCGCCGCTCTGCTGTTCGTTGTCGCTCCCGAGCTGCTCTCCGACCCGTCGATCAGCGGGGGGGTCGTGCACGGCGACCAGACGTTCAACTGGTTGTCTCCGCTCCGGATCGAGTCGGATCTCGCCGTCACGGGCGTGGTGGAGAAGGTTCGCACCCGCGGTGAGACGGCGCTCGTCGGTTTCTCACTGATCGCGCGCGACCCTGAGGGCCCGGTGGTGGAGGGCCGCTCAACGTTCCTGACGACGATGTCCCGACCCGGACCGTCGCCGGAGCAGGCACCCGTTGCCGCCCTACAGCGTGCCGCCACGACTACCGTCGATGTCACGTTGCCTTCTCCCCGCTCCGCTTCCCGGGCCGATCTCATTCGTTACGCCGCCGCCACCCGCGACTGGAACCCGATCCACTGGGACCATGCCAGCGCAGTCGACGCCGGACTCGGCGGCGTGGTGGTCCACGGGCTCTTGCAGTCGTCGTGGCTCACCCAAACCGCCGCCCTGGCCGTGCCGGGCGATCGACCGCTCGAGTCGGCCCGGTTTCGTTACACCGCTCCTCTTCGTCCCGGGGCCGCTGCCCGGATCGAAGGAGACCTGGCGGGACCGAAGATCGATCTTCGACTCGTTGCCAACGAAGTGACTACGGTCAGCGGTCGCTTTCAGGTGGCCTCGTGACCGACCGAGTGGAGAGCGACGGCTTCGACGAATTCGTGACAGAGCACCACAGCCAGGTCTACGGCGTCGCTCTGAGACTGGTCTCCGATCCCGAGTTGGCGGCGGACGTGGTCCAGGAGACCTTCTTACGCGCCTGGAGAGGCCTGGCCCGCTTCCGGGGTGACTCATCGGTGTCCACGTGGCTCCACCGCATCACGATCAACACCGCTCTCACTGCCCGCAAGCGTGCCGCTCGTGGCCGCGGGCCGTCGCTCGACTCGGTCGACGAGGTAGTCGCCGAAGCCACCCCTTATGTCGATCCGGAACGCCGGGGAGAGGTGCTGGACCTGCGCGTTCGGCTGGAAGAGGCGCTCGACCGCCTCCCTGCCGGCCAGCGAGTCGTGGTGATCCTCAAAGATGTCGAAGGCTGGAGCCACAGCGAGATCGCCGAGCAGTTGGACATCACGGAATCGGCGGCCAAGGTGCGACTGCACCGGGCCCATCGCCGTCTGGCCCATTACCTGGAGTCAGACCGATGACAGGACTGGTGTGCCGCGTCTCGCGAACCACCCTGATGGCGCGGGTCCTCGACACCGGTCGACCACCGGCGGTCCTGGAGGGGCATGTGACCGCATGCCTCCGCTGCCAGGCGACAGTGGCACGCGCCCTCCGCCTACGACGCATGCTCGCCCGTCTCGCCGTACCGGCGGAAGGAGTCGCTCCCGATGGATCGACGACACCGTTGGGCTGGGTGGCGGCGGCGCTCGCCTCTCTGGTGGCGGCGATCTTCGTCTTGCGCCTTCGCCAACAGGGTGGCTGATTCGCCGCCAGACGCCGGCCGAGTTTCCTCTGCGGCGTCGCTCTCGTATACTTGGGGTTCCGCCGAACCCCCTAGGGGTGTAGCTCTAACTGGTTAGAGCGCCGGTCTCCAAAACCGGAGGTTGGGGGTTCGAGTCCCTCCACCCCTGCCAGGAGAGTGTTGGACGATGTTCTCCGGGCCATCGAGCCACAAACGCCGAGGAAGTTTGAGATGAATCGAGAAATGCGCCGCCTCATGGAACGCGAGGAGCGGCGACAGAAGAAGCAAGACGCGTCGGGCGGCAAGACTCGCCGCGCCCCGGTCGCTTCTTCGCGTCCCCAAGCCGAGAAGAAGCCGCTGTGGGAACGGATCCGTACCTATTTCCATGAGGTCCGTCTGGAGCTGCGCAAGGTCTCATGGCCGACGCGTGACCAGATGGTCGCATTCACGACGGTCACGCTCATCACGACCGTGGCGCTGACAGCGGTCGTCTTCGGCTTCGACGTGGTGATGAAAGAGATCGTCCTGTTCGTAGTCGAGCGGAGCTGACGATGGCTGAAGTCGCCGAAACGAGCGAAGAGACGCTCACGGAAAACCAGAACCCCGACAACCCCGAGGTTCCCGCCGAGGCTGAGGGCGCTGCCCCGACTCCCGAAGAGGAGGTTGAACCGGCCAAGCCGCTCAGCCCTTACGACCTCGAGGGTGACTGGTACGTGATCCACTCCTACTCGGGTTACGAAAACAAGGTCAAGGCCAACCTCGAGACCCGCATCAAGTCGATGCACATGGAGGACCGGATCTTCGAGGTCCACATCCCGATGGAAGACGTCGTCGAGATCAAAGGCGGCAAGAAGGTCACCGTGCCTCGTAAAGTCTTCCCGGGTTACATCCTCGTGCGGATGAGCCTCGACGACGATTCCTGGTACACCGTTCGTAACACCCCGGGTGTCACAGGATTCGTCGGGGGTAACCAGAAGCCCACTCCCCTCTCCCGTCGCGAAGTCGAGCGCTTCCTCGGCGTCCAGGAGGAAGAGGAGAAGGCCAAGCCGCGGTTCAAGCCCGCCTGGGAGGTGGGCGAGCAGGTGCGGGTCGTGGCCGGCCCGTTCGCCGATTTCAACGGCGTGATCGAAGACATAAACATCGACCAGCAGAAGGTCGTCGTGCTCGTGAACATCTTCGGCCGGGACACCCCGGTCGAGCTGGGCTTCGACGACATCACCAAGAATTGATCGAGGACCGGAAAAGATGGGACGTAGACGACTCGTAACGACACTGAAGCTGCAACTGCCGGCCGGACAGGCAACTCCGGCGGCGCCGGTGGGCACGGCCCTCGGTCCGCACGGCATCAACCTGATGGACTTCGTCAAGGCCTACAACGACGAAACCGCCAACCAACGGGGACAGATCATCCCGGTGGAGATCTCGATCTACGAAGACCGGTCATTCACGTTCGTGACCAAGACCCCTCCCGCCGCCGCTCTGCTTCGCCAGGCTGCCCGGGTGGACAAGGGGTCGTCGGAACCGAACAAGGAAAAAGTAGGGGTCGTCAACCGGGCTCAGGTGAAAGAGATCGCCGAGGCCAAGATGCCCGACCTCAACGCGAACGACGTGGAAGCCGCCATGAAGATGGTGGAAGGCACCGCGCGTTCGATGGGAATCACAGTCGAGAAGTGATCTCGCAAGCCGGTACGAGGTGGTAAGTGGTAAGTAATAGGTCACACATCCGTTTACACGGTTGATTCTCTGAGACCACGAACCGCGCGAATCGGGATCTGTTGTGAAGACCGGTCTGTGATCGGTCCGGTGAGCGACCTACCACCCACCACTTACAACTCAGTACCCCACAGTGGGAGACGCGAAGGCGTCATTTGGACCACACAGGAGACAAAAAACATGCAACACGGCAAGCGCTACACCGATGCGGCCAAGGGATTCGACCGCCTGACTCCTTATCCCGCCGGGCAGGCACTGGAGCTCGTCAAGACGTTCGCCACCGCCAAGTTCGACGAGACGATCGAGGCGGTCTACAAGCTGGGCATCGACCCGCGTAAGGCCGATCAGCTCGTGCGGGGCACCATCTCGCTGCCGCATGGGACCGGCAAGGAGGTCAGGGTGGCCGTGTTCGCCCCCGCCGACAAGGCGTCTGAGGCCGAAGCCGCCGGAGCGGATGTGGTGGGAGGTCCGGAGTTGGTCGAGGCGCTGCAAGGTGGCCGCGACCTCGATTTTGACGTCGCCGTCGCCACACCCGACATGATGGCGGAAGTCGGAAAGCTGGGGCGGATCCTCGGACCCCGCGGGCTCATGCCCAACCCCAAGTCCGGAACTGTCACACCCGACGTCGCCAAGGCGGTCTCGGAGTTCAAGGCCGGCCGGATCGAGTACCGCAATGACCGATACGGCAACGTCCATGTTCCGATCGGCAAGGCTTCGTTCGAGGTCAGCCAGCTCCACGACAACTTGGCTGCCATCACCGCCGAGCTCGTGCGGGCCAAGCCGGCCGGCGCCAAGGGTCGCTATATGCGACAGGTCAGCGTTGCTTCCACCATGGGACCGGGCATCAAGGTCGACACCGGCCGGGTGGACGATCTCGTCGCCCGCGCCAGCTGAGCCTCTCCTGACCCATCCCGCTCCCTCGAGGACGCCGACCTGACGGAAGCGATGATCTCACGTTTCCGCTGTCGCTGCTCCTCGCGCGAGATTCCGGTCGTGGCGAGCAGGTCTTCGGGCAGCTGGAACCAGACCGCGTGGTAGGAATCCATGCTCTCGGTCACTAACGAGGCGTCACCGGCGAGAGTTCGATCCAGGGGCGATGGACAGCCGGGACGGTAGGCGCCGAACCTGGTCAGCTGACTGGCTAGATCGGCGACAGTGGTCCTGCGTCGATCAGTCAAAACCGGCAGACTGGCGCGTCGTGTCCGAGCGGGAGTTGCTAGGGGGCTCCGAGTGATCGGCCTGTCGATGCAAGCTGTGGGGGCGCGTGCCAGGTCCACCAAGTGCGCTTCCCCCATCGGAGTGGCGGACGTTAGAGGGTCGTCGGTCGCCCGTCCTGCGATGGCTCGCTCAGGCCCGACACGGACCTGACGGAGGCGGTCGGTATCCGTCACGGCCCTGACTCGGAGCCCCCTGTTCTCAACGATTCCAGTCTCATGGGCCTGACGACCCATGTCCAGGAATTTCTTGGTAGATGTCAGCGATTGTGCGACCGACCCTCGCCCGCCGGTACTGAGTGGTAGGTAGTGAGTAGTAGGTGGCTCTCGACACACCATGTGACCTACCTACCACTTACCACTTACCACTTAGTACCGGCACGTCACCGGTTTGTCCTCACTCCGTGACCCGCGTACCATGCTCCCCGCAACTCCAAATACCTCGGCCCGAGACCGTTGGTGCCCCAAGGGGGCTTAAGCGGACCTTAGTGTCCGGCCAGCGCAGGTCCTCCTGAAGGAACCTCGGCCGCGTGTGCCGGGGTTTTTCGATACAGAAGGAGAGATGCATGCCGAGACCTGAGAAGGTCCAGGCAGTAGCCGAGATCAAAGAGCAGTTCGAGTCGGCCCGCGCCGTCTTTCTCACCGAGTACCGGGGTATTCCCGTCAAGGAAATGGGCAACCTCCGCCGGCGTCTGCGTGACTCCGGTGCCGAGTACAAGGTCGTGAAGATGACTCTGGCCCGCCGCGCGGCCGATGATCTGGGAATCGACGGTCTTGGAGAGCAATTGCTGGGTCCCACGGCCCTCGCCTTCGCTCACCGGGACGCCGTCTCCACCGCCAAGGCCCTGCGGGACTACGCCAGGGAGAACGAGAACCTGATCATCAAACTCGGGTATCTCGCCGACAAGGTGCTGCAGCCCGAAGAGGTGGTGAAGCTGGCCGACATCGAGCCGCGTGAGGTGCTCCTGGCCAAGATCGCGGGAGCGGCCCAGGCGCCGCTGGCGAAGATGGCTTTCATGCTCGGGTCGTTCACCCGGGAGGCGGCCACCGTCTTCTCGGCGTTGCTCGAGAAGAAAGAGGCGGCCGGCGGCGACGAGATGACGGTCGCATCAGCCGAGCCGTCGGACAGCCCCGGCAGCCCGGACAGCCCGGATAGCCCGGAGAGTCCCGACAGCCCGGACAGTCCGGATAGCCCGGACAGTCCCGACAGCGCCGACACGGCCGACCAAGCCGAAGCGTCCGATACCCCGGCTCCTGCCGATACCGATACAGATGAAGACCAGGCCGATGACTCCGACGAGGAGCAGCCGGCCGCTGAGGCCAAGGAGGAATGACCATGGCCAGCATGACAACCGAAGAGCTACTCACAGTCTTCGAGGAGATGACCGTCCTCGAATTGAAGGACTTCCTCGATGCATTCGAAGAGAAGTTCGACGTCACGGCCGCCGCCCCCATGGCGGTTGCGGCCGCTCCGGCCGCTGCCGGTGACGGCGCCGCCGCCGCCGAGGAGGAGAAGGACGAGTTCGATGTCGTCCTCACCGGCGCAGGCGATCAGAAGATCCAGGTCATCAAGGAAGTACGGGCCCTCACCAGCTTGGGCCTCAAAGAGGCCAAGGAGCTGGTCGATGGCGCTCCCAACACGGTCCTCGAGGGCGTCGACAAGGAAGCAGCCGACAAGGCCAAGGAGGCTCTCGAAGGAGTGGGTGCCTCCGTCGAGCTCAAGTAGCGAGCCTCACCCGTGGATCCTGGGGATCGGACTCCGATCCCCACGATCCAGAGGACAGGGCTATTGTTCGCCGCCGTTCGAAGAACCCACCCCAGTCAGACCAGGGGGACGAACGCGACGGCTTCGTGACGGCGTCGAACGAGTTCGTCGCCCTGACGGTCGACAGTCCACAGATGCTGTGCGAAGCGTGAGCCGACCGGCAACACGAGGCGCCCCCCATCGGCGAGCCGGTCCTCGAGCGTGTCCGGAATCTTGCTCGCGGCCGCCGCGGCGAGCACGGCCCCGAAGCGCCTCTCACTATCCACCTCGTCGACACTTCCCGTCACCACCTTGACGTTGGAGTAACCGAGGCGGTCCAGCGTGTTGCGCGCCGATTCGGCCAGGTTCGGTCTGATCTCCACCGTCACGACTTCTTGGGCGAGCTCTCCAAGCACCGCCGCGGCGTAGCCACACCCGGCTCCGATCTCGAGGACTTGGTCGGCGGCTTCGATGTTGGCCAGGTCGGCCATTCGAGCGACGATGTATGGCTGGGAGATGGTCTGGCCCTCGCCGATCGGCAACGGCCGATCCTGGTAGGCGGCTTCGGCCAGTTCCGGGGGGACGAATTCATGCCGGGGAACCGTTGTCATTGCCTGGAGAATCCGAGGGTCGTCGACTCCCCGTCTCCTGATCTGTTGGTCCACCATCTGACGCCGTAGGCCGGCGAACCGATCGGCTCCGCTCAAATCTGACTCTGGAGCCACGCTCCCACCGCTTCGGTCTCTCGTTTCCTCGCCGCCAGGTTCGCCTCGAGCAGCTCGAGGCTCTGGGCCAGCGCTTTATCGGCGATCGGCACTGGGGTCTCGGCGAAAAACGCCTGGACGTCGGCCGCCACCTCTGGCCGGGACAGCGCCGACAGACCTTCCACGAGCCGCCGGAAAGTCATGGGGGGGAAGGTGTCGACCACTTCGTCCCATCGGCGTCTGGTTTCGGTCCACAGTGCCCCGCCGGCGTCGCGGTTGGCCATCAGGGCGGCATGCACCCAGGCTCCCTCCTGGTTGCGGACTCGTCCGTCGAGGGTGGCCGCGATCAGCTCCGTACCCGACTCCACGTCGTCGAAAGTGGTCAGGGCACGGAGCAACCTCAGTTGCTCCTGTGGGTTGGACGACTCCTGATACCGCTTGAGGAAGAGGCGATGGGTGTCGGGGTCTCCGTGATTGGCTGTCACGTTGAGGGCGGCCGTGAGCAGCTCCGCGTCCTCGATCTCGTTCCCGTCCAGGTAGCGGCGGGTAGTTTCTCGCGCCCACTCGATCGTGTCGGGCTCCTTCCCCCGGGAACCCAGCATGGCGATGGCGTGACCGCGCAGAACCCGCACGAGGTCGGGATCATCCGGCCCGGCCTGGCGACCCAACCGGTCGACGAGCGGCGTCACGAGCCGGCGGACCCAGGCGGAGTAGGCGCCGATGTCGCCGTCCGAGATGAGATGGTGGTGGACCCAGCCCAGGATCCGGAACACGAGCTGCCAGATCGCCTGCTCCTCCTCGTCGGTGTAGGCGTCGAGCAGTTCGAGGACCGACGCCATCTCCGCCTCACCGGCCTGGGCTGACGCGAACGCGTCGTACAGGAGCACGTATCGCTCGGCCGCGGCGAGGGAGGCAAGGTTCTCGACGAGGGCCGATCGCATCGCGTCCGAATACCGCACCCGGTAGAACCCCGAGCCGCCCGCGTTCGCCACCACCCACTCGATTCCGGCGGGCACTTCGATGCTCTCCTCTTCGTCCTCCAGAAGAACCGTCATCTCGAAGGGATCACCGGCGGCCTCACCGCGAAGCTGCAGAGGTACTTTCCACACCGTCTGGTCGGATTCATCGGGGACGGCGAAGAACCGGTGTTGGCGTAGGTGAAGACTGCCGTTCCCGGCACTGACGTGGATCTCGGGGTAGCCGCCCTGGAGAATCCAAGTGTCCATTATGTCGCCAACGGGCCATTCAGAGGCGCTGTCGAGACCCGCCCACAGGTCGGTCGTGACGGTGTTGCCGTAGGCGTGCCTCCGTAGGTAGGTGCCGACTCCTTCCCGGAAGGCACTCTCTCCGATGAATTGCTCGATCATCCGGAGGACGGACGATCCCTTGCCGTAGGTGAGCGCATCGAACATCTGGTCGGCCTCTTCGGGCGATTTCACCTCGAACTCAACTGGCCGGGTGGTGGTGAGGTGGTCGACCTCCATCGCCCAGGGACGCTCCACGGCGTCGAAGGTGAGCCAGCGCTTCCATTCGGGGCGGTGGGCGTCGGTGGCTTTCATCTCCATGAAAGAGGCGAAGGCTTCATTGAGCCAGATTCCCTCCCACCATCCCATCGTCACGAGATTGCCGAACCACTGGTGGGCGATCTCGTGGCCGATCACGTCGAGAATGCGTAGTTTTTCCACCTGCGAGGCCTTGGTCGGGTCCAAGAGCAGCGCCGTCTCCCGATAGGTGATGGCGCCGACGTTCTCCATTGCCCCGAATGCGAAGTCGGGGATGGCGATGTGGTCCAGCTTGTCGCCGGGATATTCGATCCCGTAGTAGTCGCGCAGATACCGGAAGCAGAAGACGGCACATTCCAAGGCGTAGTCCGCGAGATGCAGCTTTCCCCGAGGGGCGACGATCCGAGTCGGCACGCCGTCGACATCGGTGGGGTCGGTCGCTTCGAATGGGCCGACGACGAAAGCCACCAGGTAGGTCGACATCTTCATTGTTTCGCCGAACCGAATAGCTGTGCGGCCCTCGGCCAGGTCCTCGCGGGAGACTTCGGCGGTGTTCGTGATAGCCATCAGGTCGGACGGGATGACGAGAGTCGTCTCGAACGTCGCCTTGAAGTCGGGCTCATCCCAGCAAGGAAAGGCACGGCGGGCGTCGGTCGACTCGAACTGGGTAGTGGCGATGACCTGTTCGTTCCCATCCACATCGGTGAATCGGGAGCGGTAGAAGCCGCGCAGCTTGTCGTTGAGGATTCCGGCGAACTCGATTTGGAGCTCCCAGTCTCCGGGATCGGCGACGCTCTCCAGTGAGAGGGCGACCCGTTGCAACTCCTCGTCATAGCGGGGCGAGGCCCCGATGGTCGTCGTGCCGTCTGTCAGTTGGGCGGATGTGATCTCGATCTCGACGGCATTGAGGACGATCTCGTCGACATCGGTCTCGATGGTGACGTCGATCGTTTCGGCTCCGGTGAAGCGAGCCGCCTCGAGGTCGGGTTCGAGCCGAAGTCGGTAGCGCCGCGGGATGACCGTGCGCGGCAGACGGTATGGATTTTCGGACACGTCTTGAACCTCTGTCGGTGGAGTCGTCGTTGCATGCTACCGGCCTGGTCAGTCATGCCTGATTGGTGGGAGCAGTCGGCGCGGTCAGCGAGCGAACCGGGAACGATCGACCACGTATCGTCGATGGGTTCCACGGCCGATGACGCGATCACCGACCCGGGCCTCGACCCGGAAGTTGAGCCTCGATCCGTCCACCGCCGCCAACTCGGCCTCCACGACGACCACTTCCCCCTCCCGGGCGGCGGACTCATGCGATACGTCGACGTGGGTCCCGACCGTTGTCTGGTCGGACTGGTCTAGATGCGGCTGCACCGCTCGGGTGCTGGCCTCCTCCATCAGCCCGATCATCCTCGGGGTGGCGAGGACCACGATCGGTGCCAGATGCTCCGGAGACATGTCTTCGGAGACCGTGACCTCGATCTGGTGTCGCGCTCCTGGCTGTAGCGACATTCAAGCAGGCTACCTGACCCCGGGTCAGCTGCGGCTCGCCAATCTCTCCCAGGTGTTGCCCATCCATCGCCGGAAGTGGCGCCATCCCGGTACGAGCCCGGTTGTCGGCCCATAGGGCGTCGAGTTCCTTATCGTCCGGGCCGCCTGCCAGCCCAGGCCCAAGACGGCCAGGGCGAGCAGCCCCACCAGCGGTGACGTCCCTGAGACAAGACCACCAGCGTTGGCGGGGTCGACGACCTCGAACGAGCTGGTGGCGAGGACGAGATCCCCGCTGATGACCCGTATCTCGTACGTTCCCGGATCCATGTTCGGGACCTTTCGGCGCAGCGTTATCTCAAGCCCATCGATCGGAACGGGCTCCCCGAGGGCTCTCCCCGCAAACTCGAGCTCGACGGAGGAGAGGCCCGGTATCGCCTGGTTCAGCCGAATCGTGATCGAAATGGTCGAACCAGGTCGGCCCGAATCGGGTGAGATTGTGAAATCCCCTACCTCCACGGTCTCGCCCGCCAGCCGGGGGGTTCCGTCGTCTCCACCTGTGAAGGGGAGAGTTATGGCCGTGGTCGATCGTTCGGCGGACCCTTCTTCTCCGTCCGGCGCCTGACTGGTCTCGGTTGTGTCGTCTGCCGTCGTGGAGGTTGCGTCGTCCGACGTCGTCGAATCGGTGGTCGAAGTCGTTTCCCCGCTGTCCCCCGTGGCGGACTGGTCGGGCTGGCCGGTGGACGAAGGCGCCGGAGGCTCGGTGCTCGTCGAAGGTGTCGTGCTGGTCGTCGACGGCTGGTTGGTGGCGGTCGTCGTTGGCGTGGTGGTAGTCGTGGTCGGACTGGTCGTGGTGGTGGGACTGGGCGTCGTGGTGGTGGTGGGAGCCGTCGTGGTGGTAGTCGGGGCGGTGGTCGTCGTCGTAGTGGTCGTCGGTGTGGTGGTTGTGGGAGTGGTCGTCGTGGTGGTGGTGGGGGGGACGGTGGTGGTAGTGGTTTCCTCCACCTGCACGATGAATTTGGCCGAGGCGGTCTCCACTCCCACGACGGCCGTCACGTCATGGGCACCTCCTCCAGCCGAACTGGGAACGGTGACAGTGGTCGAGAATTCCCCGTCGAGGTCGATCTCGAGAGCGGCGAGCTGGATCCCTTCCCATAGCACCAGCGCCACCACCCCGGGAAGGAAACCGGAGCCGCTGACCGTGAAGGAGGAGCCCGGGGGGCCCTTGTCGGGTGACAGGCTGATCGATCCGGCGGCCCGCGCTTCGGCGGGCAAGAGGCAAAGGAGGGCGACGACGATGAGCCCGGCGGCCGCTCGGCGGACCGTCAGCCCAAGGCCCCATCTGGACGCGGCGTTACCTTCCACTCACTCCCTCTGCTTGAAATCTAGCCCGAACGGGCCGCTACCGCTTTGGTGCCCCGCATCGGCCGAAGCCAAACTGGTTTTTGTGACGGGCATCTCTACGATCCTCTGCCGGGTGAACGGCCTCGACCGGCCGGGGATCACCGCCGAATTGATGGCCGTGCTGGCTGATTCGGGCGCCGAGCTGTACGACGTCGAACAGGTCGTGGTGCGAGGGCGACTCACCCTCGACGTCCTCTTCTCGGCCCCCGAAGGCAAGTCGACGGTCAAGGATTTGCTTTTCTACGGCTGGGAGTCCGGCCTCCAGCTGGACTTCGAAGTCGTCGAGGAGGCGCCGACACCGAGCCAGAACACGGCGGCAGTGACCATTCTCGCCGCCCGGATCGGGCCGGAAGCCTTCGGTGCCGCCGCTCGGGCCGTTGCCGCGACGGGAGGGAATATCGATCGAATCGTGCGGCTCTCCCGGTACCCCGTCGTGTCCTATGAGCTGATCGTGGGAGATTGCGATCTCGGTGACCTTCGCCACAGCCTCCTGTTGGCGGCGGGCGAGCATGCCTTCGACGTGGCGGTGCAAGAGGAGCGCCTCGAGCGGCGCATGAAGCGTCTCGCCGTCATCGACGTCGACTCCACCCTCATTCAGGATGAGGTGATCGACCTTCTCGCCGCCGAAGCCGGCGCCGACGAAGAAGTGGCGCGAATCACCGATGATGCGATGGAGGGTCGGATCGACTTCGCCGAGGCGTTACGGCGCCGGGTCGAGCTCCTGGCGGGTCTCGACGTGGAGATCGTGGATCGGCTGGCGAGAAGCGTGCGGTTGACTCCGGGAGCCCGCACCCTCATGCGTACTCTCAAACGGGTCGGAATGCGCACGGCCATCGTGTCGGGAGGCTTCAGTCAAGTGACCGACCATCTGGCTCGCGAGCTCGGAGTTGATCACGCCGCCGCCAACATCCTCGATGTGCACGACGGCAAGCTGACAGGAAAGCTGGTGGGTGACATAGTCGACCGGGCCGGCAAGGCGGCCATTCTCAGGCGGATCGCAGAAGTGGATCAGATACCACTCGATCAGGTCGTCGCCCTCGGCGACGGCGCCAACGATCTCGACATGCTCGCCGCGGCCGGACTGGGGATCGCCTTCAACGCCCGAACCGCAGTCAAAGAGATGGCCGACGCTAGCCTCAGCGTCCCGTACCTCGATGCTTTGCTCTTCATGCTCGGCATTGGACGTCGTGACGTGGACGAGAGCGAGCCGGTGCCCGTTGCGGGGCTACCGCCGGTGTGAGATCAGTCGTCGGCATCTCATTTTCGCAACTGGAACTCGCCTCCCGTTGGCGAGCCGAGTTGGCGGACCGGCTAGCGGGATGCGTGGTCGAGTACGCCGACCGGCTCGCGCCCGGCGACGTCGACGTGCTGGTGGTCGGCAATCCGCCCGGGTCCGGACTACGGCGCTACTCATCCTTGAGGTTCGTCCAGAGCACCTGGGCTGGTGTCGACCAGCTCGTCGAGGGTGGCCCGTCGGTCCCTATCGCCCGCATGGTCGCGCCGGCTCTCGCGTCACTCATGGCGGAGTTCGTGCACGCCGCCGTCCTCATGGTCCACCGCGGCTTTCCCGAGTACCGCCGCCGCCAGTCCGAACACGAGTGGCGCCCGTTGCCACCGGTGGAGACATCCCGGCGCCGCGTCGGCGTGCTCGGATTCGGGGAGCTGGGGCGGCCATGTGCAGTGGCCCTCGCCGCCGCCGGCTTCGATGTGGCAGCCTGGGCTCGCCGCTCCCGTCCCGCAGAGGTCCCGGTACTCGTGGGGACCGACGGGTTCTCAGAACTGCTGAGCCGTTCCGAGATAGTGGCGAATCTGCTTCCCCTGACGCCTGCAACGGTGGGAATCCTCGACCAGAGGGCATTTGCCCGGATGCCCCGAGGGTCGACCCTCATCAATGTTGCTCGCGGAGGGCACGTGGTGGAGACCGACCTTCTCCGAGCGCTGGATGGCGGTCACCTCTCCGACGCCATCCTCGACGTCTTCGCCGAGGAACCTCTGCCACCCGAGCACGCCTACTGGTCGCATCCCCGGGTCACCGTCCTGCCGCATGTGGCGGCCCCTTCAGACCCTGAGGACCTCGCCCCTGACGTAGCCGCCAACATCGAGCGCTTCCTTTCCGGCCGGCGACCGCGGTTCCTCGTGTCGGGATAGAAGCGTAAGACGGCCGGGATGCCGACTCAGGCCGGTTCTTCTGCTCCGCCCTCCGTCCAGTGGGTATGGAAGAACTCTCCTCGCGGGCGGTCCCGCCGCTCGTAGGTGTGCGCACCGAAGTAGTCGCGCTGTGCCTGAATCAGGTTGGCGGGTAGGTCGGCCCGGCGGAAGGCGTCGTAGAAAGCGAGGGCAGTGGCATAGGCCGGGACAGGAAGCCCGGCCTCTACCGCCGCTCTCACGACCCGCCGCCAGCCGTCCTGGGCGTCGGCCAGGGCGTCCCTGAAGAACGGGTCGACCATCAGATTCTCCGGATCACGGGAGAAGGCGTCAGTGATGTCATCCAAGAAGCGCGCTCGGATGATGCATCCCGCGGTCCACAGTTTCGCCACGCGGCCCAGGTCGAGATCCCAGTCGTTTTCCTCTGAAGCTGCCCGCATCTGCATGAAGCCCTGGGCATAGGAAACGATCTTCGAGGCGTAGAGGGCTTTGTGGACGGCTTCGACGAAGCCCTCAGTGTCGGCGATGGGCCGCTTGGGTCCCTGCAGGATCTGGGCGGCGTCGAGCCGGTGGCCCTTGAAAGCCGACACGATACGGGCGTAGACCGCTTCCGCCACCAGCGTCGTCGGCTGTCCGAGCTCCATCGACGAGATCACCGTCCACTTGCCGGTCCCTTTCTGGCCCGCGGCGTCGAGGATCGCCTCCAGGCGTCGTTCCCCGTCCACCTCGAGGGCCAGGATGTCGGCGGTGATCTCGATCAGGAAGGAGTCCAGCACCCCCTTGTCCCACTCTCTGAAGACTGCGGCCATCTCATCGTGGCTCATTCCGACCCCCTGGTAGAGGAGGTGATAGGCCTCGGCGATGACCTGCATGTCGCCGTACTCGATTCCGTTGTGGACCATCTTCACGTAGTGGCCCACCCCGTCCGGCCCCAGCCAATCGGCGCACGGTGTGCCGTCGGGTGCCTTGGCGGCCGCCGCCTGGAACAGCTCGGAGATGTGCGGCCACGCCTCCTCGGCACCGCCCGGCATCATCGACGGCCCGTAGCGGGCTCCCTCCTCGCCGCCGGAGATACCGCAACCGACGAAGTGGATCCCGGATTCCGCCAGCTCGGCGGTCCGTCTCCCGGTGTCGGTGTAGAGCGAGTTGCCCCCGTCGATCACGATGTCACCGCGTTCGAGTAATGGCTGGAGTTGTCCAATCACGGAGTCGACAGGGGACCCGGCCGGCACCATCACGACTACCCGGCGCGGCCGCTCCAACGACGACACCAGTTCGTCGATCGTGTGCGTCGGGACGATATCCGGTCGATCGCCTTCGGCTGCCACGAACTCGTCGGTGGTGGCCCGGGTGCGGTTGTACACGGACACGGTGGCGCCCTGGTCGGCGAAATTGAGTGCCAGGTTCCTACCCATGACGCCGATGCCGACCAAGCCGATGTCAGAAGTCATGCGACCCACGGTAACTTCGTCGCCGAAGTCGTCGTGAGTTCGCCCCAACAGAGTCGGGGGTCAGGGGCCGCCCGGCATCGTGATTCTGACTTCCGGCCCTCGAGGTCACTTATCCTGGCGGGATGGCCGACCCAGTGCTTGGAATCGACATCGGGGGCACCGGCATCAAGGCCAACGCCGTGGACCTCGACCTGGGCCAGCCGATAGGAGAAAGGCTCAAGGTCGCCACCCCCCAGCCTTCGACACCGCGGGCGGTGGCCGAGGTGGTGGCCGAGCTAACCGACCGTTTCAATGTCCGAGGCCCTGTCGGCTGCACATTCCCGGCGGTCGTTAACAAGGGCGTCACGATGACCGCAGCCAATGTCGACCCGTCATGGATAGGAACCGATGCCATCGCCTTGTTCACCGATGCCCTGGGCCGCCCCGTCACCGTGGTCAACGACGCCGATGCTGCCGGACTGGCCGAGATGGCCTACGGTGCCGGCCGGCACCGGGACGGCGTGGTCATCTGCCTCACGTTCGGAACCGGCATCGGTAGCGCCCTTTTCACCCATGGCGTCCTGGTGCCCAATACGGAGTTCGGCCACCTGCATTTCAGGGGATACGAGTCGGTCGAGGAATGGGCCGCCGCCAGCGCCCGTGACCGGGAAGATCTGTCCTGGAGCGACTGGGGGCAACGGGTCGACGTCTACCTCCGGTACCTCGAGTCGGTGCTGTCCCCGGATTTGTTCATCATTGGCGGAGGTGTGAGTCGGAAATTCGAGAAATTCGCCGGCGAGATAGGCACGCGATGCGAGGTCGTGCCGGCAGCCTTACGCAACGAGGCAGGCATCGTCGGAGCGGCGATGGCGGCGGCCGCCCTATGACGACCCCCGAGTCGGCCCGGTTCTTCGACACCCGCGCCGCCTACCTGCTCTTTGCCAACGCCACCACTGAGAAGGCGATGGTGGCCGAACGGGTGGGACACGAGCTGAGTGAAATCCAGCCGAGTCCGCCCGGGCTGCGAGTGTTCGACGCCGGGATGGGGGACGCTTCCGTGTTGACGCAGGTGATGCGCCAGATGCACACCGTATTCCCCCGCATACCGTGGACGGTGGTCGGCAAGGAGATCAGCGTCGAAGACGTACGCCAGGCCCTCGCCCGCCTCCCCGACCGCTTTCTAGAGCATCCGGAGATGGTCTTCGTCGTGACCAACATGCGATTCGGTGAGGCCACTCGCCTTACCCCCGACAGTGAGAACCACGTCGTCTGGCGTGAGGTGGCCCTCGAAGGCGACACCACACACGACTTCGCCACTCAGATTCGCGACCTCTTCGACCCCCTGGCGGATGACTGGAAAGTCGAAACGAGCCCGAAGACAGGCAATCCCGTCTACGTGCGTCCCGCGGTTGTCGTGATCTACCGGGCCGACCACGAGTTCATCCTGCGATCGATGATCCCCCGGTCGGACATGGCGCCGGGCTCGTACGACCTGATCATCGCCGCCCAGCCTTATCGGGCCGCTGTTCCGCTGGAGCGCAAGGTTCGTACCGTCGTGGTTCCCCTCGCCCGGGCGCTGACTCCGGGAGGTCGGTTGATCGGTATCCACGCCACCGGCCGCGATCCGGCGCTGGAAATCATCCGAGAGGTATGGCCGGACGTCGATCCGTTCCGGCACGGCGCCAAAGAGATCATCGAGGAGGCGCGCCGCCATTTGTCCAACGACGAATTCGACTTCCCAGCGTTGTCAGAGGACGAGTCGACGATTCGCTACGAGATGCACACCATGCCCTCGGAGTCCGCCGAGCACATCGGCACTTCCTCCGTACTGGCCACCTGGAATGCGGCGGCTTATGTGGCCCAGATCGACGAACGGCGCCTCTCCCAGGCGATGCGAAGCGGTGCATGGGAGGAGGCCACCCGAACCGTGATGGGGCGGCACCCCGAGATCTGGTTCGAGGACGAGGCCTACGTGGTGGTACGAAGGCCGGCTGCGAGCCTCTGATGCCGGATCAGGCCGTCAGGAAATCGGAGAACTCACTGGCGGACTGGGGCGGCACTCGCACATCGAGCAGCGTTCCTTGCTCGTCGTGCTTGACGGCGATTACTTCTCCCAGCCGGTAGGCCGAGGCGACGACGTCACCCCGCTCATAGGGGATGGCGAGGTGCAGCAGGGTTGTCTGCCCTTCCAGCGCCTCGCCGATCGCCGTCTGGAGTCGAGAGATGCCTTCGCCAGTTCGCGCGGAGATGAAGAGGGCCCGGGGATACAGGTTGCGCAGCCGCCGAAGGGCGATGTCGTCCGCAACGTCGATCTTGTTGAACACGATCGACTCAGGAATCTCCTCCGCCTCGATCTCGACCAGCACCTCACGTACCGCCGCGATCTGGCCGGGAGGATCGGGATCGCTGGCGTCGACGACGTGGAGGAGGAGGTCGGCTTCCCTTACTTCGATCAGGGTCGAGCGGAAGGCCTCGACCAGGTGGTGGGGGAGTCGGCGGACGAAGCCGACGGTGTCGGATATGACCGCCGGAGGGCCGCTCGGCAACTCGAGCTTCCGGACGGTGGAGTCGAGGGTGGAGAACAGCCGATCCCGGGCCAGCACTTCGGCGTCGGTGAGCTGGTTGAGAAGCGTCGACTTGCCGGCGTTGGTGTAGCCGACGAGCGCCACGTGGGGCGTCGAGGAGCGTTTGCGGGCCTTGCGCTGGGTGTCCAACACTCTGGAGACGTCCTCGAGCTCGCGCGTCAGGCGGGTGATGCGTGCCTGGATACGGCGCCGGTCGGTCTCGAGCTTGGTCTCACCGGGTCCCCGCCGCGCCCCGATGCCGCCGGCCTGCTGGCTCAACTCGAGCCCTCTTCCCCGTAGCCGGGGGAGGTTGTAGCGGTACATGGCGAGCTCGACCTGCAGGGCGCCCTGACGGGTGGTGGCGTTCTCGGCGAAGATGTCCAGAATCACCGCCTCGCGGTCCACCACGTCGCAGTTGAAGATCTTCTGGAGATTTCGCTGCTGGGCAGGGCTGAGAGGGTTGTCGAACACGACTACGTCGATGTCGAGGGCGGCGGTCACAGCAGCCAGCTCGGACGCCTTTCCCGATCCGATGTAGGTGGCCGGATCGATCTGGTCACGCGTCACGAGCTCGCCGTCGATGGGATCGGAGCCGGCCGTGTCGGTGAGCAATGCGAGCTCCTCGAGCGAGCGCTGCGCTTC
This sequence comes from Acidimicrobiia bacterium, assembly GCA_036259475.1. Lineage (GTDB taxonomy): Bacteria > Actinomycetota > Acidimicrobiia > Spongiisociales > ZC4RG35 > ZC4RG17. The sequence continues at coordinate 2,836 of DATABS010000002.1, read as the reverse complement.
TTCTTGGTCTGATCCGCGCATCACGACGCCGACGAGAAAGCCCTTCTGGCGGGCAACCTCGAGGTCGGTGACGGTGGCGGTGAGGCGGCGGCCGGAACGGCCGACAGGGGCATCAGTCATGTTGCACGCTTACTAACAGAGTCGGCGTCGCAAACCTTCCGATTTACCCGAATCGACGGTGCGGCTCTACCTCCCGCCAACGGCTCACCGGTCACCGAAGAGAGCCGTCGCTTCGCCGGGAACCCGCGGCTCGTCAAGCGGCTGTCACAGGTATTGACCGTCGGGTTCGACGTGGTCGATCTCCTCTTCGGCGATGATCTGGGATTCACGGACGGCGACCACCGGCCGACCGGTCGCCGGCCAGATGAACCGCCATGCGCCCGTGGGCACCGCCCAGAATCGCTGGCCGGTCGACACGTCGACCAATGCCAGGGCGTCGTTGCCCTCCTTCGTGCCGACCGGGACCAGCAATCCGGACTTGGTGGTGGCTTCCTCAGGGAGGGCGCCGACCCTCCAGCCGCCCATGACCTTGAATCCGTTGTCTTTCTGGGTCATCTGGGTCGATTCTCGCAGGCAACCGGACCGACGGCGATTCACAAACCGTGGGGATACCTCCGTCGAGCGTCGGTAGGATCGGGTCGATGGCCGACTCACACCCCTTTTCCGAAGCACTCGAGTACCACGAGCGTCCCCGACCCGGCAAGATCGAGATACGGGCCACCAAGCCCACTGCCACCCAAGCCGACCTGAGCCTCGCCTACACCCCGGGGGTGGCCGAGCCATGTCGCGTCATCGCGGCCGATCCGGAGGCGGCGTTCCGGTTCACCAACCGGGCGAACCTCGTGGCGGTCGTCTCGAACGGCACCGCCGTGCTCGGATTGGGTGATATCGGTCCTTTGGGCGCCAAGCCGGTGATGGAGGGCAAGGCGGTGCTATTCAAACGCTTCGCCGACATCGACGTGTTCGACATCGAGATCGATGCCCGGGACCCCGACGACATCATCCGCTTCTGTGAGATGCTCGCCCCGACGGTGGGGGGCATCAACCTGGAGGACATCAAGGCACCCGACTGCTTCGTCATCGAGTCCACCCTGCGTGAGCGTCTCGACATACCCGTTTTTCACGACGACCAGCATGGAACGGCGATCATCGCCGGCGCCGGGTTCATCAACGCGCTGGAGCTCACGGGACGCCGGGCCGAGGACGTCAAGGTGGTGTTCAGTGGGGCCGGGGCGGCAGGTATCGCCACGGCTCGTTTCTTCCTCCAGTTGGGCGTGCTGCCCGAGAACACGCTGATGGTCGACTCCCGCGGCGTCGTACATGACGGTCGGGACGATCTCACCGATACGAAGCTGGAGTTCGCCCGGGGCACCGACGCCCGAACGTTGGCCGATGCCCTCGCCGGGGCCGATGCCTTCGTCGGGGTCTCCGTGGCGGGCACGGTGACGCCCGACATGGTCCGCTCGATGAACCAGGACCCCATCATCTTCGCCCTCGCCAACCCCGACCCCGAGATCACCTACGAGGAGGCGACCTCCGCCCGGCCCGACGCGATCGTCGCCACCGGTCGCTCCGACTACCCGAACCAGGTCAACAACGTGCTGGGCTTCCCTTTCATCTTCCGGGGTGCCCTCGATGTTCGGGCCCGGGGCGTGTCAGAGGGGATGAAGGTGGCGGCGGCAGAAGCCCTCGCCGAGCTGGCCCGAGAACCGGTGCCCGACTCGGTGCTGCGGGCCTACAACCTCGAGCGGCTCCAGTTCGGACGCGACTATCTCATCCCCAAGCCATTCGACCCCCGGGTCCTCATCCGGCTGGCGCCGGCCGTGGCCGAAGCCGCCACCGAGGAGGGCCTAGCCCGTACCCCGCTCGAAGACGTCGACCGCTACCGGGAGGCGCTCCAGGCACGCTTTCATGCGTCCTACGGGCTCATCACCACGATCACCGCCAAGGCGCGCACCCAGCCGATGCGGGTCGCCTACCCCCAAGGCCACGATCTCAGGATCATTCGGGCAGCCCGGCGCGTGCTCGATGAGGGAATCGCCACTCCCGTGCTGGTAGGGGACGTCGGGTTGATGAAAGAGCTCGCCGGCGAGGCCGGCGTCGCCCTCGACGGGATCGAAACGGTCGACCCCAATGCCATGGAGGAGACGCGCGAGCGATATGCAGTCATTCTCGAGGAGCTGAGGCGGCACAAGGGGGTGTCACTCGAGGAGGCGAAGCGTTGGGTATACGACCCGAACATGTACTCCTGTCTGATGGTGCGGGAGGGGGCGGCGGACGCCGTTTTGGGCGGGTTGACGACCTTCTACGCCGAGACCATCCGACCCGCCCTCCAGGTGCTGCGTGTCGAGGAGGGCCGTACGATCGTGTCGTCTCTGTACGTGGTCGTCATGGGCGGGACGCCCTACTTCTTCACCGACTGCGCGGTGAACATCGAGCCGAACGCCGAAGAACTCGTCGAGATCGCCGAGGCGGCGGTCGACATAGCCGAGCGCCAGTTCGACCGCAGTCCCCGGGTGGGTTTCATCAGCTACTCCGATTTCGGTTCCGCCGGTGGTGAAGAACCCGCGCGCGTGCGCAAGGCGGTCGAGATGTTCCGGGACCGGCACCCAGAGATTCCGGTCGATGGCGAGATGCAGGCCGGGACGGCAGTCATGCGCGATCTCTTGATGCGGCGGCGTCCGGGCGGTCCTCTGGAGCGAACCCCCAACGTGCTGGTCTTCCCCAACCTGACGGCCGCCAACGCCTCGTACCAGTTGCTCAACCGGTTGGGCGGCGCTGACGTGATCGGTCCGATCCTGTCGGGTCTGGCGAAGTCGGTCCACGTGCTGCAGCG
>DATABS010000001.1:0-46433 GCA_036259475.1 Acidimicrobiia bacterium | reverse complement strand
ACCCTGACCCTGACCCTGACCCTGCCCCTGTCCTTGTCCCTGTCCCTGCCCCTGTCCCTGCCCCTGCCCCTGTCCCTGTCCCTGTCCCTGCCCCTGGCCTTGACCCTGCCCTTGGCCCTGGCTCTGCTGGTTGGCCAGGTTCTGTTGGGCGTCTCCCACTGCTCCGGCTGCTCCGGCGGTGGCGGCATCCGAGGCCGCCTGGGCGTTGGCATCGTCCACCGCCTGAGCGGCGTCGCGCACGGCCTCGGCCGCCTCGGCGGGATCCCCGGTCCCGGCCGCCAACTGGGTGAGCTGCTCGGCGGCTCGTTCGAGCGATTCCGAAAGTTGGGGATTGACGCCGGCGGCGTCGGCGGCCCGCTGACGCAGCTGGCTCACCGCCGGGGCCAAGCCCGACATGTCGCCCGACTCGACCTGGCGGGCCAGGTTCTCCAGCTGCTCTGAAGCCGATTCGCCCTCAGCCACGGGTTGCTGGTCGAAGGAGGCCTCGAGGCCGGCCAGACCGGTGCGTTTCGCCAAAGCGGCAGGATCGAGGGACTCTGTGAGCTCCTGGCGGGCCTCGCCCAGCGTATTGAGGGCCGTCTCCAGGTCGGGAGCCTGACGCAACTCCTCGACGAGCTCCCGCAGCCGATCGGCCACCTCGGCCGGAACCTCGTCGGCCAGCTCCTCCAAACGGTCCGCTTCCTCGGCGATCGCTGCGCGATCGGCCTGCCGCTGAGCGAGAGCCGTGTCCGTGGGAGCCGGGATGAGGACGAGAGCCAACAACACGGCGACCGAGAGCAACGCCAGGCCGATCGCCCGCCAATCGGGGAAGAGATCCATCACCGGACTCACTTGGCGAGCGTCCGACCACGCCGCAGCCGCCTCCAGCTGGCGCTGCTCTAGCTCGTCGGGCTGGGTCCGCCTGCCCAGCTCCCAGGCCGTGGTGACCCGGTCGTAGCCTCCGAGCCGCCGGTCGACGGCCAGGGCGGCGCCTTCGTGGCTGGGACGCCGGACCAGTGACCAGCCAATCGCCCCCAGGGCCGCCGCGATCAACGCTCCCCCGGCCACCCAATCCGCCGATTCGATCACCCAAACTCGGGCAGCGGCGGCCAATCCGGCCGCCAGTGCCGCCGCCGCACCCAGCCAACCGATGACACGATGGATCAGCCGAGCGGTGGTCAGGCGGCGCCGAGCTGCCACCACCAGGCGGCGTACCGGTTCAGGAGCGGGCATTACGGTTCCTCAAGGGTCTGATCCGGGTGGCTGGTGCTCGCACGCGTCGTGTCGCCCCCCGCAGAGCGACGATGGTGATCAGCAAGTAGATACCGACGGTGAATACCCAGACCGGAGGCCGTCGGAGCGGAAGTGCCCGATCCTCTTCCAGGTCGACTCCGAGAGGCATGGGGCCCATGCCGAAGCCGAAGTTCTCGAAGCCCTGCCGTTCGAGGAGCAGCACCTCCACAACGTCGAAGGGCGTTCCCTGTAGCCCGTCGCTCCCCAATGGCGCAACGACGGCCGACACCATCCCGACATAGGGATTGGGCAGCACAGACACCACCTCCCGCCCGCGGGCCGGGAAGGGAACTCCGTCACCTATGAACAGCAGCTCGGCTCCCATGGCGGCGAAGGTGATGAAGGCGAGGATGAACGACCACATGTAGGCGCTGGCCACCGCCCCCCTCGACGAGCGGGCCCGAGCCGAGCCCCAGATGCCGATGCTCCCCAGCATGACGGCCGTAAGGAGGAGCATCCCCAGCCCGACGAACACGTCGGTGATGCGAACTCCGCCGAACAGGAGCGGCAGGGCTGCCACCGGAGCCACCGAGACCAGCAGCAACAGGAAATAGGACATCGAGGACCACAACTTGCCGAGGACGATCTGCAGAGGCGTCAGCTGCGTGACCTGCAACAGGTGGAAGGTCTGGCGCTCTCTCTCTCCGACGATGGAGAGGGCGGTGAGTCCGGGAACGATCATCACCACCGCCGTCATCAACAGGATAAGCATCCCCTCGAAGATGAACCGACCCATGTATCCCCCGGCGACGGCCTGACCGAGTCCGAAGGCATCACGGGCCGTGAGCTGGGCGATCAGATACACCAGGTAGCCGATGAGCCCCACACCCAGCACCCAGAGTGTCACGAACACCGGGGCTCGGCGGCTCCGGAACCGCTCTTTGATCTCGCGTCCGAGGACAGGGTTCAAAGCCAGGTTCATGCCGGTGGCTCGTCCCTTGTCAGCTCCAGGAAGAGTTCCTCGAGCCCCGCCGCCTCGGCCCGCCATTCGTAAACGACGATCCCGCCGTTGATCAGTTCCCGAAGCAGGTCGGCCGACTCGTCGTCGTCTCCGCTGAGGACGAACTCGAGGCGACCTCGCTCGACCGACGCCTCGCTGACTTCCGGTCGGGCGTCGAGGAGGTCGAGAGCCGCGTCGACGTCGTCGTCGGCCAGCCGGACCCTGAGCCGCCGGGAACCGGTCAGAGCCCCCCGAATGGTGTCCATCTCGCCCTGGGCTTTGACCACCCCATCATCGATGACCCCCATGTGGGTGCAGATACCTTCGAGCTCGGCGAGGATGTGTGAGCTGATGAGGATCGTCTTTCCCATGCGATGCAACTCGGCGATCAGCTCTCGCAGCTGGACTCGAGCCCGGGGGTCGAGCCCGGAGGCCGGCTCGTCGAGGACCAGCAGAGCCGGTTCGTGCACCAGGGTGCGGGCCAGCGACAGGCGTTGTTTCATGCCCCGGGAGAGCGAATTGACGTCGGCGTCGATCTTGTTCGACAGGTCGACGAGCGAGAGCAGGTCCAGCACGACACCCCGGCGCCGAGCCGACGGCACTCCCTGGACGGCGGCGAAGAAATCGAGGTACTCGTAGGCGCTGAGGCTGTCGTAGAAACCGAAGAAGTCCGGCATGTAGCCGAGATGCCGGCGCACGGTCCGGGGTTCTTTCTGGGGGTCGGCGCCCCCCACCGTGACACTGCCGCCGTCGCGGGCGAGCAGCGAGCTGAGGATCAACATGGCCGTCGTCTTCCCGGCGCCGTTGGGCCCGATCAACCCGAAGACCGACCCCTCCGGGACGGCCAGGTCCAGGCCCGCCAGAGCGGTCACCGATCCGTATCGCTTCTCGACCGACTGCAGCGAGATCATCACGTCTCCCATGTCAGGCTGAGGTCGGCCGGGCTCATCGGGTTGTCGCCGAACTCGTTCGCGCCCAGCAGGCGGACGTACACCTGCCCGTCGCTGGATACCGCTGACGGGGGGACCGGTTCGGCAGGATCTATCGCCTCGAACTCGGCCCCGCTCCAGTTCCAGGCCTCATACGCCTCCGGCCGCACCCCGAATCGGCCGGCATCGACGAGGCGCACCGAGAGTGAAGGATCGGGGAGATCGAACCGGACCGTGATCTCCTCGGAAGAGATGACCTTTTGCACGCCCCAGTCCAGCCAATTGATGAATCCCGTGTCGACGAGGACCGCACCGACCTGACCCTCACCCGCTTCCACGGTCGGGGTGGTGTCGACCCGCTGGATGACCAGCGTGGAGCCGGGGAACCCCTCGACACCCCCCACCGTCACCTGCGGCTGATATTCGTCGGTCAGTCCGACGAAGTAGACGCCGTCGGCGTCGACCTCGGCCGCCACGACCTGGGAGAGGGGCCACAACCCGTTGGAACGGGCGGGATCGTCCCACAGCTGGCGGCGATTGATCAGGGCGTCGACGAAGTTGAAGCCGAAGTCCCCGCCTTGCCCTCGAGGCATGGGCACGGTATCGACACTCCCCGGCCCGAGCTCGGTGTTAGCCACCGAGGACGAGCCTGCCGCCATCACGCCCCAGCCCCAGAAAGTGATGCCGGACGAGTTGTCCACCCGGAGCTGGCCGTCTTCGACTGTCGCAGATGGCAACTCCAATCCCGGAGAGGAGGTCGCCACCCCCACGCCGGTGAATCCCAGCTGCTCGAGCTCGACCGAGGCGAGGTTTTCGCCGTCGATCCGGAGCTCTGCTCCCCCCGAGCCGAACAGGGACCGCTCCGGAAAGATCCGGTATTCGGGACCGAAGGAAAGGCGGCGCTCTCCGGCCACTCCTGCCGCCACCAGGACGGCCGAGCGGGCTTCGATACCTCCCTCCGCCACGATGACCGAGGCATGGGTCAGATTGGTCCCGGCAATGCGCTGCCTGCCCGCTACCCAGAAGGCAACGACGGCGATGATCGCCATGGTGGGGATCGAGACCCAGGCCCAGTCCCGCTTTCGCAGACGGGAGAGCACGATGAAGTTGACCGGTCCCACCAATAGCGCGAAGCCGATGATGGCGAAGAGCAGCCAGGGAATGGAGGGCACCTGGCGGGTTCCCGCCTCCGATGCCGCCTGGAGCAACGACTGGGGATCGCCCATGCCCCACTCCGGGGAGTTCGTGAAGTCGAGTGGCGTGGGGCGCAGCATGGCCGCCCAGTCCTCGGCGCTGCGGCCATCGAGTGACTCGACTACTATCACCGTTCCGGCTCCCAGAGTCCCTCGGGTCACTCCGGTGACCCCCGTCGTCGTCAGCTCAGACAGTTCCGCCCCCGCTCCCTCCGACGCGTCGATGACAATGGTGCCCCCTGCTACGGCCCAATCCAGGGCGGCCTGCACACCATCGGTCGCCTGGCCTCCGACCACCAGATAATCGAGCACGTCGAAGGTCGGAGCAGGCACGTCTACCGGGATTTCGAAGGCCGCCACGGGGCGGTCGGTGATGATCGTCCTCACCCGACCCAGGAGCTCGACGAGCTCCGGGTCCCCCATCACGCCGACGGCCATCTCATCGGTTCCCGGAACCCGGGTGGTGACGGCCGTCGAGGTGACCCTCTCGCCGTCTCCATCGAGGACCTCGACGGTGAGCCGGGTGGCGTCCGGCAAGGGCGGAACGAGTAGCTGATATGTCTGTTCCCCGCCGGCCGGCACTTCGATCGGGCGGCTGACGGCGATGTCGGCTCCCCTGACCCGCAAACGGCCCGAGATCAGAACCGGGCTCGAGATGGTGGCCGAGACCTCACTCGGCCGCCCGGACTGGGTGAATCCCCCAACGCCGAGGTCGACGGACAACGACACGTCCCCTTGCGCCTCGACCGACGGCTCGGCGGCCGCGGCCGGCAGAGTGGCGGCCAGCGCCACGATCAGTACGAGGATTGTGCGCACGGGCATGAGACGTTCAGGGAGTCTGACAGGTTCCCGCCGTCGCGCCAGGCGGGACGGTCTACTTCTTGGCTGCCTCGTAGTAGGGGTTGTCGCCTGAAGCGTGGTCGGTCACGTCGACAACCGACGTCAGTTCAGGGATGGAGTCGAGGAGAATGCGTTCGATCCCCTGCTTCAGCGTCACCTGAGCCATTCCGCAACCCTGGCAGCCGCCCATCAGGCGGAGGTAGGCGGTGTCGGCATCGACCGACACCAGTTCGGCGGCCCCACCGTGCGAGGCGATCGCCGGGTTGACCTGCTCGCTGAGGACCTGCTGCACCTTCTCTGCCAGCGGACCGGTCAGGTCTCCCTGCGGCGCCGCCATCGGGGGAGGAGCCGGCGAGTTGGGATTGTTCATCGAAAGACCCTCGGCCGTGAGCTCGAGAGACGCGCCCTGGAGCTTTTCGACATCCGCTTCGGGGACTATCACAGCCATCCCGCCGTGGTATTCGAGCCGATCGGTCTCCGCCCTGTCGTCGACCGGCACGAAGGCGAGGTCGTAGTTGAACTGGACGCCAGTGATGCCCCGCACCGCAACCGACAGGCCGTATTCGGCGTCGCCCGGCTCCTGGTCGCGGAGCTGGATGATCATCTCGAGAGCGTCGGGAGCGATGCTGAGGACGTTGTCGGCCATCTGTGCCACCATCCTACCGGGCCTCCGATACATTTCCCACAGCCTGATCATGCCGCGCGTGCTCGTCGTCCTTCCAACTGCTTCATATCGCACTCCCGATTTCGTCGCCGCCGCCGACACGATGGGGATCGAGCTGGCGGTTGCCTCGGAGGAAGATCCGCCGCTCGATCTCGCCGAGCGGTTCGTCCGCATCGACTGTTCGCAACCGGAGTCGGCCGCTGAGGCCATCGTGCAACTCGCCGACCGGACCCCCATCGACGCCGTAGTGGCTGCGGATGATGCCGGAGTGGTGATTGCCGCTCTCGCCTCCGAGCGCCTCGGGCTGTCCCACCATCCTCCCGCCGCCGCCTCGGCCACCCGGGACAAACTGGAGATGCGCCGCCTCCTCAGCACCGGAGAGGTGCCGCAGCCCCCGTACGCCGCGGTCACACAGGCGGCAGACGCCGCGCAGGTCGGTTTCCCCCTGGTGTTGAAGCCCCGCACCGGTGCGGCCTCCCGGGGCGTGATCCGGGTCGACTCACCGAAGGACCTTGCCGCCACTCTCGATCGGGTCGCCGGGATCGCCTCGGAACTGGGAGAGTCCGGCCCGCTGATCGCCGAACGGTTCATCCCGGGCGCCGAGGTGGCGCTGGAGGGCATGGTGGTGGACGGCGAGGTCACGGTCCTCGCCGTCTTCGACAAACCGGACACACCGGCCGGCCCGACGTTCCCCGAGACGATCCTGGTCACTCCGTCGGGCCAGCCCCCGACAGTGCGTTCGGAGCTGGAGCGGGTCGTGCGGGCCGCCGTCGCGGCTCTGGGCCTGACTCACGGACCGATCCACGCCGAGGCCATCGTGGACGACGACGGCCGCGTCCACCTGTTGGAGGTGGCGGCCCGTTCGATCGGCGGGCTCTGCGGCCGCTCACTGCGGTTCGGCCTGGCGGGAACGACCCTGGAGGAGTTGATACTCGCCACTGCTTTGGGGAGCCCGCCGCGCTCGCATCGCCAGCCGAGGGCTTCGGGGGTGATGATGCTCCCCATCGACCGAACCGGCACGTTCGAGAGAGTCGAAGGCGTCGCCGATGCCCGGCAGGTGGAAGGGATAACCGAGATCGACATCACGATCCCTCCGCACAGCCCGGTGCGATCCCTTCCCGAGGGTGATCGCTACCTCGGATTCGTCTTCGCAATCGGCTCGACGGGAGATGAGGTAGTCCGGCGAATCCGCCAGGCCGTGGACAAGCTCGACATCGTCATCTCCTAGACCCGGCTTCCACCGGCCCGTCGCCTGCCCGGGGCATCGGCCCGGAGCCGTGAGTCGGATGGTCGACGTCTCAGATGGACAGCACGCCCTGGATGTCCTCCATCCGCCGCACCCGGTCGAGCGTGACCTGGCTCGAACCGTCGAGCAGCGCCTCGGTCTCGGCCATCACGTCGGTGATGGGATACAGGCTGATCCAGCTGTCGCTCGTCGGAATGCCTCCCCCGTCGATGTTCCACCCGGTCATCACATCGCTCCGGCCGTCGAGGAGACCGTTGACCGCCACCAGACCGAAGCGGCCGGCCAGTAGCCGGTCCCGGAATGAGGGGTTCCCTCCCCTGACCAGGTGGCCGAGGATCGTCGCCCTGATCTCCACCTCCGGCTCCCCACCGATCTCGGCCCGGACCCGGTCGACCAGCTCCTCGGTGGCGATCTCGACTCCCTCCGCCTTGAGGATCAGCACTCGTCGCTTCTCCCGGCTCACTGCGAAGCTCTGCCGGAGGACGTCCACCACCGCCTTCACCACTTCGTCGCCGGTACGGCCCTGCTCGGGCAGCAGCACGGCGTCCGCCGCGGTGGCAACGGCGGCGGCCATCGCCAGGTAACCGGAGTTACGTCCCATCACCTCCACGATGAAGGCCCGATGATGCGAACTGGCGGTGTCCGAGATCCGATCACACGCCTCGACGATGGTGTTGAGGGCGGTGTCTACACCGATTGCCTCGCGTGTCAGGCCGATGTCGTTGTCGATGGAGGCGGGAATACCGACGACGCCGACGTCATGCTCGAGGGCGAGCTGGTGGGCACCCTCCATCGAGCCGTTGCCCCCGATGACGACCAGCCCATTGAGGGAATAGTCCCGAAAGGTGGCGGCCGCCTGGGCCCGGCCTTCCCGGCTGTAGAAGCGAGGCGATCGGGCAGTGCCCAGAATCGTGCCTCCCAGTCCTCCCCCATACTCCACGTCGGGCAGTGGGCGATAGGCCTCTCCTCTCCCCACCTCCCGCGTCAGTGGACGGAACCGGCCGTCGATCAGCCCGTCGAACCCGTTGAGAATCCCCCACACGGGGTAACCATGCGAGGCGGCCACCTTGGTGACGGCGCGAATCACCGCATTCATGCCGGGCGCATCTCCCCCGCTCGTGAGAACTCCGATTGCCACCGGTCCAGGGTAACAATCACCGTCCGGGAGAATCATCCATGGCCCGACGCTGTGCCAAGATCGCAGAGTCATGACTCTCACCCCTGAGAAGATGTGGGCGATACCCCGGGTCGGAGCCCCTGCCGCCGTGGGGGACGAGCGGCTCATCGTCCCCGTAACCACGTATGAGCCCGCCACCGACCGTTCCACCACCACCCTGTGGCGAATCGATACTGAATCAGGAGCCAAGCGCCCGTTCGCCTCAGGCGAGATCTCCGGCGTGGCAGTGACGAAGGACGGCAGCTCGATCGCCTATTTGAAGAAGGTGGAAGATCACAAGCAGGTCCATGTTCAGCCGATCGACGGAGGGGAGGGTCGACGGGTCACCGACCTCCCGCTCGGCGCGGTTGGAGTGAAGTGGGTGCCCGACGGACGACTCGTCGCCCTCGCCACCCTCTGGGCGGAGCATCCCGAGCTCGACGCCACCGCCAACCATGAGAGGGATGAGCACGTAACAGCCCGGGCGACCGAGAACGCGGTCTACCAGTACTGGGACACCTGGCTCGACCACGTCTACCACCCCGTGATCGTCGAACCAGCCACCGGCGAGGTCACCGATCTCACCCCCGGATCCACTCGATTCTGGAGATGGCCCAACACCGCTGACCCGATGGACGACATCGATGTGTCTCCGGACGGATCGCTCATCGCCTTCTGCGTCGACGACTCCGAGGCGCCCCATCGCCAGTTGAGCTGGTCACTCTTCCTGATGGAGATGGACGGCTCCGGTCTCCATCGCCTCGACGAGGCAATGCCCGGCAACAGCCACCGTCCCATCTTCACTCCCGACGGCTCCTCCCTCGTCTTCGGGTACCAGGCTGAGCCGGATTTCTACGCCTCCCGGATGCAGATCATTCGCCATGAGCTCGCTACGGGCGAGCAGCAGAGCACCACCGAGGGGTGGGACCGCTCCCCCACCGAGTGGGTCTTCGACCATGACGGACGGCTGATCGTGGGTGGCGAGGATCAGGGACGAGCCCGGCTGTGGTCTCTCGCCCAGGGCCGGCCCCAGCCCCTGACCGAAGAGGGCTGGTGCTCGAGCCCCACCGTCTCTTCTGCCGGCATCATCTACGCCGTCGGTCACGCGCTCGATTCTCCGCCGGAGGTGGTTCGGGTTGGAGACGACGGGGCGGTGCGGACGGTGACGGATTTCACCGTCGATGCTCTCGACCAGGTCGAGCTCGGTGCTGTGCGGGAGATCGAGTTCGCCGGTGGTGACGGCTCCCCGATCCAGATGTGGCTGGTCGACCCACCCGGTGCCGATCCCGCCTCGACCCAGCCGCTGGTTCATCTCATCCACGGCGGCCCGCACGGCGTCTTCGGCAACGCCTGGCACTGGCGGTGGAACGCTCAGATCTTGGCCTCGGCCGGATACCGGGTAGCGATGGTCAATTTCCACGGGTCGACCGGCTGGGGCGAGGACTTCACGACCAGCATCCACGGGGCCTGGGGCGACCTCCCTCACCGCGACATCGAGGCAGCCACCGACACATTGGTGGAAAGAGGATTGGCCGACCCCGACCGAATGGCGGTCACGGGAGGATCGTACGGCGGCTATCTGGTCGCCTGGATCACCTCCCAGACCAACCGCTACGCCTGCGCGATAGCGCACGCCGCCGTCACGAACCTCAACGGGATGTATGCGTCCGATGTGACCTACGGGCGGGCCCGCGCCTACGGAGCCGAGGTGTGGGACGACCGCCAAGCAATCGAACGCTGGAGCCCGGCGGCCCACGCCGCCGGTTACGCCACACCGACGCTGGTGATCCATGGGCACCGCGATGCCCGGGTGCCCGTGACCCAGGGCCTGGAACTCTACGGCGTGCTGGTGGCGAAGGGAGTACCTGCCCGCCTCGTGTCCTATCCGAACGAGAACCATTGGATCCTCTCCCGAGCCAACTCGATCCGCTGGTATGAGGAGTTCCTCGGATGGCTGGAGCGATGGATCTAAACCCTAAAGTTCAACTTGAGCTTGAGTTCTTACGCGCGCCATCGCGCGTAAGACGATTTTGTGATTCACCTTGACGACCGTGGTCGTGTTCAGCGGAGGCGAGCCACTTCCGGCCACGCTCGCCGGGGAGATCACCGATGAGGCGTACCTCATCGCCGCCGACTCGGGCCTCGACACGGCCCTGTCGTGGGGATATGACGTCGACCTGGTGGTGGGCGACCTCGATTCCGTCAGCGGCGAGGCCCTCGCCGCTTCCTCGGCGCCCATCGAACGCCACTCCCCCGACAAGGACGCCACCGACCTGGATTTGGCCCTGGAGGCGGCCCTCCGCCTGGATCCCGACCGGATAGTGGTCATCGGCGGTCAAGGCGGCCGCTTCGACCACCTGCTCGGCACGGTCCTGTTGCTCACCTCGGATCGGTGGGCGGGCGTCGACCTGGAGTGGGTCGCGGGCGGGGGGCGGGTGCGGGTAGTACGGGCCGGGGTCACGTTGCATGGGGCCCCGGGTGCCCTACTCACGCTGTTGGCCGTTGGCGGCCCGGCCACCGGCGTCACCACCAGTGGCCTCCATTGGGACCTCGCCGATGCGACCCTCCAGCCCGGCTCGACACGCGGGGTGTCCAATGTCTTCATCGGCCCGGTGGCCAACGTGCGGTTGACTGCCGGACTGCTGCTGGCGATCCAGCCTGACGTCGCCTAGTCGGCGGCCACGTCACCAGCGATGGTTCCCGCCTCCCTGGGAAGTGGTGTCAGAGACCGTTCTGGATCCGCGGATCGAGGGCGGCGTAACCTGCGAGATACTCTCCTCGTTCGGCCTGCAAGCGATCCACCATCGCGGCGTACTCGTCGAGCCGGGACTGCCTCGCGTACAGGCGACGAGGCTGGAGCAGTTCGGGGTCGTCAACCCCGGGAACCGAGGTGGCGACCTGATACCCGAAGTCGGGATCGGTGTCCCACTCGATGGTGTCCGACACGATCCCCGCCACGATCGCCGAGCTGTCGGGGATGCGCACCTTCTTGCCGCGATCGTCACCGTCGCCGGCGGCACCCACCTGCCCGGTGTTGAGCAGGTACACCTGCAGGTCGGGCATGGTCTCCAACAACTCCAGCAGCCGGTTGCCCTGCAGCGCATCGTCGTTGAAGAAGAACGGGTTGGTGCCCGGGACCCGGAGTGACTTCCCCGCCTCCGCCGCCCCACCCGCCGAAGTCCCCTTCGTCTCGCCCAGCATGAAGTATGCCGCCACCTGGTCCGGCTGCAGCCTGGCGACCGCCGGGATCACATGGTCGGAACGGTTCAGGATCAGCAGATAGTGAGCGGGGGGAACGCCGAGCGGGCTGCGATGCTGGATGTTGGCGAGCGGAAATGTGCAGCGGCCGTTGGCTGTGTAACTGGCGTCGAAGAAGTCGACCTTGCCGTCAGGAGCAACCGCCACGTTCTCGAGCCAGGCGTCGGGGCGGGTGGCGCCACCGAAGATCGTCGGCTCGTCGTCCGGGTCGAGCCCGTAGGTCTTGGCGAAGCAGCCGTTCTCTGTCGTGTGGACCACTCCACCCGGCATGAGAGCGACGAAGTCGTCCTGGACCGGCAGGGAGTCGAGCTGGCGCCGGAACGTCGTCGTGGTCTTGCCCGTCCCGGAGAGGCCGATGATGAGCATCGAATGCTCCTCGCCGTCGGCGGTCGCTTCCGCCGGGAACGTCTTGAGACCGGCATGGAGAGCCAGCCCACCCTTGTCATACACCAGGCGATTCCACATGCGCAGCCCGCCCATCTTCGACTCACCGAAGTAGTCGGAGCCGAACACCCGGGTGGTCCAACTGTTCAGATCGACGATGATCAACCGGTCGTCGGGCTTGCCCGGCGCCGGCAGGCCCGGGGTGTAGATGACTGTGAACTCAGGCTCCCAGTCGTCGTCTGCCGGGAAGTAGAGGTGGTCCTGCATGCCGGCGATGTTGGCCTGGCTCCGCTCGATGACCATCCGGGTACCGGTACGGAAGGCTGGGTCGGGACCTATGTAACCCTCCACGGCGATCATGTCCCGGTCGACCAGGTACTCGTCCTGCCGCCTGGCCCACTCGTCGGCTTCGTCCCGGCTGATGCGGTTCTGGTGGATGTCCTCGTCGGCGACGAAGAACGTCGAACGGCTGAGACGTGCCGTCACCTCCGACTGGTAGTTCAGGTTGTCGAATTCGGTGAGGCTCACCCGGGGCGTCAGTTCGAGAGCCCAGCTCCGCATCTGCTCGTGAGTGGGGTTGGTCACCACGGAACGTGAAGGCGGTATCTCGATCATCGGGTCCTCCTGGCTCAGTCCGGGGATGGTACGGCCCCGGCGAAGGCTTCTGCCAATCAGGCCGACGACCTCATCCGTAGACCTCGGGATTGGCGCAGGCCGGCAGACGGCGGCCGGAAAGGCCCGCCTCGAGGTTCGAAATCGCCATCCGCGCCATCGCCGCTCGAGTACGGACGCTGGCCGAGCCCAGATGCGGCACCACCAACACATTGGGCAGCTTCAGGAGCGGATGCTCGGGAGGAAGCGGCTCCGGTTCGGTGACGTCGAGCGCCACCCTGATACGGCCCGAAGCGGCCTCGGCAGCGAGCGCCTCGTGGTCGACCAGTCCGCCTCGGGCGATGTTCACCAGTGTGGCGCCGTCACGCAGCGTCGCCAACGACGAGGCGTTGATGATGTGTCGGGTCTCGTCGGTCAGAGGCGCCGCCAGCAGCACATGGTCAGACCCGGCCAGCAAATCGTCGAAACTGCACCATTCCGCGCCCAGTGCCTCTTCCTTCTTGCGGCGGGAGCTGTAGAGGACACGCATACCGAATCCGGCGGCCCGGCGGGCGACGGCCGAGCCGATGCGGCCGAAACCGACGATGCCCAACGTGGTCTCCCACAAGTCGCCTCCGAGGAGGTAATCGGGATCCCACTCTCCCACGGCTCCCCGACGTAGGTCTGCCTGACCCTCGGGCAGGCGGCGGGTGGCGGCGGCGAGCAGGGCGAACGCCGTATCGGCGGTGGTCTCGGTGAGGACTCCGGGGGTATGACCCACCGGCACTCCAGCTGCAGTGGCAGCTTCCAGATCGATGTTGTCGACGCCGACCGACATCTGGGAGACGACCGCGAGCCCGGCGGCGGCCGTCAGGAGCTCGGAGTCGACCCGGTCCACCAGCATGCAGAGCAATCCGTCGACGTCGGCCACAGCCTCCAGCAGCGCAGCCCGCGGCATAGGGCCCTCGCCCTCCCACACCTTCCACGACGGATCCAGCTCGCCGTTCACCCCCGCCGGCAGCCGGCGGGTGACCAGGACGGATGCCGTCACCCCCGTGGCACCTCCCGCCAGGGCAGATCCTTGTCGACCCGGGGCTCGCCCGGCAGTCCGAGGACACGCTCTCCCAGGATGTTCTTCATTATCTCCGACGTACCGCCCTCGATGGAGTTGGCGCGTGCTCGCAGAAAGTTCATCTGGGGGCTGCGTCGACCCATCGCCGACTCGTCCGGGGCCCGATAGACGTACGTCTCCGGATAGAGCATGCCTTCTTCGCCCATCAATTCCACGCAGAACGAATAGATTCGCTTGTTGAGGTCCGCCCAATGCAGCTTGCTGGTCGATCCCTCGGGCCCGGGAGTGCCGGTCGACCGGCCCCGGGCGGCCCGCACGTTCGTGAGGCGCAGCACCTCGGCCTCGACCCACAGGCGCATCAACTCGTCGCGTTTGACGGGGTCGCCTTCGCCGTACTCCTTCCAGAGCTCGACCGCCATGGAGATGGCTCCCTCGCCCCGGCCGGGAATCGAAGAGCCGATCGCCACTCTCTCGTTCATGAGCGTCGTCATCGACACACGCCAGCCGTCGCCCACATCGCCGAGCCGGTCGGCATCCGGGACCCGGGCATCGGTGAAGTAGACCTCGTTGAACTCGGCCTCGCCGGTTACCTGACGGAGGGGACGCACCTCCACTCCCGGCTGGTCCATGTCGATCACGAAGTAGGTGAGGCCGCGGTGCTTGGGAACGTCGGGGTCCGTCCTCGCCACCAACAGCCCCCACCGGGCCGTGTGGGCGAGAGTGGTCCAGACCTTCTGCCCGTTGACCACCCACTCGTCGCCGTCTTTGATCGCACGGGTGGCGAGTCCCGCCACGTCCGAGCCCGCCGACGGCTCGCTGAACAGCTGGCACCAGATCTCCTCGGCTGTGAACAGCGGACGTAGCCAGCGGCGGCGCTGCTCGTCGGTGCCATGCGTGACGACTGTCGGCCCTCCCATCCCGTACCCGATGATGTTGCGCAGCTGATTGGATCGCGACACTCCCGACGCGTCGAGCCGCTCGTGGACCAGGGCCTGGAGCGACGGCGAGGCGTCCAACCCTCCGAATCCCCTCGGAAAGCTCACCCAGGCCAAGCCGGCGTCGTACTGGGCGCCCCAGAAGGTGACATCGTCAGTGGTGGCCGGGGGATGTGTCTCGAGAAGTCGATCGAGGGCCTTCTCGACCTGAACGGTGTCGTTATCCCGCGTCATGCTTCTCCCCTTCCTGCAGCTGCCCCAGAAGGTGCAGTTCTTCGGTGGCGCTTCCCAGGATCTCATAGCCTTCGGTGTTCCGGATCTGGTCCAGGTGTTCCGCCACGTCCTCCACTGAGGCCGGGCCTTGAGCCAGCCATCCCTGAGTGGAGCCCACGAAGAACCGGGCATAGCGGCCGGCGCCGGCCGAGAAGATCTCGTGGGTCACCTCGCACGATTCAGACGCCAGGTAGAGCACCATTGGCACTACGAGCGACGGATCGACCATCTCCGCCAGTGGGCCGAGCAGATCCTCGGTCATCCGGGTGGCGGCGACCGGAGCGATGACATTCGACTTGATCCCGTATTTGGCACCCTCGATGGCCAGCACGTTGGACAACCCGACCAGCCCCATCTTGGCGGCTCCGTAGTTGGACTGGCCGAAGTTCCCCAGGATCCCGGCATTGGATGAGGCAAAGATGAATCGGCCGTAACCCTTCTCCTTCATGACCCGGAAGGCGGGTTGGGAGACGTGGAAGGCTCCTCGCAGATGGACGTCGAGGACGGCATACAGCTCATCCATCGCCAGGTTGGCGAAACTCCGGTCGCGTAGAATGCCGGCGTTGCTGATGACGATGTCCACGGTGCCGAAGTGCTGGAGAGCGGTGTCGACGATGGCTCGTCCCGAGTCGGCCTCCGCCACCGAGTGGTAGCTCGGCCGGGCTTCGCCCCCGGCGAGTCGGATCTCCTCGACTACGGCGTCGGCGGCTTTCTCGGAGGCGCCGGACCCGTCGACTGCCCCACCGACGTCGTTGACGACGACGCGGGCACCACGTCGGGCGAGCTCGAGGGCGTACTCCCGGCCTAGCCCACCGCCGGCTCCCGTGACCACAGCGACGCGGCCGTCGAACGTTATCGGGGTGTCGGTCATGATGTCAGTCGGCATCCATCCGGTCGGGTCGACCCAGCGTAAACGCTGGGGCATCGCTCGGACCCTCAGTCCGGGATGATCCCATCCTGGCGGAGCCGGCGAATCTCCCCCGGGTCGAAGCCGAGCTGGGAGAGGACCTGTTCGGTGTGCTCACCGGGGGAGGGCACCTTTCCCGGTCCGGACGACGGGGTCGCCGAAAAGCGGGGAGCCGGCGCCGGCTGGCGGACCCCATCGACCTCTGCGAAGACGCCTCGGGCGACGTTGTGGCGGTGGTTCGGCGCCTCCGCCATGTCGTACACGCCGACCACGCAGGCGTCGGAACCGGCGAACGCCGCTTCCCATTCCGTCCTCGTCCGGGAGCCGAAGACGTCGGCGAACCTCCGACGCATTCCCGGCCATCCCTCTCGGTCCATCTGGGGCGAGAGCTCGTCAGCATCGATGCCGAGGCCCTCGAGCAGCCGGGCAAAGAAGTGTGGCTCCAGGGCCCCCACCGCCACCCACTTCCCGTCGGCAGTCTCGTAGGTGGAGTAGAAGGGGGCGGTCCCGTCGAAGAGGTTGGTCCCCCGCTGAGCCGTCCACCAGCCGCCCGCCATCGCCCCATGGTGCATCGCCATGAGAAGAGCTGATCCGTCGATCATCGCTGCGTCGACCACCTGACCGACCCCCGACTCCCCGACGGAGTGCAGGGCGGCGAGCACGCCGACCACGAGCAACATAGAGCCGCCGCCGAAGTCAGCCACCAGATTGAGGGGCGGGAGGGGCCGGGTGCGAGGCCCGATCGACGCCAGGGCACCGGACAAGGCGATGTAGTCGATGTCGTGCCCCGCCCGGCCCGCCAGAGGGCCGTCCTGGCCGAACCCCGTCATCCGGCCGTAGACGAGGCGCCGATTGGCCGCCAGGCAGGTTTCAGGACCGATGCCGAGCCTCTCCACCACCCCAGGGCGAAACCCTTCGATGAGGACGTTGGCTTCCCCGGCCATCCTGGCAACCAATCTGGCGGCCCCTTCCACCTTGAGGTCGATGCCGACCGAGCGCTTCCCCCGGTTGAGGACACTGGCCGGATCGGACGCGGTTCCCGGCCGAACGACCTGGACCACGTCCGCTCCCAGATCGGCGAACACCATCCCGGCGTGCGGGACGGGTCCGATGCCTCCCAGTTCGATCACCTTCAATCCAGCGAGCGGGCCGGGCATCGGGCGACGATAGCCTCCCCCTTCTTTGGACGTGAGTAGTCGTAAACCGAGCGCCAACTCGCGTGACATCGGTGACAGTTGATGTCGCGCAACATCGGTGACAGGGAAGGTGTCCACCGTCGGTATGCTCCGTCCCGACCAAGGAGCGTCGTGAGCCGGTGGATCTCGGTGGCGGTGATACTGCTGGCCGGCGGAGCCGTGGTCCTGGCCGCCACGGTGGGAATCGCCGCACTGCTCATTCCCGAGCCTGCTTCCTCGGCGGTCTTCTCGGAGCCGCTCATGCCGACGGAGCCGGCAGCATCACCAACTTCCACGACTCCCACCCCACCGACACAGGCGGGCGGATCGGTCGAACTCACGGGCGAGCACAGCTACGCCGTTGCGCTCCGATCAACCAGCCAGCTCTTCCCGGACGACACGTCCCTCACCATCACGGCCGGAAGCGACTTCATCGTGCTGACCCGCAACGAGTCCGACGTCCATGTCGGACAGGCCGCTCTCGACGGGCTAAACCTCTTCCTCGACCCCGACGAGTGCGGCCTCGAAGAGGAGCAGACATTTGAGGAGACAGGTCTGGTCCGGCTCCGCCTCTCCTGTCCGGATGTGGCTGCGGCAGGCGGGTCGCCGATCGTGACGATCGAAGGGGGTCTCGACGTGCCGATCCTCATCGCGATGCCAGACGACTACGCCTCCGGGGGGACATTTACCTTGGGAGACGGGACCGAACTGACCGTTGAGGACGCCATTTGGCTGGTGGAGTTCGACGAACGAAGTCACGAGCAGATCAGCGGAGATCGATTCGCCGTCGTCGGAGTGCTGAGCGACGAGTCGTGGTGGACGGTGTGGCTGGACGCAGGAATCGCCGTCACCGAGGTAACGCGCTTCACAGAAGGGATCGGGCACGAGGCCGTAGCCGTCGGAGAACGCTGCTCGGCTCAAGAGGAAAGCCTGGGCAAGGTGGCGCCCAATATCGACTACCTCGAGGTGACATTCGACTGCCCCGAGCTGATCGATCCTGATGGCAATCCCGCCGCCCTCTCGGGACGAATCCGGGTCCACCGTTTCAATCTCTTCGTCCCCAACTTCAATTTCTGAGCATCCAGGGGTTTACGATCGGCCGAATGCTCGATTCCTCGACCCGGTCGTGAAGCACCTGCTCGTTCTCACCGGAGCAGCAGCGCTCGTACTGGTGGCCGTGGTGGGGATAGCCGGCCTGATCCTTTCCGACGGCGAGCAGACGGCCCCCTCGGCGGGTAGCGACGGCCCTGCGTCCGGTGAGGAGCCGCCCGACGCCTGGGAGACGCGCATCGAGGTCACCGGCGACCGGAGCGGCACGATCGAGAGCGACGACACCAACCTCCTCAGAGTCGCAGATGACCCGGAATCCGGGCTCTACCTCGATCAGATGGTCTTCGACGGCCTCAATATCTTCCTGGATCCGGGGGACTGCCCGCTGCGTCTCGACGAGATCGACCTGAGCCGGTTCGAAGGTCTGGCCCGGCTCACCATCTCCTGTGAAGGCGTCAACGACGTCCAGGGCAACAACACGATCGCCCTGGAGGGTATCTACGTGACCTCAGCCGCCCAGGTGCTGCCACCCCCGTCCGACGACACCGGCGGCACCCTCCAGTTGAGCGGAGACGTCGAGGCGGAGATGATGGTGCGCCCCCTCGCCTGGTATGTCCAGGGCGACGACTCGCTCATCTATGAGGAGCTGGGCGACAACTTCGCTCCCAGCCTCGAGCTGACGGCTGCGGCCGGTGTCGTCTCCGTGGCCGGAGTCTTCGACCAGGTCAACCTCATCTTCTTCACTGCCCAACCCGGCGACTGCTCGGTGGAAACCCAGCCGGTCGAGCAACTCGCCGACCGGGAGCGAGTCCAGCTGACAATCGACTGTCCCCGACTGGAGAGCGAGACGTTCGAACCGGGTCAACAGCCCGAAATCGTCTCGGTCAGAGGGGCGGTCCTCATCGACCGGATAGCGGTCGAGTCTTAGCGGGGCCGATGCGTCTTGGGGTCGAACGCCTCGCGTAGTCCGACTCCGAGCAAGTAGAACGCCGAGGCGACCAGCGTGATGGCACCTGCGCCTGTGATCATCACCCACCAGGGGATATCGGCGATCCCGGCTAGGAGGTTCGACCAAGTGATGCCGTCGTAGACCATCCAGCCGTACCCGAAATCCTCCCCGACTGCGTTGAAGTAGCTCAGAAACGCTTCCGCCACCACTGCGCCGGTGACCCCGATCATCGCCTGGACGGCGGCATGCGGCACCAGGTGCGGCAAGACGTGGCGGGTCACCATCCACCACCCGCCTCCCCCGGCCACGCGAGCCGCGTCGACGAACGGCCTGACCATCACCGTCAGCGCCGCCGCCCGGACTGTGGCGGTGGCAGGTCCGAGCGCATAGATCACGCCGAAGGTGAGACCGACGGTCCAGGCGCCGAACTCGGCGTTCGATCGCCCCACTCCGAGGATGAACACCGCCAGCATCGCCGGCAGCAGCACCATGGCGTCGCTGAGATGGCTCACGAGACCGTCGACCCAACCCCCGCGATAGGCAGCGACCGCCCCCGTCACGAGGGAGATCAGTCCGATGGTCACCCCGGCAAGCGTCGCCACCGTCAAGGTGGGGCGCGTCGCGGACAGGAACATCGAGAACACGTCCTTGCCGAGTGAACTGGTCCCCAGCCAGTGGGTACCCGAAGGAGGGGACGGATGGGCGATCGTCCGGTCGTAACCGGTCTGCGGGTCGTAGAGGTTGTTGTGGCCTTCCCATAGGGTCGCTTCCAGAATGGGGCCGGCTACCAGTGCCAGCAGGAA
Organism: Acidimicrobiia bacterium; assembly: GCA_036259475.1. GTDB lineage: Bacteria > Actinomycetota > Acidimicrobiia > Spongiisociales > ZC4RG35 > ZC4RG17. The sequence goes on along the minus strand of DATABS010000001.1, from coordinate 26,796 downwards.
GAAAGAGAGGATCAGCAGACCCGCCATCACCTTGACGTTGCCGAGGACGACCCGCCATTGGGCTCGGGCGATATCGACCTCCATCGCGGTGGTCACACATCACCCCGCCGTTGGCGCGGGTCGAGGACGGCTATCGAGAAGTCGGTGAGGAGCCGAAATCCGATGCCGATCAGGCCCAGTGCCACCATCACGCCCATGATCACGGGGATGTCCTGGAACTCGATGGCGTTGAACAGGACCGACGACAGGCCGGTCATCTCCAGCTCCAGCTCGACGATGAACATCCCGGCGAGAACGGTCGGGAAGGCAAGGAAGCTGCCGGCCAGCGTCGGGGCGAGGGCATTCCGGGCGACGTGGCGATCTCGCACGGCCCGCTCCGTCAGCCCCTTGGCACGAGCCGTCAGGACGTAGTCCTCGGAGCGCTCGTCCTCTATCCCGACCCGCATCATGAACATGACCTGACCGAAGGAGATCAGGACCACTCCGAGCAGCGCCAGCACCGGGCTGCCCCGACCGGTCGTAACGGTCATGTCGGCCCTGTAGAGAAGGTCGAGTGCCATGGTGCCGGCGCCCGACAGCCAGATGCCGGCCGCGGCGGCTCCCAGCATGACGGGTATCGCCATCGCGCCCAACACGGGCAGGTGTTTACGCCGGGCATACGAGCGCACCACCAGTGCCACCACGAGCGCCACGACGAAGGCGACAGCGAGCAGCCAGCGGACGTCATTGGGGGTCGGGAACCCGGGCTCTCCAATCACCGCGCCCCTCCAGATGTCGAGGCTGTCGGCAGGAAGCCCCATGGCAACCCGTAGGTCGAGGAGCGGGAAACGGAACCAGCGAACGAGCACGAAGACGAGGAACGGGGGAAAGATCGTGGCGGACAAGACGCCCATGATCGCAACCAGCGAGCCTCCCACTCTCCTTCTGCGCCACGCCCCCAGCCTGCCGAGCAGCTCGCCCGCCACCCAACCGATCATCGTCCCGCTGACGAACACCATGAGGGTGATGGGCAGCGACTGCAGGATCATGTCCACGACAGGGGCCCCGCTGAATGAGTTGCCCAGGTCTCCGGTCAGCAAGCCGCCCATGAACTCGAAATAGCGCACGGGGAGGGGCCGGTCGAGCCCGGCCGCGCTCGCCGCCGCATCGACCGCTCCCCCTCCTCCGATCCCGAACTGCGTCGCCCAGTTGTACGGGACCCATGCCTGCATGAAGAAGAAGAGGACGGTCACGAACAGGAGGAGCGTGATGACGCCCCACATCGCCCGTCGGGCCAGAAAGCCAACGAACCAGGGAAGCCGAACGCTTGCGATGGTCCGCTCTGCGGTGGTCACACCGAAGAAACGAACGCCAACGCCCCCCGGTTCATCAGTGGGGAACGACTTCCCCGCGCTCGATCTCCTCGACCCGGTAGCAGGCCACGAAGTGGTCCTCTCCCCGCTGTTCGAGCGGCGGGTGGACGTTCTCCTCGCACACTTCGCCGGCGAACGGGCAACGCTGGATGAACCGGCACTCCGGGGCGGGGTTGATAGCCTTCGAGATCCCGCCCTTTATCTCGACGGGCGTCCGGCGGTAGGAGGGGTCAGGGACGGGGACCGCCGACAGCAGCGCCTTGGTGTACGGGTGCTTGGGACGGGCGAGGATTTCCTCGGTAGGGCCGATCTCCACGATCTTCCCCAAATACATCACGGCGATCCGGTCACACATGTACCGCGCCACGGCGAGGTCGTGGGTGATGTACAGGTACGAGACACCGAGTTCCCGGCCCAGCTGGGTCATCAACTCCATGATCGAGATCCGAATACTGACGTCGAGCATCGAAGTCGGCTCGTCGGCGACTACGAAGGTCGGGTTCATCACCAGTGCCCGGGCGATGGCGACACGTTGTCTTTGCCCGCCCGACAGCTCGTGTGGATAGCGGAAGAGGAAGTTCTCGGGTGGCGTGAGGCCCACGAGGCGAAGCAGATCCAGAACCCGCTCTTCGCGTTCGGGGATGGTGCCGACGTGCTGAACGGCAAGAGGCTCGGACACCGTGTCGAAGATCGTCCGGCGAGGGTTCATCGACTCGTAGGGATCCTGGAAGATCATCTGGACCCGGGAGCGGAAGTCCTTTATCCCCGACCGGGGCACATCCGCCACGTCACGTTCGTAGTCCCCATCCCGGAAGATGATGTGGCCGCTGGAAGGCTCCATCAGCTTCACCAGCATCCGGCCGGTGGTGGACTTACCGCAACCGGACTCCCCCACCAAGCCGAGACTCTCACCGGGGGCGATGTCGAAGCTGATCCCGTCCACGGCGTGAACGAACTCCGTCGGCGAACGGAACATGCCCCGCGAGATGGGGAACCGCTTCTCCAGGTCGCGAATCTCGAGCAGCGGCTTTGTCTCAGTGTGGAGCGGCGGGGCTGTCATCGGACGAGAGCCTCTTCCAGATCGGGGACCTGGTCGTAGTGCCAGCACGCCACCCGGTGGCCGCCCCCGATGTCCGCCAGGGGCGGCTCATCGACGACGCACTTTTCCGTCGCGAAGGGGCAACGGGGATGGAACCGGCACCCGGTCGGCGGGTTGAGCAGATCGGGCGGCTCCCCTTCCAGTGGCGCCAGGATGCGGCGCGGGCCGGTGATCGAAGGTGTGGAGCGAAGCAGGAGGTAGGCGTAGGGATGCTTGGGTCGAGCGAAGATCTCAGACGTCGCCCCGTACTCGACCAGCTTGCCGGCATACATCACGCCGATCGAGTCTGTCACTTCGGCGATGACGGCTATGTCGTGGGAGATGTAGATGATCGACATCCCGAGCTCGCGCTGGATGCGCTTGAGCTCCTTCAAGATCTGATCCTGGACGATGACGTCGAGCGCCGTCGTGGGCTCATCGGCGATGATCAGCTCGGGACTGCAGGCTAGAGCCATGGCAATCACCGCCCGCTGGCGCATCCCGCCGGAGAACTCGTGGGGAAATCGATCGAGCATCTGCGGCGGTAGGCCCACGGAGGTGAACAGCCGCTCCATGTGTGCCCGCTGCTCGTCGTAGCTCATCTCGCCCCGATAGTGCGTGTCAAGTGTCTCGCGGATCTGGTCGCCGATCCGGTAGACCGGGTTCCACGAGTTCATCGCCCCCTGGAACACCATGGCGATGTCCTTCCACCGGCGCGACCGCATCTGCGGATCGCTGAGCTGGAGGAGGTCCTCGCCATTGAGGCGTATCTCGCCCGAGACGTACTCGGCATTGGACGGGAGCAGCCGGAGAAGGGAGAGGGCGATCGACGTCTTGCCACACCCCGACTCTCCGACGAGACCGACCGCTTCACCCTGGTGAACTGTGAAGCTCACATCCTCGACCGCTGATACCTCGCCCGCCTTGATCTTGTAGCGCATGATCAGATCGTCGACCTCGAGCAGAGGCTTGGTGGGGTCGATCTGGCGAGTCTCTAGGTTCTCGAGGGAAGTGGTCATGTTTCGCCGGGCCTCCTCAACGGGCGCGTAGACGGGGGTTGATCACCTCGTCCATGCCGCGGCCGACGATGAAGAAGGCGAAGGCGAGGAAGGATACCGCCAGCCCGGCCGGGAACAGAAGCCACCAGTAGCTGAAACCACTGAGGAGGTAGCCGGCGGTCTGGGCCGAGTTGATCATCACGCCCCACGTCATCGGCACGTTGAGGAGGCCGAAGAACGAGAGGGTCGCCTCGAGGGCGATCGCCTCGGTCACACCGAACATCATGTAGAGGAACGTCAGGGGCAGCACGTTGGGGACGATGTGGCGGAAGATCACATGCCAGTCGCCGCCGCCGGCGACCTTGGCCGCATCGATATAGGCCTTCACCTTGATGGACAGCGCCTGGGACTTGAGCACGATCGCCACTCCCCCGAACCCGTTGAGCAGGCCAATGAGCACACCCAGCATCACCATGTTGATGTCGAAGGCGGCGCTCATCACGATCAGGAGCGGAAGAAGAGGCATCAACAGGATGAGGTCGGCAAAGCGCATGAGGCCGCCGTCGATCCATCCACCGAAGTAGGCGGCGACCGACCCGATGGTGGTGGCGATCAACACCGTGGTGATAGCGGCGACCGCTCCGAGGAAGAAGGCAGCCCGGGTGCTGTACAGGAGCTGGGAGAGGATGTCCCGCCCCCGGACGTCGGTGCCCAGATAGTGCGGGTTCTCGCCTGAGACGGTCGGAGCCGCCGGCTGGGTGGGGATCGTGATGACGTCACCGGCATCGATGGTGGGGTTCCGCTCGAGGCGGGCGGTCTGGAGATCGATCTGGGTAGCGGGATCCGTCACCTCTCCCTCGACCACCGTGTACTCGGTCAGGACGGCGTCGTAGCCTTCCACCGGGTCGTAGATCGCCGGATCCCACACCGTCGACATGAGGATCGGATGGCTTAGAGCCATCAAGGCGAAGAAGGCGATCATCCCCAGCCCGACCATGCCCATCTTGTTCTCGCGGAACAGGGCCCAGTTCTGGACGATGGACCGTCGCATGAGCCGCAGACGGACCCGCCATATCGGGGTCGCACTGACACCCTTGCCGGCGGTGAGGTCGTCGGCGACGAGCCCGGCGACCCCTCCGTCCTCGACTTCAGGATCGGTTCGAGCCGGCTGGGAAACGCTCATTCTGTGCGCCTCACGTTATCCGGATCCGGGGGTCGAGCACGGAGTACATGATGTCGGCGACCAGGTGCCCGACGAGGGCCAGCACGCCGGTGATCGAGAGTGCTCCCACCGCCAGGGGAATGTCTTCGATCTGGATGGCCTGCAGGAGGATCAGCCCCATCCCCGGCCAGGAGAAGATGGTCTCCGTGACGATGCCGCCGCCGATGACGAATGCCAGGGCGAGGACGAGCGACGTCGTGACCGGAAGCATCGCATTGCGGGCGGCGTGGCGATCACGGATGACCGCATCGGGCAGGCCTTTGGCCCGAGCCGTGAGGATGTAGTCCTCGCCCAGCGTCTCCAGCATGGCGCTGCGGGTGAGGAGCATCGTGGCGCCGAAGGCCACCAAGCCGAGGGTCAGCACCGGGAGCATCGTGTGGTGGAGGATGTCCGCGATGAAGGTGCGAGCCGGCGAGGACCACCAGTAGTAGGCGAGGCCGACGACGGAGAGCAGTGCCAGGCCCTGCTGGAGACGGCTCTGCATGAGGAAGTTCTTGGAGTATCTCCTGATGACGAATCGCCCCGCACCGTATATGAGCGTGACCAAAACCACGGTGAGGATCATGCCTTCGAAGACATTGTTGGCGTTGTAATCGGCGTTGAGCCACAGATTGGCGTCGATGAAGCGGCCGATCGGAAACCAGCCGAGATAGTTGCCGAAGAACAGGAGCATGATCAGAGCGAACCAGGGATAGAAGACCGTCTGTAGGAAAACGCCTCCCACGATCAGGCCCTGTTCGGACTTGCCACCGCGTCCCCAGGCGATCAACTTCCCCGTCTTGAAGCCGAGCCAAAAGGCGAACAGGGTGGCGGCGAGGAAGAGAACGAGAGTGCGGGGCAGGGCATTCCACAGGACGGTCGAGACATCGGCGGGGTAGCGGCTGAAGCTGACACCCATCTCGCCCTTGAAGAAGTTCGTGATGTAGGTGAAGTACTGGATGTGGAGCGGCTCGTCGAGACCTAGCCGCTCGCGCAGTTCGACGCGAGCCTCCCGGGGGATGTCGGGGTTCCCGATCAGAGTGTTGGAGATGTCGCCGGGCATGGCTTGAACCAGCAGCCACACCACGCTGAGGAACACCACGAACAGGATCGCCATCTGCACCAGTCGGCGGCCGATGAACTTGATCATGGCGTCGGGCGTACTCCTTACAGGTTAACGATAGGTTCCCGGGCACTGCCCGGTGCGGAGACGGCCGCGGCGGCCGCCTCCGCACCGGGGCAATGTCTTGGTTACCGGGCCAGTACCGCGGCCTGGAACCCGCTGTCGAATTGGAGACCGGAGAGCGTCTCCGTGAACGGGAACTCGACCCTGTTGTTGTAGAACTCCAGGATTCCCGTGTCGAACAACGGCACATGGGGCTTGTCGCGGGCGATGAGCCGCTCCATCTCCCACATCGCCTCGTAGGCCTCCTCCACCGTCTGGGCGGCGTCGAACGCCGCAGCGGCGGCGTCGTACTCCTCGTTGCTGTACTGGGTGTTGTTGTCGCTTGCACCGGTTCCAAAGAACGAACCGTGGAACGTCGGGAAGGCGGGGTTACCCAGCGAGTAGCCGAGGATGAACATGTCGAACGGCGAGGTGTACACCGTCGGATCGTCAGGATCGGTTGCGAACACGTCCGCAATGATCTTGTTGAAGTCCGTCGGCACCGACACCATCGGGATACCCATCTCCTGGGCCACACCGGCGATGTAACCGCCGAAGGTGGCACGGAGGGGGTCGTAACCGGCCGTCGGATGGACCAGCTGGAGTTGCTCCACCGGGTTGCCGTCGGGATCGATCAGACCCTGGCCGCCGGTGAAGGTGAGACCCTCACCCGGCTCGGGCGAGACGTTGCCCTCGGCATCGGCGAATCCGGGATCGACCTCCCACGAGTAGCCGGCCTCGGTCAGGATACGGATGGCCTCGGCCCGGCGCGCGTCGTCCTCCATCCCGGCTCCACCCTGCTCGGCGAGCTCGGCGGCTACTTCCTCGTTGTACCACGCGCTGTTGCCCTCAGGCAGGATCACGTAGAGCGGGAAGGCCACGCCCTGGAGCAGCTGCTCGGTGACGAACTCCTTGTTGATCAGGATCGTGAGGGCGTCACGGAAGGCGGCGTCGCTCATGGGAGCGCGGGCATGGTTGAACGCCAGGAACCGGTAGCCGTTCGTCGGGTTGACGATGGCCGTCAGCTCCTCGTTCTCCGCCACCTGCTCCTGGAAGCCGCGCTGCATACCCAGAGGGTTGAGCAGCAGGTCGACCTCACCATTGGCGAGGGCCAGTACGGCCGGATCCTGTCCACCGTAGAGGGGGAACTGGAACTCGTCGGCGTAGGGGCCCTCGGTGTAGGTCACGTCACCGGATGTGACTTCCTCTCCGGCGAGGAAGTAGCTCTCGTTGGCCGTGGTGGCCGCGAAGCTGCCTTCCTGGCGCTCGGCGAAGATCGTCGCACCCCCAGACGGCGCCTCGGCGCCGGAGGCGGCCAGCAGCGTGTCACGCGGGCTCTCGGTGCCCCGCGCCTCTTCGACGATCGGCGCCCAGTAGTGCTCGGGCTGGATCGGCATGAATGGCACGCCGTTGCCGAGACCCCAAACAGCCAGACCGGGCTGTTCGTTGAAGGTGACCTCGACCGTCGTGTCATCGACGGCCTCGACCGAAACCACCGGGCCGGGAGGATCGGATTCGGCCGCGTCCACATAGTCGACCCAGTTGGCGGTCAGCTGGAACTCGACGGCCGTGGCCCAGGTAAAGGCCAGGTCCTCGGCGGTGATGGGCTCACCGTCGGACCAGGTGGCATCGTCACGGAGTGTGATGGTGCCGACCCAGTTGTCCCCTTCTTGCACTGCAGGCTCCAACTCGCCGGCGGCGAGCTCGGGCACGACCTCGAGGCCCGGAAGGGCAATGTCGTAGGGCACCACCGTCGTTGGATCGAGCAGGTAGCTGTTCCATACCGTGTTCCCGGCTGTGTCGAGGAGGTTCCACACGTTGTCGGTGGTGACATCCTGGAAGATGCCCAACGTGTAGGTACCCAGTTCGCCACCGGCCGTGCCGCCGTCGCCCGCGGTGGTGTCGGTGGTGTCGTCCGGTTCCTCACCCGTGTCCGGGGGCGCCGTCGTGTCTGCTGGCTCGGTAGTGCCCGGCTCCTCGCCTCCCGCGGTGGTGTCCACCGTGCCATCGCCCGTGCAGGCGGCGGCTACGAGAGCGAGAACGGCAAGCAGAGCCAGCAGGCGCGCAAACGACGCCTTCTTTCTCAGTGCGGTCATCGATTCTTCCCTCTTCTCTGGGTGCATTCACGCACAGGACGGACCTGTGCATGCGAGTGAGCATAGACCCCGGCCAGAGGGCGGAGCAACTACCTGGGGGTGGCCGCAACTCGCCCGGGACCTGGGTTTTCAAGCCTCCTCGTCGACCGGCGACTCGGCCTCGTCGATGACCTGATGGCGCTCGATCGTCGTGGAGATAACCGCCTGGACGATGGCAGAGACGGGAAGCGCCAGGACGACGCCGGAAGCCCCCATCAAGGTGCCGCCGACGATGATGGCGGCCACCGAAACGGCGGGGTGGATGGCCATCGTTCGGGAGGTGATCCGCGGGCCGATGACCAGGTTCTCGAATTGCTGGTAGGCGACCAGCCCGATCCCCACCCACAGCGCCTTGACCGGGTCGTCGGCCAGCGCCACCAACACAGGGAGGACGGCTCCGATATAGGTGCCGACAACGGGCACGAACTGGCCGAGGACGCCGACCCATATCCCAAGGGCGAGAGCGAAGTCCACGTCGAGGACCAACAACAGGCCGGTGGTGAAGGCGGCCGACACCGCCGCCAGGATGAGGCGCGAGTAGACATAGCCGCCGGTCTTCTCCACCGCTATCTCCCATATCCGGAGAGCCTCTCGCTGGCGGCGGGCGGGGAGGAACGAGAGGACGGTGCGGCGGAGCTGGGGGCCCTCGGCCACCATGTAGAAGGTGAAGAGGGCGATAGTGAACGCCTGGAAGGTGACGCCGATGACGGTGGAGCCGAAGCCGACCAGGCCGCCGGCGACACCCGTCCCGAGACGTCCCAGGAGGCTTCCCGCTCCTGTCACCTCTCTCTCGGCGGCCGGAGCGAGCAGATCGATTTCCAGCAGATCGCCGAGCTGTTCCTCCAGCGCGGTGATGTACTCCGGCAGGTCGGAGACGAGGTCGGCAGCCTGCACCAATACGACCGGCACCACGGAAGCGATCAATCCAGCCGCGGCCAGGGCGGTCAGGAGGAATACGACACCCGTGGCGAGGCCTCGTTTCCATCCCCGCTTGTCGAGGAATTGGACGGCCGGCTCGAGGGCGACCGAGATGAAGAGGGCCACGAAGATCATGTAGAGAAGGCCGCGGATCTGGAGGAGGAACCACAGCACAGCGGCCACGCCGAGCAGGGTGAGCGCCACCGTGAGCGACGCCTTGCGCAGCGGCGGGGGCGACGAGTCGGCGCGTCCGTCCATCTGGCGCCAGGGTAGGACGGCACCACCGCCGAGCCGGGGATCACCCGTCGAGGTTCGGTCGGATACCCTCTGACCCGGCAGCGACTGAAGGGACAGGAGATCATGGCCGAGCCCATCGTTTGGACGGCCGATGCCGGGGTCGCCGCTCGTACCCATACCGCCGAGTTCATGCGTCGTCACGCCATCACCTCATATCCCGAATTGGTCGGGCGGTCGGTTGAACAGCCAGAGTGGTTCTGGGATGGGGTGGTCGAGTACCTGGGAATTCCGTTCTCGACTCCCTACAGCCAGGTGCTCGACACATCGTCCGGCCCGGAGTGGGCCACCTGGTTCGGCGGAGGAACCCTCAACCTGTCCGACGCCTGCGTCGACCGCTGGGCCGAGCGGACGCCCGACAGCCCGGCGCTGTTCTCCGAGAGGGAGGACGGCACATCGGCTCGATTGACCTTCGGCGAACTCCACGACCGGGTGTCGAGGCTGGCGGGCGGCCTCGTCCGCCTGGGAGTCGAGCCGGGTGACGCCGTGGCGGTCTACCTGCCGATGTCCGCCGAGGCCGTCACGGCCTTGCTGGCGGTAGCCCGGGTAGGGGCGATCTTCATCCCGATCTTCTCCGGCTACGCCGCCGAGGCGATGGCCGCTCGACTCGTCGATCCCCGCCCCCGGGTCGTGATCTGCGCCGACGGGTTCAGGCGCCGGGGCCGGCCGGTCGCCATGAAGGAGACAGCGGACGAGGCGATATCCCGGGCCGGAGGCGGTATCGATCACGTGGTGGTGGCCGACTATGTGGGGCGCGCCGACATCCCATGGTCCGACGGCCGCGATGTCGCCTGGCACGACGTCATGGCTGCCGAGCCGATCGCGGCGCTGCCCGTGGCCGCCGAGCATCCGGTGGCCATCGCCTACACGTCGGGCACCACGGGAAGGCCCAAGGGAGCGATCCACGTCCACGGAGGCTTCACCGTCAAGATCGCCCAGGAGGGTGCTTTCCAGACCGACCTCCACCCGGGCGACCGCCTCATGTGGGCGACGGACATGGGATGGATCATGGGACCCTGGATGACAGTCGCGGGTCTCGCCAACGGCGCCGCCATCGCCACTTACGACGGCGCTCCTGACCATCCCGGCATCGACCGGATCTGGGACATCGTCGAGAAGCATCGGCTCACCCATCTCGGCCTCTCCCCCACGCTGGTGCGGGCGCTCCAGCCTCACGGCGCCCAGGAGGCGAAGCGCCACGACCTGACCTCGCTCCGCCTCTTTGGTTCCACCGGCGAGCCCTGGAACCCCGATCCATGGTGGTGGCTCTTCCGCGACGTGGGAGGCGAAAGGGTGCCGATCGTCAACATCTCGGGCGGAACCGAGATCGGCGCCTGCATCCTCTCCGTCAACCTGCTCCAGGGGCTGAAGCCGACGGCCCTCGGCGGTCCGTCGCTCGGGATGGCGGCCGACGTCGTGGACCCCGCCGGGAACCCTCTCAGAGGAGCGGTCGGCGAATTGGTCATCCGCGGTCCCTGGCCAGGCATGACACGAGGATTCTGGAAGGAGCCTGAGCGGTATCTGGCGACCTACTGGGACCGGTTCCCCCGCGTGTGGGTCCATGGCGACTGGGCTTCCATCGACGAAGACGGCTTCTGGTATCTACACGGCCGATCCGACGACACGCTGAACATCGCCGGCAAGCGGGTGGGGCCGGCGGAGATCGAGTCGGCCGTCGTGGCGCTGGACGACATCGTGATGGCGGCCGCCATCGGCGTGCCCGATCAGATGAAGGGCGAGCGAGTGGCGGTCTACGCCGTTCCGGCGCCCGGCGTCGATCCGAGCCCCGAGCTAGCTGACCGCGTCGCCGACGAGGTGACCCGGACACTGGGCAAGGCCTTCCGTCCCTCGGCCGTCCGGCTGGTCCCCGACCTCCCCCGGACGAGGTCGGCCAAGATCATGCGTCGGGTGGTGCGTGCCCTGGCGCTCGGCGAGGAGGCGGGCGACCTGTCGAGCCTCGAGAATCCGGAGTCCCTCGACGGCATCGGAGCACTGTGAGACCCCTACCCCGAAATCTCCTGCCGGACACGGCCGAGGTCCGGTCTGCCGGGGACCTTTGGATCGGGGGCTGTGACGTATCCGATCTCGCCGAGGAGTTCGGTACTCCTCTGTTCGTCTACGACGTCGGCCATATCCGAAGCCGTTGCCGTCAAGCGGTTGCCGCCTTCGGCGACACGGCCGTCTACGCCGCCAAGGCGTTCCTGTGTCGGGCGATCGCGTCGGTGGTTCACGCCGAAGGTATGCGCGTCGACGTATCGACCCTGGGTGAGCTGGCGGTGACGCTGGCGGCGGGCGTGCCCGCCGACCGCCTCGTCATGCATGGCAACAACAAGTCGGTCGCCGAGTTGCGGGCCGCTTTGGATTCGGGGGCCGGAGTGATCGTCGTCGACTCATTCGACGAGATCGACCGCCTGGAGGCCCTGATCGAGCCTGGCGACCCGGCGCCTCAGGTCATGGTACGGATAACGCCCGGAGTCGAGGCCCACACCCACGAGTTCGTTCACACCGGCCACGACGACTCCAAATTCGGCTTCACCGTCTCCACCGGGGCAGCGGATGCCGCCGTCAAACGGGCGGGCGACTCGCCCGTCCTCGACCTGATCGGGATCCACGCCCACATCGGCTCGCAAGTGTTCCGGTCCGACTCCTTTTTCGAGGCGTCACGAGTGATCGCCGAGTTCACCGTGCGACAGGGTCTGGGCGAGATGTCGGTCGGAGGAGGCCTGGGCGTCGCCTACGTCGGCGGCGAGGCGGCGCCGTCGATCGCGGAGTGGGCCCAGACCATCAAAGCCGGAGCGGAGGCGGCGGGCTTCGACGGTCGAATCTGGGCCGAGCCGGGCCGCTCCATCGTCGCCGGGGCGGCGGTCACCGTCTACCGCGTCGGGACCATCAAGGACATCCCCGGCGTCCGTACCTACGTGGCGGTGGACGGAGGGATGAGTGACAATCCCCGACCGGTGTTCTACGGGTCGGGGTACGAGGCGTTCCTGGTCCGCTCGGTCGATGCACCCCGGACCATGGAGGCCCGGGTGGTGGGAAAGCACTGCGAATCCGGTGACATCCTCGTGCGCCAGGCGTTCCTGCCCGCCGACCTGCGGGTGGGCGATCTCCTCGCCACGCCGGTCACCGGGGCGTACGGCCAATCGATGGGTTCCAACTACAACAAGGTGCTGCGCCCGGCGGTCGTGTTCGCCGAGGCGGGAGAGGCGCGGCTGGTCGTCAGGCGGGAGACAGTCCAGGACCTGCTGGCCACCGACCTGGGATGACCTTTCGCCGGACCCTGACGGTAGGTAGCCGCCACGATCCTCGGCCCTCCAGGAAACGTCAGCGTTCCACCGGCACCCGCACGGCGTTGCCGTACTCGGTCCACGAGCCGTCGTAGTTGCGGACGTGCTCGAAGCCGAGCAGGTGAGTGAGGACGAACCAGGTGTGTGACGAGCGCTCGCCGATCCGGCAATAGGCGATGACATCGTCGGTCGGCGCCAGGCCGACCTCCTCGAGATAGATCGACTCCAGCTCCTGGCGGTCCTTGAAGGTGCCGTCCTCGTTGGCAGCCCTTTTCCACGGCACGTTGGCCGCACCGGGGATATGGCCCCCGCGCAACGCGCCCTCGTTGGGGTAGTCGGGCATGTGCATCCGCTCGCCCCGGTATTCCTCGGGTGAACGCACGTCGACCAGCGGCAAGCTCTTCTGCGAATGGTCGACCGCGTCCTGGATGAAGGCCCGGATCCGCGAGTCGTCCCTGCTCGGCACGGGATACTCGCTCGGCACCCGATCGGGCTTGTCCGTCGTCATCTCGCGACCTTCCTCGAGCCACTTCTGGCGCCCACCGTCGAGAAGTCGCAGGTCCTCGTGACCGAACAGGGAGAAGACCCACAATGCGTAGGCGGCCCACCAGTTGAAGTTGTCTCCGTAGAAGACGACGGTGGTATCCGGTGAGATGCCCCTCTCAGACATGAGACGGGCAAACGATTCGGCATCCAGATAGTCGCGCACCAGCGGGTCGTTGAGGTCCTGGTGCCAGTCGATCTTGACCGCGCCCGGGATATGTCCGGTGTCGTAGAGGAGAACGTCTTCGTCCGACTCGACCACCACCACGTTGGGATCGTCGAGGTGCTCGGCCAGCCATTCAGTCGACACCAGCATCTCGGGCCGGTCATAGGCTGTGAAACGCGGATTCGGATCTGGGTCGACGGGCATGTCTCCTCCTGGTCTCGGTTTCCACTATCGGGATAGTGGTAATCCGACGATAGCGCAGGTTGGGCAAACGTGCCGCAAGATACGAAAATGGGGATTCATGGCCCTCCCTCCCCGCCTACAGACGATCGTCGATGTGCTCGCCACGTCACCCAAACAGTTCCGGCTGGAGGCACTCCTCGACTACTCCCGGAGGCTGCCGGAGCTGCCCGCCCGCTATGCCGACGATCCGTCGCTGCTGGAAGAGGTCAAGGAGTGTCAGACGCCGTTCTTCCTCGCCACGGAGATCGACGAGGAAGGGGCGGTGCACATGTTCTTCTCGGCACCCCCCGAATCGCCCACCGTGCGGGGCTATGCGGGACTCCTGCTGGATGGGCTGGAGGGCTCCTCGCCCGAGGAAGTGCTCTCAGTCCCCGATGACTTCTATTACGGCATCGGATTGGAAGAGGTCATCACCCCCCAGCGGCTGCGGGGCATGGGAGCGATCCTGGCGCGGCTCAAGCGTCAGGTAGCCCAAGCCGCCTGACCACCCGACCGTTACTTGGGGCCCATGCGGATGCCGCCGTCCATCCGCACCGTCTCGCCGTTCATGTAGTCGTGCGTCAGAAGCAGGTGGGCCAGTTCGGCGTACTCCTCGGGCCGGCCCAGGCGGCGGGGGAAGAGGACCTGCTCGGCCAGAGATGTCTTGGCCGCCTCGGGGAGGCCGGCCATCAGCGGCGTGTCGATCAGGCCCGGGGCGATCGTGTTCACCCGGATACCTACCGCGGCGAGGTCGCGGGCGACGGGAAGCGTCATACCGACGACGCCGCCTTTCGACGACGAGTAGGCGGCCTGACCCACCTGACCTTCGAACGCCGCCACCGAGGCAGTGCTGACGATGGCCCCCCGGCTGCCATCCCGGTCGACCGGATCGGTGCGAGCCATCGCCGCCGCCGCCAAGCGAATGCAGTTGAAGGTGCCGATGAGGTTGATCTGAATCACCCGGGTGTAGGCGTCGAGGTCGAGAGGCGTGCCGTCGCGGCTGAGGGTGCGCGCCGGCGGGCCGATTCCGGCGCAGTTGACGAGCGAACGGAGAGATCCCATCTCCTCGGCGACGGCAACCGCCGCCTCTACCAGGCCGGGGTCGGTCACGTCGGTCCGCACGAAGGTGCCGCCGACTTCGCTCGCCACCCCGTCACCCAGCTCCTCCTGCACGTCGGCCACCACTACCACGGCTCCGGCGGCAGACAGTCGGCGGGCGGTTGCGGCACCGAGACCGGATGCTCCGCCCGTGATCAGGGCGACGGTTCCGTTCAGATCCATGTCCCTCCTCTAAATCGGGATGGGGACGGTACCAAGCGAAATCCCGGGTTCGACAAGGGCGCCTGCTGAGATGTTCGCCATGATCGGCGTCTTCGACTCTGGTGTCGGCGGGATGAGCATCCTGGCGGAGATCCGCCGGTTGCTCCCCGGGGCCGACCTGGTCTATGTGGCCGACCAGGCCGCCGCCCCGTACGGAGTCCGCACGCTGGGTGAAGTCGAGCAACGGTGCCGTCTGGTGGCGGGTTGGCTGTTGGAACGAGGCAGCGCCGTCGTGACGATTGCCTGCAACACGGCTTCGGCAGCAGCCCTCCACCAGCTGCGGGCTGCTCATCCTGAGGTCGCCTTCGTCGGCATGGAACCGGCGATGAAGCCCGCTAGCGAGGCGACACGGCGGGGAACGGTCGGCGTGGTCGCCACTGCCGCCACGTTTCAAGGGAAGCTTTTCGCCTCCGCGGTCGACCGATTCGCTGCCGGAGTCGAGATCGTGACGGCGGCCTGTCCCGACTGGGTCGAACTCGTGGAAGCCGGCCAGATCGAAGGATCGGCGGTGGAACAGTCGGTGAGTGAGTGCCTGGAGCCGATGAGGGAGGCGGGTGTCGACGTGCTGGTGCTGGCCTGCACCCACTATCCGGCGTTGCGTCCGGTGATCGAAAGGGTGATGGGACCGGGCGTCGCCGTGATCGATCCGGGACCGGCCGTCGCCCGTCAAACGGCCCGAGTGGCCCGTTCGCAGGGAGCCGATTCGGGAGCCGGGACGACCGACATCGTGTCGACCGGTGACACCAGTTCGCTGCTAGAGGCGGCTCGGTCGGCGGGAATCGACGCCACCCCGGCACTCCTACCCTTGGTGTGACATGGATCCCCGAGACGTCGCCCTGCGCAAGGCGTTGGTGCCGGACGACCACGAACGCCTCCATACCTTGGCCGACCTCGCCGACCTGGCGGGCCTGTCGCTTCCGCTGCTCGAGGTCCTCGCCCGGGAGGGCCTGTTCCTAGCCCGAACCGAGCGCCCCGAGCCGCTCTACCACCTGGACGACGCCGAGGCGGTGCGCGCCGGGCTGGAGCTCGTCGAGGCGGGATTGCCCCTCGGCGAGCTGCTCGAGATAGCCCGGCAGGCGGACGAGGCGATGCGGCCGGTAGCGGAGGCGGCCGTCGACGCATTCGTCCGTTTCGTGAGCGACCCGGTCCAAGGCACGGCGCCGAGCGACGACGAAGCGGCCGCCCGGCTGGTTGACTCCTTCGAAACCATGCTGCCGGCGGCCCGGCGTCTCGTCGGCCATCACTTTCAGCGGCTGCTGGTCGACGGAGCGCGTCGACGGCTGGGGAGCGAGACCGGCGACCCGTGAAGTTCGCCACTCGACCGATCGACCCGCTCGCCGACCCCCTGGCACGGGCACCCGACCTGGTGTGGATGTCACCCGAAGTCTCTCTGTGGGGTTGGGGTGAGGCGGCCCGCCTCCATCCCGGCTCGGGTTCCTCTCGGATCCAGGTGCTCCGGGATGAATGGACGAATCTCATAGGGGACGCCGACGTGTCAGATCCGATCGGGAGGCCCGGTTCCGGTCCGGTGCTGTTCGGGTCCCTGACCTTCGCCATCGGGTCGGGCGGCTCGATGGGGATCGTCCCCCAGGTCGTGGTCGTGCGGGCGGGCGAGGAGTGGTGGATGACCACTGTCGACGGAGCAGAGTTTCCATCGTCGCCTCCCGGGTCTGAGCCGGTAGCCGACCGGGCCCGCTACGCCGGATCATCGGTGCCCGACGTGAGATGGCTGGAGGCGGTGGCCGAGGCTATCGACCACATCGAGTCCGGCTTCGTCGAGAAAGTGGTGCTGGCCCGCGACTACGCCGTCTGGTCGCGTGAGCCATTCCATCCCCCACGGCTGCTACGCCATTTGCACGACCGGTTTCCCGGATGCCACGTCTTCCGGGTGGCCGATCTCGTCGGCGCCAGCCCTGAGCTCCTGTCCCGGCGCCGCCACGACCGCTTCGAATCGCTGGTGCTGGCCGGATCGGCCCCTTCGTTCCAGGATCGGGCGGCCGACGAGGCGGCGGCGATGTCCCTGCTCGAGTCGAAGAAGGACCAATGGGAACACGAGTTGGCCGTACGCTCGGTACGCGAGGCCCTGGCGACCACTGCGGTGGAACCTGAGTTCGATAGCCAACCCGCAATTCTCCGGCTCGACAACGTCCAGCACCTCGCCACGCGGGTCACCGGACCGGTTCCTGCCTCGGTCGACGTGCTGTCGCTGGTGGAGACGCTCCACCCCACGGCCGCCGTCGGCGGCAACCCGGTGGAGCGAGCTCTCGAGCTGATCGGCGCGCTGGAGGGCATGGACCGGGGAAGGTACGCCGGGCCGGTGGGTTGGTCAGACGGCCGGGGAGACGGCGAGTTCGCCATCGCCCTCCGTTGTGCCGAGCTGTCCGGCGCCCGGGCTCGCCTGTTCGCCGGCGCCGGCATCGTGAGCGGCTCACTTCCCGAGGCCGAGCTGGAGGAGACCCGCCTGAAACTCCAGGCGATGATGGGCGCGCTGGAGGCAAGCGGCTAGTCGGGCGGAGGCCCGACCCCGGCAACCGCCTGCAGTGCCAGGCGGTCGAGCCGGCGATGCTCTGCCACGTTCTCCTCCCGCTCAGTCTCGACCAGGACGAGGGAGACCCCTCCGTCATCCCAGCCCGCCTCGATCGCCCGACGCAGCTCGTCGACGGTCTGAGCCCGGGAGTGGCGGAGGCCGTGGAATCGGGCGAGGTCAGCCAGGTTCCTCCCGTGAGGCGTCGTGAAAAGCCGTTCGAACGCTTCGCCGACATGCTCGGCCTGGGGCAGGAAAGAGAAGATTCCTCCTCCGCCGTTGTCGACCACCACGAGCACGCAATCAGGTATCCGATCCACCAGGAAACCGTTGGAGTCGTGGAGAAGCGACAGGTCACCCGTCAGCGCCAGAGGCCGAGCAACCGACCGGGCCGCGCCGAGCGCAGTCGAGACGAAGCCGTCGACACCGGATGCTCCCCGATTGCCGATCACGCGCGGGACGGAGAAGGCGAACGCCTCGACGTCCCGGATGGGCATCGACGAGCCGACCACCACGAGGTCGGCTCCGGAAGCTCCGACCGCCGCCGCCGCGGCGGGCTCGGTGAGCGTTCGCTCCAGCTCCGGCGTCAAAGCCTCGATGACGGCCGAATCTGCCTGGCTCCACCATTTGACCCAGTCGTCGGCGGGCCGAGGTGGGACTTGATCCATCAAAGCGAGGGCGACCTGGTCGGGTGGAGCCGGCACGAGCAGCCGGGCGACTCGGGCGTGATCGGACCAGTTCGGGTCGACAACCACCTGGGGCGTGGGACGCGACACCATCTCGAGGAGCCGCCGGGATGGACCGGGGCTGCCGAACCGGATGACGAGATCCGGCTCGACCCGCTCGGCGAGATGGTGCCCGGTGGAGACGACATCGCCTCTCCCCCGCAACCCCGATTCGGCCGTCGCCAGGACCGGCCAACCGAAATGATCGCCCAGCTCGGCTATCGAACCGGTGCCGTCCACTCCCCCGCCGGCGATGATCACGCCGCGCCGGGCTCGGGCGATGATGTCCGTGAGCGGTTCCGTGAGCCGCACAGGGGCGAAGGGGCGGGTGATCGCCTCGGTCCACGGGCGCCCGTCCGGGCGGCCGTCGTCGACCCAGGGGTAAGGCTCCTCCCGGGTCCTCCCGTCGTCGGACACGGCCACCGTCGGTTCCCGGAAGCCGATGTTGAGGTGTACGGGCCCTGGACGGCCCCCGAATCCGGAGGCGGCGGCGAGACCCTGACAGACCATTGAGCGCCACCAGCGGGGGGCGGAGGGATTCACCTCGGCCGGTCCCAAGTCGAGTGAGGCGCGAACGAAGGTGCCGTAGATGCCCGGCTGGTCGATCGCCTGGTTGGCTCCCACGCCGCGCAGCTCGGGTGGCCGGTCGGCCGAGACGGCGATGAGCGGGATACCGGCCATGTCGGCTTCGACCACTGCAGGCAAGAGGTTGGCGGCGGCCGTTCCGGATGTGGTGATCACCGCCGCCGGCCGGCCGGTCGCCTTGGCGAATCCGAGGGCATGGAAGCCGGCGGAGCGCTCGTCGATGGCTATTACGGAGTCGGCTTTCGATTGCGCCGTGACGGCCAGGACCAGGGCGGTCGACCTCGACCCCGGACTGGCGACGACGAGGCTGACCCCGCCACGCACCAATTCGTCGATGACGACGGTGGCCAGGGCGGTCGACGGATTGGGATACGTCACGTCAGCAGTTTGGCCGCCTCCCGGGCCCGGTCGAGCATCCTGTCGCCCACCGCCTTCCCCGGGTGGTAGCGCTCGAGCAACTCAGGATCGGGTGCCGGGCGTCGGACGTCGACCCAGCCTTGCCGTGGTTCGAGCGGATCGGTGACCACGTCCCCGCCCAGCAAGGCGACGGTCCCAAGGCCGCAGGCGTACGGGAGGTGGGGAAGGGCCGCGGCGGCCGCCGCTCCCGCCGCCATCCCAACCGACGTCTCCAGAGCCGAGGAGACCACGACCGGTAGGCCGATTCGGGACGCCAGTTCCAGCGTCGCACCGACACCACCCAGCGGCTGGACCTTGACGACGATCACATCGGCTGCCCCCGCCTCGGCTACGACCGCCGGATCGGGAAGGGTGCGAACCAGCTCGTCGGCGGCGATTGGCAGTTCCACCGCTTCACGCACCGCCTTCATCTCGTCGATCGTCGCCACGGGCTGCTCTACGTATTCCAGGCCAAACCGGGACATGCCCCTGATACGGGCGATGGCGGTCGGCACGTCCCACGCCGCATTGGCGTCCACACGGATGCCACCTTCCGGGCCCAGCGCATCCCGCACGGCCTCCAGTCGGGCCAGGTCTTCCTCCTCTGTCTGTCCCGGCTCGGCCACCTTGACCTTGGCGGTGTGGCAGCCTGATTCGAGTGTCAGGCGCCGAGCCGTGGCGGCGTCCACCGCCGGGATGGTCACGTTGACGGCGACGCGGCCACGCCGGGGCCGGGGATAGGCGACGGATGCCGATTCCAGGGCGGCGGCGAGCCACCGGCGAGCAACCGCGGGCAGATACTCGGGAAACGGCGAGAACTCGCCCCACCCTTCCGGCCCGCGAATGAGAACGGCATCCCGGTGTTCGACTCGGCGGAAACGGTGCCGCATCGGGATACGAACGGGGTGCAACTCGAGATCCTCGAGCGTGCGAGCCAGGGTCGTCGTCACGACTCGTTCTGCTCCTGTCGGAGATATGTGACCACCCGTTCGATCTGCTCGGGGGTGAGCGTCTGTTGGAATGAGGGCATCGCGCCCCTGCCCTGGGTGATCGTCGCCACCAGGTACTCGTCACTCGCTGAGGCGGCGTTACTTCCGGGGCCCAGCGCCGGGCCGACCCCACCGCTGAGGTCGGCGGAGTGACACCTGGCGCAGACCTCGGCGAAGATCTGCTGACCGGTGGCGTCGGCATCCGGTCCGTCACATGCGGCCAGCATCAGCGCCAGGGCGGCGGCAGCGACCAGGCGGCTTCGAAGCATTTGCCAATGGTAAGGGACCGCTACCAAACGGTTCCGTCAGTCCCCCACCTGATCTCTCAGGCGCTCAAACCAGTCGGCGGCTGTGCGCACGTCCTGGGCATGGCGCCGGTCGACCACGAGAACCGCGTCGGCGGTTTCGATTACGACTACATCGTCCACCCCGATGACGGCCACCGGACGGCTCTCGGCCCGGATGTAGGAGCGTTCCACATCCCGAGTCATAACCGGACCCACCGCCACGGTCTCACCGTCCGTGGCGACCACCTCCCACAGCGATTGCCAGGAACCGACGTCCACCCAGCCCGCATCCAGGGCGACCACGTGAGCTCGGGACGTCCGCTCCATGACGGCGTGATCGATCGATATAGACGAGGCTGCGCGGAAATCGACTCCCAAGCGGATAACCGGTTCGTCGTTCTCGCCCGATGCCGCCGCAACCGCCCGCGAGACCACGTCGACCAGCTCGGGCTCCCACTGCCGCAGTTCTTCGAGGATGGACCCGGCGCTGAAGACGAACATTCCCGAGTTCCACAGGAATCCCGAGGCCAGGTATCGCTCGGCCGTCTCGGCATCGGGCTTCTCGACGAACCGCCGCACCTGGGCAACCCCTCCCTCGGAGGCGGCCGCCTCGATGTAGCCGAAACCGGTCTCGGGTCGAGTCGGCACGACACCGAAGGTCACTATCAGCCCTTCCTCGGCGGCTTCCACCGCCGTGGCTAGGGCTGCTCCGAAGGCATCCGCATCGCCGATGACGTGGTCGGCGGGGAGCACGGCCATCACCACCTCCGGGTCGAGGACCATGGCGGCGGCGGCGATGGCCGGAGCGGTGTTGCGGCCTTGCGGCTCCACGATGACGAGCTCAGGCGCCGACCCGATGGCGGTGAGCTGTTCGACGACCAGGGCGACCTGAGTCTCGTTGCATACGACGATCGGTGCGGTGGAACCCTCATGCAGCTGGGCTCGCCGCACCGTCGCCTGGATCATCGTCTCCGGGCCCAACAGCCGTTGGAGCTGCTTGGGACGCGTCGGGAGGGAGAGCGGCCAAAGTCGAGTGCCGCTCCCGCCCGACAGGATGACCGGTGTGATGACGCTACCCATGCTCGTTTCCTCCCGTCCGCAGACTAGATGACGGATCGGACGCGGAATCCGGGGGGCCCTGAGCTCAATTGTTGACGCCGATGGAGACATGACCGCACTCGAGGCACACCCGCCGGGTTATTCCGGCCGCGGTGGTGCTCTCCACAAAGACGTGTTCGTGCGGGGCGGCCTTGGAGCGGGAGAACACCGAGCGCATGCTCGCCCGCAAGCCGCTCGTCTCGGCGGGATGGTGTCCGTCACCGAAGGCGCCTATCGCCGGAGTGCCGCCCCGTCGACGGGCATGGGTCCCGTTGCCGGACGGCCCGGGCGGCGACGGCTCCTGACGTTCGGGGGCCGTAGCGGCCAGTTCGGGCTCCGACTCCTCCGGCTCCTCGGGAAGTTCCGTGAGAATCTCAGAATCCTCTGCTGATGCGGCGACTTCCTCTTGGGCGGGGACGTCGTCCTCGACGACGGGGGTCTCATCCTCGACGACGGCGGTCTCATCCTCGACGACGGGGACTTCGTCCTCGACGACCGGCTCCTCGATCGTGTCCTCGACCGCTTCCTCCTCGATGGAGACGGGGGCAAGCTCTTCTTCCAACTCGGGCTCGACCGGCTCGGGCTCGACATGGCCTTCGGGTTCGAGCTGAGGCGGGGCTACCTCGGGGACGGGCGGGATGGGTTCCGGTTCGGCATCGGGAAGCTCGGCGGCGGGCTGGGGCGGCTCCGGCTCGTCGACGGGTCGGCGCGAATGCTTGCGCGGTAGTGCATCGAGCCGGGGCAGGCGACCAGCGACGCTGGGTTGGCCGGCTGCCGACTCATCTGCCGATGGGCGGGGATCCGGTTCCGGTTCCGGCTCCGGTGTAGCTTCCTCTACGGACGATTCCTGGCCGGCGGCGGTAGCGGCCTCGACCTTGGACCAGAATCCGCTCGACTGGGGTTCCTTGGCCGGCTGCTCCTCGATGCCGGGTACGTCCGGTTCCGGTTCCTTCGGGGCTTCTTGGACCGGAGGCGTCACTCGGGACAGTTCCCCCCTGGCCGCAACGAATGCCCGCCGTACCTCGTCGATCCTCGAAGGGTCGTTCGCCCTCCGGGCGGTCGCCACGGCGCGCTTGCGTCTGACCAGGTTCATCGAGTGGAAGCGGGCCCATCCCTCCGCCATCTGCTGAACCGCCCCGTAGGCGAAGTTGATCGGGTCGTCGGCGAGGAAGACCACGATCTCACCGTCGAGGTCGATCTCGAACTCGTTGGCGAGCAGACGATTGGCCACCACGTCAGCCAGGCACCAGCTGCCCAAGCTCTCGTCACCGGAAAAGAAACGGACGTGCGAGTTCTCGACCTCGACAGCCACGTCGAGGTCGGCCTCGCGTACATCGTCGAATCTGATACGGCCGGTGAACCGCACCTGACCCCTTTCTCGGCATGAGACGCGTCTGGTCGTCGTCGGTGAAAACGTTCCCAGCATTCATCGGTCCGGTCAAGGAGTCACTCAACCGGTTCCCTGGCTCAGTAGTGGCTCAATGGCGGGCACGAGCACATCAGGTTACGGTCGCCTCCCGCGGCGTCGATCCGCCCCACCGGCGGCCAGTACTTGTCCCGCTCCAGCTCGGCCAATGGGAATGCCGCCAGCCGGGCCGGATACGCCCGGGTCCACTCCCCCACGACGTCGCCCGCCGGGTGGGGCGCATGGACGAGCGGGTTGTCATCCCGGGGCCATTCGCCGTCCGCCACCCGACCGATCTCCTGGCGGATGGAGATCATCGCCCGGCAGAACCGCTCGATCTCCTCTAGGGGCTCGGACTCGGTCGGCTCGACCATGAGGGTCCCTGCGACCGGGAACGCCACCGTGGGGGCGTGGAACCCGTAGTCGGCCAACCGCTTGGCGACGTCTTCGACCGTGATGCCGGTGTCACGCGTGAGCCGGCGGAGGTCGAGGATGCACTCGTGGGCGACGCGGCCGCCGGGGCCTGTGTACAGGACCGGGTAGTGACCGGAGAGGCGGGTGGCGATGTAGTTCGCCGAGAGGATGGCCGCCTCGCTGGCCGAACGAAGCCCGGCCGCACCCATCAGCCGAATGTACACCCAGGGGATGGGCAGGATCCCGGCCGATCCCCACGGGGCGGCCGAGATCGGGCCGATCCCGGACTCGGGGCCGGCCTGGGGAACCAGGGGGTGGTTGGGCAGGAACGGCGCCAGATGTGACTTCGCTCCCACCGGCCCAACGCCCGGTCCGCCGCCACCATGCGGGATGGTGAAAGTCTTGTGCAAGTTCAGGTGCCCGATGTCGGCCCCGAAGTCGCCCGGGCGGGCCAAGCCGACCAGAGCGTTGAGGTTGGCGCCGTCGACGTAGACCTGTCCGCCGCCGGCGTGCACGATCTCGCACAGCTTGTCGATGCCCGGCTCGAATACGCCGTGGGTGGAGGGATATGTGACCATGGCGGCGGCCAGGCGATCCCCGTGGGTCTCCACCTTCGCCTCCAGGTCGGCCATGTCGACGTTGCCTTGGTCGTCCGTCGCTACCACGACCACGTCCATCCCCGCCATCGTGGCCGAGGCGGCGTTGGTGCCGTGAGCCGACTGGGGGATCAGGCAAACCACTCGCTCGGCCTCGTTTCGGCTGCGATGGAACGCCCGGATGGCGAGAAGGCCTGCCAACTCGCCCTGCGACCCTGCGTTGGGCTGGAGCGACACGGAGTCGTAGCCGGTCAGTTCCGCCAGGTATGACTCGAGTTGGTGGATCATCTCGAGGTAGCCCTCGGCTTGATCGAGGGGCGCGAACGGATGGATGTCCGTGAACTCGGGCCAGGTCATCGGGATCATCTCGGTCGTGGCGTTGAGCTTCATCGTGCACGAGCCGAGCGGGATCATCGTCCGGTCGAGCGCCAGGTCCCTGTCGGCGAGTCGACGCAGGTATCTGAGCATCTCATGTTCGGACCGGTAGCTGTGGAACACGGGATGCTCCATGAAGGGCGATCGGCGCATCCGATCCTCGGGGAGGCCGGCCGCTCCAGCCTCGGCCACGCCCGACCCCCCGAACAGCTCCACCACACGGGTTATCACGTCTTCGGTCGTCGTCTCGTCGAGTGATATCCCAACGTGGCCGGAGTCCACCAGCCTCAAGTTGATGCCGGCCCGCTCGGCCGATGAAAACACACTGTCCGCTTCACAGCGGACAGTGATCGTGTCGAAGAAGCTGTCGTTGACGACCTCCACGCCCTCGATATGTGCCAGCGAAGCGGCGAGACGGGCGGTCTGGTCGGCGACCCGCCGTGCGATCTCCTCCAGCCCGTCTGGACCGTGCCAGACGGCGTAGAGACCGGCGACGACGGCCAGGAGCACCTGGGCGGTGCAGACGTTGGACGTGGCCCGCTCCCGGCGGATGTGTTGTTCGCGGGTCTGCAGCGACAGGCGGTAACCCGTACGCCCCGCCGGATCCGTCGAGACCCCGACCAGCCGGCCCGGAAGGGCCCGCACATGCTCTTCCCTCACGGCGATGAACCCGGCGTGAGGACCCCCGAAAGCCGGGGGAACGCCGAATCTCTGGGCCGATCCCACGACGATGTCGGCTCCCAGCTTCCCGGCCGGCTCCAACACGACGGAAGCCAAGAGGTCGGTGGCCGCCACGGCGACGGCGCCGGCGGCCCGCACAGCCGAAGCCACCCCCGACAGATCGCCGAGCCGTCCGCTCGAGCCCGGGTACTGCATCAGCGCGCCGACGATGTCAGCCGGCAGGTCGCCGATCGCCGCCTCCAGGTCGACAACGTCGATGGGGATGCCAAGGGCCTCGGCTCTCGTTTGGACCACGGCGATCGTCTGGGGATGGCAGTCGGAGTCGATCAGGAAGGGTCCTCGGCGGCGGGTGATACGGCGCGCCATCGCCATCGCCTCGGCGGCAGCCGTTCCCTCGTCGAGGAGGGAGGCGTTGGCGACGTCGAGACCCGTCAGGTCGGCGACCATCGTCTGGAAGTTGAGGAGCGCCTCGAGCCGGCCCTGGGAGATCTCGGCCTGATAGGGGGTGTAGGCGGTGTACCAGGCGGGCGACTCCAGGACGTTGCGCAGCACGACAGGCGGGGTGATGGTGCCGTAGTAGCCCAGGCCGATCAGTGAGGTCAGCTGCCGGTTCTTGCCGGCGAGGCGGCCCAGCTCGTCGAGTACCTCCCTCTCGTCGAGCGGGTCGGGAAGATCGAGTTTCCTGCGCTCCAGGATCCGGCCGGGAACGGCTTCATCGATCAGCTCGTCGACGCTCTCGACCCCGAGGGTCTCCAGCATCCGCTCGACTTCGTCCGGAGCGAGGCCGATGTGACGTTGGCTGAACTGGTAGGTCGACATGGTGACTCCCGAGGAGCGGTGACGTTGTCACGCTGTCGAAGCCCTTCAGCGGCGCCTCCCTCGGACGGTCCTGGTGCCTGAGAGTTTCCGCTCTGTGCGTTGCCCCTTCGGCGTCCCGTCGATCGGGACTCTCCCGTCCGATATCTACGGCTCCGTCTCAGCATACCGCCCGGGCGGCTGTTCCCGGGGCCGCCGATTCTCGAGTGTCCACGCCCCGGTACGCTGGCCGGCTCATGTCGACCGCTTTCCGAATCGCGCCACTCGACCCGTACCTATGGTGAGCGGTCCCCAGACCAG
This sequence comes from Acidimicrobiia bacterium, assembly GCA_036259475.1. GTDB lineage: Bacteria > Actinomycetota > Acidimicrobiia > Spongiisociales > ZC4RG35 > ZC4RG17. The sequence continues at coordinate 926 of DATABS010000001.1, read as the reverse complement.
GCTGCTCTCGACCAGCCACGGCACCAACCGCGAGGCGTTCTCAGGCTCGGATTGGGCGCTGTTCGTCTCGCTGGCCCTGATCTGGGGTAGCTCGTTCCTCTTCATAGACATCGGCCTGGACCATTTTCACCCCGGCCTGGTGACCCTGCTGAGGGTTGGCTTCGGGGCCGCCACCTTGGCACTCGTGCCCCGCGCCCGCCGCCAGCGCATCGCCCGCCAGGATTGGCCCAGGGTGGCGGCTCTGGGGCTCATCTGGATCGCCCTCCCCCTCAGCTTCTTCCCGATCGCCCAGCAGTGGATCAACTCGGCCGTCGCCGGGATGCTCAACGGGGCGATGCCGATTTTCACCGCCGTGGTGGCCGTGGCACTTCTCCGTGAGCTTCCCGGAAGGCGTCAGACGATCGGCCTCCTGTTGGGATTCGCCGGCATCGCCGCAATATCGCTTTCCTCGGCCAGAGGCACCGGGACGGCCTTCCTGGGAGTGGCCCTCGTGCTGGCGGCGACGATCTGTTACGCCATTTCGACCAACATCGTCACGCCCCTGCAGCAGAAGTACGGGTCCTTGCCGGTGCTCGCCCGGGTTCAATGGGTGGCGGCTCCCCTGGTAGTGCCCTACGGCCTCATCGGCCTCGGCGACTCAGAATTCGCCTGGTCCTCGCTCGCCGCCACGCTGGCCGTCGGAGTCTTCGGCACCGGGCTGGCGTTCGTGCTTATGGGGACGCTGACGGGAAGAGTCGGCGCCACCCGGGCCTCGTTCATCACCTACTGCATCCCTCTGGTTGCCCTGCTGCTCGGAGTGGTATTTCGCTCCGATCAGGTGGCGGCGATCGCCGTGGTCGGGGTGGTCCTGGTCATCGTCGGCGCCTTCCTCGCCTCCCGTCGGGAGGCCTGATACCCCGTTTTCGCGCATGAATTGCACGCCATGG